>CP054838.1:1395833-2054166 GCA_028768545.1 Desulfobacter sp.
TTCCTGCCTACTATCCTCGGTTTTTTGCAGGCCTTCCCGGTTCAGACCCAGGCCCTTTAAAATGAACTCCCGCGCCACTGTCAAACACCTGGAAGTCAAACACCTGGCAGCCCTGGTTTTTTGCTGCGGCCTTGCCCTGTTTATCGGGTTTACCCTTACCGGCCAGTCTCTTTTTTATAAAGAGATGGAAAAGCAACGGGTGGATGCTTTGAAACAGAGCCTGGAAAAAAGGGCCTTTGACCTTCAATATTATTTTTCAGAGCGGGTTTCCGATCTGGAAAACCTGGGAGATACCCGGGAGCTGAATGCCTATTTTGAAAATATGGCCCTGGGCATGTCCATGAAGTACGGGCTTAAATCAAGTCTTGTCCATGCTGAAAAACGGTTTCACCTGCTGATAAGATCAAAGACCATTGGCCAGGATCCCATTTATTCACGAATTGTGTTTGTTACGGACCAGGCTCAGGTGCTCATGGATACCAGGGGAAGGCCTGGTGCTTTTTCCAGCAGGTTTTCCCATTTGATCCGGGCCGGTGAAAAATCACGGCAGATTATGGGGAAAGGCTCTGACATTTTTGTGTCCCATCCCTTTTATTTTAAGCGGGCATATACCGGGCAATTAATTGCTGTTTTGAACCCTAAGACCATTCAACGCCACCTGGTGTGCCAGGCAGGTGAATTTGGCGGGGTTTACACCATGACAGCAGGGGCAGAACCTTTGCCGCTTCCCCGTGATATGGGTTTAGACCTGCCGGGCATTGACAATATTGACTGGGAAGGGGTGGAAGAAGGCCAGATCCTTGAGTTCAAGGGAAGGTGGAACAATGACCCGGCTTCAAGGATCATTGCCATGAGAGCGCCGGTGTCAGGTACCCCCTTTTCCATTATCAGTCTGAACCCGTCCGGGGCCATCTCCGGGAAAAGACTTGTGGCGATCATGGCGGCGGTTGCGATTTTTTTGATGGTGGGTATTTTTTTTATCTGGCGGGCCGCCACCCAGAAATTGATCATGGGGGTTCGGCTGTCAGAGTCCCGGGAAAATGAAAAAAGGTTCAGACATTTGGTGGAATTTTTACCCATCCCTGTTGTCGAGTACGGGTTTGATCTTAGGGTCAGGTATGCCAACAAAGAGGGCTTGCTTTTTTTGGGGAGTGGTCAAAAAGACGTTGACAAGGGAATCAAGATCACTGATATCCTGGTGGATTCGGAGCTTTCAAAGGCCCGGGACCATTTTGAGACATTGAAAGATGAAAAAAATCCCGGGCCCATTGAGATCAGCTTCAAGCCCGCAGACCGGGATAAAATCTGGGGTATGGTCATTCCAAGTCTGGTCTATGAAAACAATACCTGCATTGGTGTCCGCAGCTGTTTTATTGACATGACCCGGCGGCGGGAAACAGAACAGGAATCCATTCGAAAGGCTGAGCAGGAAAAATACGCCCTTGTGGGTCAGGTGGCCGGTAAACTGGCCCATGACTTTAACAATATCCTCGGGGCCATCATGGGCAATGCAGAGCTTTCCCTGATGGACTGCCGTGATGATGAGATCGGCCAGACCCTGAAGATTATTTTGGACCAGGCCAATCAGGGGAAAATTTTAACCCAGAACCTGGTGGCCTTTGCCAAGGATCAAGAGATCAAAGAAGAGTATTTTAATATCAATGAAAAAATAGATCTGGTCCTTACCCTGCTTAAAAAAGAGCTTTTGGGCATTCGAGTCATCAAGGAGTATGAAAAAAATCCTTCTGATCTACTGGCGGATCCCGGGATGATCGAGCATGCCCTGGTCAATCTTGTTCAGAACGCGGTCCATGCCATGGGCAAAACCCCGGACCCGGAACTTATTGTTGAAACAGCCTTCCGGGATTCAAAATTGACCATCTGCGTAAAGGACAACGGATGCGGTATCCCCAGGGATCAGACCGGAGAAATATTTTCTCCCGCATTTACCCTTAAAGGAAGCCGGGATGTGACCCAAGCCTATCCCCGTGAGGTTAAAGGGACCGGATACGGCCTGTCCAACGTGAAAAAATATATTGACAAGCACAGGGGACAAATTGATTTTTTAACCCAGGAGAATCAGGGGAGCCAATTTATGATCATCCTGCCCCTGAATGCCAAAACCTTGCGTGTGGAGACCCCGCCGATTCCGGGTAAAAAAAATATCATCCGGAATAAACATATTCTGCTGATAGAGGATGAGGCCGCCATTGCCAATGTATTGGAAAAGATTTTAACTTCTGCCCCATTTTTCCACACCGTTAAAAGGGCCGGGGACGGGGCTTTGGCCATGGAGTTGTTTGCCAACAACTCTTTTGATCTGGTCAGTCTGGATTATATTCTGCCGGGCCAAATCAACGGACTGGAGGTCTATACCCATATCCGTAAAACAAACAAAACCCTGCCCGTGGTGTTTATCTCCGGAAATATCCGGTTTCTGGAATCCATGGATGTTCTCAAGGCAAAAGATGAGTATATGGATCATTTGCCCAAACCCTTTGACAACCAGGCCTATGCCCGCAAGATTAACGGCTGGCTTGACCGTGATAAATAGAGGCTGACAAGATTTTTTATGAAAGACAATTTGTTCCCTTTGGATCTTATACCGGCGTCTGAAATATCCTCTAGGATTGCGAGTTTGAAATTTCAGATGGAAAAGGCAGGCATGGACGGGGTCTTTTTAACCCATAGGCCTGATTATTACTATTTTTCAGGTACGGCCCAGGATGCCTGGCTTTATCTTTCCCTGGACCATGATCCGCTTATTTTTGTCCGGCGGTATCTGCCAAGGGCGGTTTCAGAAACCAGGGTTGGCCATATCGTCCCTGTCCATTCGGTCACAGACATCCCTGATTTCATAAAGGAGAGCCACGGCAGATTGCCTGAAAAAATGGGCCTTGCCTTTGATCTGGTTCCGGTCCGGGATTTTAAGTTTTTTCAGTCCTTATTTTTCGGCACCCAGTTTCTGGATGCAACCCCGCTGGTGGAAGCGTGCAGAAGTATCAAGTCCGATTATGAGATTCAACAAATGGAAAAGGTTGCCAACATTTCCCAAGAGATATTTAACTTTATCCATCGTCATCTGACCCCGGGTGTCAGGGAGACTGATTTTTCAGGAACCATTGAGGCCTTTGCCCGGACCCTGGGGCATTCCGGCCGGATACAGATGCGCCATTACAGGGCAGAAGGGTTTTCATTTCATCTGATGAGCGGGGCCTCCGGGGGATTGCCCGGCGCTCTGGATTCGCCGGTCTGCGGCACAGGTGTCTGCACGGCCTATCCTTTTGGGGCCGGCCCGAAAGTTATCCGGGAAAATGAACCCGTACTCGTTGATTTCGCCACCATGGCCCATGGGTATCACATGGACGAATCCAGAATGTTTGTTGCAGGTGAGATGGCGGCAACTGCCCAGGGGGCCAGCCAGGCCGCCATTGATATTCTTTTTCATATCAAGGATATGATCAAGCCCGGTGCCTCGATCAAGCAGGTATTTTCAGGATCAGAGGCGTTGGCCCTCAAAAAGGGGTATGCAGACGCTTACCTGGGGATTCCCGGTCTAAAATCCAGATTTGTGGGGCACGGCATTGGCCTGGAACTTGTGGAAAACCCCATCCTGGCCAAGGGCAGGACCCAGGAATTTGTGCCTGGAATGGTCTTTGCCGTTGAACCCAAGTTTATTTTTAAAGATCAATTTGCCGCTGGCATTGAAAGCGTTATTCTGGTGACTGAAGAGGGCAGCCGGTTTTTAAGCCGGACGCCCAACAAGGTGTTCAGAATTTAGGATGGGGGTGTGTATCAGGGAAAAGCCGCCCAGGACTGAAAAAGCAGCGCCAGGCCTGTGACAAGATTCAAGTAGATGATTAAATTGGAGATCCCCCGGTTAAACCGGTCTTTCTTTTTGAAGACAAGCTTGTGGACAATAAAGGGAAGCAAGCCTGAAACGCCTGTAATTGCGGCCAGGATAATGCCGGAAACAGATTTTTTTTCCACCTCAATGACCCCGTAAAAAAGCAGGATGATGATGGGAAGATGCATGAGGAGAAAACCGGAAATTTTCCCGGGCAGTTTTAAGATCTCCCATTCTTTTTCATAGGCCGATTCAATTTCATGGAGCAATAACAAGGTTGCATTTAAAATATAGACCAGAGTGAAAACATCCATTGCCTGTCCTTTTTTATTGGATCCGTGACCATGGGCAGCGCCTGGTGCCGGCACCAGGCGCTGGTATTTTTCTATGAACAGGGGGTTTTAGGCCTTTAAAACCTCCTGGGTCTCAATGGCGATCTGCTGCTCTTCGTCCGTGGGCACCACCCAGACCTGAACTTGGCTCTTGGGTCCGTGAATGGCATGGGCCTGGGGATTTCTTTGGACATTTTTTCTTTCATCAATGTCAATGCCTAAAAATGACAGGCCGTCCAGGGCTTTGGCCCGGACGATTTCATCATTTTCCCCCACCCCTGCCGTAAAGACCAGGCCGTCCACCCGTCCGAGCACCGCGGCATAGGCCCCAATGTATTTTTTAATCTGAAGGGCAAACATGTCAAGGGCCAGGGCTGCCTGAAGGTTGCCTTTGCCTGCCTGATCATGGATGTCCCTTAAATCATTGTAACCGCAGATCCCTTTGAGTCCGCTTTTTTTATTGAGAACATCATCCATCTCTTTCTGGCTTAAGCCGGTATGGGTCATGAGAAATCCGAAAATTGCAGGATCCAGGTCTCCGCATCTTGTGCCCATCATTACCCCGGCAAGGGGGGTCATGCCCATGGAGGTATCTTTGCACTCCCCCTTTTCAACGGCGCAGATCGAGCATCCATTGCCCAGGTGGAGGGTGATGAGGTTCACCTCATCCGCAGCTTTGCCCATGAGCCTTGCGGCCTCTTTGGCCACATATTTGTGTGAGGTGCCGTGGAATCCGTATTTTCTGACCCTGTGTTCGGTATAGTATTCATAGGGCAGCGCGTAGAGATAGGCTTTTTCCGGGATGGTCTGGTGGAAGTTGGTGTCAAACACCGCCACCTGGGGTTTGCCCGGAAACAAGGCTTCAGCCACACAAATTCCGGTGAGGTTGGGGGGATTGTGAAGGGGGGCTAAAGGATTGTTGGCCTCAATGGCGTTTTTGACATCCTGGGTAATCAAGGTGGCGCATTTGAAGGTCTCCCCCCCCTGGACCACCCGATGGCCGATGGCGTCGATTTTCTGGGTGATCAGCTCTGCCATTAGGTGCATGGCAGCCTTATGATCGGGAATGGCACGGGATATTTCCTGTTTTTGAACCTGGCCGTTTTCATATTGTTTGTGGGTTAATTTTCCCTTGGATTCGCCGATTCTTTCCACGACCCCGCCGGTGACGGCCCGGGTGTTGTTCATGTCAAATAGTTGATACTTAAGGGAGGATGACCCTGTATTAATGATCAGAATATTCATGATCTTTCCTTGAATTTATGTGGTTAAGTGGTACAGACCTTGTGTCCGGCAATTATGTTTCATTGCCGGAGGTGGCGTAAAATTGTTTGATATAGGATTCTTGAACCTTGTAGGACCAGTGAATGTCTTTGAGAACCCCGGCCGCTGCTTCTGGGTTCTTTTGTTTGAGAAATTCAATATACTGGTCATGCTCGTCGCAATTTCTCATTTCCCATTCCGGGATATAGCTTTGTCCCTGAAAATCATAGAGCCTGTGTTTGATGGGAAGGATAAATTTTTCCAGCAAAGGGTTGTCAGACAGATGATTGATCACATCGTGGAAGGCCAGGTTGGTTTTGAACAGGTTTGAAAAATTGTCATTTTCAATATCTTTGCGCATCTGCTGGTTCAGCCGTTCCAGCCGGGTGATCTGGGCCGGCTTTATCCTGTGGTAGGTGTCCAGTACAATGGCGGCTTCAATAATACCGATACTGTCATAGGCATTTTTTACATCTTCAAGGGTCAGGGCATTGACCATGACCCCCCGTCTGGGCAGGATGGTGACAAAGCCTTCCAGCTCAAGGTGGATCAGGGCGTCCCTCAAGGGTGTCTTGCTGATGCCCAGCTGCTGGGCAATTTTATTGAGGTTGATGGCCGAGCCCGGAACCAGAATTCCTGTGACCATTTCCGTTCTCAGGTATTCATAGACCTGTTCCCTCAATGATAAGATATTTAACCGTGGTTTCATTCTTTGCTGCTGCCCTTTTTTTTCCATGCCAAATGCTCTTTTTTATATATGAATTCAAGAATTCCGTCAAATGGGGGCAGGTTTTACCCCCAGTTTAAATTATCTGATATCTAATATATCAGATATCAGATGCCGGTCAAGTGAATTGTTCCCCTTCCTGGCCTTAAAATTAATCGTATTGGTTGAATTTGGCAGGGCAACAGAGGTATAGTCTGGTGGATAAAAAATTAAAAATAAAAAAAGGCAGACCATGATTATTCTCAACACCCTTTTTCCTTTGTTTGCGCTCCTGGTGCTGGGCTGTCTGCTCAAATCCAAGGGGCTGACCTCAGATCTTTTTTTAAAGACTTCGGATAAACTGGTCTACTATATCTTTTTTCCTGTGATGCTTTTCTGGAAGGTGGTGGGATCTTCCACCACGGCCCAGTCCAGTACAGGGCTCTGCCTGGCCGGGATTCTGGCCGTGGGTTTGGTGTTTATATTCAGCCTGATTTTTATCCGAAAAAGAAAGGTGATTGGGTTCGAGGCCGGCTCTTTTTCCCAGGCCTGTTTTCGGTTCAACACCTACATCGGCATGGCCATTGTCCTGGAAACTTTGGGGCAGGAAGGGGTGAGGCATTTTGGGATTCTTATCGGGTTTCTCATACCGGCCATCAATGTGATGGCGGTTTCGGTTCTGATCTGGTATTCCAACCAGACCCTGCCCCTGGGAGAAAAAGCCTATTTTTTTCTCAGGGCCCTGGCCTTAAACCCATTGATCCTCGGATGTGTAGGCGGTGTTATCGTATCCAGAATCCAGGTGGAAATCCCTATTTTCCTCAACAACACCTTTGCCCTGGTCTCCTCTGTAACCCTGCCTTTGGCACTGATTTCCATTGGCGGCACCTTGAGTTTTGCAGGGCTTGCCAGGTACAAAACCCAAGCCCTTGCGGCATCCTGTTTCAAGCTGTTGGTTCTGCCTTTGACCGGATTTGCCATGCTCAAGGTGTTTGGGGTGGAAGGGGTTGCCTTTAAAACCGGGATGATCTTTTTCTGCCTGCCTACCTCAACCGCCCTGTATGTGCTGTCAACCCAGCTGAACTCAGATCTTGAGCTGGCATCAACCGCCATCATGGTCTCTACCATGCTGTCTTTTGGTTCATTGTCCGTGGCCCTGGTATTATAGCTCGACTATGCGGGATAGGCACGCTTTGGAATGGGGTGCTTAAATTCTGACCTGTTCAGCCGGATTCAGCCACAAAAAAAACAAAATATCAAATGCCTTTAACATTTCGCAAGTTTTGATTTTTTGTAAGAATGAATCCGGCCGAATGACGATTTTCAGTTCAGGCCTTTAGTCAATGGACGACCTGCAGTTCAGGGTATTGAGGGTGGTCTCTTTCATGAACCTGGCAACCTCTTGAATGGTTTCCGGATCATCAATTGAATTTCTCAAGATGCCGAACCCTTCTGACAGGGCCAGGATTTTGGCGGCGGCTTTTGCCTTGTCTTCCACGCTGGCAAGTCCCGTGTTTTCCCATCCTTGGATTTCTTTCACACCAAAGTCAATGAATTTGATCATCATGGCCTTGATCTTTTCCCTGATCTGGTCATCTCGAAAGCCCATGGCGTAGCAGGACCAGAACACGGCATCCCTCTGGGGAAGTGTGCCGCTGGTGTCAAAGAGGATTTCCATAAGGCTTTCCATCCTCTCCTTGGGAGTGGTCAAAGTCTCCAGTTCTTTGAGATACTGGTTCATGGAGGATTGGTAGAGAAAATCCACCATTTCCATGATCAGCCCTTCTTTACTTTTGAAATAATGGATGATCAGTCCAGAGTTTACGCCCATCCGTTTGGCAATCTTGCCGATGGTCATTCCTTTAAAGCCTTCTTCTTCAACGACTTTATAGGTATGTCTCAGAATTTCAGGTTTTCTGATATGTGATATGCTTTTTCGACCCATTTAGTATATTACCTTGTTTTTATTGTCTTAACGCTAATCAATATAATATATGAACCCCGGCCAGGGTTGTCAAACCTTTTATTGGATTCCCCCAGGCCGGGGAAAGGACCTTATTCCATCACAATCTCTTGTTCGGGGCCCATGGGTTAAAAAAGCCTTTATATTTCTTGTGCTTAAAAAAACTGCTCTTAAAAATTTTATCCTGAACCAGGGCCCTGTGATAAAAATTCAGGGCCCTGGCAGGTATCTGTTTTATTTGAGGCAGGGCCGGGATCAGGCAATATCCCTTCGGTCTGACATATCCACCAATACCCGTTTTCTTGCCTTGTCAATGCCCAGCTCTTTTCTTTTCTTATCAATATGACCAATCATCATCCGGGCGATTTCAATGGGGTCTTTGGCCACCCCCCATTTCCCATATCCTTGTTTTTCAAGGCCGTTAAAGAGCAGGTCATGGAATTTGGTCTCTTTGATCGAGGGGAATCCAACTCCAAAGACCGTGTACACACCGGAGGCCACAAAGTACTGGCCGATGGCCAGGGCCTTTTCGCTCATCCATTCCGGAGCGCAGCCGGCCACGGGCAGGTCGGCAATGGAATTGCCAAGACCGCCGGCTTTGACCATGGCTGAGGCGGCAATGAGTATCCTTGTGTTGTCCACACATGAGCCTAACCCCAGTACCGGGGGCATGCCCACGGTTTCACAGACCTCTGCTAAGCCCGGTCCTGCAAGGGGGGCGGCTTCCGGCACAAGAAACCCTGCCTTGGCCAGGGCAATTTGGGAACATCCGGTCTGGAGGACCAAAACATCATTTTTAATGAGTTCTTCCACCAGGGCCACATGGACGGAATCCTGTTTTACCTTGGGGTTGGTGCAGCCCACAACCCCTGCCACCCCTCGGATTCGGCCGTTGATAATGTTTTCATTCAAGGGGGAGTAAGAGCCTCTGAAACTGCCGCCCAGCATATATTCGATATACTCGTGGGTAAACCCGTGCACCCCGGACTGGCTGATCTGGGGAATTTCAACGGGCATGGACCGGGTGGCAAACCTGGCAATGGCCTTGGCCAGAATCTGGTCGGTACTGGCTTTGGGGTCAAGTTCGTCAAATTCAATATGGGTGGCCCCTTCAATATGGGCACGGGAATTGGTGGTAATCAAATGGGTGTCATAGCATTTGCTCACCTCTGCCAGCCCCTGTTTGATGCATTGGATATCCACCACGATGGCATCCACGGCCCCGGTGACAATGACGGCCTCTGTTGAACTGAAATTGCCGGCATGGGGCACCCCGTGGCGGGACATCATCTCTGCTCCTGAACAGCACATGCCCACAAGGTTGATGCCCACGGCCCCTTTGGCAATGGCCTGGTCAATATAAAACGGATCATTCACCGCGGCCAGCATTCCTTCAAACATGGCCGGTTCATGGCCGTTGACAATGATGTTGACATGGTTTTCCTTGAGCACGCCCATGTTGACATCTGCCAGGGTGGGAGAGGGGGTGCCGAACATGATATCGGATAATTCCGTTGCCACCATGGAACCGCCCCATCCGTCGGCCAGTGCCGTCCGGTTGATCTGTTTGGTGATATTTTTATAGTCCTGGTCGCAGCCGATATGGGTCCGGCTCATCATCTCCATGATTTCAAGCATGGCCCCCCTGGGAACGATGCCGTCTTTTCGCCATTGTTCCAAAGTGGCCTCGGGTGCCCGCCGGGTAAAGGGCATTTCTCCGCTTACATTGGAAAATGTTTTTTCCAGCTCATCGCACAGATCCTTGGCCACCTCATAGACCTCCCGGCCCTCAACCTCAATGCACAATGATTTGGCGACCCGTTCCAGTTTGAGGGTGTCGTCAATGGTAAATTCCTTTGCTTTTCCCTCGATAATGCCTTTGAACAACTCCAGAATGTGCCGACCATGGTCATTGTGGGAGGAAGATCCTGTGGCAACGTTTCTGCCCAGGTTCCTGGCCATGATGGTGTCGATGGTGGCCCCGCAGACCCCGACTTTTTTATAGGGATCTCTGGGGTTCAGGCGGCAGGGGCCCATGTAGCAATGTTTGCAGCAGGCAGATTCCGCCCCGATGGGGCAGGGCTTCATATCGTATCCGCGGTCAAGGTCAATGACCACCCCGTCCCTTCTTGCCTTGTCCAGCATGAGCCGGGTTGCTTCGCAAGCGGTTCTTTCTGAAGCGGGAACCTGTTTTTTTGTGGATTTATCACTGGCCATATTGTTCTCCTTTGAAATCGGTTTTCAGGGATTTTACAGGCAGATTAAACTGGATGAAGACAAACACCTGCGTTCCTGGCCCTGGTATCGAAAATTACCCTGGTTATAGGGAGATGAGACTAAATATATGATTTTTGTCTCTTGGGTTTTATTCCACAAAAATATTTTTTTTTTAAAGAGCGTTCTGATCATGGAGATTCTGGTGTTCAAAAACCTTTGAAAATACGGGGCCTTTGATGGCCGGTAAAATACCCATGGGATTCCTGGATAGAGTTATGTCTTTGTTCAATTTCCCAGTAGTGTCCGGTTAGGTTGTTGCATATAAAAAGCATCTAAAATCATTGAAAAAACAGTCTGTTTTGTGTTGACAAATGTGCGTAAAAATTTTTGTGCGCCTTGAAAATTTAACTCAAGGAGCTCAAATGACGCACATCTCAGTCCCTAAAAAACAACTACGGTCCCTGAACTTTGACAATTTCAGGTGCCCTCTGATAAAGTCACTTTCAAAAGCACCGGAATTACAATCTCGAGGAGACCGCCCTTTAAAAATGACATTCGAAGACCAGATAAATGCTTTGGTTTATTTCCATCTTCAGGAGCACAAGTCTGCCCGACATTTAATTCAGGATCTCAAGGAGAATGTTTTTGCTAAAGAAAATATTGCGCCAGACGGTGGTATCAGCCGTAGTAGTTTCTGTGAAGCCATCAATCACAGGGGACTCGAACAACTGCAATTTATCTTTGAGGATCTTTATAAACAGGCTCTTGAGTGTCATCCGGGTGAACACGCCGAGTTAGGAGAGTTGGTTTCCATTGACGGTAGTCTCATAAATGCAGTCCTTTCAATGCACTGGGCGAACTACAGAAAAGGAAGTAAAAAAGCCAAAGTACATTGCGGATTTGACATTAATCACGGAATCCCAAACAAAATCTTTTTGACTGAAGGCAACGGCGCTGAACGCACTTTTGTTCCCAAAATACTTTCCAAGGGGCAAACAGGTGTTATGGATCGTGGATATCAATCCCATAAAGAATTTGACCTGCTTCAGGAGCAAGGCAAACATTTTGTCTGCCGTATAAAAACCAGGACAACAAGAACAATTATTGATAACCACGAGACCCCTTCCGACAGCTACATTTTTTATGATGCACTGGTTAAACTTGGTACTCCGAATCAAAACCAGACGAAAAGGCCTGTTCGGGTTGTTGGCTATAAAATTGCTGGCGTCAAATACTATGTGGCAACTGACAGGCATGATTTAACAGCGGAACAAATAGCAACAATTTATAAACTCCGGTGGACCATTGAGGATTTTTTCAAATGGTGGAAAGAACATCTGAAGGTATATCATCTCATTGCCCGCAGTGAATACGGCCTTATGGTTCAGATTCTTGGCGGCCTTATCACTTACCTGTTACTGGCAATCCATTGCCAAAAACAGTTTAATGAAAAGGTCACGATCAAAAGAGTTCGGCAGCTGCGAACCGCCATTCTAAATGACCTGTTTGGCTGCGAGGAGCAGGGCTCTCATAGTTCAAACAGGGACAATATTGTCAAAGATCAAAAAATTATTGAGCAAGCAAAAACCTAACCGGACATCACTGTCAATTTCCAGGCCATTGGGTTTGAATTTTCACGGCCTTTGTTTTTTCTTAAATTTTTGTGCCGGATTGGGCGTTATACATCCAATTCAACTGTGATGGGGAAATGATCTGAAAATCCCTCAAGGTCAGCCCCGCGTTTGGCCGACGGCCGGCTGAATTTTCTGGGTTTACCGCCCTTGGTCTTTAAAATGGCGGGCTTGAATATCTCTAGGCTCTCATGATTTGCCCTTACGGGACTGCCGGGTTTGGTCATTTCTTTGGAAACCAGGAATTGATCCAGCATATTCCAGTCACTGCCGTATGCATAGGTGCCGGGATCATGGCCCTGCATCAAGGGCCACATCAGGTTGAGCAGGTGTCCGGATTTGGAATGGCGAACCCGGCCGGGATCCCTTGTTCCCAGGGTGTATTCCTGAAGGGACCGGTTAAAGGGCTCATCGTTGAAATCTCCCATGGATACCAGGGGAAGGTTTGGATCCCCTCCCCGTTTTTTGTTCAGAAGGCAGGATACAATATAGGCATGGGTTTCTCCGGTCAGAATCCGGAAGGGTTCGGACAGATACTGCCCCGCACTCCGGGCCGGCCAGTGATTGGCAATGGCCACAAAGGTGGCACCCGTGGCATTTACCCTGAGGCGGGTCCAGAAAATATCCCGGGTTGCAGAGCGCTTGATCACTACCTGGTGGTGGGTGCTTAACACTGTGAGCTCGTTGAGATCCAGGATAAATGAGGTATCAATTCCCCGGGCATCATGGGATTCATGGGAGACCACGGCATAATCCCTGGCCGGAAGGTTGACGGCATTGGCAAGTCGCTGGACCACAGATTCGTTTTCCGCTTCACACAGACCGAGCAGAGCCGGGCCTCTGCCATTGAACATCATCTGGATAATTTTTGCGAGCTGGGCGATTTTTTTGTCCCGGATTGCGGCGGTCCATCCCTTGAGTTCTGATTTGAGTTTGGATTTAAGTGCCGTGTCCCGGGATGCGGTTTCGTGCTCAAACAGGTTTTCCAGGTTCCACCAGCCAAGGTTGATTTTGGGCATACTCACCTCCGGATTTAAGGGTTAACCGTCTCGTTGTTTGACCTCTCCTTTGAAGATTATTCCCCGATCGTTTCTATGGAGGCAAACCTGGGTTCATGAAGGGGGATGAGGATAGCTGCGGCCTCCTTGACCCTGGCCATGATGTCATAGGCCTTGTATACATCCACATGGGTGCCCGGCGGGATCAGGTCCATTTCCATTCCACGGATTTCAGGCGGGGGATCATAGTTTTCATCAATGATGCAGAATCCGGTAATGGCCGCCCTTCCCTTGGGCGTGTCAATGAGCACGGTAAGGCCGCCCCGGGTGTGGACCGGGGTGTGCATGACACGAATGCCGTCTATAATTTCCATATCCCGGGTCACCACCCTGATCTGCCCGTTTTCTTCCACATCATCAATAAAATCTTCAAGATACCTGTAGTCCAGGGGATGGGGATTGTGAACGGATTCCAACTCTGCCTCGTGGACAAAAAAATCGGCGTTTACGCATTTATAATCGTTTTCACAATGGTCCATGTGAAGGTGGGTGTGGATGACGATATCAATGTCTGAGGGACTCAGTCCGTGACGGGCAAGGCCCTGTTCAAAGGTTTGGATTTTTCCGTTGATGGCCTTTTCCCTTTCCTCTGACTGGATGGGATTCATTTCTCCTGTATCCACCAGGATATTTTTGTCCCCGCCTTTGATCACCCAGGTGAAAATGGGGATGGTATAGGTTTGGCCCTGTCCGTGCTGATAGGTCATCATGCTCTTGTCAAAGACCTTAGTGCCCATGACGATGGGGTGAATGGTATATTGGGTGGCCATGGCTGAAATTCCCTTTTTTTATTCAGGTTGCCCCTGTCTCATATATCGGTATAGGAAATGAAGGGAAAAGTGTCAATAAAAGAGATCTGTACTGAAAATATGGTGATGGGAAAAAGTAATAAAAATGGGTGAAACCGCCTGAATAAAAAAGCCCGGCCCTTCTAAGAAAAGGGCCGGGCCGGACTGATTTGGAATACCTTGCTTTTAAATTATAGAATTTGTTTAAGAAATAATTTGGTCCGGTCATGGCCGGGGTTTGTGTAGAATTGTTCCGGGGTGCCCTCTTCAACGATCTGGCCTTCGTCCATGAAAATGACCCGGTCGGCCACTTCCCGGGCAAAGCCCATCTCATGGGTGACGCAGACCATGGTCATGCCTTCTTTGGCCAGGGTTTTCATCACATCCAGAACCTCGCCGATCATTTCAGGGTCAAGGGCGGAGGTGGGTTCGTCAAAGAGCATGATTTTAGGATCCATGGCAAGCGCCCTTGCAATGGCAACCCGCTGCTGCTGTCCGCCGGAGAGATTGGATGGATAGGCCAGGGCTTTTTCGGCAATCCCGACTTTTTCAAGAAGCATCATGGCTTTTTCATCCCTCTCCTTTTTAGTCCTTTTCCTGACCAGTTTCTGGGCCAGGGTCACATTGCCCTGAACCGACTGGTGGGGGAAAAGGTTAAAGGACTGGAACACCATGCCCATTTCCATTCTGACTTTGTTGATATCTGTTTTGGGATCAAAGATGTCCACCCCGTCCACCAGAATCTGACCGTGGTCTGCGGTTTCCAGGCGGTTGAGACAGCGAAGAAATGTGGATTTGCCCGATCCTGAGGGACCAATGACCACCACCACCTCTCCGGCTTTAATGGTATTGGTCACATCCACAAGGGCTTTGACCTCATGGGGGACGTGAAATGTCTTAAATATATTTTTTATTTCTATCATTTTGTGGACGTCCTCCTTTCCAGATACTGAACAAACATGGAAAGTGTAAAGGTCATGCTCAAGTAGAGAAGAGCGCATAAAAACCAGAGCTCAAAGGTCTGGAGACTGGTGGTGATGCCCTCACGTGTGGCCTTGGTCAGTTCCACCACCGAGATCAGGCCCAAAAGGGAGGAGTCCTTGATCAAGTTGATAAACTGGCCTGCCAAAGGCGGCAATATGGTTTTCAGGGCCTGGGGCAGGATGATGTGGAACATGGATTGAAAATAGGTCATGCCCTGGGACCTTGCCGCTTCCACCTGTCCAGGATGAATGGCTTCAATGCCTGCCCTTACAATTTCAACCACATAGGCGCCGGTGAATATGGACAATGCCATGATTCCGTACCATTCCGGATGAAGGGTGGGCAGTCCGTTCATGGCCAAAATTTTATTGATGGTGGTACCCAGCACAAAATAAAATATCATGATCTGGACCAGAAGGGGGGAGCCCCGGATAATTTCCACATAGGTGATGGCCGACCATTTGAGTATGGGAGTATCAGATACCCTGGCCACTCCGCCGATAATGCCTAAAAGAATGCCTAAAATAGTGGAGATAAAAGAAATTTTCAGGGTCAGCCAGAGTCCCTTGGCCAGGATACCGGGTTTCTTATCTCCCTTGTACTCTGCAACCACGTCTCCGGGAGAGACCATGTCTCCTTCATCCCAGTCAAAGGAGCCTTTGGGAACGGTGTAGGTCTGGGTTCCTTCTTCATCTTTGACCGTGATGTCAAATTTTTCATTGTTGGCCGAAATTGCTTCAATTTCGCCGTCTGATTCGGCATAAATGGTGATATTTTCGGTGTATACAAAGTATTTGGGGATCTTGAACCAGCGCCACTGGTAATCAACTGCAATGGTTGCCGAGTAGACCGCCCCGACCACTAAGAATACCAGTGCAATAAACCCGATAACAGACAGGGTGTATGCTGTGGGGTTGCTCAATCGCTTGATATTGGATATTTTTTGTGCCATATAAATCTGCCTTACAAAACAGGCCGGCAGTTGTAAAACTGCCGGCCCAAGTTAATTGTTACAAAATGATCTTATTCGGCAAGCTCTTTTTGCCAGTCGTTGGACTTGATCCATTTGTCATAGGCTTTCTGCCATCTGCCGTCGTTTTTATACTGGCGGATGAAATTATTGAGGTAGTTCAAGAAGTCGGGATCCCCTTTTTTGACTGCCATGGCAAGGGGCTCAAAGGTAAAGGGTTTGTTGAGCGCAATGGTTTTGCCTTCACCGTGGGCTGCCTGGAAGAACTCAATCAAGGGCAGGTCGTAAACCGTTGCATCGGCATTGCCCTGGATGACTTCCATGCAGGCTTCGGGCTCTGATTCAAAGGATTTGTAGGTGGCCTTGGGGATCATCCGCTTAACGGCTTTTTCTCCAGTGGTGCCCAGTTTTGAACATACAATGTATTTGGGATCATTCAGGTCTTTGTAGGAGAGAATTTTGCCTTCATGTTTTTTGTTGAGGAGGATGGCCTGGCCTACAACAATGTAGGGGTCAGAGAAGTTAATGGAGAGGTTTCTTTCCTGGGTAACGGTCATGCCGGCAATGATGACGTCGTATTTGTCCGTGATCAGACCGGGGATAATGCCGTCCCATGCGGTGTTTATGCCCACCTATTTTACGCCCATGGCTTTGGCAAGGGCTTTGGACAGGTTAATGTCAAATCCCATGTATTTCCCTTTGGTATTGGTCATTTCAAAGGGGAGATAGCCGGATTCAAACCCAACACGGAGCTGGCCTGATTTTACAATGGACTCAACCGTGGATGTCTTGGCCAGATTGATGTCCGCACTAAAGGCCGGTGCTGCAACAAAAAGAAAAGCAAGCGCAAATAAAGAAACAAAAATTTTTTTCATTTTTCCTCCTGGTTTTGGTGACCTCTCGCCTTGTCTAAGACCCTAATCTTAGGCAGTCAGTCAAGTTTGATTAACTAAAGAACACGTTTAATTAGTAAAATTCAGTAGTGTCCGGTTAGGTTGTTGCATATAAAAAGCATCTAAAATCATTGAAAAAACAGTCTGTTTTGTGTTGACAAATGTGCGTAAAAATTTTTGTGCGCCTTGAAAATTTAACTCAAGGAGCTCAAATGACGCACATCTCAGTCCCTAAAAAACAACTACGGTCCCTGAACTTTGACAATTTCAGGTGCCCTCTGATAAAGTCACTTTCAAAATCACCGGAATTACAATCTCGAGGAGACCGCCCTTTAAAAATGACATTCGAAGACCAGATAAATGCTTTGGTTTATTTCCATCTTCAGGAGCACAAGTCTGCCCGACATTTAATTCAGGATCTCAAGGAGAATGTTTTTGCTAAAGAAAATATTGCGCCAGACGGTGGTATCAGCCGTAGTAGTTTCTGTGAAGCCATCAATCACAGGGGACTCGAACAACTGCAATTTATCTTTGAGGATCTTTATAAACAGGCTCTTGAGTGTCATCCGGGTGAACACGCCGAGTTAGGAGAGTTGGTTTCCATTGACGGTAGTCTCATAAATGCAGTCCTTTCAATGCACTGGGCGAACTACAGAAAAGGAAGTAAAAAAGCCAAAGTACATTGCGGATTTGACATTAATCACGGAATCCCAAACAAAATCTTTTTGACTGAAGGCAACGGCGCTGAACGCACTTTTGTTCCCAAAATACTTTCCAAGGGGCAAACAGGTGTTATGGATCGTGGATATCAATCCCATAAAGAATTTGACCTGCTTCAGGAGCAAGGCAAACATTTTGTCTGCCGTATAAAAACCAGGACAACAAGAACAATTATTGATAACCACGAGACCCCTTCCGACAGCTACATTTTTTATGATGCACTGGTTAAACTTGGTACTCCGAATCAAAACCAGACGAAAAGGCCTGTTCGGGTTGTTGGCTATAAAATTGCTGGCGTCAAATACTATGTGGCAACTGACAGGCATGATTTAACAGCGGAACAAATAGCAACAATTTATAAACTCCGGTGGACCATTGAGGATTTTTTCAAATGGTGGAAAGAACATCTGAAGGTATATCATCTCATTGCCCGCAGTGAATACGGCCTTATGGTTCAGATTCTTGGCGGCCTTATCACTTACCTGTTACTGGCAATCCATTGCCAAAAACAGTTTAATGAAAAGGTCACGATCAAAAGAGTTCGGCAGCTGCGAACCGCCATTCTAAATGACCTGTTTGGCTGCGAGGAGCAGGGCTCTCATAGTTCAAACAGGGACAATATTGTCAAAGATCAAAAAATTATTGAGCAAGCAAAAACCTAACCGGACATCACTGAGTAAAATTAATACTTAGCATAAATTTTTCAAATGGCAAGCACTATTTATAACCTCTTGCATATTTAGCTCATATGATCGGTTTTAAGGGAACATTTTGTTAGCCCGCATATTTCACAAAGCGTTTTTTCCTTAGCTGCAAGGCACAGACCGAGAAGCTGTAGTCCTTTACTGCGAGCGGACTGTAACCCAGCAGATGAGGTAAAACGCTTTGCCCGGAGGGTGATGTTTCGTAGAATGTAAAACGACACAACCAATTGTAATAATATAACTTTTTGGCAAAACACTTAAAATTTCATGAAATATTCGGGTTAGGCTTTCGCCAGGGCTTCGCCTGTGCCAGGGGATCTTGCAAGGAAATTCTTTGAAAATCACCTTTCATGGGGTATACTATCCGCCATGAAAACATGGTTTGCAAAATGGGTGGTTTCCCTGATGATCATTTCCGGGTGGGTTATTTTCCCGAATCCAGGGCAATGCCGTGACAAGGAAATTCTTTCCCAGGCCGTGATGTGCACAGCCATCGAGACATTCAAACCCGTGGACCCGGCCGTGGTTTTTTCCATCTCCCGGGGAGAGGTTTTTTGTTTTTCACGATTTGACCCGGTCCTGGAGAAAACACATATCTTCCACCGGTGGTATAAGCGGGACAAGCTTATTTTTACCATGAAGCTGACCCTTTCTCCTCCCAAATGGTCTTCGTTCAGCAGGATACAGATCCGGGATGCGGACAAGGGACCCTGGCGGGTGGAAATTCTTGATGACCAGGACCAACTGATGCAAACCCTAAGATTCAGCATGACGGACTGATCTGCCCATGGAACAATTCCTATACGATTTTCCGGGATTTCGCTGGCAGGATCTGGTGGATATCCTTTTGAATGCCTATATTCTGTTCAGGCTTTATGTGCTGTTCAGGGGAACCAATGTGTTCAGGGTGCTTCTGGCCGTATGCCTGCTCTGGATCGTCAGCCGGTTTGCCTCTTTTTTAGGGCTCATTATTACCAACTGGGCCATGCAGGGGGTGATTACGGCAGCCACCTTCGTAATTATCATTGTGTTTAGAAATGAGATTTCCAGTGTGGTCAGGACACGGAATTTAAAGTCTTTTTTCTGGGGGATTCCAAGGCACCAGGTCAATACCCCCATAGAGATTGTTGTCGACAGTGTGAGGGATTTGGCCGAAAAAAAGATCGGTGCCCTGATTGTACTTCCGTTAAAACAGGGGCTGGACTCTTTTGTCAGAAGCGGGATCACCCTTAACGGGAAATTGTCAAAAGAGGCGTTGGTCAGTATTTTCTGGCCGGATAATCCCCTCCATGACGGGGCCGCTATTATCCAGGGGAACCGGATTACCCGGGCCGGTGTGATTCTTCCCCTGTCCCAGAAAAGAGATCTTGACACAAGTTACGGGACCCGTCACAGGGCCGCCCTGGGGTTGACCGAACTTACAGATGCCATTGTGATCGTGGTCTCTGAAGAGCGCGGTAAGATCTCGGTGCTGGAAAAAAACAGATTCCATTCCATTGGACAGGCCTCGGACATTCAGGCGGTTTTTAAAGACCATGCCGGAGAAGATCCTAAAAAAAGGGGGCTGAAACGTCAGACACGGGAACTGGCCCTTGCCGGGATGATCTGTCTTGTGTGCACCATTGGAATCTGGTATGTATTTTCAAGGGGAATGTCGACCCTGTCCACCCATGAAGTTCCCATTGAGTTTATCAAGCCTGATCCCAAACTTCAAATCACCCAGGTCTCTGCATCAGAGGCCAAGCTGCTGATTTCCGGAGCACTGCCCCTGATCAAGGCCCTGGATCCGGGACAGATCAATATTAAACTGATCCTGCCTGATTCAGGGGCGGGTAATAAAGTATTGCCCATTTCCCCAAAGGATGTCATGCTCCCTCCGGGTATCCAGCTTAAAAAGATTGAGCCGGCCCAGGTTAAAATTACCCTGGACGCCCTGGTGGAAAAAGAACTTCCCATCCAGCCCGACTGGAAGGGGAAACTGCCCAAAGGATTTATTATGGTCCGGGCAAGAACTATTCCTCCTGTCGTACAGGTCAAGGGCGGAGCCCTGGCCTTAAACCATGTCTCGACCATTTTTACAGAAAAGATTTTTTTGGACACCCTAAGGGATTCGGGCACAATAAAAGTGGGACTGGTGCTGGATTCGCCAGCCATGAAGGTTGAAACCGGCACCCGGGTTCAGGTTCAGTATTTTATATCCAAGAGCAACCCTGCAATTTAATCGACATTCATAAAGGACAAGAGATAACCTTAAGGTTAAGGACATCATTCATGGGCAAGGCAAATATCCTGGGACATACCCACAATTTAAGGATTTTATCCATTTCTGATTTTATTGAGAAGGACTTGACCCGGGATATTGAGAACAAGGATCTTCCGCCCATTGATCTGGTCCTTTCCTGCGGTGACATGGATCCTGAATACCTGTCATTCTTGCGGGACCGGCTGGACGCCCCCTTGTACTACATCAAGGGGAATCATGATATCAGATATACCCTGTCCAACCCAGTGGGGTGTGAAAATATTCATGCCAGGGTGGTCAGGGCAGGATCTTTGAATATTTTGGGCCTTGAAGGGTCTATGTGGTATAATGGGGGACCCAATCAATATACCGAAGCCATGATGAAAAAAATTATCTTTTGGCTGGGGTTTCAGATTTGGCGTAAAAAACCCATCCACATGGTGGTTGCCCATGCCTCTCCCCGTTATGTTCATGACAGAGAAGACTTATGTCACCGGGGTTTTGAATGTTTTAACCGGATGATGGCAAAGCTTCAACCTGATTATTTTATCCATGGGCATGTCCATGAGGCGTTTGAAGGGTTTGAACAGAGAATCACCCAAGTCAACCGGACAAAGGTGATCAACACCTGCGGCCATATTATTATTGAGGTCTGAGTATGATGAAATTTTTAAAAAACCTGTTTGATTCCAAGTCCAGAAATTCGGACAATGACCATGTTTCTTCCTTTAATGAGCAGCAGGCTGAAGAAGAGGACGTGGAATTTGTTGAGCACGGTCTCAAGACCATTCCCATGGACCAGATTACGGGCAGCGTGGGAAAATATTATGATTTTGATTCCAGGTTCAGGCCTAAAAAATATGTGTCAGGCAAGCGGTTCAGTGATATTAAACGGATCATGCGGGAAGGCGGCAGTCTGCCGCCGGTGAATCTTTACCAGATCCGCAATGACTATTATGTCCTGGACGGCAACCATCGGGTGGCCGCGGCCAAGGAGTTGGGATGGAGCGAGATCCAGGCCAAGGTGGTCGAGCTCTTGTCCGGTAAAAACACGATGGAAAATCTGATTTACATTGAAAGAAAGAAATTTTTTGAAAAAACCGGACTCAAGCAGACCATAGATCTCACCGAGGTGGGAAAGTATAATTTTCTGGAAAAACAGATCAAAAAGCATCAGCTTTACCTGGCATCCCAGTCCGGCAGGGACTGTGACCTGAAAAAAGCGGCCAGGGACTGGTATAATACGATTTTTGTCCCCCTGACCGCCATTATATCTTCAGGCGGTCTGCTGGCCTATTTTCCCGGAAGAAGTATTGCTGACCTTTACACCTATATTTCCTATTATCATTGGAACCGCAGCACCAACCGAAAATACGGCATCGGAATTGACCAGCTCATCCCCAAAAGCATGGAGGGGTTTAGAAAATCCATGCTCGAGAAAAATACCCCTGACTATCCTGAAATGAAGCGGACCATTACCGCCTTTATTTTTATCAATATCGGGGCCACAGAAGAGATGCAGATTCTGGACTCTCTGTATGCCTTGGATGAGGTTCAGGAGGTGCACTCGGTTCACGGCACCATTGATATCCTGGTTAAAGTGGTCCTGAAAAGGGATTTTCTGGCCTCCGATGCAGAAACCATTGCCGAGTTTGTGGATCAGAATATCAGGCGGCTTGAAGGCATTAACCGGACCCAGACCATTATTCCGGGCATATCCAAGGTGAAGATGGGATTTTAAAACCTGATGGCGTCGTAAAAAGGGGATTGCCGAGAAAGGGCGAAGGTACGGCAACCGGATATTGTGGATACAAAACGCAAAAAGGGCCGACGACCCAATGGATCGTCGGCCCTTTTATGTATCCTGGTGGATATTTACAAAGGGGTGTTGGGAACAAGATCCCAGATTCCGCAGGGGCAGGCCCCTTTGCAGAATCCGCACCCAATGCATTTGTCCCCGTCCACCACATATTCAAATCCGGTTTTGGTCTCTTGCCGGCTGATGGCCGCTTCTGGGCAGACTGCCACACAGATGCCGCAGTCCCGGCAGTTTCCGCAGGAGGCACAGTCCTCACCGCAGCTGTCCAGGGCAGCGGTCTCTTTTCTGGGGTCGTAATAGGCCAGAGAGACCCGTTGTTTGTCGATCATGGGCAGCTGTGATGCCTGATCCGGTGCCTTGCCCCGGATGATCTGGTCAATGGAAAAGGCCGCTTTTTTCCCTGCGCCGATGGCTTCGGTGATAAGACCTATGCCCACGACATCTCCAATGGCAAATACCCTTGAATCCGAGGTCTGGCAGTTTTGGTCCACTTTGACAAACCCGTTTTCCGTGACCAGTTCGTCTCCGAGAAAGGCAAGATCCGGCACATCCCCGATGGAGATCACCACCGTGTCAGCCGCTAAACGTTCCCCGTCTGCAAGCGTTACCCCTTTGGCTGTGATTTCTTTGGTAAACAAGGGCCAGCGAAATTTAGCTCCGCATTTTTCGGCATCTTCTTTTTCCTTGCCAAATGCCGCAGGTTTTTGGACATCAATCAGGGTGATGTCCCGGGCCCCTAACCGATGTGCCTCTGTTGCCACATCACAGCCGACATTGCCTGCCCCGATGATAAGAATCTTTTTTCCGGGGTGAACCTTGTCCTGTTTGGCCTGTTCCAGAAAATCATTGGCAGAGAGCGCTCTTTTGATCCCCTTCACCGGAAGTGTCCTGGGTTTTTTTGCCCCGGCCGCAACAATGGTGAAATCATAGTGATTTTTGATTTTGTAAAAAAGGGCGGCCGTGATTTTCTGTTCTGTGCGGATGTCCTGGATAAAGGATTTGACCCGGGCAAGTTCTGAATCCAGGGTCTTAGAGGGTACTCTGGATTCGGGAATTACCGAGGCGATTTTTCCGCCAATGGTCTTGCCTGTCTCAAACAGGGTCGGGGTGTGGCCCTTGAGGGTCAAATGCCAGGCCGCGGAAATACCGCCCGGGCCGGCCCCGATGACCGCCACCTTTTTTTTGCTTTTTCTGGCGGGTTTGGGCGGTTTGATATCCTGCCCTGCCCGACCCAGCAGCCGTACGTCAATGGGACTCATATAGGCTGAGTTCCGGGTGCAGGAGGCCATGCAGGGGCTGGGGCAGAGATACCCGCAAACCGTGGCCGGAAAGGGGGTGTGCTCAAGGCCCATGGAAATGGCCTCGTCAATATTATCGGCCCTGACCATGGCCCAGCGGTCCTGGACCGGAATGCCTGTGGGGCAGGCGGCCTGGCAGGGGGACGTATACCGGCCCTGTTCCCACACCGGTACGTACCGGCGGTTGTTTCCTTTGGCAATGAGGGGGATGGTTCCTTTTTCCGTCTCCTGAAGATCTCCGATAAGACCGCCTCGTCCAAGTTCAGCATCCCAGATCTGGTCCCTGAACCATGACATGGCAGGATGGCTGGTCCCTTGGGTTTTCTCCTGGGGGGTCTTTGAGGTAAACAGCCGCCAGTCTCGTCTGTTGGACATGTGTTCAAACAGATCCTGTTTTTGAATCTTGTCCAGAAAATTTTTGATATGGGTCCGAAGCCATTTCCAGTCCTTGTCTGCCAGGGGAATTTCTTTGGCATCTTTTTTGGAATACCCTTTTGCATTTCCCCGGAGAAAAACCTGGCCCCCCACCATACCCACCAGGGGGCGGTAGCCTAAGAGTTCTTCCCGATTTTCGCACCCATGGCCGCAGATCACGGCAATGCCGCCGGCCATGAATTCTCCGAAATAATCTCCTGCAGACCCCAGCACCCATAGTTCAGGGGGATCAAACCGGGGATTCCGCTTGGTCATGGTCATGCCCCGGGCGCCAATGGATCCGCCCACAAAGACTTTTCCCTGGGCCGCACCGTTCATGACCCCGTTGGAGGCGTTTCCATGGACAATGATCTGGGCGCCTGCATTGAGCCATCCAATATCGTCCGAGGCAGGTCCCATGATTTCAATTTCAGTGTTGGCGTTGCCCAAAGAGCCTGTACGCTGGCCTGAGTGGCCGATGATCCGGATTTGGGTTTTTTCTGTGCCTGCATCCCAGAGCCGTCCGCCAATACCGTGCTGGCCAAATGCCTGGACCTCGAGTTTCCGGTTCCCCCGGCTGATATGCTGGTGGATGATCTCTTCAAGAACCCTGGAAGGGATTCGTTTTTCGTCTCTTTTTCCTGCTATAAATATATAATCGCTTTTTTTCATGGCAGCCTCCTTTTACACCACATACTTGATACTGAGGCGGTCAGCAATGGCTTTATCGTCAATCCCCAGGGCATCGGACATACCGATGGGCAGGGAGGTGGAGCGGCCTAATGGGGCCACAATCTTTTTAAGCTCCGTGTCAAAGGAGACAAAGAGATCCACAATGCGCTGGGCCACATCTTCCGGGTCCAGCCGTCTGTAAAGTCTTGGATCCTGGGAGGTGATGCCCTTGGGGCATATCCCTAAATTGCAGACATTGCACCGGTCTTCTTCTGTTCCCACGCAGCCGGCCGCTGCCTGCATCACATATTTTCCGATCTGGACGCCCGAGGCGCCGAGCATGATCAAGGCTGCGGCATTGGCGGCGATATTGCCGTTTTTGCCGATACCCCCCCCGGCAAATATGGGCACTTCATTCTGCATGCCGATTTTGGTCAGGTTCAGATAGTTGTCCCGAATGCAAGAGGCGATGGGATGTCCCATGTGATCCATGGATACGGAATAGGCCGCCCCTGTTCCCCCGTCTTCACCGTCAATGGCAAGGCCCGAGGCATAGTCGTTTCTGGTTAGGTTGTTGAGCACGGCCAAAGAGGTGGATGAGGCGGATATTTTCGGGTATACCGGCACCCTGAATCCCCAGGCCATGGACATGGACAAAATCATTTTGGCCACGGATTCTTCAATGGAATACTGGGTCTGGTGGGTGGGGGGAGAGGGCAGGCTCACGCCTGGGGGCACGCCCCGGATGGCGGCAATGAGCTTATTGACCTTATGCCACATCAAGAGTCCGCCGTCCCCGGGTTTGGCACCCTGGCCGTATTTGATCTCAATGGCGCAGGGGTCTTCTTTCATATGGGGGATGGCATGGATGATCTCGTCCCAGCCAAAATAGCCCGAGGCAATCTGGAGGATGACATATTTTAAAAACCGGGAACGCAAAAGGCGCGGGGGGCATCCCCCTTCACCCGTGCACACGCGTACGGGCATGCCCATTTCCTCATTCAGGTAGGCCACTCCCATCTGAAGTCCCTCCCACATGGTGGGGGACAGGGCACCAAATGACATCCCCCCGATGATGAGGGGATAGATCTCCCTGACCGGCGGGATCCAGCCCTTTGTCTTGAGCCGTTTCATGTTCTCACTCGGGGAGAGCACCCGCCCTAAAAGGGTTCGCATTTCAAACTCGTGGCGGCCGGCATCCAGGGCCGGGTCCGTGAGCATGGAGATCCGGGTGAACTTGATCCGGTCAAGCACTGAGCCCGAGGCATTCCGTCTGCCGCCGCGGCGGCGGGGAACACCCTTTTGATTGATATGAAATTTCATCCGGTCCAGGCCTGGGTTTTTCACCGGGCGGATGGCATCGTTGGGGCAGGCCAGGGTGCACATGGCGCAGCCGATACAGGCATTTGCAACGGATGTTTTCTGGCGGATGCCGTAAAATTGATCATATTGGTTGGACTGTTCAGCCCCCGGTTTGACAGATGTTTTGATGATCCGTTTCTGGAAGGTGACAAGTTCAATGGCTTTGACCGGACAAACTGCTGTACACTGGCCGCAGAGGGTGCATCGGTCATTATTGTATTCGATCTGCCAGGGCAGATCATTCAGGCTTAAAGCGGAAGGTTCAAGGCTTGTGTTTGACGACATATATCTACCTCCTGGCGTTCAGGGCTTACAATGGCTGTATCAAGGTGCATGGGTTGAATATCTTTGGACTTGTCCCGGTCCGGAAGCACGGCATCCAGGCCGCAGATTTCCGAGGAAAAACCATAGAGGCCGGGTTTACCGCCCACGACCCCGGGCCGCAGTTTTTTTCTGTCCTGAACCATGAACATGGAATGGTCGGGCAGGGTGCCGATGACGCAGTTAGGGCCGTCAATGATCAGGGGGCGGCAGCTTTTTTTCAAATGGGATAAAAACTCATGGTCCGGGTGGGCTTCAAGATCTTGTTGCTGAAGGGGGGTGATCACATGCTTGTATGCATCAATGCCCAAGTCCAGCTCTTCCATGGAATAGTGGAGGATGTGGGCAAAGACCTCGGAATCGGATTGGTAACCTGAATATCCCGGGATGTCCCTGGATGAGAGAAAGTCCTTGATGGGAATAAAGGCGGTATTTTCTCCGTTGGTCATGGTGCAATACCCCTTAATAAAAAAGGGATGGCAGGCATAGAGGTTAATGGCATAGTTGGTGTTCTGCCGTCCCTGTGCCATGATGACCCGGGCGTGCAGCTCTTTTCTGTCCAGGCCCAGATAGTCGGCCAGCTGCATGGGATCGCCGATCTCTTTGATCATAATGGTGTCCGGCCAAAAGGAAAAAACGATCATGTCCTTTTTTTCTTCTCCCATTTCCCTGATTTTAAGACGGATTTTCAATAGCCTGTCTGCCAGTTCTTCCGGGTCCAGATTTTCCCAGCCTTCGGGCAGTTCATAGGCGCGGATCAGATAAAGATCGCGTTTTGGAATACCTTTTGCCCCCTGCTTTGGGGGTTTTAAAGAGATTTTATATTTGGTTAAAAACCCTTTGTCCATCATGAACAGGTCCAGGCGACGGATTCCTTCTTCGCTGAAAATACCCGAAAGAATCGGGGCATCTTTCATCTCTTCAAAGGGCTCGCCAAGATCCTGAAGCAGCAGGCCCACCCCGGAACCGTCATGCCCCTCTTTCATTACGTCCAGGGCTTTGATGGCCAACATGGGGGATACGGGATCCTTGCTGGTAAGTGCAAACAGACGACACATATATACACTCCTAAAATCTTTGTAAACAAGTTGCAGCTGCCGTTGTCCCAATCTGGTAAAAAAGGGGTCGGCGGCACAGCCCAGGGGCTGCTGACAAAATTTCGAACTTTCAAGTGTAAAGACAGAGTCCTGCCCTGTCAATCATTTTTATTGTTTTTCAGGGGGTTAGGTGTAGAATCGAACCTAAAGGTGGTTTTGTAAATCTTAAAATTTGCCCCATAAAATTAGGGATTCCCTGGAAATACATATTTATGTTTTGTGAAATCATAAATATGCAAGAGAATCTTAAGGTCCGGGGATGATGTAATTTTATTAAAAATTATTTAAATTTACTCAGACTGAACTCCCATGGGTATGGAAAATCCAGCATTTTTATAAAGTTTTTGGATTTTAACAAGGTCCTGTTCAAGGGTCGGGCCTGGATGAATTTTTCCCAGCCACCGGGTTTTTTTTGCATTATTGTCCAGGTACCAGCAGATGATGGGAATATCTGCGCCCTTGGCAATATACCAGAACCCGGTTTTAATGGCAGCGACATTTTTCCTGGTTCCTTCGGGGACCAGGGCCACGACCAGTTCCTGTCGCTGATTAAACTCATAAACAACGCTGTCCACAAATCCATGGGCCTTGTCACGCTTTACCGGCATTCCCCCAAGGCTTTTGAGCAACAGGGACATGGGGAAAAAAAACCAGGAGGACTTGACCAAAAGCCGTGCATTGACCCGGGCAAGCTTGATATAGGTCAGGGCGCGTACCGTATCCATATTGGCAGTGTGGGGAAACCCGATGACCACGGCTTTTTTTTCCCAATAGGGAGGCAAGGGCTCATAGGTCCAACCCATGAGAAAATAGACCAGTTTTCCTGTCCAGCTGAGGATGAGTGGAAATGGATTAGTGATGGTGGCCACACCCGCCCTCTTTTTTATTCTTTTTTTCCTGGCATAGGTCAAACATGTGGAAGAGTTTGAGTTCTCCTTTTTCATACAGGTCCAGGTTCTGGGCCACAGTCTCGGCTTGAGCTGCATATATTTTGATGCCTTCGCCGTGGAGTCCCCGCTGGGATCCGTCCCCGATACATTTTGTGACCACGGCCGTGACCCCTGAATCTTTGTCTATGAACTTTGTCTTGCAGGAGGTTGCGCCTGCGGCTTTTTTATTGGCGATCACCTGGATGTCACGGGTGTCCATATCCACAATCATGAATGCCTTTGCAACGCCGAAATGCTCGTTGACCCGGCTTTGAATCCCCTTATCTTCCTCGACTGGAAATGCAATTTTCATATTTCCTCCTTAAACCTTATTTTAAATATCATATCTGAAACTTGACCATATGATAAGGCCTTAATTTCAACTTGCAAGGCGAATGAAAATTCGCATCTTTCACCAAAAGATTTATCGCTGGCGAATTTTTGAAATTTACATGCCGTGGCCAGTGTGCTATTCTTTATCCCAGGGTTGATAGCCTAAAGGTCATAACGCAAAAAAAATGAGCTAAAAGATGAACACGGTTGAATTCAGAGCCCTTGGGCTTATGCACTCAAACAGATTAACCTAAAAAAAATTCGTACGAAAATTAGCATTGCGGGGATTTTTTCCGGCTGGACATTTTACAGGAGGGGTATGATGAAGCTCAAAATCGGAGCAAAAGTCAATCTTTTGGTCGTTCTTGCCTTAATTCTGGTGGGCGGTGTGTCTCTGTTTTTTTCCATTTCTGCATTAAAGGGAGAAGGTGAACTTGCCGTCCAACAATACAGCACAGACATGATGAAGGAAAAGCGCTTTCAGATCCGGGATCTGGTCAATTCCGCCTTTACCATTGCCAAAGAGCGGTTGGATGCCTCCATGGACAAGGATGCCATTCGAAAGGAATACGGGGATCAGGTTATGGCTGCGGTGAACCAGGCGGTTGCCGTGTTTGAGGCCATGGACGATGGGGCGTATACAGATTTTACAGAACAGAAAGAAGCTGCCATTGCCATTATTGACAAGATGCGCTGGGGAACTGACGGGAAAGGGTATTTCTGGATTCAGGATACAGACGGTCTCATGGTCCACCACCCCATTAAACCCGCCTTGAATAAGAAAAATCTTTTGGGAATGAAGGATCCGGACGGAAAGCTTTTTTTCAAAGAAATGGATCGGGTTGCCAAAGAACAAACGGCCGGGTTTGTGGATTATAAATGGCCAAAGCCCGGGTTTGAAAAGCCCCAGGACAAGATATCCTATGTCAAGCTGTACAAACCCTGGAATTGGATTATCGGCACCGGGGTATACCTTGAATCCACTGAAGAGCAGGCCCAGGCAAATGCCCTGAGAAGCATCGGTTCCATCCGTTACGGCGAAAAGGGCGCAGGTTATTTTTTCATCTATGATTCCAAGGGCAAGTGTATCCTTTTGCCGCCAAAACCCGAGCGCCAGGGGAAAAATTTTTGGGATCTTCAGGACGCCAAAGGCAATTATTTGATCCGGGATCTGGTCAAGGCGGGCAACTCAGCACCTGAAGGGGGATTTTTCAAGTACTATTTTCCCAAACCAGGTTCTGATGCGGATTTGGCCAAGACCTCTTTTATCCGAAAACTCGGGCCCTGGGACTGGTACGTGGGCACAGGGATTTATACCGATGATATAGACGCGGTGGTGGCCAAAGAAAAGCAGATGATAGAGGCCTTTATCTCGGGCGCCATCATGAAGACCAGCCTTGCCATTTTGGGTAGTATCATTTTTTCTCTGGCGGTCTCCTATTTTGTCATTGCAAAGGGGGTGGTGGGTCCCATCCGGCGCATTATTGATATGCTCAAGGATATCGCCCATGGAGAGGGGGATTTGACCCGCCGGATTACAGACACCTCCGGGGATGAAACCCAGGAGCTGGCCGAATATTTTAATATGTTTGTGGAAAATGTTCAGTCCATGATTTCAAGGATCAAGGGAGATACTGAAACCTTGACCGGATCCTCTTCTGAACTTGCCTTGCTTTCCGACCAGATGAATTTATCCGCCACAGATACCTCGGGCCGGTCGGAATCCGTGGCTGCAGCTTCCGAAGAGATGAGCACCAACATGAACTCCATGGCCGCGGCCATGGAAGAGGCTTCCACCAATATCAATATGGTGTCGGCAGCTGCCGAAGAGATGACGGCCACCATTACGGAAATTGCACAGAATGCGGAAAATGCCCGCCAGATCACCACAGATGCGGTGGGACAGGCTGAACATGCCACGACCTAGGTGGATGAACTCGGGGTCTCTGCCAAAGAGATTTTTACGGTGGTGGAAACCATTACCGATATTTCTTCCCAGGTCAACCTTCTGGCCCTGAATGCGACCATTGAGGCGGCCCGGGCAGGGGACGCAGGTAAAGGCTTTGCCGTGGTGGCCAATGAAATCAAGGATCTGGCCAGTCAGACAGCGGAAGCCTCCAATGCGATCAAAGAAAAGGTCTCGGGCATCCAGGCCTCCACCCAAGGGACGATTACAGAGATTTTATCCATTACCAAAGTGGTTTCGGAGATCAATGAGATTGTGTCCACCATTGCCGCGGCCGTGGAAGAACAGTCCGCCACCACAGGGGAAATTGCCGAAAACGTATCCCAGGCCTCTTTGGGGATTTCCGAGGTGAATGAGAACATTGCCCAGGGGGCGTCCGCCTCCCAGGGTGTCTCCCAGGACGTGGCCCAGGTCACCGATGCCGCAGCAAAGATTGCCGATTCAAGCGCCCAGGTCAAGAACAGGGCCAATTCCCTGTCCGAGATGATGGCCAAGTTTAAGGTCTGATGGGAGATTTTCAGAGCCTGAATTTAGGGCTGTTTTTGCCTCATCTGCTGGGTTAGAATCCGTTCGCAGTATAGGAACGACAGCGTCCCGGCCCTTGCCGCTAAGGCAAAATTGTTTTGCGAAATATCCAGGATAGCCGGCAATGAATTTTAAATTAAAAATAGGCGGCAGCCCCCGGGCTGCCGCCTTGAATTAAAGCAACCCCTTTAAATTTTTCAAAAGCGTTTAGGTGTAAAGGGTTTCAATTTTTTCTTCGTAATTGTCTATGATGATATTCTTTTTGAGTTTGAATGTCGGGGTCATCATATTGTTTTCAATGGTGAACTCCGGCACCAGGGCCACCTTTTTAATGGTTTCAAAGGAGGCCAGTTCCTGGTTCCTGTCTGCCACTTCTTTATCAATTAAATCCTTGATTTTCGGTTGGGTCAGCAGATCTGCATAGCTTGAATGGGGGATCTGGTTATCCCGGGCATAGGCGGTTATGTTTTCTTCGTCCAGGGTGGCCACGGCAGACAAATACTTGCGTTTGTCTCCCACCACGCAGAACTGGTTGATGTATTTGGAGGTCACCATGATCCCCTCAATTCGGGAGGGTGCAATGTTTTTACCGCCGGCAGTGATGATGAGGTCTTTTTTTCTCCCGGTGATTTTGAGTACATTGTTTTTGTCAATGGATCCTAAATCACCGGTTTTAAGCCACCCGTCTTCGGTAAAGTTGTCTTGGGTTTCATCGGGCATTTTATAGTACTCTTTCATCACGTTCCTGCCCTTGAACAGCACCTCTCCGTCGTCGGTGATCTTATGGAAAATGCCTGCCCCGGGAGGGCCGACCACGCCGAAATCATAGTCATCAATGCGGTTGACATTGGAAAAAGAGGTGTTTTCGGTCATGCCCAGGCCTTCCAGGATAAGCAGGCCTGCGCCATGGAAAAATCTTGCAATTTCAGGGTTGAGCGGCGCTGCCCCTGAAATGCACCATTTTACATTGCCGCCCAGGGCGTTTTGGATTTTTGAAAAGATGAGCTTGTTGGCAATTTTGTATTTGAGGGAAAGACCTGCTGGAATGGGTTTTTTGGCCACCTTGAGTTGGCTGACCTCGGCACCCACGGCGCAGACCCAGTTAAAGAGCTTTAAGGCCAGGCCGCCCTTGGCCTCCACCCCGGAGATGATTTTGGTATGGATTTTCTCAAACACCTTGGGCACGGAGATGAACCAATGGGGGGAGGCAAGCCCGAAATCGTTCAGCAGGGTGTTGATGCTCCTGGCAAAGGAGGTCCGGTTTCCTGTCCTGACCCCTGTATAACAGCAGGTCCTGGCAAAGACATGGGCCAGGGGAAGAAATAAAAACATATCTTCGCCGTCAAAAAATTTTCCGCTCTGGTAGACGGACTGGCAGGTGTAGGTCAGGTTGTCATGGGTGAGAACCACGCCTTTGGGCACGCCTGTGGTACCGGAGGTGTAAACCAGTCCGGCGGTATCTTTGGCCGTCACCTTTTGGGTCCGGGCCTGAAATACCCCTTCATCAATCCCCTTGCCCAGGTCTAAGAATTCATCATAGGTAATGACCCAGTCGTCATTTTTATACTCCCCGTTAAAGAGGATCACTTTTCTGATGTTTGGGATCTCTTGTCTGATTTCCAGAAGCTTGTCCAGCTGGTCCAGGTTTTCGGCAAAGACCAGCACTGCATCTGAATGGTTGATGATATATTGGCAGTCCTGGGGCAGATTGGATTGATAGATGCCCACGGTGCCGACACCCACGCTCATATTCCCAACATCGGTCAGGACCCATCTATAGCAGGTATAGCTTAATATATTGACCTTGTCCCCATGGTCTAGTCCCAGGGCAATTAAACTTTTGGAAACCGATTTAACCTGGTCGTAAAATTCCTGCCAGGTAACGGATGAGGCTTTTCCATTTTCATCAAACCATCGATAGGCGGGTGATTTTGCATATTGATCAACGGTTTCACTGAGCATTTGATGAAAATTGGCATAATCCTTAAACTGCATAACTCCTCCTGTAATCCAGATGTAATGGTGATAATCCATGCGTTTTTATGGGGCCTGGGCATTGGGTTCTGCTATGGGGTCACAACTCTCTCCTTTTGGGTCGGGGGTTTTTCCTAATAAACAACATTATTTAATAAAAAACAAGTTTTGGATTGCCATAGTGGCCATAAATTTTCAGGGGATGAATTTAAACCTGAAAATTCGTCCCACCCTGTTGACAGGGAGGGGACGGAATCGTATATTGTGACTGGCGGTCACAACTAATTTTAGGGGGAATATGGGGATTTCAGACCGAAAAGACAGGGATTTTAAACAAAGGGAAGCCGATATTATCAAGGCGGCCTTTGATCTGTTCAGCCACAAAGGGGTTGAATCCACCACCATTGATATGATTGCCGAACGGGCAGAGGTGGGAAAAGGAACGATTTACAAGCATTTTAAAGGCAAGAATGATATTTTTGCCTGCCTGGTGATTCGTCAGAGTCAGGATTTGATCCATACCCTGCACCAGATGGACCAGTCAGCACCGGTTCTGGCCAGGATAAAGAAGATGATCCGTATTTTCTGGCAGTCCCATGCCCGGGATATGGTGACCTTTGAAGTGGGCCGAAAATGCCACCAAATGATGGTGCTGGAAGATCTTCCCTTTCATATCCAGGCGGAGTACAACCGGCTGAACGATGAGAAAAAAGCCTTTGCCAGGGCATTGTTCCAGCAGGCCATTGATGAGCAAATTTTCAGGGATGCTGATGTGGACAACATGATTGTGGCTTCCATGGGGCTTTATATGGGCATGCTGGATTTGGCTCTGGAAGAGGATGTTTTGCCCTCGGAAGAGTTGTATGAAATATTGAAGAGTATTATATTTAAAGGGTTTATGCGGTGACACCCGCCTGGGTGTCATTTTTTTTGGTGATTTTGTGACCATCAGTCACAAAATCACCGAAAGTCACAATCCCCGTAAAGAAAGGAAAATCCATGGTCATCAGGGTTCTTAAATTCTGGGTCACCCGTTATCCTGTCCCGGTGCTGGTATTGCTTGCAGGCTTATCCCTGCTGGCCGGTCTGGCCCTGCCGGATCTTGACACGGACCCATCTCCTGAACTGCTGGCGCCGGACCATGAGAGCCGCCTGGCCGTGGACCGGTTAAGGGGTGATTTTACCGGCGCCAACAACGGGATCATTGTCATGCTCTCTGTCCAGGGCACGGACCAGGATACGGTGTTCAATGCCCATACCCTGGAACGGGTCCGGGCATTGACTTTAGCCTTTGAGTCCATTCATCTGATCAGTCAACAGGACCGGGATGCCCTGGCTGCTGAGGCCCTGGCTGCGCCATTGCCCATCCAAAAGATGGCCCTTGGCCTGGCTACAGCCCCTGTGAATGAAGATACCTGGCTGGAGGTGGATGAACTTTTGGAAACCCTTGCCTTTGCGGATCCGCCCCTGCCAAAGCTTGACGCCTTGGTCTCTGCATGGCCTGAAAAGCTCAGTCCTGTAAAAAAGGTCAGCTCTTTGGCTGCAACGGACAATATCCTGGCAAGGGCGGGGCGGCTTGAGGTCGCTCCCATCTACGAGAGGGTTCCCCAGGATGCGGCCGGCCTGGACCGGATAAAAAAAGAGGTGGGGTCCAATGATCTTTTTTCAGGACTTCTGGTTTCCAACCAGGGCCGCAACACCAGCATTAATATTGAACTTGCCCTGGACGAGGGTGCGGTAAAAGAGCGGTACCAGGTTTATTCCCAGGTGTCAGCCCTTGTGGAATCAAAAATTTTGGGGCCTGAAACCCATTATATTGCAGGTTTTCCCGCGGTGACAGCCGCCCTGGGCAAGGCCATGGAAGAGGACAGCAAAACCCTTTTTGCCATTGTTACCCTGATTGTCCTTTCCTGTCTGTACATCAATTTTAAGGGGGTCAAAGGGGTGGTCCTGCCTTTGTCCGTGGTCATGCTCTCTTTGGTGGTCACCTTAGGGGTGATGGCCGCTGTTTTTATTCCTTTGAATGTCATTACCATTTCTCTGCCTGTCTTTGTCCTCTCCATCGGGGTGGCCGACGGAATCCACATGTTTTCAGAATACCAGGATCACATTGACCAGGGCCTTGACAAGGAGTCAGCCGTCTGCCGGACCCTGGATCATTTAACCATGCCCGTGATCATGACCTCCATGACAACCGGGGCGGCTTTTTTTGCCATTTCCATCACCCGGATTGTTCAGGTCAAGTACTGCGGGCTTTTTGTCTGTCTCGGGGCATTGGTGGCCATGGTTTTTTCCCTTTTATTCATCCCCTCTCTTCTGGTCTGCCTGCCCCAAAAAAAGAGGCCGCACCCAGGCCAAAGAAAGCAGGGGGAAAAAAAGGCATATGAGCGGATTTTGATCCGAATGACCCGATGGGTGGTCAAACGGCCCGTGCAGACCACTCTTTTTTCCGGGCTTGTTTTTGTTGTTTTTCTGGCCGGGGCCCTGCAGGTTAGGGTGGACAATAATACCGTGGCGTTTTTTAAAAAAAAGGCCCCGATTTTTCTCTCATCCCAAGCCTTGAACCGATCCGGGGCAGGATCTGCCCGGATCAATTTTGTGATCCGACTGGACCCGAGTGCTGACAAGATTTCCCAGCCATTTAAACAGCCGGTGAATCTTAGGGCGGTAAACGGATTTATCGATTTTTTAAAGGCCCAGCCCGAAGTGGGCAAGGTCACGGACTTAACCCAGCTTATCCGGCGCATCCATTTTGTCCTCAACGACCAGGATCCTTCCCAGGACCGGCTGCCCGTAGACCCAAACCAGGACCCTGAGTCATCTTGTCTGATTGCACAATTGCTGCTGCTCTATGAAAACGGGGGGGGAGATGTCCTGTCTGACTATGTTGATCCGGCCTATTCCAGTCTGAACGTTTCCACTGTGCTCAGGACCAATTCCTCCAGGGAGACCAAGGCCTTTACAGACCGAACCATGGCCTGGGCCAAAACCCATCTGCCTGGATTGTTTGAGGTGGAAATCACAGGATCTGCAGCTGTGGAGGCCGCCACTACCCGGGAAATCGTACACGGCCAGGTCACAGGTCTCAGCGTCTCTGTTCTGGTGGTTTTGATCATGCTGGGGATCACCTTCCAGAATACGGCCTATACCCTCATTGCCATGATTCCTTTGGTCGGCACCATTGTGATCAATTTCGGGATCATGGGATTTTTTAACATTCCTCTGGATATCGGTACGGCCATTATTGCCAGTGTGGTCATCGGAATCGGGGTGGATTATTCCATCCACTATTTGAGCCGGCTCAAGGCCGGTCTTTCCCGGGGCATGACATTTGAACAGGCCTTGGAAGATACGGTCTCCCATTCGGGCAAGGCCATTGTTTCCAATGCGCTGACCGTGGGGTTGGGGTTTGTTGCCCTCTGGTTTGCCTTTCTTACCCCTTTGATCGTCATGGGCTGGCTGATTACCCTGACCATGGTGGTCAGCGCTTTGGCCGCACTGGTACTTCTGCCGGTGATGGTCTGTCTTGTTTTTAAATTATCTGTTCATCCCCGGGCCCGTGTCCAGGAGCCTGGAAGACTCAAAGGAGAACCTGATCATGAATTTTAAATTGGCCTTGTCTGTTTTTTTGACCCTCGGGCTATCCCTGGCCTCTGGCCTGCCCGCATATTCTGAAGATCTGCCCCTCACCCCATCCCAGGTCATGGAAGCGGTTGACACAAGAGAGGACGGAGATACCCTGATGATTCTCATTGATAAACACAAGAATCAGCGCATCCGTTCCATTAAAAGCATCCGCAAGGATGTGGGCCCGGACACCAAAGGGATATTGTTTTTTTTGAGCCCGGCTGATGTGAGAAACACTGCCTATATGTCCTTTGACTGGGAAGACCATACCAAGGAGGATGATTCCTGGCTCTTTCTGCCGGCGCTTGGCCAGGGCTCACGCATGTAAATATTGTAAAGTGCCTATAGTTTTGATTGGTTCAAGTATCATCCAAACATAACTTCCTCCAGATATTTGATATCCATAGCAGCATTCAACCTTTTGGTTTTTACACTCCCTTTAAATGTCTTATTGTTCCGTAATAAATTTAATGCAATGTGCCGAATCGCTGCAAAATTCTCAGGAGAGTTCCCCTTTCTGACTCTGCTTTCGTCTTCACGGAACGCAATATCCAATACCCAATGCACTGAATTTTCAATTCCCCAATGCCTCCTGACAGCATTACCAAAAATATTGGGGTCGCTATCCAGGCTCGATATATAATATCGCTTTTCATGACTGATCTGGCCGTCCATTTCCCGGGTGGATTCAATCATTCCAATACTTTTCAAACCTTTCCAACTTTTTTTATCTTCAAACCAATCAATATCAGAGGTTATCACAGCCCTGCGCGTTTCGACTCGACCGTGCCCTCCGTCAACACTGGTCTGTTCATTAAACTGGTACCCCTGATTTTTCATTTCTTCCATTTTATTGAAAAAAAGTACCGCTTCATCATGCAAGGTTTTATGATTTTCTTTCAGGGCAAGGACATAGTCACACCCTTTGTTTATTATGGTTTCAGCGATTTTCTTTTGAGTGCCCATGGCATCAATGGTTATAATGCAGCCCGAGATATCTAAAAGTTTTAAAAGATTTGGAATGGCCGTAATTTCATTTGATTTTTCTTCGGTTTTTAATTGCCCTAAAACCACTTTATTAGACGAAGCCCACGCACTGATCATATGAATGGCTTTCTTATCATTGGAGGTATCGTGTGAACGCCTTAGAGTTTTGCCGTCGATTGCAATGACTTGACCTTTGGTCATCTTTGCAACCGACTGAACCCAGTGCATAAAACTGCTCTGAAATTCATTCGGGTTCATCCTTTCAAAAATTCTGCCAAAGGTGTCATGGGAGGGTATCCCATGGGGAAGGCTTAGAAATTTTGACAACCACCTTTTTCTCTTTTTGCCAAAGTTTTCAATTTGCTCATAAGTGTCTGCGCCAGCAACTACCGCACAAATTGCGATGATGACGACATCAATTAAATTATGAAGCTTATTGTGGTGTCTGGGGTCCTGAATATTGTCAAAAAAAGTTTCAAGAGATTTTTTTTCGTTCATTGGCAACTCCTTGTGTTTATTGCCATATATATCGTATCTGTGCAGCGATGTCTAGGAAAATTTTGTTCGATGCTCATATACTATAGCAAGCCAGGAGAGCCAGGCTGGGATAGGGTGAAGGGGGTGGAGTGGCGTAAATGAGCGGCCCGCCAGGACGGCATAGGTCCGATCATTTCCGCTTCTTAAGCGGTCAGGACGACCGCTTAAGATTTAACGGAATCCCCCTCACCTATTCCAGCCGGGTAAGGACGAATCTTAATAAAAGTTACATGCGATGACCCTGGGCGCTTGGCAAGGTGAAGCGCATTGCCCCGGGGGACAAATCTTCGGCCTTTATGGGATCGGATTTTTCCTATTCAGACATCAACGGCATGGAAATCAAGGACTGGGACTATAAATTTGCCAAGGAAAACTTTGATTTAAACGGGGTTGAGACCTGGGTGATTTCAGGCCGGCCCAAGGCTGAAGCCAGAAAAAGGGTGGAAGAAGAAACCGGATATTCCAAAATACTGATCTGGGTGCGCAAGGATAATTTTATTGCGGTCAAGGCCAAGTACTGGGTCACCAAAGGGAAAAAAATAAAATATTTTAAGGCCCAAGAGATCAAAAAAATCGACGGCATCCTTACCCCTTTGAAAATGACCATGGTGACCATGGTCAAAGGAAAGGTCAGCCATTCAACCGTTCTGGTCGTTTCAAATCTTCAGTATAATCTGCCCGTACAAGACCATTATTTTACCCCGAGGCGGATGGAACAAGGATTATGATAATTCATGGGAAAAACAATTAAACGCTTAAGGCCGGCCGGGTTGACCATGGCGGTTCTGCTTTTCATTTTCCTTTTAAGGCCTCTCCCCTGCCCGGGTCAGACGGTGTCTGACCTGCCCCAGGCGTATCAGGACAGGACACAAGAGGTGCGAATGGCAATTTCAGGACCAAAATCACAAGAAACGGCTCCGGCTGAAGATGATGATTTTGATATTTTAGATCCCGACCTGGAATCAGGTGATCAGGATCCTTTTGCCGCAGCAGACCAGGCTGCCCTGGATTCAGCCCTGTCGCAAGACCTGTCTCCATTTCATTTTGGCGGGTACCTGGAAATTACCAGTGAACTGGGATTCAACAAGCCGGCAAACAGGCTTTCCTCGCTCAAGCCGTTGGTGTCCCTGGAAAGTGAATACAAGATTTCCCAGGACCATAAGCTTAGGGCAGATTTCAGGGCCTGGGTTGAAACCGCCTACGCTTTCACAGCCAGGGAAGATCCCGGTTCCTGGAGCCAGGATGATAAAAAATGGGATGTTTCAGCCTGGGATTTTTTTCTGGATTCAAGGCTCAATGAACATTTTTCCCTTAGACTGGGCAATCAGATTGTTGCCTGGGGGGAATCCAACTATGCCCAGGTTCTGGACGTGGTCAATCCCAGGGATATGACCCGGCCCGGCCTTATGGAGCTTGAGGATGCCCGCCTGCCTGTTCCGGACGGGGTGGCCTTTAAAGCGGCCCGATCCTTTAACGGCGGAGACTTAAGCCTTGTGGCCTCCCATGTGTATGATCCTTGTCCAATCCTTGACTACCAGGGCATGACCCATGGCGGCACCCTTGTTTTTGTCCCGGTGCTGGAGCGGATGACCAGTATCGGTGTGGGGGCCTCCCTGGTCAGGGATGCGGCCCTGTTCAAATTTGAGACTGCATTTCGAAAGGATCGGGCAGTACAGCGCCGGGATATTTTGGATCAGATTTATTCAGGCCTCCCACAAGACCAGGTTGAGACCTTTGCCCTGCATGACCAGATCGAGGCCCTGGCAGGCCTTGAATTCAGCAAAATTAACGATCTTTTGCTCTTGGCCGAAGTCTCCTGTGTTCACACCCTTTCCCATGATCAGACCCTGAATCAGCCCGAGAATCTTTACACCAGCTATTTTGAGGCCAAATATGAGATGTGGCACAACACCCTGAGCCTGGACCTTTTCTGGGTCTATTTTAATCCGGGTGACGGCCATATCCTCCGTTTGAGCGGGGAGTATGATGTGTATGACAACCTTAAGCTTGAGGCCGGTGTCGCCTTTTACGAGGCCCGGACGGCTGAAGCCCTTATTTATCCCTACAGGGATATGGACCGGTTATTCTGCCGGCTGACCTGGTTTTTTTAATCGTAACTCAGCCGGGTCTGCTCGTCTGTGATCACCTGGGATATCCGGTCCTGCCACAGATCTGAGGTCCAGGTGCCAAGGTCCTTGTGGGTCAGGTAATAGTTCTGGGGAATGGGATGGGTCCCCACCACCACCTCCAGACCGAATTTTGCCGGGATGAATTCACAAAAGGCCTTGATCCTGGGGCAGGGGGGATAGCCCACCACAAGGCCGGTGGCCAGGTGGATGACCTGGGTGTTGTTTTTTTTCATTTCCAGGGGCGCATATTCCACATTTCCGCCGGGACATCCCCCGCAGCTGGTATATCCGGTGATTTGGATTTCTTCGTCCTTATACCGGGCAAATCCCCCTTCACGGTTTTGCATGGCCCTGAGACATTTGCCCCCGGCACAGGTGTGATAGCGGTGGCAGATGATGATGCCGATTCCTTTCATTTTTTCTCCTTTAATTTAAAGAATTTCAGGATTATTTATATTTGGACGATGTCTGTCGGAATTACTGCAAACCATGTGCCATGAAAAAACAGGCCTCGGGGTATATTTTTATATGATTTTAGCCCGAATATGTCATAGCCTGAAGGTCAGCAATTGACAATTTGAGGGGGCTGGATATTAATCTCTTTAAATACAAAAGGTTAAAATTATTTGCCAACCCAATTTCCAGGGTAGAAATTGTCACCCTTCGGGCAAATTGATTTTACCTCATCTGCGTCGTTGCAGGTCGTTCGCAGTAAAGTTTCTACGGCTTCACGCCCTGACGCCTTGCAGCTAAAGCAAAATCCATTCGTGAAATATGCGGGTCGCCCCTTATCCGGACCAAAGATTGCGGGTATGTAAAGGATCATGGATCAGGGGGTTGCAGTCTTGCTCTTTTGGGCCGGCCTCTTCCAGGGGATTTTGGGGGGTATTTCTTTTTTGGGTTCCAAAATATGAACAAGAGAAGGGGGTTGCAGATTTCTCTATAGACTTGCCTTTTTTTTCCATTTTTCTGGTATGAACCTTGCTGATATTTCAGGTGAGTCTGGGTGAACCCGGAACAACCTGTTTTTAAGGAGCAAACGATGGAATTGACACGGGTGTTCGGCCCTGTACCCTCAAGGCGGCTGGGCAGGAGTGTGGGGATCAACAATATCCCGCCCAAGATATGCACCTATTCCTGCGTCTATTGTCAGCTTGGAAAATCCCTGGACCTCCGGCTGGACCGGCAGCCTTTTTATGACCCCGGTCTTCTTGCCGCTGAAACAGAGGATAAGTTGAAAAATGCCCGAACCCACAAAGAACCCATTGATTATTTGACCATTGTCTCCGAGGGCGAACCCACCCTGGATGCCGGCCTGGGAAATCTCATCGACTGCCTCTCCCCCCTGGGCGTCAAGATCGCTGTGATTACCAATTCCACCCTGCTCAGCCTTGGCGGGGTCCGCCGGGACTTGTGCCGGGCGGACTGGGTTTCGGTCAAGGTGGATACTGTGGATGAAAAAATATGGAGAAAAATTGACCGGCCCCACCCAAAGATCCGGTTCAATGAGATGCTTGATGGAATCGGCCTGTTTTCAGAAGCGTATGCCGGCACTTTGGTGACCGAAACCATGCTGGTCAAAGGGCTTAACGATACGGTGACTTCCCTTGAAAACACTGCCGGGTTTATCAGCGGGCTCAACAGTGGTCTGTCCTATATCAGCATTCCCACAAGGCCCCCTGCAATGCCCTGGGTTCAGCCCCCTGATCCCGGGCAGATTAACCAGGCCTATGGGCTGTTTACCGACCAGGGGGTGAACGCTGAATATCTTATCGGGTACGAGGGCAACCAGTTTGCCTATACCGGGGATATTGAGGCGGATATTTTAAGTATCACCGCCGTGCACCCCATGCGGGAGGATGCGGTTTCAGCCTATCTTGAAAAAGCAGGCGGCAGTTTTTCAGATATTGAACAACTGGTTCAGGATAATAAAATTCTGGTTTCGGAATACAAGGGCAGCCGGTTTTATTTAAGACCCCTGGCTGGCCGATAGGTTACCACCACGTCAGCCCTGAGTCTCTTGGTGCGGAACTCTTTTTCTGGGTTTTGTACCCGTGGATAAATTTTGTTCAAGCAAAAAAGGAGGTCATATCATGGGAAACCGATCTTATGAAAAAATGGTCAGGGATGTTTTTGCTTTGGCTGATGTGGCTGTGAACGGCAGCCGGCCTTGGGACATCCAGGTAAAGGATGACAGATTTTACAGAGACCTGGCCGTTGGCGGGTCCTTGGCTCTGGGTGAGAGCTATATGGATGATTGGTGGGACTGCCAGGCCCTGGACCGTTTTTTTGAACGGACCCTGGCATGCCGGGTGGACCAAAAAACAAGACCATCTTTAAAAATTATCTGGTGCAGTCTTAAGGCCTGGTTCGCCGGATCGCCCGGAAGACGACGGGCATTTGAAATCGGACTCCGCCACTATGATATCGGCAATGAGCTTTTTGCCCTGATGCTGGATAAATGGATGAATTATTCCTGTGGCTATTGGAAAGGGGCCAAGGACCTGGACCAGGCACAAAAGGCCAAAATGGATTTGATCTGCAGAAAACTCTGCCTTGAGCCCGGGATGCGTGTTTTGGATATCGGCTGCGGCTGGGGCGGGCTTGCCGCCTACATGGCCGAACATTACCAGGTTGAGGTCCGGGGAATCACGGTGTCCCAGGAGCAGGCCGCCCTTGCCCGGGAAAGATGCCGGGACCTGCCCGTTGACATTCGCCTGACAGACTATCGGGAGCTGACAGATCAATTTGACCGCATCGTGTCCGTGGGCATGTTCGAGCATGTGGGGCAGAAAAATTATCGGAAATTCATGGCAGTGGTCCGGCGGTGCCTGCTTGCCCAGGGGCTTTTCCTTCTGCATACCATCGGCGGCAACCGGTCTTTAAAGTCATGCGATCCATGGATTTCCCAGTATATTTTCCCCAACTCCATGGTGCCGTCCAGCCGGCAGATCTCATCGGCCGCAGAAAAATTACTGGTCCTGGAGGACTGGCACAGTTTTGGCCCGGACTACGACCCGACCCTCATGGCCTGGCACCGGAATTTTATCAATAACTGGGCCTGTATCAAGTCCAATTATGACCATCGTTTTTTCCGGATGTGGTCTTATTACCTGCTGGCATGTGCCGGAACATTCAGGTCCCGGCGGAACCAGCTGTGGCAGGTTGTCTTTTCCAGGGACGGCCTCAGGCCAAGGTATGAGAGTGTCCGATAACAAAGAAAGCAGGTTCTCTTTGACCTTGTTCCAGGGGGATTTTGTCTGGTTTGCCATCAGCAGACATGTTTCATCCCATCGTAAAAATAGTCCTCTAAATGCATATATCCTTTGATGGCCTTTGTTCCGATCCAGCGGAAGGGTTCAGGCGGCCAGGAAATCTGCTTTCGGTTGACAAAAAAGACCTCTGTGAGATCTGTTTTTTTCTCAAGCACAAGATCCTTTATGGTCTGGCCGTTGAGATGGGTGAGGCTGACCCCGTGGCCCATGCACCCTAAACTGTACACCACCCGCTTGTCACCCAGGTATCCTAATGCCGGGCTCATATCAATGGGCACAGACACAGGCCCGCCCCAGGCATCACTGAACTTGAGATTTTTCAAGGGGGGAAAAATGCTGCGCACATCGTTTCGCAGCCCTTTAAACACCTTTTCATTCATGTCTTTGTCCATGTTATACCCTTGGCTGAGGGTGATATCCCGGCCCCCCATGACAATCCGGTTGTCTTTTGTGAGCCGGTAATAATGAACCAGGTTTCTGGCATCTTCAATGCCCTGACGATTTTGCCAGCCAATGGCGGCATACTGGTCACGGGTCAGGGGCTCTGAGATCACGATATGGGTCCAGGCCGGCACCTGGCGGTTTTTTAAGTCCGGAAAAAAATGGGACCAGGCATTGGTTGCAAAAACAAGCTTTTTGGCCCTGACCTTTCCTTTCAGGGTCGTGAGGGTGAGATCTTTGTTCCCCCTTTTTACCTCGGTCACAGGGCTCTGCTCAAATATGTTGATGCCCATGGGCCTGATCAAGCCACTCAATCCCCTTAAGCCCGAGTTTGTGAGCCAGCTCAATCTCGTGAAGGATGCGCTGTTTATATTTTTCCGAGGTGGCCACCCGTAAAAACCCGGGGTGTTCATAGTCGCAGTCCAGGCTCAGATCCTCAACCAGGTGTTTTAGAAGGTCCACGGATCTTTCCATGTAATGATGGGCCTCTTTGGCCTTTGCCCTGCCGAACCGCAGGGCCGTAATGCTCACTCAGGGTCGGGCCGAACAGGGTCATATTAAATCCTCCGTTCCTGCCGCTGGCCCCGTATCCGATGATTTCACTCTCCAAAAGAACAATCTTGAGGCCGGGATCCTCCTTTTTCAGGTGATAGGCGGTTGAAAGACCTGTATACCCGCCTCCGATAATGGCCACATCTGCATCAATCTCCCCTTGAAGGCTTTTGCCCGGTACATAATCCCGGGTTGTCATCCAATGGCTTTTGGGCTGGATCTGAGTCATATCCCTCTCCTTTTAGTTTGGTTAACCGACCTATTCAATTTTAAAACGCCACTTATTTTTTTTCCCTATATCTTTTGCGATTATTCTGGAATTTTGATGTTCAGCCGATCTTCAATCAAACCAATGATCACGGTGTTGACATCTTTCCGGCTTAACGCCTTTGGGTCAACCATGAACTGAAGGGAAAATCCTTCTGCCACGGCAACCAGACAGGCGCTTAAAAGCCGGCTCTCCTCTTTCCCCCCGGCGGCCTTAAACACAGAGGCCATTTGTTTTCGATAGTTGTCAAACATATGGCTGACCGCAGTCATGAGTTCCTCTCGTTCAAACCCCATTTGAATGAGATTGTAAAAGACCCGGTTTAAGGAGAGGTTAAAGATCAAGCGGTCCGTGATGAATTCAATTGCAGATTTAACTTGTTGGTCAGGGGATTGGGCCTGGCGGATGAGAATTCGGATTTCAGTGGAATATTTTTCAATGATGGCATTGCCAAGATTTGAAACAATCTCGTCTTTGGTTTTAAAATAATAGTGGATGACCCCCGGGGGCAGGCCTGCCTTTTTGGCAATTTCCTTTATGGTCACTTTTTCATGGCCTTTTTCAACCAGACAATCATAGAGCGCCCAGACAATCTGGTCCCGACGTTCAGGTGCATTGCTCTTTCTGCCCATGGACTCTCTCCTGTTTTTTTTGTTTGGTCATACAACCAATATAAATTTTGAGGCCCTGTGTCAATATAAAAAACATTTGCGATCAGCCCGAATATTTCATAACAATTTGAGGCGGCGTTGCAGACCGTTCGAAATAAAGTCACTATGGCTTGACGCCCTTGCGCCTTGCCGCTAAAGCAAAATCGATTTGTGAAATATGCGGGTATAGGCCAAAATTTTTTTAAGGATATATGAATCAGGCGAAAAAAAAACCGGACCGCCAAATGACGGCCCGGTTAAAAGGAAGAGAGAAACAAATGCGCTGGGATTTATGGCCCCTGGCAAAAGAGCGCATAAAAAATATACCCATCACAGATAAATGATATACTTGATCATCTTAACCCTGACATGACAGGAAGATTACTAAACAGTCATGTTTGCACAATTAAATTGTGTTTTGATTCCTGACGGGTAAAACAGGCCTTGTTTTACACTATCGGTTTGGCCGGTGTTTTTAAAACAAGAATTAAAGGCTATCCTCCGGCCTTTACAGCCTTGTGTCCAAGGGATTTCAGGAATCCAACCAATACCTCCCGGTGGTTTCCCTGGAGTTCGATAACATTGTTTTTCACCGTACCGCCGGTACTGCATTTTTGTTTGAGTTGTTTTGCAAGCGCTTTTAAGGCAGGGCCTTCAAGGGCAAGCCCTTTGATCAGGGTCACCCCTTTTCCCTTTCTGCCCTTGGTCGATCTTTCCACGGTGATTTTTTCCTCTTTTTCAAGATTCGTGTGTGCCTTTGTTTTTTTGCAGATACATGCTTTAGACGGTTGATTGCAGTCAGGACATATTCTGCCCAGATCTGTGGAATAAACAAGCCTGCTGTTAAAGTCTTTTTTTTTCAATTTTAAATATCCTGTGACACTTTTTTTGAATGCCGTTTTTACAGGCCGTTAGGTTGTCCAATGTTCAGGATCGGCAATCCCTTTTGGGTCAATGCGGCTTTGCCTGAAACTTTATATATCATACCGGCTTACTCTTTTCACCACTTGCGACAGGTGATCGCCATAGGGGGGCAGCGCCCTTAAATCAATATTGCCAGAGGCTTTTGCAATCTCTTTTAATCCTTTGATCAGCCGCTGGTGGGCCTTTAACATCTCTGCCTGTTCCCTGGACATGCCGCAGAGAATCATCCCCATATGATGGGCATATTCGTTTGAATCCAATTTTGATTTTATGGGCATGATAACAGGGGAGAACCGGACAAGGACCTCCTGATTCGCATACATTGCTTCACATTGATTCCCCTTTTTTTCAATGGTTACGGGCAAAAGCAGATGGCTGATCAGCAATCCCGGGTTTTCAGATTCAATTTCGGGATGATTTGAAACCACCATATTGTAGTGGAGTCGTGAACCAAGGTCTCTTAACACCTCATTGGCCGTGATGGTAAAACAAAAGGGATCATCCTTTGATCCGGCGCAAAAATCGTATAAATGATGGACCGGGGTTGGCTTAGGGTTCTTGTCTGCAATGGCCAGAATTCCATTGAAATCCAGTGTGTTTTGGTGAGCAGCACCGCTATAGAAATCAAAGAGCTTTTTTTCAGTCTCCGGGGTCACAGGACATTTGCAGCTTAAAATGCCTAAAAAAAACGTTTTAAACGCCTCTGTTTCAATTTTAATATTCATCAGATTATCCTTAGGGTTTTTTTATAAATTCTTTAAAGGCTTAATAGGCAGAAATGATAGATGAGATCAAATTGATTATTTGAATAGGCCCCTATAAAACAAGGTTGACTGGAACACGCCTTTTAAGGCGGCGGAAGAAAAAAAAAGCTCCTGGCAACCCAAGTTACGCATCCTGTAAAGCCTTTGGTCCGGGTTCAGTTTGTCAGCCTGATGATTCTAATATTCTCTTTTAAAATCATTGACTTTGGTCTCAGGAATGTTTTAAAAAATTGTATCAAATTGTCAACATGTAGCCAATCAAGTTCAAAGAGGTGCCATGCATTCATTGACAAGAGTCATCGGATTGGGGGGCCAGGCTGAAGATCTCAAGTAGCAGGTGGATCTGTTCCTTCGGATTTTTGACAGTACCGAGAACGGCATCATCATCACAGACCCTGACAGTTATATCATCTATCTCAACGCGTCTTACGGACAGTTTCTTGAACTGGATCCCGATGCCCAGGTCGGCCGGCACTGCACCGAGGTGATCGATAACTCCAGGATGCATATGGTGGGCCGCACCGGCAGGCCGGAACTCAACCAGATTCAGAATCTTCGCGGGGTCAATATCATGGTGGAGTGTATCCCGGTCAAGCGGCTGGGTCAGGTCATTGCCGTGTTCGGCCGTGTTTTGTTCAGCGATCTCAACAAAGTGACCCGCCTGGCACAGACCGTGGAGGCCCTTGACACCCCCCTTGAGCGGATAGGGCAAGGGGGCTTTCGCTCTGCCCGGTTTACCTTTGATGATATTGTCGGCAAAAGTGAGCCCACGGCCAAGGTCAAATCCCAGGCCCGGCGGGCATCATTCAATGCCTTTCCCGTTCTCATCAGCGGGGAAAGCGGTACGGGCAAGGAGCTGTTTGCCCATGCCATTCATAACCAAAGTCCCCGGCAGGCCCATCCCTTTGTGAAGATCAATTGCGCTGCCATCCCTGAAAACCTTCTGGAATCAGAGCTTTTCGGTTATGACCCCGGGGCGTTCACAGGGGCTTTGTCCCGGGGCAAACCCGGGAAGTTTGAGCTGGCCCACCCCGGAACGATTTTTCTGGATGAGATCGGGGATATGCCTTTGAGCATGCAGCCCAAACTTTTGCGGGTCCTGGAGGAGAAGGCGGTTGAACGGGTGGGCGGAAACCGGATGATCCCATTGGATTTCAGGGTGATCGCCGCCACAAACCAGGACCTTCACCAGCTCATGGATGAGGGGTAATTTAGAAAAGATCTGTTCTACCGCCTTAACGTAATTCCGCTCCATCTGCCGCCCCTGAGGCGCCGGGCCGGTGATATTTGCCCGCTGGCCGAACATCTTCTTGAGGCCACTGCCAGCCGGGCCGGGCTTCAGACGCCCTCGCTTCTGCCCGGGGCTTTGCAGCTTTTGGAAAATTACCCCTGGCCGGGCAATGTCAGGGAACTTGCCAATGCCATGGAGCGGGCCTTTATCCAGTTTCAGGGGAGCCAGATCCGGGCCTGTGATCTGCCCGATGCCGTGACCGCTGTTACCCACAGGAAGGGGGCCCCTGTCCGGAAGCTTCACGCCCTCCAGGCCCGCACCGAACGCCGGGCCATCGTGGCTGCCCTTGAAGCGTCTGGGTTTAACAAGAGCAAGGCCGCAAGGCCGTTGGGTATTCACCGCACGCTGTTGTACAAAAAAATTCGAAAATACGGCCTTTCCCTTAAACCCGGCGGCCAGGTGTAGCGGCCTGGCTACAGGTTTGGGGTGACCGGTCGGAGACTGAATCTTCTTTATTGTCTAAATCATCTTTAATTTCAAAAGGTTAAATTTAATCTCCAGAGTCTTGGCATGGCCTTTGCAAAATTCAGGGACACGAGATAACGGCCCGGTCTTTGAGCATTTGCAACACTGGAAGATCTTTTAAACATTAAAGAAAAGGAGAGCATGGGATGAAAAAAGGCATGTGTATTCTGGTTCTGGCATGGATGGTAATGATTTGGGCGGCAAGCCCGTTGTACGCCAAGGTGATCCGGTGGAAAATGACCTCCACCTGGCCGTCGTCCATCTCCCTGATTGAGGCGGATCAGGCCTTTGTAAAAGCGGTAAACCACCTGTGCAAGGGTAAACTTCAAATTCAGTTTTTTACCGGCGGCACCCTGATGCCCTCCTATGAAGTATTTGACGCCGTGAGCAAGGGAGCCATTCAGGCGGCGGGTGACTGGCCCAACTATTGGGCCGGCAAGGACCGGGTGTTTGACTCTCTGGGTTCCTATCCCATGGGGCTGACCCCCATGGACTACCTGCTCTGGATATACAGCGGCGGCGGACTTTCTATTTACCAGGAAGCATATGGAAAGTTTGGCATGCACTATCTGGTCACCGGGGTGACGCCCATGGAATGCGGAATCCGCAGCAATAAACCCATCAAAAAACTGGACGATCTCAAGGGGATGAAGATCCGCATGTCCGGCAAGATCCAGGGGCATCTGCTGGAAGACCTCAAGGCTGCCCAGGTGGCCATGGCAGGTCAGGAGATTTACCAGGCCATGCAAAAAGGCACCATTGACGCCTGCGAATTTTCCAGTCCTTCATCTGACTGGGGCATGGGATTTGGTGAAGTGACCAAATTCTGGGCCGTTCCCGGATGGCATCAGCTCGCCTCTGTCATGGGGGTGATGATCAATGAAAAAGCCTGGAACGATCTGCCCCCCGATCTTCAGGAAACCGTGCAATACGCGGCCAAGGTTGCCACCATTGAGTTCTTGTGCAAGCCAGTGATGTCCGGTTAGGTTTTTGCTTGCTCAATAATTTTTTGATCTTTGACAATATTGTCCCTGTTTGAACTATGAGAGCCCTGCTCCTCGCAGCCAAACAGGTCATTTAGAATGGCGGTTCGCAGCTGCCGAACTCTTTTGATCGTGACCTTTTCATTAAACTGTTTTTGGCAATGGATTGCCAGTAACAGGTAAGTGATAAGGCCGCCAAGAATCTGAACCATAAGGCCGTATTCACTGCGGGCAATGAGATGATATACCTTCAGATGTTCTTTCCACCATTTGAAAAAATCCTCAATGGTCCACCGGAGTTTATAAATTGTTGCTATTTGTTCCGCTGTTAAATCATGCCTGTCAGTTGCCACATAGTATTTGACGCCAGCAATTTTATAGCCAACAACCCGAACAGGCCTTTTCGTCTGGTTTTGATTCGGAGTACCAAGTTTAACCAGTGCATCATAAAAAATGTAGCTGTCGGAAGGGGTCTCGTGGTTATCAATAATTGTTCTTGTTGTCCTGGTTTTTATACGGCAGACAAAATGTTTGCCTTGCTCCTGAAGCAGGTCAAATTCTTTATGGGATTGATATCCACGATCCATAACACCTGTTTGCCCCTTGGAAAGTATTTTGGGAACAAAAGTGCGTTCAGCGCCGTTGCCTTCAGTCAAAAAGATTTTGTTTGGGATTCCGTGATTAATGTCAAATCCGCAATGTACTTTGGCTTTTTTACTTCCTTTTCTGTAGTTCGCCCAGTGCATTGAAAGGACTGCATTTATGAGACTACCGTCAATGGAAACCAACTCTCCTAACTCGGCGTGTTCACCCGGATGACACTCAAGAGCCTGTTTATAAAGATCCTCAAAGATAAATTGCAGTTGTTCGAGTCCCCTGTGATTGATGGCTTCACAGAAACTACTACGGCTGATACCACCGTCTGGCGCAATATTTTCTTTAGCAAAAACATTCTCCTTGAGATCCTGAATTAAATGTCGGGCAGACTTGTGCTCCTGAAGATGGAAATAAACCAAAGCATTTATCTGGTCTTCGAATGTCATTTTTAAAGGGCGGTCTCCTCGAGATTGTAATTCCGGTGCTTTTGAAAGTGACTTTATCAGAGGGCACCTGAAATTGTCAAAGTTTAGAGACCGTAGTTGTTTTTTAGGGACTGAGATGTGCGTCATTTGAGCTCCTTGAGTTAAATTTTCAAGGCGCACAAAAATTTTTACGCACATTTGTCAACACAAAACCGACTGTTTTTTCAATGATTTTAGATGCTTTTTATATGCAACAACGGAATGTGTCAATGACAATGAGACACTCTATGCCTAAAATTAAGCTCCAATAATATCCTTCTCTTTTTGTTCCGGTTTGTTAATCCAGGCTTCTTCTGGTAAAGCCGGTGGCCTCGGTATTTTTCCCTTAAATCGTTTTGGGTTTTGAATAAATGCATCCTCCAATGTTCGGCAGCGAGATTCATAAATATCTTTAGCAATGCCATAATGAAATTGTTCTGGGGTTACCAGGCCAATACCAGAATGGTAATGCTCTTTGTTGTAGTATCCAAAAAAATCCTGGCAGAAGGCTCTTGCATCCTGAATAGCACCAAAAGTTTTGGGAAATTGTGGACAATATTTCAATGTTTTAAACTGGGCTTCAGAGTATGGGTTATCATTGCTGACATGTGGTCGACTGTGGGTTTTGGTTACCCCTAAATCGACAAGAAGCTGGGCAACCCCTTTGGATTTCATACTGGCTCCCCGATCTGCATGTAGCCCAAGCTGACCGGGTAATATCTTCTGGTTTTCACAGGACTTTTCAATTAGCTTTTTGGCCAATGCTGTTTGTTCTCTATGGGCGACCATCCAGCCGACAACATACCTGCTGAAAATATCCATGATTACATATAGATAGAAGTAGGTCCATTTTGTGACACTTTTCAACTTGGTAATATCCCAGGACCAAACCTGATTAGGTCCTGTTGCCAGCAATTCAGGTTTTTTATATTTCGGGCGATTTACCTGCCGTCTTCGCTCCGGCACAGAACCATGTTCTTTGTGAAGAAGCCGATACATCGTTCTGATGGAACAATAGTATTGCCCGTTATCAAGAAGAGAAGCATATACCTGATATGGGGCTCGATCTTGATATTTTTCAGAATGTAAAATATCCAAAACCGTTTGTTGTTCATCAGAATTCAAAGAAAGGGGAGATCCGGTCCGACTAACTCCAATATGTTTTTTTGGAGAATGAAATCTGTAAAAAGATGATCGGGGAATACCGAAAGCCTCACATGAAGGCTTTTTTCCAATATCGCAACTTAACGTTAGGGCGGCATTCATAAGTCTTCTCCTTTGAGGTCGTCCAGATTCTGCTGGATTCCCAGGATCTGAGAAATTTTTTTTTGAGCTTCAATGATGAGTTCCGCCTGCTTTAGCTTGTGCTCTAATTTGAATTTCTCTTTTTGAAGTCTGGCGACCTCTATGGCCAATGGGTTTTTCTTTTTTGGTTTCCTTCCTCGTTTTCGAGGTGCCATGGCATTGAGAAGTCCTTTGTCCCGAGCTTTGCGCCAATCGGTTAAATTTGATGAATAAAGGCCTTCTCTTCGAAGAATCTTGCCGATCCCTCCGATTTCGGTACAATTTTCAATCTCTTGGAGAATACGCAGTTTATAAGAAGCAACGAATCTACGCCGGGGTTTTTTTTCAGGTACTTCAGGATCAGGGATTGAATCCTGGCTCCCCAAGGAGGCCCCAACTTCAGTCGCCCCATGGGCTCCTTCCATTGGGGCCTCCTTGGGGGCTGCCTGATTTTCGGATTCAGGTAGTGGGTTCATTTTTATCGGTTTCATAAGTAATAATCCTTACCCGCCCTACACTAATTTATCAATGGGTAAGTGTCTCACTCACATTGTCACAGAGGGCAACCTAACCGGACACTACTGTGTGCAAGCAGTACTTTGATGTGATTGAATACACCCAGAAATTCGTGGACAAGGGCATTGAGATCAATTCCTATCCCAAAGAGGACCTGGAACGGATCCAGAAACTGATCGACCGCCATACAGAAGAGATCGCCGCAAAAGAGCCGCTGTTTAAAAAATCCATCCAGTCACAGATGGAATTCCGCAAAAAATTTGCCAAATGGCGCCAGATGGAAGGCCCCTTTGGTTTTGGCTACAACCCCACATCTTATCCCGATCTGGAAAAAAATCCCAAAGAATAAGTCTGATATCGCCTGCAGCACCTTGTGCTGCAGGCCTGACCGGCCGTTGCCAGGCGGCTCAACAAGATATTGGCACCTGTATGTTTTGTGCCTCAGGAGGTGGCTGTGAAAAATGCTTTGTTAAAAGTCAGGCAAACCGTGGACAGGCTGAACGACTGGATCGGCCGGATATTTGCCTGGCTCATCATACCCCTGGTGCTGATCACAGTGATGGAAGTTGTTTTGCGGCGGGGGTTCGGATCTCCCACCATATGGAGCTTTGAGGTGCTCAAACAGATCTACGCCGTGCATTTCATGCTGGTGGCGGCCTATGGCCTGCTCCATGGGACCCACGTTTCTGTGGACGTCTTCACCCAGATGCTGTCCGAAAAAAAGCAGGCCATACTCTCAATCATTTCCTACCTGATATTTTATTTCCCCTTTTGTATCCTGGGGGTATGGCAGGGCTATATCTTTGCTGCCACGTCCTGGAAAATGAAGGAGCATACCTGGAGTGTGTTTGCCCCGGCAATCTATCCTGTGAAAACGGTGATCGTGCTGACCTTTGTGCTGCTCTTGATCCAGGGGATATCCCAGGTGATCAAGGAGATCTTCATAATTAAGGAATGGGATGATGTTTGATATCAGTCCGGAGTGGTTGACAATTTTGATGTTTGCAGGGCTTTTGATCGGTTTGTTCATGGGTCACCCCCTGGCATTTGTCTTGGGTGGGCTGGCCGTTATTTTCGGGTATGTGGGCTGGGGACCTTCCATTTTTTATCTGTTTATGAACCGCATATGGGGGGTGATGGACAACTATGTCCTATTGGCCATCCCGCTCTTTGTCTTTATGGCCCAGCTGCTGGATTCCTCGGGTGTGGCCGGGGAATTGTTCCGGGCCATGCGGTATCTGCTCGGCCCCATGCCCGGCGGGATCGGGCTGACCGTGGTCATTGTCTCCACCCTGTTTGCAGCCTGCACCGGGATTGTGGGCGCATCCATTGTGACCATGGGGCTTTTAGCCCTGCCCATGATGCTGGAGTACGGCTACCAAAAGGAGTTGAGCTGCGGAGCGATTTCAGCCTCCGGCACCCTGGGCATTCTGATTCCGCCGATCATTATGCTGGTGGTCATGGCCAACCAGGCCACCATTTCCGTGGGCAAGCTGTTTGCCGGCGCGGTCTTTCCCGGTGTGATTCTCTCTGTGCTCTATCTGGCCTATATCGTTGTCCGCTGCTGGAAAAATCCCGACCTGGGTCCTGCCATCAGTGAACAGGAGGCCGCCGAGGTGACCCGTGCACAGATTTTTTTCATGGTAATGAAGTCATTGGTGCCCCCCATGATCCTGGTACTCGGGGTGCTGGGCAGTATCTTTACGGGCATTGCCACCCCCACGGAAGCCTCCGGGGTCGGGGCCTTTATTGCATTTTTAATGGTCATCGTATACGGCAAGTTTTCCTGGGAGGTATTGAAAAAGGCGGCGGTGAACACCCTACGCATCAACACCATGGTGATCTTTCTGCTGTGCGGGGCCACCTGTTTTACCGGTGTCTTTCTGGGCATTGGCGGCGGGGATGTGGTCACAGGATTTGTCTTGGGCCTGGGATTTGGTAAATGGGGCATTTTCTGGGTGATGATGGCCATTGTTTTTTTATTGGGTATGTTCATCGACTGGATCGGGATTGTCCTCATCTGTTTTCTTTTGTTTTTGCCCATTGCGAAAAGCCTTGGATTTGACCTGGTCTGGTTTGTGGTCATGATCGCCGTAAATTTACAGGCCTCCTTTCTCACCCCGCCATTTGGCTATGCCCTGTTCTACATTAAAGGGGTTGCATCGCCCGAGGTCAAGCTGGCCCATGTCTACCGGGGTATTGTCCCCTTTGTGCTCCTGATGATGGCAGGCCTTGTGCTCTGTGCCGTGTTTCCCGAGGCCGTGCTCTGGCTGCCCTCGGTCATGGTTGAGTAAAAATCGAACCGGGGGCTTGGCCCCCGACAATTTAATCCAATCAAGGAGAAAGCGTAATGTCACGACTTTTATGGACCCCTTCGCCCGCGCGCAAAGAGGCCTCCAATATTCACGGGTTTATGCAGCGGGTCAACGCGTCCCAAGGGCTTTGCCTTGAAAGTTACCAGGATCTGTATACCTGGTCCGTGGACCATATTTCACAATTTTGGGAACAGATGTGGAAAGAGGCGGGCATCCTTTGTTCAGACGCCTGGCACCAGGTGGTGGATGATGAAAATAAGATGCCCGGAGCCCGGTGGTTTGAAGGTGCCCGGCTGAACTTTGCCCAAAACCTGCTCAGATACCGGGACGATAAAACCGCCCTGATTTTCCGGGGTGAGAATCAGGTCCGCCGTACCCTGACCTATGCACAGCTTTATCAAAAAACAGCCCGGGTTGCGTCAGGGCTGAGGGCCCAGGGCGTTCAGCCGGGTGACCGGGTGGTCGGGTTCATGCCCAACATGCCTGAAACCATTATTTTCATGCTGGCATCTGCCAGCATCGGTGCGGTCTGGTCCTCATGTTCGCCGGATTTCGGCATCAAGGGGGTGATGGACAGGTTCGGCCAGATTCAGCTCAAGGTTCTGGTGACGGCGGACGGTTATTTTTTCAAGGGCAAAGCTTTGTCATGCCTGGAGCGGGTAAAAGGAATTCTGGAACAGATTCCCTCCATTAAAAAGGCGGTGGTGGTGCCCTATATTCATGATGCCCCGGATATTAAAGGATTGCCAAAGGCCTGTGCCTATGCGGATTTTGGTACGGACAAACCCGAGATCCTCTTTGAGCAGCTGCCCTTTGACCATCCCCTGTATATCATGTATTCATCCGGCACCACAGGACTTCCCAAGTGCATGGTACAGAGCGCCGGGGGGGTGCTGATCCATCAGGTCAAGGAGCTGATGCTGCACACGGATCTCAAGCGTGAAGATACCCTGTTCTACTTTACAACCTGCGGATGGATGATGTGGAACTGGCTGACCTGCGGGCTTTTTCTCGGTGCCACCATCGTTCTTTACGACGGTAATCCCTTTCACCCGGGCCCGGACGCCCTGTGGCGCATGGCCCAGGAAGAAAACATATCCATCTTCGGCACTTCGGCCGGTTATATTGCCGCCCTTCGCAATGCCGGGGTTCGCCCGGGAAAGGAATTTAACCTTGGTGCGCTTCGTACCCTGCTGTCCACAGGCTCTCCTTTGTCTGCCGAGGATTTTGACTTTATTTACCAGGAGGTGAAAGGCGATCTCCAGCTTTCCTCCATTTCCGGCGGTTCGGATCTCAACGGCTGTTTTGCCCTGGGCAATCCCCTGGACCCGGTCTATGCCGGGGAGCTGCAGTGCAGAGGGCTGGGTATGAAGGTTGAGGCCTATGATCCAGACGGAACGTCCGTGATCGGCGAGCAGGGAGAACTGGTCTGTGAAAAGGCCTTTCCTTCCATGCCGGTGGGGTTTTGGAATGATGAAGACGGGAGCCGGTACCATTCCGCCTATTTTAACGTATATCCCGGGGTCTGGACCCATGGGGATTTTATTGAAATCACCCCCAAAGGCGGGGTGATCATCTATGGCCGTTCCGACGCCACATTGAATCCCGGGGGGGTGCGCATCGGCACTGCCGAGATTTACCGGCGGCTGGAGCAGATGAATGAGATTGAGGACGCCGTGGTGGTGGGGCAGGACTGGGACCATGATGTCAGGGTGATTTTGTTCGTCAAGATGGCCCCAGGGGTTGAACTCACAGAGGGTCTGGAAAATTTGATTCGAATTGATCTGCGCACCCATGCATCACCAAGGCATGTACCGGCCAAGATTATTTGCGTGCCGGACATCCCCTACACCCTGAATATGAAAAAGGTGGAGCTGGCCGTAAGAAACGTGATTCATGGCCGTCCGGTAAAGAACACCGACGCCCTGAAAAATCCCCAAGCCCTGGATTTTTACCGGGATCTTAAGGCGCTCACCGTTTAACGGCAGATAAAATACGAAAGGATATGCCATGGATATTAATGAACCAACAATCACGCCGGACCAGATTCTGATCTTAAAAGATGACCATTTCACAGAAAAAAGCGTCTGTATGGTGACAGGCGCCGGCAGCGGCATTGGCCGGGCAACGGCCATTGCCGCTGCTGCCAACCACCTGACCGTGGTGGGCCTGGATTATAATGAAACATCCGGCCGGCAAACCCAGAAACTCTGCCAGGCACTGGGCGGCCGCATGGTGTTTATCCCCTGTGATTTGACAGAGGATGCCCAGATGGATGCGGCCGTGACCGAGGCGGCAAGCCTCGGCCAGATCAGGTTCCTTGCCAATATTGCCGGCATTCAGCATGTGGATCCCATGGAGAATTTTCCCGTGGAAACCTTTGATCTGATGCAGCGTATTATGGTCAGGGCGCCTTTTTATCTTTCCGGCAAGGTGATGCCCCTGATGCGGGAGGCCGGCGGCGGGGCCATTGGCAACATGGCCTCCATCCATGCCCATATCTGCACCTTGAATAAATCTTCCTATAATATTGCAAAGTTTGCCTTGCGCGGCCTTGCCAAGTCCATCTCTGCCGAGGGCCAGGGCGATATCCGGGGCTTTACCATCAGCACGGGCTTTGTAAAAACCGCCCTTGGCCTGGGCCAGATTCTTGCCCAGGCCAAGCAGAGGGGAATTACCCAGGAAGAGGTGGTCAATGATGTGATGATGGGGGCTTCCCGGGTCAAGGAGATGATGAGTCCTGTGGAGGTGGGCAATCTTTTTGTTCTGGGGTTCTCCAGATTCTCCCGGTATCTGCTCGGTGGTGATCTGCTCTTTGACGGCGGCATCGTATCGACCTATTGATCAAAACCCATAAGGATAGATCGTGGATCACGATCCATCCTTATGGGTTTGATTTCTTCGTTGCAGGCAAATTTAAATTTTCGGCCCGGAGAGATGCCTATGCTCACATATATTTAATATATTCCTCTGGTTAAAATTTATCTGCGCCTTGAACTTAACCCAAAATCCTGATTATTAGGGTGTCCCTTAATATTCAAAATTCGCCTGTTCTTTTTTTCAAAAAAGAAAAAAAATATTACAATTTATTCAAACAGGTCTATAATGATCTGAGCATTGAATTGGTTTTCTCTTCTCGTATCAGGCAGGTCATTTCCCATGGACAGCCCTTTTTTGTCTTGAACCACTATGCGGTTTGCAATATTCAGGTGACAGCGGAAACAAAAGAGTCAGGTATGGATAAATTTTAAATCTGCCATGAGTTGTTTTACGGCAATTTCTTTGGCCTTTGCCTCGATTTCAACGGTAATGTCCATGGGAATCCAATGCCGGGGCAGATCGTTGGGGTCAATAAAATCGTGGTGCTTTCCGGGGCTTGGGCCGTCCCAGCCGTTTTTGGGAGAGGATAAATGAAACAAAGGTTCACGGTTCCATGTGTCCAGGGCGCGTTGGGTGGCCGTTTCAACTGCCAGCCCGTCCGGGAGACATCGGTGGTGGTGGACGTCGTAGACCAAGGGGATCTTCAGATCCCGGCACACAGGCAAAAGATCATGGGGAGAATAGCTTTTGTCATCATTTTCAAGGGTCAATCTTTTTCTGATTGGATCAGAAAGGGTGTCAATGGTTTTCATGAGGCGGGAAATCGCCGAGGGTTTATCTCCATACACGCCGCCGGCATGAATGTTGATCACATCGGCATTCACCCATTCCGCCACCTGGGCCTGGTATTCAAGATCGGATACAGACCGCTGAACCACGTCCGGACGGGGGGACGACAAAACAATAAACTGGTCCGGGTGAAACGTGGTTCTGATATCATGGGTTAAGCTGAATTCGCCGCAGGCTTTGAAGGCACGGATCAGTTCTTGTGAACCGGGCAGATCGCCGATATCATACCCCATATCCGGGTGTGTTTTTAAGGGAAGGATCTGGCTGTTGATGCGAAAAGAACCGATGTTGTTTTTTTGGCAGAAATCAAGGGCGCGGGCCAGGCTTTGGGCGTTTTCAGCGCACAGCCGGGCCAGTCTTTTTTTTTGTTCCTCTTCTGAAAACCGGGCCAGATAGGATGCGGTCGTCCTTCGAAATTTAATGGGATGTTCTTTGAATACACAGCAAAGGCCGAATCGTATCATTGCAAGTCCTTGGGTTTTTAGGGGCGTTTGAACAAAGATAATCACCTTTGGCCGGTATTGAAGTATTAAAATTTATGACCATGTTTAAATGGTATATGTATTCACCCACATCTTTTGTAAAGGCGGTGTTATGATACGACTTAAAGAATCCATCCAGGTTAGAAAAAATATCAACTTCGTTTTTGATTATACAAGTGATTTTAGCCGTATCCAGGAATGGGATCCGGGAGTGATCTCTTCAAAGGCGGTTGAACCCGGCAGAACAGGGGTTGGGTCTGTCTATGACCTGAAACTGAAGTTTGGTTTTTTTCGTCCCAAAATTCAGTATCGGGTGGTGGAATACCAGCCCAATGCAAAGCTGGTGTTAAAAGGCCGGGCAGAATCCTTTACCGCCATGGATACCATACAATTTCAGGCGGACAACACCGGTACCAGAATTGATTACCAGGCCGATATTGAGTTTTCAGGTGTTGGCAAATACCTTGAGCCATGCCTTGTCCCAATTTTAAAGCAGACCGGGAAGGATGCTATACAGGGGCTTGAACGGGTATTGGACCATGGCACCTCAGCCCCCTTTGGCCGGGAATGGTTTCGATCCGGTTCCAACGGGCTGGATTGGCTGGCAGATCACGCCATTGTGCCGGGGATGCTCATGTTCAGCCGGTTTGGCTATGATTTGAGCAAACGATTCTGGACAGAACCCAAAACCAGCCTTTATGGAAAACAGGTGGTCTTGACCGGGGGAACCTCCGGGATCGGCAAGGCTGCTGCCTTTAAAATCGCAGAGAAACAGGCCTTTTTAACCATTGTTGCAAGAAACAGGAAAAAGGCCGAACAGGTGCAACAGGATATTATCGAAAAGACCGGCAATCCAAATGTCGACTTTCTCATTGCCGATCTCAGTCTGATGAAGGACATCAGGCAGGCGGCCACCCGGCTTTGTCATACAAAAAAGAAGATTGATGTCCTGATCAACAATGCCGGCGCCCTGTTCAATGAACGCCAAAAGACACCCGAGGGTGTTGAATTCACATTTGCAACAGATCTGCTCGGGGTGTTTTACCTTACCATGCTGTTGAAACCGGCCCTTGCCAGATCCAATGGGGCAAGGATCATCTCGGTGTCATCCGGGGGGATGTACACCCAGAAAATCGATGTCCTTGACCTTGAAAACCGTAGGGGTGAGTACAAGGGTGCAAAGGCATATGCCCGTGCCAAACGGGGCATTGTCATTTTAACCCAAATATGGGCACAGGCCTTCCGGAAAGACGGGATCACCGTGCATGCCATGCACCCGGGGTGGGTGAATACCCCGGGTATCCAGGGGGCCCTGCCGAAATTTTATCAAGGGGTCAACAAGATGCTCAGAACCCCGGAACAGGGCGCGGATACCATTGTCTGGCTTGCCGGGTCAGCCCGGGCCGGGCAGAGCACGGGCCGGTTCTGGCTGGACAGGCGACCCCATGAAACTGCGGTATTGCCCGGAACGGCGGAATCCGAACAGGAACGCCAGGGCCTGTGGGACCAGCTAAACGCCTTTGTCTCCCAGCGTCTGGGAATGCCCGGGATTTAAAGTGTCAATCTCATCTGAATATTGTCAATGCCGCCAACAATAAAGCCTGCCTGGCAGATGGAAAAATAATATTGCCATTTTCTACGGAAGGTCGGGTTAAACCCCATTCTGGAAATCTCCTGGCTGCGGTCAACAAACCGTTGCTGCCAGTGGTCAAGGGTTGTGGCATAGTGGGGTCCCATATGATAGACATCTGCGATCTTAAAGTCGGTATGGGCTGACAGGGTCTGGTTGAGGACCTTGAGGCAGGGCAGGTGACCGCCCGGGAAAATATGTTTCTGGATCCAGTCCCGTTCCCTGCAGTACTGGGCATATCGTTCATCTTGGATAATGATGGCCTGGAATACCATGCGTCCGCCGGGCTTTAAAAGTTTTTGGGCCTGTTGAAAATAGGTGGACAAAAACTGGGGGCCTACCGCCTCGATCATTTCAATGGAAATGATCCGGTCAAACTGACCCCTTGTATGGCGGTAATCCTGGCGTTCTATGGTGATCTTATCTTCAAGCCCCTCGTCTTTTACCCGCTGACATGCCCGGTCATACTGGGCCTGGGATACGGTAATGCCCGTGACCCTGCAGCCGGTCTGTTTTGCGGCAAACACGGCAAAGCCTCCCCAGCCGCAGCCGATTTCAAGAATGTGATGGTCTTTTTGCACATCTGCCTGTTCAAGAATCCGGACCATTTTATTTTCCTGGGCCTGTTCCAGACTCTCTTGGGGGGTCTTGAAAATTCCGCAGGAATAGAGCATCTGCCGGTCCAGGAACAGGGCATAAAATTCATTGCTCAAATCATAGTGGTCCCGGATGTTTTCTGTTGTATTCTCTATTGTGTTTCTGCGCCTTTCATGGGCTATTTTTTCCTGGACCCGGGTGATAAAAGAGAGCATGAAATTGCCGTCTGAAAATTGATCCCGATTCGTGATCAGCAGCATGAGTAGGCCGACAAGATCGGGGGTCTCCCATTCTGATGCCATAAAGGTTTCTCCAAATCCGATCTCACCGTCAAAAACAAGGCGCTGGAAAAAATGGTTGTCTTGTATCTTCATGACCGCCATTGGCCGATCATTGGGATCACCGAAGAATAAAGGGGTGTTGTCGGGCATTTCAATTTTCAGGCAGCCGGCTGACATCTTTTTCAATGCCTGGATGACCAGACGTTTACAGATGCGTTCCACCCAGCCGGGGGTTTGTTTTATCAATGTCATAGGATTTCCCGGAATCGGTTTATTGTTAAACGGCAGTTTTTTTTGAAAAAAAAGTTTAAATGCATGGGCATAGATTCTCGGAACACTCAAATGGGGGGCTGCAGGATATTTGATCATGGTTTTAAGATGATTTGACACGGTCAAAGGTCGGCTTTCTCCCTTGAGAACGGCCTCCATTATTTTTTTATTGTCATTGACCAGTTCAATTTTGATTTCCAGTTGGTCCGAAAGGTCTGAAAAATAAAAATAATACATCCCTTGGATCTTATTAAAGGGTGAGACATGAAATACCTTGGGGGTTTGAAAACTTGCAAACCAGTTGTCCGGGGGGCAGATGTTTTTGGTCAGCACATAGGGATGGCGCTCGCCGTAGGTGTTGTTGACCTCTGCGATGATGGCCGAAAGTTTTTGGTCCCGGGAAAAGCAATAATGAAAGCTTACCGGGTTGAATACATAATTAAAATACCGGGCCGAGGTGATGGTGGTCACACCGGCAATGGGGGTGGTGATCCCATGCCGGGCCAGGGTGGTTATGATTTTGTCCTTGAGCGGCAGATGGGAAGGGTGCAGATAATCTTTGTCATGGATGGATGTTACAGCCTTCCTGTTATACCCAAACAGGGGATATCGTTGGTTGAGGCGGGCAAGATCGTCAAGATCAAAGGCAAATATATATATTGGATAACAAAGTTCATGATTCACAGGTAAATACCTGCGATGGGCAATGGATCCGCGATAGATTTTTGAATTCACAGGCTCACCCCGAATTTTTCTGCCACAGCCAAAGCCGACCGGACGCCGTCTTCGTGGAAGCCATATCCAAAATAAGCACCGCAGAAAAAGGTGTTCAGATGACCGTTTAAACCGGGCAAATCCTTTTGGGAGGCAAAGGCATCAAACGAATATTGGGGATGGGTGTACACCAATTTTTTGATCACATGATTTTCTGGTATGGGCTTTTGGGGATTGAGGGTAACAAAATAGGGCCGGCTTGTCCCAAGGTCCTGGAGCCGGGTCATGTCATAACTGACCATGACCGGGGCGCCTTTGTCTGATTGTGCGCTCCGCTTGTAATTCCAGCTGGCCCAGGCCCTTTTATTGGGAGGCATGACCCGGGTATCCGTGTGAAGGAGGGTTGAATTGTGTGAATAGGTCCAGGCGCCCAGCAGCTTTTTTTCCCCAGGACTGGGGGTTTCGAGCATTTTCAATGCCTGGTCTGCATGGGTGGCCATAACAACGGCGTCAAAGGTCTGGGCCGGACCCTGCTCAAAGGCCAGGGTGATTTGGTCCTCTGTCCGGGATACCCTTGTGATGGTAGTGTTTTTGACGGCCTTTCCTTTAAATCCGGCCAAAAAGGCCTTGACATAGGTATGGCTGCCGCCTTGGACAAAATACCAGGGCGGGTGGCCTGTAACCCCCAGCAGTCCGTGATTTTCATAAAACTGGGCAAAGGTCTGGATGGGGAATTGTGCCATCTGGAAATCGGAACCTGACCAGATGGCGGCTGCCATGGGAATGATAAACTGATCAACCACTTCACGGTGAAGCCCTTTTTGGCTCACGTATTCGGCCAGGGTGATGTCTGGCAGTTCATGGGTGAGGTACTCTTTTCTCAGCACCTGAAGATAGCGGACCATTTCGTAGACAAATCGCAAGAATTTGGGTTTGACCAGGTTGGACCGGTCGGCGAAAATTGAATTCAGGTTCTGGCTGGCATAGCTGAGCCCGGACCGTTCGCAATGGTAGGAGAAAGACATTTGGGTCAAGGCTTTTTTAACCTTGAGCCGGGATAAAAATTTGATAAAATTCGGATATGTCCGTTGGTTGAGGACGATAAACCCCGTATCCACAGGGGTTCCCCGGTCCGGCCCCTGGTCAAGCACAATGGTGTGGGTATGGCCGCCGAAATAATCATTTTTTTCAAACAGGGTCACCCGGTGTTGGTTCTGGAGTAGATATGCCGAACAGATGCCGGAAATACCCGAGCCGATCACGGCAATGTTCAAATTTTGTTTTGAGTCCATGACACCCGCCTTTCTGGTTTAGATATGGAAAAAAGGAAAAGGCTTTTTCTTTAGGGTATACCTAAGTGTCAGAAAAACTTCAATTTAATCTTAATTTTTTTTAAGAGGTGTGTTCAGTTGTGGGCGTTATATAAGACGGCCCCTGGTTTTAATTGTCAACGATAGGGGATTGTTGGGTACATTGAAATTAAAAATAACGGTCTTAGGTTAATATCATTAACTTAAGACCTCTTTAAATCATAATACGATAGATGGAACATGGTGATTTTATGAAAGATAAGAGACTTATCTTTATTCTGGTCCTGATGGCCGGCGTTTTGGGGACGGGCAGTCTTCATGCACGCGCGGCAATGGTTGACGGCACCCGGTTTGCCCAGACATTTGAGACACCGAACGAACGCCTTTATTTAAAGGGCACCTCATTGCTCCGGTATCTTATTTTTATCAAAGCCTATACCGGGGCATTGTATCTTCCAAAAGGAGTGGACGGATCCCAAGCCCTTGGGGATGTTCCCAAGCGCCTCGAGTTGGAATATCGGGTGGCCATATCATCGGATGACTTTGCCGAAGCTACCCGGGCCAAGATCGAAGAATCTGTAGATGCGGCGCTTTTTGACCGCCTTTTGCCCAAAATAAACGCATTGAACCGCCTGTATAAAAATGTTGAACCTGGAGACCGGTATGCCTTGACCTACACCCCCGGCCAGGGAACCCGGCTGACTTACAACGGCCTGGCCCTGGGCACCATAGACGGGTCAGATTTTGCAAAGGCGTTGTTCGGCATCTGGATCGGTGCCAATCTAATTGATGCGGCATTTCGAGACGATCTTTTGGGGAGTTTATGATGCCGCCTTTTTCGGACGCGAAGTTATCATGGGCAGATCGGTTTGCATATGCGCTTCCGGCCTTGTCTCTGGCGATTATTGGTATTCCCGTATATGTGTTTCTGCCTAAATTTTATACCGACACCATGGGACTGGGCATTTCCACTGTGGGGGGGCTGCTGATGGCGGTCCGGTTTTTCGATGCGATTACAGATCCGGTTATCGGCTATGTCTCTGACCGGACCTCTGGGCGATTTGGCAGGCGCAAGCCCTATATGGCCCTGGGTGCCCTGGGACTTGCCCTGTCGATTCTGTTTTTATTCAGGCCGCCGGTCATTTCCCAGACAGGGCTGACCCTCTATTTTGGATTCTGGCTCTTTGCCCTGTTTTTTTTCTGGACCCTGATCACCATCCCCTATGAATCCCTTGGACCGGAAATGACCATGGATTATCATGAAAGAACCGCTCTTTTTTCTCTGAGGGACGGTTTTTTGATTCTCGGAACGCTTGTGGCCGCCGCATCGCCCGTATTGATTGACCAGCTGGTAAAGGCCGCAGGCAGAGTGCCCACGGACCAATACCGCTTTTCTATTATGGCCTTTATATTTGCGCCCATGATTGTTCTTTTGCCGTTTTACTGCATCTGGAAGATCAAGGAACATACGAGCCATAACCGCAAAGATGGCTTGTTAAAAGGTTTTTCAGCTGTTTTGAAAAACCGTCCTTTTATCATTTTAATCTCAGGATATACCATCAGTGCCCTTGGCAGTAATCTTCCGGCCACCCTGATTTTATATTATGTGGAATATGTTCTCCAGGCCCAAAATGCAGAAGGGTTCTTATTGATATATTTTTTAACGGGGATTTTATTTTTACCGCTTTGGATAATGGTTTCAAAAAAAATAGGAAAAAAACAGGCCTGGATTCTGTCCATGGTGGTCAATACGGGTGCTTTTTTGGGCGTTTTTTTTATAGGGCCGGGAGATACCTTTATCTATGGGGTTCTGGTCTTTTTGTCCGGTATCGGATTCGGTGCAGGCCTTGCGCTACCCTCTTCCATCCAGGCGGATGTGATTGACTATGACCAGTTGTTGACAGGGCAGCGGCGGGAGGGACGCTATATTGGTCTATGGTCCATCGCCAAAAAAATGTCCGCTGCCGCGGGCATCGGTATCGGCCTGCTGCTTTTAGGGAATACCGGATACAGTCCCAATGCGGAGCAAAGTGAGTCAACCCTTATGATGCTCAGGGTGCTTTATGCACTGGTGCCCTGCCTTTGTAATATTTTGTCCATTGTTATCATCAGTTTTTATCCGATTTCCCAGCAAGCGCATGCCCGGATCCGACAAGAGATTGAAAATACCCAGCATCAGCCGTCCTGACCCAAAAAGACAAGACCGGCCGTGGACATCAGGTAAAAAAGGCGTACAGCCCCACGGGGCAGATTATTTCAACCCATGGCCCCGAAGGCTTGATAGATGGCGGAGGCAGCAACGTTGACTTGGATAATATCCATCACCGGGAACGATGCCAGAACATTGCCCAAGCCGTTGATATTGATAGTCTCATGCAAAAACAGTGGTGGTCTGATGGCTGAAAATGGCCAGCCGCCCCTCAGGGTCCCAGATCGTGCTCCGTTCATGTGCATAGCCCCTTTCGGCACTGTCGACTTCACAATGGTAGGCCCACCACTCGTTTTCAGAGCAGGTGACACGATCCAGGTGAACAAATTCCAAAGCCCAATTCAATGTGCTTGCCGCAGCAGGTGCGTTTAATTTAGAGAGAACCGGTGTGGGCCAGGCATCGGCCAGGGCAATCAGCCATTCTTCCGAAAGACAGTCGGCCTGTTCACGAAAATTGATCCAGCCGCCCAGTTCTTTTCCCCCTTTGCCGGAAAAGGGCAGCTCGCCAATGGCCCAGCGATAGTTAAAATGGCGGGTAAACTCAGGTGTCAGGCCTTGGATATACGGCAGCTCAATTGCCTTGGACGGTTCCGGCATCTCCCGGCGGTCAATTGGTGCAATCCCGATTTTGGAGTCACGATCCGCACCAAAGCTTCCCAATGCAGCAGAGCATATTTTATTGTTCTGAATCAACTTGGACTCTATGGTTGTAACAGACTTTCCCGAACGCAACGGCTGGGTCTGGATGGTGAAAGGATCCGAACTTACCGGGCCCACAAAGGAAAACAGAAGGCTGCGGATTTTCCGCCCCAGGGGAACATGAGCACGCATGGATTTTAAGGACAGGGCCGCGACCAGTCCTCCGTAAGCGGTGCGTCCCTGCATCCAGTCATCGGGCACACGAAGGTCTGTTTTTTCCCCAGGAGAGGGGACATTGTCGATCAGGTGAGCAAATGAAGTGTTCTGCATATTAGAATCCTTGTTAACCGTTATGGTTTTGGTACCCCGCCTTTTGGGAGAATTTATTTTTAAAAAGTCTATAGTAAGTATAGATGAAAATCAAATAACAGGTTCAACAAGGTTTCAAATTTTAATTCAGCAGCGTCTCAACCCTGTCCATTGCTATAAACAATGGGATTTTTCGATTCTTGCGGCGATGTGTTATGGTGGGCCAATCAACCTGAAACCCGTAAATGGTTATGAATTCAAGGGTGATGACCGGCAGATTTTTGGCCATGAATCATAATTGAAATAAAAAAAGGATAGATTCAAAATCATTCATTTCAGCAGACTCAATTAAAATTCATCAATTGTTAATTAACCTTTGTACCAATGCCTACCATGCCATAGGAGAAAACAACGGCAGTATCTTAATTTTATTGATTGACAAAAGCATACAAGATCCCCAGAAAATATTACCCCCTGGCGATTATATTGAATTGGAAGTCGCCGATACCGGATCCGGTATGGATGATTCAATCATTGAAAAGATTTTTGATCCATACTTTACGACCAAGCAAGTCGGCCGGGGCACCGGCCTGGGCCTGGCCCTTGTCAAGGCGATTGTGAAAGAGCATAAGGGAAAGATCAGGGTCGAGAGCAAGCTGGGTCAAGGCACCCGTTTTTTTGTTTATTTCCCCATTTTGAAAAAGGAAGCTGACCCCGTTTTTTCTGCTTCAAATCAAACAATACGCTTGGATGGAAATGAGAGGATAATGATCGTTGATGACGAACAAGCCCCTGGCAATGAACAGTCTTTTAAAAACGATTCGAGAAATATTGGATTGAAAAAGGTTTCATCTGAGTTAACCAGGGCCCAGCCCTGTGCAGGGCTGGGCCTTGGTTTAAAAAACAGCCTCAGGTTTTGTCCGGTAATTTCCAGGCAATGACCATGAACGCAGCTCCAATGGCTGCGGCCAGCAAAGTGCCCGGTATCATGGGGATTAATGCCTGGAATTTGTCTGAGCTTGCGGCCAGCATGACCTTGCCGCCGGCAATCTTGTCAAAGAGCCAGGATCCCTTGATATAGCAGAGCAAACAATTACTTGAACAAGGATTTATACAACTTATATTTTCCCCATGAGATATTCATCAGATTTACGCAAACGCGTTATAGATTTTGTAGAAAATGGAGGAAGCAAGACGGAAGCTGCCAGTCAGTTTAATGTATCCCGTGGAAGTGTTCACAACTGGACGTCTGCCGAAGATGGTTTGTCATACAAGAAACCCGGTCCAAAAGGACCACGAAGTTTGGATCTGGAAGCTTTGCGCCTCCATGTGGAGACAAATGATGACATGACACAATCGGAAAGGGCGCAGCATTTCGGAGTATCCCGTGCCTGTATCTGGTATAATATGAAACAACTCGGAATCACTCGAAAAAAAGGGAATGTTCAGAATTCTGTGTCACGGTTTCGGTTCCCGGATCTGCCTCAGCGCCAGCGGAAGTAAAAGTCAGGTCCGAGAATGGGCCTTCAATCAGCCACGTCGGAGGAGTTGACTTTTGCTGGAGTGGAGTTCCTGGAACCATCTTTTCCATCTGTAAATAAATCCCTATCAAATTCCCAGCTCTTTATCCAGCCGGCCTTCAAAGAAAATTGCCAACTGGGAAATTGTCAGTGACCAATTTTGAATCGGCATTGTCCATTTTTTACTGGCGTTCTGGATCCCCATGTAAAGCAGCTTTAACAGGCTGTCCTGGTTCGGGAATGATCCCTTTGTTTTGGTCAGTTTTCGAAACTGTCGATGCACAGCCTCAATGGTATTTGTGGTGTATATTATCCGTCGAATCTCTTCTGGATATTTAAAGAAATGACTGAGGCGTTCCCAGTTGTTCCGCCAGGATTTTATCACAATCGGGTATTTGTCATTCCATTTATTTTCCAAGATATCCAGTTCTTCTTCGGCCAGATCCTTATTGACCGCTTTATAAACACGTTTTAGATCTGCCATAAATTCCTTTTTATTTTTGGAACCAACGTATTTCAATGAATTTCGGATCTGGTGGACTACGCAGAGTTGAACTTCTGTGTCCGGGAATATGGTCTCAATGGCCTCGGGAAAACCTTTTAGACCATCAACACAGGCAATCAGGATATCTTTTACCCCTCGGTTTGAAAGGTCTGTTAACACCTGCAGCCAGAAGTTCGCACCCTCATTCTCGGATATGTACAGCCCAAGAACCTCTTTGCGGCCCTCGATATTCACCCCAAGAATTGTGTAAACGGCTTTGCTGTCGACCTTTCCGTTTTCTCGTACTTTATAATGTATGGCATCAAGCCATACGATTGGGTACACATTTTCCAACGGCCTGGCCTGCCATTCTTTGACGGTATGGATGATTTTATCGGTAATGGTGCTCAGAGTGGCATTTGAAATCTCAAGTCCATAGATTTCCTGTAAATGGGAAGCCATATCATTATAACTCATGCCCAGGCCGTAAAGGGCTATTATCTTTCTTTCAATTTCATCGCTGAGCGTTGTCTGATGTTTTTTGACGATCTGTGGAGAGAAGGTTCCGGCCCTGTCACGCGGGGTTTTTAGCTCAAATTTACCATCCAGGGATTTAATGGTCTTTTTGCTTTTTCCATTACGGCGGTTGGCAGAAACTTCCTGCCCGAGATGGGACTCCAACTCTCCTTCAAGAGCAGCTTCAGCAAGATTTTTGATTAATGATGTAAGGACGCCGCCCTTACCTGTGAAGGGTTTACCTTCCTGGATGCCTTTAAGGGCTTTTTGAAAATCAAATTCGGTGTTTTCTTCGGTCATGTCAGTTCTCCTTATTTAGCTGAGTATATCAGCTTTCATTCAACTGACACAGAATTTTGAACGCCCTTTGAGCACACGGCCAGTTTGAGACCCGGAGACAAAACAATTCTTCAACCCAACATGACCTTTCACATGATTCTTGGAATGTGGATGGACAATTACGGTTTTGAATGTTCTGAATCTTTCAGGGTCACCGAAACCGGTGCCATGCCCTTTGCCTCCTTTGACCGGAAATTATTTATTATTGAGTAAGGCATCGGCAATACAAATAAGGAGACAGAGATTCCCATGGATAAAAAATCAGACCCTATACCCGATGGTCTATCTGATGGTATACAACGCCGGATCATTGAACTGAAATCAGAACTCATTGATCTGCGGCGTGATTTTCACATGTACCCGGAACTGGGGTTCCAGGAATTTCGAACGGCCCAGAAGATTGAAGTTTATCTTCAAGCTCTTGGTTTTGAAACCCATCGTATCGCTGGAACCGGAGTGGTCGCCCTTCTGGATAGCGGAAAACCCGGGGCCGTTCTCATGCTCCGGTCTGATATGGATGCGCTGCCCATAACCGAAGTGAGTGAAAAGGAGTACAAATCAAAAAATGAAGGCGTCATGCACGCCTGCGGTCATGATTCCCACATGGCCATGCTGCTGGTGGCGGCCCGGGTGCTCAAAGAGAACAAGGCCTTCCTTACCGGGCAGATCAAATTTGTATTTCAGCCCGATGAAGAGGTGGCAGGGGCCATTCGGCTGGTCCAAGAAGGGGTACTTGAAAATCCCCGTGTGGACGGTGTCATGGGCATTCACATTTGGAGTCTGATCCCCTCGGGAAGGGTCTCCATCACTCAGGGCGTGGTCATGGGCGGACTGGATGTATTTAAGGTCAGGGTAAAGGGCAAAGGCGGGCATACCGGCTACCCACACGAAGCCGTTGATCCTGTGATCGCGGCTTCCAGTATTATCCAGACGGTCCAGACCATCCAGACCCGGGAAATGGATGTCCAAAAACCCACCATCATTATGTTCGGTAAAATCCAGGCCGGAGAAAAAGCCAATATCATTCCCGAAGAGGTCACCATGGAAGGCACCATCCGGTTTCTCCATACCTCTGATCCGGATTCACCGGACAATCCCACCCAAAAGTTCATCCGGATCTGTGAAGGCATCTGCCAGGCCCACCAATGTACCTGTGAGATTGAAATTGAGCATGAAAACATCCCCCTGGTAAATGATGAAAAAATGGTGGGACTGGCCAAGCAAACGGCGGCTCAGGTGTTTGGCAGCGCTGATCTTATTGAAACCGGTAAATATATTGCCAGTGAAGATTTTAGCGAATTTTCATCCCGGGTCCCCGGGGTGTTTATTTTTCTGGGCTTTGCCAACAAGGAGAAGCAAACCCAATTTCCCCTGCACAATTCCAGATTTGATATTGATGAAAACGTTATGACAAAAGGAGTAGAGTTACATGTAAAAGGCGCTTTGGAATTTTTAAAAGAAAAATGATTTCACGCGTTCTTCGCCTATAAACCAGAACATTAACCCAAGGATAAAGGAGTCGGACAATGAAAAAAAAGTTGAGTTTAACATTGTTAAAAGCATTTTTGGCAAGCATTCTGCTGATTACGGTAACCAGCATGAACCTGTATGCAGCGGAGTGGAAGTATGCCATGGGAGAGGGTGTCAATGACCCCCAGGGTATTTATGCGACCGCTTTTAAGCGCTTTATAGAGGAAAATTCCAGGCATAAAATCAAAATTTATCCCGTGGGAAGCCTCGGTGAAGAGACCGATATGATGGAACAGCCCAAAGCGGGTATCCTGCAGTTTCTGGGACAGTCAACCGGCTACATGGGGGGAACCATTTCTGAAATGGATCTGTTCACGCTTCCCTATGTGATGCCCACAGATACGAAAGAGCTTGATTATTTTTTCAAAAACTCAAAAGTGATTAACGAGATGCTTCCGCCGATCTTCAACAATCACGGACTTGAGCTGCTCTCTATTTTCCCTGAAGGTGAGATGGCAGTGACCACCTTTGAGCCCTTTCACTCCCCCCAGGATTTGAAGGGCCAAAAAATGCGGGTGATGCCCGGTTCTCCGATTCTGGTTGAGACATATAAAGCCTTTGGCGCCTCCCCGGTTCCCATGACCTGGGGGGATCTGATCGGTGCCCTTAAAACCAATATGGTGGATGGTCAGGAAAATCCCACCGTATGGATTGAAGCATATGGCCTGGATAATTTGACAAAAGTATTGACCTATACCGGTCACGGACATTTCAATGCATCCGCATCAGCCAATAAAAAATTTTTCAACGAACTGGGAGATCGGGATAAAAAACTGATTCGCCAGGCGGCTGACCATGCACACGAGGTTATTTTAAAAGAGGCAGAAAGACTGGATGCTTATGGCATCGGTCGTATCGTCAGGACCAATCCTGAGTTTAAAATTGTGACCCTCACTGAACTAGAACGTGCCCCCTTTAGAAAAGCGGCAACAGCTGTACAGGAGTCATTTGCCTCCAAGAGCGATTCAAACAAAAAAATATTGGATCAAATGATGGCGGATCTAAAAGAAGCTGAGGCAAAAACAAAATAATAAAACCACAAAGGATCGCAAAATAGAGTGAGCCGTTGCAGCCGGGTCTATTTTGCGATCCGGGTTTGAGACCCAATTTAGGATTCGGGAGAAAAAATGACTGAGGCAGCAGAAAATAAGGGGAATCCTGTACTAAACGCGCTGGATTTCATTGATATGCAAATCAGCAGGTTTGAGGGTGTTATGCTGGCCGTTGGAGTGATCGCAATGACGATCAATACCATTGCCGCAGTGGTCAGTCGGTTTGTGTTTAATAGTGCCATTACCGTCACAGATGAACTGAACGTCATTTTCATCATTTTGGTGACCTATGCCGGACTCAGCTATGCCGCCCGAAATGGCCGCCATATAAGGATGTCTGCCATTTATGATGCCCTGCCGGAACGGCTGCGCAAGGTGTTGATGGTTTTGATGACCTCGGTGACCTCTGTGTTCATGTTTTTTCTTGCCTTTTATTCCTGCCGCTATATTGCCGAGGTCTATGAGAGCGGCCGGATTCTGCCGGCCTTGGGACTGCCTGTCTTTTATATCTATTTATGGGTGCCTTTTGGCTTTATTATGACAGGACTGCAGTATGCGTTTACGGCGGTTAGAAATCTGACACAAAGCGATGTTTACCTTTCTACCCATGTTAAAGACGGATATACCGACACCGAAAATGATAGTGAGAGTTAAGAGACCATGAAACGCTACCAGATAAATAAAATACTCGTGCTGCTTGTTATCTCCTGCCTATGGGCCACCTCTCTTTTCGCCTCAGATCCTGTCCGAGTGGTGATCGAAGAGACGGTCATAGAACAAAAAGCGGGTCAAAAAACCGACCAGAAAACACGCCTTTCTGTATACGGCTATGCAGAAGGGGTGGATCCATGGCAAACGCTCAGTATCACTTTAGGCGATGACAAGGGTGCCAGTGTCGGGCAGATGCTCAAGATCAATAAAATCGGCAATTGGGAGGTGGAAGCCGTCGACATCAGCGACTTTGCAGACGGCAGCATCTCCATTACAGTCAAGGTAAAAGATGACCGGGGGCATATCGCGGCGCAAACCGATTCAACGATTGTCCTGGATACAAGTTTCAGTTTGATCGATTTTTTGAACAGGCATTTTGCGCTCTCCATCTTTTTGCTCATGATTGTCTTACTGCTGTTGGGGTTTCCAATGAAAATCCCGTTGATTGCCGGGGCAACATTGGGGATCTACCTGCTGTACAACGGAGATCTGTCCCAAACCCAGTTCATGATCCAGCAGATGATGGCAGGAATTCGTCCGGCAGCGCTCATTGCCGTGCCCATGTTTATCCTGTCGGCCGATATCATGACCCGGGGCAAATCGGCTGAGAAACTGATCGATCTGTTGATGGCATTTGTCGGACATATCAAAGGGGGGCTCGCCGTGAGTACGGCCGGGGCATGTGCGGTGTTCGGGGCTGTTTCCGGTTCGACCCAGGCAACGGTTGTGGCCATTGGCGCCCCCTTGCGTCCAAGACTTCTGGAAGGCGGCTACAAAGACTCGTTTATTCTGGCCCTTATTGTCAACTCCAGTGATATTGCATTTTTAATTCCCCCCAGTATCGGGATGATTATCTATGGAATTGTTGCCAAAACCTCTATTCCTGAACTTTTTATTGCCGGCATCGGCCCCGGGCTGTTAATTCTGCTTTTGTTTTCAATTTACAGCGTGATCTATGCGATTTTAAATGGTATCCCTACCCAGTCCAAGGCATCATGGAAAGAACGTGGAATGGCAGTGTATCATGCTCTGTGGCCTCTGGGGTTCCCGTTTATTATTATCGGCGGTATCTTTGGCGGTATCTTCAGCCCCACAGAAGCTGCCGCGGTAAGCGTGGGATATGCCATCGTGCTCGAAGGCTTTCTTTTTCGAACAATGAAACTTTCCGACTTTTATGCCACCGCTTTATCCACCGGATTGGTGACAGCTGTTGTCTTTATACTGGTGGGCGCAGGCGCCGCCTTTGCCTGGGTGTTATCCTATGCACAGGTCCCCCAGCAGATTTTAGGGATGATCGGTATTGCGGATATGGGCCCATATGGGGTTCTTTTTGTGATCTCCGTTGCTTTCTTCGTCGGATGCATGTTTGTGGATCCCATTGTGGTGATATTGATTCTGGTTCCTATTTTTGCACCTGTGGTGAATAATGTGGGATTGGATCCTGTGCTGGTGGGAACCATCATCACGCTTCAGGTGGCCATTGGATCAGCAACGCCGCCGTTCGGTTGTGATATTTTCACGGCAATTGCCATATTCAAACGGCCCTATATTGAAGTTGTCAAAGGGACACCGCCATTTATATTTATTCTTTTAAGTGTGGCTGTGGCCCTGGCCTTCTTTCCACAGATTGCTCTTTTTTTAAGAGATGTGGCCTTTAGATAATAAGAGAGAACCCATGATTTACCAACAAAAAAACAACCAGGTTTCCTATGGGGAAGCCATTGGCATCCTTTTGCTGGATTCTCCGGTTCCTTTTATCCCGGGGGACGTGGCCAATGCCACCTCCTATACCTTCCTGGTCCGGTTTAAACGAGTGGCGGGGTTTTCCGTTGAAAAGGCCATCGGAGGCGACAAAGACATATACCCGGCCCTGCTTTGCGCTGCAAGAAATTTAAAAGAGAATGGGGTGAGGGCCATTACCGGGGATTGCGGGTTTATGGCCGTGCACCAGGATCAGTTGAAAAAGGATTTGAATATGCCGGTATTTTTATCCAGTCTTTTACAGATTCCCTTTATCCGGCAGCTTATCCCGGACGACCAGAAGATCGGAATTATCACAGCCAGTCAAAGGAATCTGACAGAATCATTTTTAAAAACCATCGGTATCCGGGAAAAAAAGGGAATGGTCGTGGTCGGTTTAGAGAATAGTCCGGAGTTTAAATCAGCTGCGCTGGATGAAAAAGGCAGCCTTGATTCAGAGAAAATTAAAACCGAGGTGCTTGAAAAAGCAGGGAGCCTGATTGAAACGCATAAAGAGATGGGGGCCATTTTGCTGGAGTGCTCCCTGCTGCCCCCCTATGCAAAGGGTGTGGCGGACAAGACCGGGCTGCCGGTGTTTGATTATATGACCATGATCGATTTTGTGTTTAGTGCCGTGGTGAAAAAAAAATATCGCGGATATATGTAAAAAATCTATGCTTAAAGGGTTGTAAACAGGAACTGAACAGATGAACCAGACACCTCGATTGCATGATGCCTATTGCGCCCGTGACCGCATCAACCATATTGTCAAGAACACCCCTCTTTTGATGGATTCTGATCTGGCAAAGATCACGGGTGCCAAAAGCATTCACTATAAACTTGAATGTCTCCAAAAAACAGGGGCCTTTAAAGTCAGGGGCGCTGCCAACAAGATTTTAAGCCTGACCACCCAAGAAAAACAAAGAGGCGTCATCACCTTTTCCACGGGTAACCATGGAAAAGCCGTGGCCTATGTGGCGGCCCGCCAGAACATAAAAGCCGTTGTCTGCCTTTCAGAGCATGTACCCGCCTACAGGGCCGAGATCATCAAACGCCTGGGTGCTGAAGTTTCCATAAAGGGAAAATCCCAGGACGAAGCAGAAAAAAATTATTATCAGGTCATGGCCGCAAACGAGATGATTCCGGTTGTTCCTTTTGATGATCCTTTGATTATTGCCGGACAGGGCACCATTGCCCTGGAAATTTTAGAAAAACTGCCGTTCACTGATGTTTTAATGGTCCAGTTGTCCGGAGGCGGTTTAATGGTCGGAATTGCCATGGTGGCAAAAGCCATCAATCCCGACATACAAATCATAGGGCTTTCCATCAAACAATCTCCAGCATTGCTGGAAAGTGTAAACGCAGGCGTTCCCGTTGAAGTTGAAGAAAAAGAGACCTTAGCAGATTCGCTTCTCGGAGGTATTGGCGTTGACAACCAATTTACCCTGGAAATGGTAAAAAAGTTAGTGGACCAGCATCTGCTCATCTCGGAAGAGGAGATAAAAGAGGGTATTCGTTATTTATTTGAACACCACCGCTTGATTGTGGAGGGTGCCGGCGTTATCGGCGTCAGCGCTCTGCTTGCAAAAAAAATAGATGTCAAAGGTAAAAATGCGGTCACCGTGCTCACGGGAAGCAGTATCAACTCTGATGAGTATGTTTCTATCATACAAAACAAATCAGAAAATTCATAAGGATTGTAAGATGGAAAAAGAACTGATCTTTTCCAATGAAGAATATCAGGTAAGAATTAAAAAAACCAAGGAGATGATGGACAAAGCGGGCATGGAGATGCTCCTTGTCATGGATCCTGGGAACATGAATTATGGTTCATCCGATTAATGCGTACCTTTTATTGTGAAGGTCCAAAAGTTTCAACCTGAAAAACTCCGAATCCCTGTATCCATAAGCTTTCCGTTTCATGGTTTTTATCTTGTTATTTGTCCCTTCTAAAGGACCTGTAGATATCCTGTAATCATAGTATGAAAGGATTCTTTGCCTGTGCACAGCCAAGGTCTTGGCAAATTTCATCAACATTGGAATTTTGGAAATATTGGCCAGATTGATCCAATTGCTGACTATCTTTTCAGCTGTTTCTTTTTTCTTTTGATTCCATATTTGCCTGAGTTCCTCTTTCATGTAGTAGACTACCAATAGCGGCTGATTTATTTTCAATGCTTCTTCTAACCGTTGGGCCTCCTTCTTGTCATCACTGAGGTTTTCGGGATTTTTTAACAAAAGCCACCGGACTCCCTTCAGAAGTTTTTGTTGCCCGGTATTGGCAAGAAGGTTGTAGAGCTTTCGCCTGAAATCCGACAGTTTCTCATTGAACAATTTAACAACATGAAATCTGTCAAAGACAATTGCTGAACCAGAAAGATTTTCAATAACAGCACTCAAGTATGCCGGGGACATATCGATGCTGACGGCTTTGATTTTTGCTTTCGATATTTTCACTTTTGTCCAAAAAGATTTCAAAGCTTCACCACCTTTTCCTTCTCCCACGTGCAGAATTCTACCGGATTCCAGATCCATCACGATGGTCAAGTATTTATGCCCTTTCCCTATGGAAATTTCATCTATGGCAATCTGCCGGACTTTCTCAAGGGGGATATTTCGATAACGCCTCAGCAGGTCTTCTTTCTGGATCTGCTTTATCGTATCCCAGCTGATCCTTAAATGGATGGCAATATCTTTGATTGTCATGAACTGAGACAACTCCAAGACATACCGTTCAAAAGCCCGGGTATAGCTTTTCCCCTCCTGGGCAAAGGATAGTTTGATTTGCCGGACAAATTGACAGAACGAACACCAAATTCTCTGGATAGCCGTCCTGAGAATCACGGGTTTTGAACCTACCGGTATTGTTCTGAGATCTCTTGTCACAATCCCTTTCCTGGTGACGGACCTGGAATTACATTCCGGGCATTTTACCGCCTCCGGTTTTGGTATGAGTTCAAAAGTGATTATTCCACCGATGAAACGCGTTGTTTTATAAAAGTAGTCACGAAGGCCAAAGGCATGGTATATGAAGCTTGTGGACATTAATTCATTCTCCGATTTTGTGCGAATAACACAAAAAAATTAGAACATGATCATGTTCACACCATCATTTCAAGCATAAAAATCCTTACTGTGTTATTGCCTTCCCAGTGATGTTTCTCAGTCCAGGTACGCGATTTTCTGATGAACCTGAATTATCTAACCGGGTATGACGGGTGGTCCTTTTATGTGCACCAGGGCGTCATAGTCTCCCTTGATCAGGAAAAACCATTCTGGTTTGGCAGGGAACAGGATAGAAATGGGGCAAGAATAACCTCATGGCTGCCCGATGACCATCTTTACGGATACCCCGATGAATATGTACAGTCCAGGTACACCCACACCATGGTCTGGCTCGCTGACTTGCTCGGCAAAATGGGCCTTGACAAAAAATCTCTGGGAATGGAAATGGACGGATACTGGTTTAACGCCAAAATGTATCTTACCCTTTTAGAAAAATTACCCCTGGCCGCTCCCATGGATGGAACCAATCTTGTCAACTGGGTAAAAACAATAAAATCTCCGGCAGAAATCGCATATATGAAACAGGCGGCACAAATCTGTGAACGCGTAATGAATATTGCGGTAAAAGAGATCCATGTGGGGGGTTGGGAAAAAGAGGTTGCCGCCATGGTCTCGGCGGGTCAGATTGCAGGGACTGATGAATTTGGCGGATCATCCACAGCCATTTTCCCCATTATGCCGTCGGACCAAAGAACATCCACAGCTCATCTGACCTTCCATCCGGACAGAAAATATCAAAAAAATGACGTGGTATTGCTCAGTAGTGTCCGGTTAGGTTGTTGCATATAAAAAGCATCTAAAATCATTGAAAAAACAGTCGGTTTTGTGTTGACAAATGTGCGTAAAAATTTTTGTGCGCCTTGAAAATTTAACTCAAGGAGCTCAAATGACGCACATCTCAGTCCCTAAAAAACAACTACGGTCCCTGAACTTTGACAATTTCAGGTGCCCTCTGATAAAGTCACTTTCAAAAGCACCGGAATTACAATCTCGAGGAGACCGCCCTTTAAAAATGACATTCGAAGACCAGATAAATGCTTTGGTTTATTTCCATCTTCAGGAGCACAAGTCTGCCCGACATTTAATTCAGGATCTCAAGGAGAATGTTTTTGCTAAAGAAAATATTGCGCCAGACGGTGGTATCAGCCGTAGTAGTTTCTGTGAAGCCATCAATCACAGGGGACTCGAACAACTGCAATTTATCTTTGAGGATCTTTATAAACAGGCTCTTGAGTGTCATCCGGGTGAACACGCCGAGTTAGGAGAGTTGGTTTCCATTGACGGTAGTCTCATAAATGCAGTCCTTTCAATGCACTGGGCGAACTACAGAAAAGGAAGTAAAAAAGCCAAAGTACATTGCGGATTTGACATTAATCACGGAATCCCAAACAAAATCTTTTTGACTGAAGGCAACGGCGCTGAACGCACTTTTGTTCCCAAAATACTTTCCAAGGGGCAAACAGGTGTTATGGATCGTGGATATCAATCCCATAAAGAATTTGACCTGCTTCAGGAGCAAGGCAAACATTTTGTCTGCCGTATAAAAACCAGGACAACAAGAACAATTATTGATAACCACGAGACCCCTTCCGACAGCTACATTTTTTATGATGCACTGGTTAAACTTGGTACTCCGAATCAAAACCAGACGAAAAGGCCTGTTCGGGTTGTTGGCTATAAAATTGCTGGCGTCAAATACTATGTGGCAACTGACAGGCATGATTTAACAGCGGAACAAATAGCAACAATTTATAAACTCCGGTGGACCATTGAGGATTTTTTCAAATGGTGGAAAGAACATCTGAAGGTATATCATCTCATTGCCCGCAGTGAATACGGCCTTATGGTTCAGATTCTTGGCGGCCTTATCACTTACCTGTTACTGGCAATCCATTGCCAAAAACAGTTTAATGAAAAGGTCACGATCAAAAGAGTTCGGCAGCTGCGAACCGCCATTCTAAATGACCTGTTTGGCTGCGAGGAGCAGGGCTCTCATAGTTCAAACAGGGACAATATTGTCAAAGATCAAAAAATTATTGAGCAAGCAAAAACCTAACCGGACATCACTGATGTTAATTGATAAATTTATACAAAAGGAAAGATAAAATGAAAAAAGAGATCATTTATACATCCAAGGCTCCTGAGCCCGGACCCTATTCACAGGCAGTTAAATTTGGTGATCTTGTATTTGTGTCAGGCCAGACGTCAGAAGATCCTGAAACATCCCAAACCATACATGACAGCGTTGCACAGCAGACCGAAAGAATACTCAAAAACATCAGCGCCATTCTTGAAGCTGCCGGTTCTTCCATGGACATGGTGTTAAGGGTTGATGTATTTCTTTCTTCCATTGAAGACAAGGACGAGATGAATGAAGTGTATGTTAAATTTTTCCCAGAAAACAGACCGGCAAGAAATGCTGTTGCCGTTGCTGGAATAGATGATAATCTCGATGTCGAAATTGAGGTGATCGCAGGAATTCACTAGGTTTAAAAATATAGCCAAATTGTTTTTGATATCGGCAAAAGTATCGGCGGGAAAATTTTTTTAAATACATCCTGCAAATAGGATGCGCGGATTCTTAACTTAATTTGTCATTCCCTCTTAATTTGACAGCACTCAAAGCAACCACCTGGCCGGATCTGATTGGGGCTGACTTGAGCAGGGCGCTTAATGGCTTGGGAGCCCTTAAATACCCTTAAGTATCATTTTTGTTTTTTATCATAAGCACCTTTAACTATTTATTTTTTCACTGGGTTTGGAGATCTTGATTGATAGTGTTACATTAAATCTTTAGTGTGAGCGTTTTAACATTTTAAGGTGCATAAGGGATCCCTACATGAAACAGACGGTAGCTAATCCTGAAGCAACGGATTTTCGATTTGAGCTGGCAAGATGGTCTATATTCGCTATTCTTATCCTTACCTACATTTTAGTCTATTTTCACCGCATGGCTCCCGGAGTCGTCTCCGAATTTCTCATGGCAGAGTTTGAAATCAACGGGACTCGTCTTGGAGCCCTGTCTGCCATCTATTTTGCAGTATATGCCCTGATGCAGATTCCTTCGGGTATCATTGCTGATACCTTAGGGACCCGATCATCCATTATTTCCGGGAACCTGGTGGCTGGGATCGGCTCAATACTTTTCGGCATGGCCATAGGATTTGAAATGGCCTGTGCGGGTCGCTTTCTAGTGGGCCTCGGGGTCTCGGTGGTCTTTATTTCCATCACCCTCTGTGACAATATAAGTGAGACACTTACCCCTTGATAAATTAGTGTAGGGCGGGTAAGGCAATACTTATATGAAACCGATAAAAATGAACCCACTACCAGAGTCCGAAAAACAGGCAGCCTGCGCCTACCCCCAATCTTAAACCACGAAACGAGATTTCTTAAGTGGAAACTGCGCTCTCTTGTTTAGTAATATAGGCGACCTACGAGCCGCTCGTTTTTTATGTTGCTCTCTTTCCCATGTTTCTGTCCTTAATGCGTTAAATCCTCGCGCCTTAGCGCGGAACATATACCCAGTAGGGCCGCCGGATGCATATTTGATCATAATTTCTTATGACCTCCTTTTGTGACTGTCCCTTTGATGAATACCTCAGCTGGGGTTTGCTTGTCCAGTGCAGAATGCTTCCGCTCGCAGTTATAGTAGCAGAAATAGGCATCCAGCCCTCTGTACAGCGAGTGCCCATCGCTGTAAGCTTTAGGGTAGACGTCCTCATACTTGAGTGTCCACCAAAGACGTTCGATGAATACATTGTCGATAGCTCGTCCGCGCCCATCCATGCTCAGAGCGATTTTTTTGTCTAACAACACACCCGTGAAGGCATCCGAGGTGAATTGTGAACCTTGGACTGTGTTAAAGATCTCCGGGGTGTCTTGTTCCAAGGCCCGTTCCAGCGCTGCAATGCAGAAAAGACTGTCCAATGAGTTCGACAGCTCCCACGAAATAACATAGCGGCTATACCAGTCGATTACAGCATTCAGGTACATGAACCCATGCCGCATCGGAATGTAGGTGATGTCGGTGCTCCAAACCTGGTTAACGCGTTCAATCTCAACATTACGAAGCAGATATGGATATACTTTATGTTCAGGAGCAGGCTTGCTTGTGTGTGGTCCTGGCGTGATGGCCTGAATTCCCATACGCGCTGCATCAGACGAGCTACCCGCTTTCGGTTGGTACAGTGTCCCTGATCACGGAGCCAGTTCGTCATGCGCGGATAACCGAATTCCGGATGCCTCATATATTGCTCGTCGATCATACGCATCAGCAGAAGGTTTTCATTTGTTTCAGGGACGGGTTTATAGTAGAAACCCGAACGAGGTGCGCCTGCCAGTCGACATTGGCGTCGGATCGAATAGACGGAGAGTCAGGTTTCACCCAACTCCGACGCGTTGAAACCGGCAGGCTCATAACTTTTTTCAAGCCACTTGATGTCCATTTTCAGTCGCCCGATCTCCTCGTAAAGTGGGGCAGTGATTTCTTCCTCGGTCTTTGGCCGCCGTTTTTTCCCTGATGGGAAAAGCTCTAGGGCATTGGTGAGCAGTTGTTTCTTCCAAGCCGATATTTGATTTGGATGAACCTTATAGGCCGTTGATAGCTCGGCTAAGGTCTTCATTCCCTTGATGGCTTCGACCGCCACTTTGACTTTAAATTTTGCCGAAAATTGTCTTCTTTTACGTGTCATTTTCATGCGTCCTTTCTTACCATTTTCAGGACGCGGATTCCACTTAAGCAAGTGGTCCTAAAATCGGGGGTAACCGCAGCCCCCAAGGAGGCACCAATGGAAGGAGCCCATAGGGCGACTGGAATTGGGGCCTCCTTGGGGGGACAGGATTCAATCCCTGATCCTGAAGTTCCTGAGAAAAAGCCCCGGCGTAATTTCACTGCTTCTTATAAACTGCGTATTCTCCAAGAGGTTGAAAACTGCAATGAATCCGGAGGAATAGGTAGGATCCTTCGAAGAGAGGGCCTCTATTCTTCAAATTTGGCCGATTGGCGCAAAGCCCGGGATAAAGGACTTCTCAACGCCATGGCACCTCGAAAACGAGGGAGGAAATCCAAAGAGAAGAACCCATTGGCAACAGAGGTCGCCAGACTTCAAAAAGAAAAATCTAAATTAGAGCATAAGTTAAAACAGGCGGAACTCATCATTGAAGCCCAAAAAAAAATTTCTCAGATCCTGGGAATCCAACAAAATCTGGACGACCTCAAAGGAGACGACTGATGAATGCCGCCCTAACGTTAAGTTACGATATTGGGAAAAAGCCTTCATGTGAGGCTTTCGGTGTCCCTCGTTCATCTTTTTATAGGTTTTATTCTCCGAAAAAACATGTAAAATCAAAGCGGGGCAGTTCTCCTCTTTCTTTGAACCCTGATGAACAACAAACGGTTTTGGATATTCTTCACTCGGATACGTATCGAGACCAGGCCCCATACCAGGTCTATGCTTCTCTTCTTGATAAAGGAGAATACTATTGTTCCATCAGAACGATGTATCGGCTTCTTCACAAAGAACATGGTTCTGTGCCGGAACGAAGACGGCAGGTAAATCGCCCGAAATATAAAAAACCTGAATTGCTGGCAACAGGACCGAATCAGGTCTGGTCCTGGGATATTACCAAGTTGAAAAGTGTCACAAAATGGACTTATTTCTATCTGTATGTAATCATGGATATTTTCAGCAGGTATGTTGTCGGCTGGATGGTCGCCCATAGGGAACAAACAGCATTGGCCAAAAGGCTTATTGAGAAGTCCTGTGAAAACCAAAATATATTACCCGGTCAGCTTGGACTTCATGCAGATCGGGGAGCCAGTATGAAATCCAAAGGGGTTGCCCAACTTCTTGTCGATTTAGGGGTAGAGGGCGTTCAAAATTCTGTGTCAGTTGAATGAAAGCTGATATACTCAGCTAAATAAGGAGAACTGACATGACCGAAGAAAACACCGAATTTGATTTTCAAAAAGCCCTTAAAGGCATCCAGGAAGGTAAACCCTTCACAGGTAAGGGCGGCGTCCTTACATCATTAATCAAAAATCTTGCTGAAGCTGCTCTTGAAGGAGAGTTGGAGTCCCATCTCGGGCAGGAAGTTTCTGCCAACCGCCGTAATGGAAAAAGCAAAAAGACCATTAAATCCCTGGATAGTAAATTTGAGCTGGAAACCCCGCGTGACAGGGCCGGAACCTTCTCTCCACAGATCGTCAAAAACATCAGACAACGCTCAGCGATGAAATTGAAAGAAAGATAATAGCCCTTTACGGCCTGGGCATGAGTTATAATGATATGGCTTCCCATTTACAGGAAATCTATGGACTTGAGATTTCAAATGCCACTCTGAGCACCATTACCGATAAAATCATCCATACCGTCAAAGAATGGCAGGCCAGGCCGTTGGAAAATGTGTACCCCCAATCGTATGGCTTGATGCCATACATTATAAAGTACGAGAAAACGGAAAGGTCGGCAGCAAAGCCGTTTACACAATTCTTGGGGTGAATATCGAGGGCCGCAAAGAGGTTCTTGGGCTGTACATATCCGAGAATGAGGGTGCGAACTTCTGGCTGCAGGTGTTAACAGACCTTTCAAACCGAGGGGTAAAAGATATCCTGATTGCCTGTGTTGATGGTCTAAAAGGTTTTCCCGAGGCCATTGAGACCATATTCCTGGACACAGAAGTTCAACTCTGCGTAGTCCACCAGATCCGAAATTCATTGAAATACGTTGGTTCCAAAAATAAAAAGGAATTTATGACAGATCTAAAACGTGTTTATAAAGCGGTCAATAAGGATCTGGCCGAAGAAGAACTGGATATCTTGAAAATAAATGGAATGACAAATACCCGATTGTGATAAAATCCTGGCGGAACAACTGGGAACGCCTCAGTCATTTCTTTAAATATCCAGAAGAGATTCGACGGATAATATACACCACAAATACCATTGAGGCTGTGCATCGACAGTTTCGAAAACTGACCAAAACAAAGGGATCATTCCCGAACCAGAACAGCCTGTTAAAGCTGCTTTACATGGGGATCCAAAACGCCAGTAAAAAATGGACAATGCCGATTCAAAATTGGTCACTGACAATTTCCCAGTTGGCAATTTTCTTTGAAGGCCGGCTGGATAAAGAGCTGGGAATTTGATAGGGATTTATTTACAGATGGAAAAGATGGTTCCAGGAACTCCACTCCAGCAAAAGTCAACTCCTCCGACGTGGCTGATTGAAGGCCCATTCTCGGACCTGACTTTTACTTCCGCTGGCGCTGAGGCAGATCCGGGAACCGAAACCGTGACACAGAATTCTGAACATTCCCTATGGGTAACCAAAACCCACAGCAGACCGCACGTCAGCAATGATAATCCTTACTCTGAAGCTCAGTTTAAAACATTGAAATATTGTCCAAAATTTCCAAATCATTTTGGTTCGATCGAGGATACAAGAGCCTTCTGCCAGGATTTCTTTGGATACTACAATAAAGAGCATTACCATTCTGGTATTGGCCTGGTAACCCCGGAACAGTTTCATTATGGCATTGCTAAAGAGATTTATGGGTCTCGCTGTAGAACTTTGAAAGAGGCGTTTATTAAAAACCCAATACGCTTTAAGGGGAAAATCCCTCGGCCACCAGCTTTACCAGAAGCAGCCTGGATCAACAAACCGGAACAGGAAGAGAAGGATAAGATTGGAGCCTAATTTTAGGCATAAAGTGTCTCATTGTCATTGACACATTCCGCATGAAGAATAACTCGGTCTGGTTCCACGAAAAAGTGTTTGGTATCACGAGTGGCCTAACTCTTTTTTTTGGAAATCTTGGGGCAGTAATGGCTGCCGGCCCTCTTTCACAAGCCCTGACGGTTTTTCATTGGCGCACCGTTTTCATCGGGATAGGTGCCCTTTCTCTCTGCCTGGCCCTTGTCGGATTTTTACTGGTCAGAAACAAACCCGAGGATATGGGATTTACTTATCCTAACACCTACACAGGTCATATCCAAACTGTAAACGCGCACTGGTTGATTAACCTTAAGAATGTGTTTATGACCCTGAGTGTTTGGCCAGGGTTTTGGGTCCAATTTGGTATGATTGGTAGCAGTTATGCCTTTATGGGGCTATGGGGAATGCCATATCTGCGGGATGTTCACAGCCTCAACCGCTCCTTTGCGGCTGATCACATGACGATCCAGTTGCTGAGTTTCGCCCTCGGTGCCCTGTTCTGGGGATGGGTATCTGATAAAATCGGCAAGAGAAAGCCATTTCTCATATTTGCTGCGGCAGCGTATGTCCTATCCTGGCTCGTTTTAATGTATTTGCCGTGGACGCCGGGAGTAACAGGTTTTATCATCTTTGCCTTTATGGGATTTTCAGCATCAGGTTTTGTGATCACCTTTGCCGCAGCCAAGGAGATTGTCCACCCACAACTTTCCGGTATGGGGGTCAGCGTGGTCAACACGGGTTGCTTCATCGGCACAGCCCTGGCTCAGCCTCTGTTCGGTTATATTGCAGACCTGATTTGGGATGGAAATATGGCAAACGGCGTCCGAATATACAGTGCCGCTGATTACCAGAACGGATTCATCGCTATGGTCTTTTTGTCAATTCTGGCCTTGGCAGCAGCATTTAGGGTCAGGGAAACCTATTGCCGGAATAATTTTAAAGGCTAAAATTATCTGTTTAAAACAGTAAAAAGTTTATCTGTTTCAACATATATTATATGTTTTCAGCAATCGTTTTTGTTTTGCATTAATATTCTGATTTCCTCCCGAGTGCTGATAGATAACCCTGTGCCATTATCGGTTCCGGCACCCAGCGTTCCTGAGTGAAACTCCGGGTGCCGAAACTGGCAAAATAAAAAGATATTCAATATTTTTATTTTGCCAGCAGTTCTCCGATCATTTTCTGGACAAGTTTTGGGTTGGCCTTGCCCTGGGAGGCTTTCATGGTCTGCTCTACTATAAAGCCCATGGACTTCTTATTCCCGTTTTTATAATTGTCCACCGCTGATGCATTCTCAGAAAGAACTTTATTGACGATCTTTTCAAGATCAGCCGCATCAGACACCTGCCTGAAACCGAATTGTTCAAAAATCTCTTCGGGCGTACCGTCCATTTCAAAAAGTTTTTCCAATACGGATTTGGCCGAATTTGAGTTGATCTCGTCCTTTTCAAGCAGTTGAATGAGGCTTGCAAACCGTTCAGGCGTGACACTGGTATCTGCCAGGGTCTGCCCGTGGGCCTTTAAGGCGGGAAGCAGTTGGGTTGCGATCCATCCGGCCGTCATCCGGGCGGGGGCGCCATGGGTGACAACGGACTCAAAGAACTCGGAAAGCCCCCGTTCTGAACTCATGAGTGCGGCTTCGTCGTGGGTCAATGAATAATCCCGGACAAACCGTTTGACTTTCTGGGCCGGCATCTCCGGAAGAAGGGATTTCATCTTTTCCAGCCAGGCATCGGCCAGGACGATGGGCGGGACCGAAGGGTCGGGAATGCAAGGTCCCTCGAATTTTGCCCGCATGGCTGTGGTGACACGTTTTTCAGGATCCCACAACCGGGTGTGCAACACAATGGGTTCATTATTGTTGACGGCATCGATCTGCCGTTTGATCTCATAGGCAATGGCATCACCCACATGGTGGATGGAATTCATGTTTTTGACTTCCACCTTGGTGTTGAGCTGATCACTGCCCTCGGGCCGAATGGAAATATTGGCATCGCACCGCATGGTCCCGGATTCCATGCTGCACTCTGCACAGCCCGTATACCGGACCTGGTTTCTTATGATCTTTAAAAATTCCATGGCCTCGTGGGGACTTCGAAAATCCGGCTCTGTGACGACTTCAATCAGGGGGGTGCCGGCCCGGTTGAAATCCACCAGGCTGATGGGAACCCGACCCTCGGTTTCATGGACCAGCTTTGCCACGTCTTCCTCCATATGGACGTGGTGCAGCCGAAGTTTTTTCGGTTGGTCCTGTTCGTCCTGAATTTCAATCCATCCCTTTTTTGCAAGGGGCTTATGGGCCTGGGAGAGCTGGAACCCCTTGGGAAGGTCCGGGTAGTAGTACACCTTCTGGTCAAAGGCACTTTCACTCTGTATTTCGCAATTAAGGGAAAGACAGGCAAGGGTCGCCTTTTCCAAGACCTCCCGGCTCATGACAGGCAGGGCCCCCGGCAGTCAAAGGCAGACGGGACAGACATTGGTGTTTGGATCATCTCCGGGGGAGTTGGCACAGTCGCAAAATATTTTGGTGGCCGAGTTCAGCTGTATATGAATTTCAAGACCGATTATCGCTTCATATTTCATGGTTACACCTTCCCTTTAAGGATATCGGATATGCGGCCGGCACGGGCAAGCAGTCCTGCATCGTCAAACCGCCTTCCAATGAGCTGAAGGGCTTTTCCTGCATCATCGGCGCTGTTCGTACCGGAGAGTGAAACCGATGGATTTCCGGTCAGGTTTGATAGAAGTGTCAATGAGAACGTATCATAAAAATTGGATACCGTGGTTGAATCTTCAGACCCGGATTCAGAGACCGGCCCGGCAGCCACTGGCAGGATGATCAGGTCCACGCTTTCAAAGGCATTTTCAAGGGATTCCATAAACCGGGCCCGGATGCGGCAGGCATCCAGGAACGCATTATAATTTCTGTATTGGAAATATCCTCCCTGGAAAAGATAGGCTTTGACCAGCGGACCAAAGGATTCACCCCTGGAATGGATGTACATCTCGTTCCAGTTCTTTACCGAAATTCCTGTCCGGTGGCCGTAGCGGACACTGTCGAACCGGCCTGCACTGGAGGATGCCTCCACGGTGCCGATCACGTTGTGAACGGTCCTGGCAAGGGAAAAATCCTTGATGTCAACTGCCTTGATCTTGATTCCGGCGTTGCTGAATTTTTCCAGATCCTGTTCAAATTCTTTGTTTTCCAGCCCCATGGCGGTATGCCAATTTCGGATCACACCCACGGTCAGCGGGCCGTCCTGGGTTACCGGATTGTCAAAGCCCTCCATGGCTTTATCAATACCGGCAAAATCCATGGAGGGGTCCCGTTCATCCACCCCGGCCATGGTTCGGACCGTTGTTGAAATTGTCTCAAGGGAGCCGGAAAGAATACCGCAGCACTCCATGGAGGGGACAAGGCCGATAAGGCCGGCACGGGGAATAAGGCCGTAGCTGGGCTTAAACCCGAAACAACCGGAATTTGCTGCTGCCATCCGTGCTTCACCGGTGGTATCGGTTTTCAGTACGACATCGCAAAGTCCTTTGGACAGTGCATCCCCACCGGTGTCTCCGTCAAGGCCAAGGCCCAGTTCGCCCATGGCGGTTCTTCCTTTGAGCTCGGCACCGGCATCCCGCAGGCGGGTGATCAATGCGGCATCTTCAAGGGCGACATAATTTTCAAGGGCCCGTGACTGGGCATGGGTGGGCCAGTTTTCCACAGATATGCCGGGCTCAACAGCTAAACGGACATCTGCCATGGGGCCGGTCCCGGGCCGGGCTGAGGCATTTGTATAGGTAAAAATTTCAGATTCCATAAAAAATCCTTTTGTGGTTCCCAATTATTCAAGTATGCTCGCGACCTTGAAGTAGTCTCCCTTTACGGAAGGCGCATTTTTAAACAGATCCCCGGTTTCAACAAATGAAGATCTTGTGGCTGACGTCCCCTCTCTGAAACAGTTTTGACCCTGGACCACCGAAATGGCAGGGTCGTATTCAGGTGCAATGTCCAGGACGGCTTCGGCCATTTTTGCCGCATCTTCAAGGGCGCTTTCAATCATGGACCGTTCTTTTTCTTCAAATCCCAGTCTGGAAACCCAGGACAGATAATCAATATCCTCCTGTTCCTGGTTTGAACCCGGCAGTGCCTCGGATTTTACAAGGTCCAGCAGGCCCAGTTCTTCTAGTTGTTCATGGGCCACCTGGGAGGGTGCTTCGGTGAGGGGGCAGAATGCACTTCTGTTTTTGGGAAAGGCCGTGACCTCCCGGATGGAAGGGGTATTCAGGATCATGGCGACCACCCGGTCCATACCAAGGGCAAGCCCGCCATGGGGAGGCGGTCCGAAATCCAGGGCCTGGAGAAAGAAACCGAATTTTTCCTTTGCCTCTTCAGGCGAAAGCCCCAGAGCCGAGAATACTTTCTGCTGGGTGGCCGGATCATGGATATGGATACTGCCGCCGCCCAATTCCTCACCGTTGACAACGATATCGTAGGACCGTGACAAAAGGGAGAGCAGGTCTTCGGTATCTGCGGGATCAAAGTCGATCCGATCCGGTGCGGTAAATGGATGATGGCTGGAGGTCACCCCTTCTTCCGTATATTCAAACAATGGAAAATCCGTAACCCAGACCGGTTTAAATAGATCTTTTGCGATCATATCAAGACGATCCGCGACATGAAGCCTCAGACGGCCTAAGGCGGAATTGACCACCTTGATAGAAGGATCGGCAATGATGAGAATCACATCGCCGTCCACGGCGTTGAACCGGTCAATGATCGTGCGCTGTTCCTCTTTGCTGAAAAACTGGACAATGTTGGAATCAAGCCGGTCTCCGGTTACGCGCATCCAGGTCATGCCCTTGGCGCCGAAGCCGGGAACGATCTGTTTTGCATATTCATTTTGGAGAACGTTTTTGCTTAGGCTGTTCGAGGCCTGTCCGACCCGGTCTTGTCCATGGCGTCCTGCCAGGTCATGCGGGGAAACGGCCGCGGCAGGCATGTCCCGCCAACTTCAAACATCCGGCTTAACAACTCTTCAATAAGCTCAAAGATAAATTCTTCATCAATAAAGGAGGCTTCAAGGTCCAGCTGGGTAAACTCGGGCTGACGGTTGGCTCTTAAGTCTTCATCCCTGAAGCATCGGGTAATCTGGTAATATCGTTCAAACCCCGCAACCATGAGGAGTTGTTTGAACAGCTGGGGAGACTGGGGAAGGGCATAGAAATGTTTTGGATTCATCCTGTTGGGGACCAGATAATCCCTTGCGCCTTCCGGTGTACTCCGGGTCAAAATAGGGGTTTCAACTTCGATAAATTCATTTTGCTCCAGAAATGCACGAACACAGGCGTTGATTTTATGCCGCTTGATGAGAAATTGCTGCATGCCCGGCCGCCTCAGGTCAAGGTAGCGATACTGAAGCCTCAAATCTTCGGACACCGGTTCACGGCTTATGGTTCCATCTTCACTGTCCACCATGGCTTTTTCAGAAACGGGAAACGGAAGGGTTTTGGACCTGCTGAGGATCGTCATTTTTTCAACGATCACTTCAATATCTCCGGTTTCAATATTTGGATTTTCGGTTCCTTCGGCCCGTTTTACGATTCGGCCGAAAACGCTTATACAATATTCGTTTCGGAGTGTCGTGGATTGATGGTAAACGTCGTCCGGGGCATATTCCGGGCTGAAAACCAGTTGAGCGATTCCGCTTTTGTCCCTGAGATGAACAAAAAGGACTTCCCCATGGTCACGAAGTGCATCGACCCAGCCCGCAAGGTGAACGGTTTTACCGATATCGCCCGGTCCAAGCCGGCCGCAATTGGATCTATCATTATACAGCATAACGCAAGATTCCTTTTCCTGTGGGAGTAATAATTATTCACACCGCTATGTCCAGATGGCTATAAGAAATAACTCATTTTTTGTAAAGAGAAAACGATTCAGCCGCAATGGTTTTGATCCCGTGGCGAGCGATTACCGGATGCAGCTGTTGGATTTTGGAGTAGGCAAATCCCTTAAGTTTCCTGTGACCGACAAAAAAAATGTTTTACCCAGAAGGGGGGGGGGGGGGGGGGAAATTGTACTCTGCAGAAAACAAAAAAAGCCCCTGACAAAATGCCAAGAGCCTTGATAGTCTGAGTGGTGATCCCACCGGGAATCGAACCCGAGTTTCCGGCGTGAGAGGCCAGCGTCCTAACCGCTAGACGATGGGACCACATCAATTGAGCACCATTAATTATACTGAAATCAGAAAAAAGTCAAATAAAAAGTTAAGGGTCTCTTTGATTTTTGGGGGTGTCTGGGTGAAAGGCCTTTGGATTAAAAGGCTTTTTTCTTCCCTTTTCTTGCACCCAGGGCAAAATAAACAAGCCAGCCGAACACGGGGATGATGGCCACCAGGTGCCAGACAAATTTTTCTTTTACAGAAGGAAAATCCTTTTTAATGATGTCAATGAGGGCCAGCATGGTCAGGCCGAATGAGAGGCCGACAACGATTAAAATGTATAAAAGTGTGTTTTCCATTTGCAGGTATGGGGTTCCTATTTTAATTTGTCTGAAATTTTAAGCAGGGTGTCTACATAATAGTTGCTGTGGTTGTATTTGAACAGGACCTCGTGCTGGCGCTGGCGGCTGATGCCTGACTTCCAGCCGTGGTGTTTTAAATAATTGGCCACGGAAAAAATAGCATCATTATGGTCGAATAAATCCACCCGGCTGTCTTTGTTGCCGTCCTTGGCCAGGGTCAGGGCATTGGAGGGCATGAACTGGGGAACGCCCATGGCACCGGCATAGGAGCCTTTGATGGCAGAGGGGTCAAGGCCTTCCCTTTCAGCGTACCGGATCAGGGCTTTTAATTCCTCATACCCCCATTTGCTCCGCTTGGCCACTTTTTTGTCAAAGCTTTCCCGTTTGGGTTTTTTCTTGTCCGGGATGGATTGCCAGATTTCTTCTTGCAGCGCCTTGTCCGTGAGGGCGGCCATGGTGGAGAGGGTGTTGATCACGGTGCGCTTGCCCAGGTAGGATCCCAGTCTTGTTTCCACAAGGATGATGGCCGTGATCACGGTTTTGTCCACGCCAAATGTTTTTTCTGCCGCATCCAGGCTGAGTTTGTGTTTTTCCATGTAGTTCTGTGCATTGGCAATGGACTTGGAAGAGGTGAACTGGTCGTAATTCAGGCTGGATTCCGAATGGATGAAAAACAGGGAAACACCGTCAGGGTTAAAATAAACGGTTTTTTGGTTGAACAGGTCTTGTATCTTTTGGGGGTCAAATCCGTCCTGGATAAGCCGCTCTGCCAGGGGGGCAAGTTTTTTATTCTCAGACGGTTTATCTTCCTGGGCAAAGGCGGCCGAGGACATGATAAATAGAGAAATCAAAAAAAACAGCAATAGAATCGATCGGGTCGGCAAATTTGGTTTATCCATGTTTAAGGTGTCTGCTCCCTTGCAGGTCTTAGGCCCAGGTTTTTATTCCAATTCCAGGTTACATTGTTTTAATTTTTTTATATAGCGTATTTTGTTTTTGATTGCATTAAAAAAATGATCTCCCCCATCTGTAACCATGGCGGTTCTCAAATTCAACCTTTGATTGGGGTCAAAAATGCCAATGAAATTATGTCTTTTTGCAGAGGTTATCCCCATTTGTTTTTGGGGGCCGGGATAGAGGAGAGTAAAATAAAGGGCCTGGAAACAGGTGGTTTCCAGGCCCTGGGTGTTATTCCCTTAAGAGGAAATGGGCAAATTATACATCATAGTAAAGGTCAAACTCATGGGGATGGGGACGGGAAATAACGGGTTTGACTTCGTTTTCCATTTTATAGTCAATCCAATAGTCAATAACGTCTTTGGTGAACACATCACCCTTGAGCAAAAAGTCGTGATCTGCTTTAAGGGCTTCCAGGGCTTCTTCCAGGGATCCGGGTGCAGACTGGATTTCAGCAAGCTCTTCCGGGGGCAGGTCATAGATGTTTTTATCCATGGGGTCGCCCGGATCCATTTTGTTCTGGATACCGTCGATCATTGCCATGGCAATGGCGGAAAAAGCCATATAGCCGTTGGCGGAAGGATCCGGGGTGCGGAATTCAACCCGTTTGGCATTGGGGGAACCCGAATACATGGGCAGGCGGATGGCAGCAGATCTGTTCCGGCTGGAATAGGCCAGTTTAATGGGGGCTTCAAATCCCGGCACCAGACGTTTGTACGAGTTGGTGGTGGGGTTGGTAATGGCGCAAAGGGCTTTGCAATGCTTCATGATGCCGCCGATGGCCCAGAGTGCATTGTCTGACAGGCCTGCATATTTGTTGCCGGCAAAGGTGGGGTTGCCATCTTTCCAGAAACTCATGTGGACATGCATGCCGGTGCCATTGTCACCGTAAAGGGGTTTGGGCATAAAGGTGACGGTGTGGCCGTACTTGTTTGCCACGTTTTTCAATACATATTTAAACCAGGCAAGCTTGTCGCTCATCTCCAGCAGCTTGTCAAAGCGCAGGTCGATTTCAGACTGGCCCGCAGTGGCCACTTCATGGTGCTGGCATTCCATTTCAATGCCCATGTCTTCCAGGGTGAGCATCATTTCGGTTCTCATGTCCTGGTACTGGTCATTGGGGGGAAGGGGGAAATATCCGCCCTTGGACCTGATTTTGTAGCCCAGGTTGGGTTCGGATCCGTCACCCGTGTTCCAATGGGCTTCCGGGCTGTCAATTTCAAAGAAGGAGGCATGGGGTTCCGAGGCATACCGGATATTGGAAAAGATAAAAAACTCAGGCTCGGGTCCCACAAAAATAGTGTCTCCCAGGCCCGTTGTTTTCAGATAGTTTTCCGTTCTTTTGGCAATGCCCCTGGGATCCCTGGAGTAGGACTCCTGGGTGATGGGATCATGGATGTTGCCGATCAGAACCAGGGTGGGTTCCTTGAAAAAAGGATCCATTTTGGCGGTCTCAGGTTCGGGAATCACGATCATGTCCGAGTTGTCAATGTTCTGCCATGCCCTCATGGAAGACCCGTCAAAGCCGAACCCGTCTTCAAAAGCAGACTCGGTAAGCTCTGAGATGGGGACACTGAAATGCTGCCAGGTGCCGATAAAGTCGGTATAGCGTATATCAACTACTCTTGCACTGTTTTCCTTTGCCATGGCGATTACGTCTTTTGGTGTCATTTTAAGCCCTTTCATAAAATATTTTGGTTGTTATATAAAATGCTGCATTGCGTAATTTAAATTGCATCGTCTCCGTCTTCACCGGTTCTGACCCGGATGGCCTGTTCAACGGGCAGGACAAAAATTTTGCCGTCCCCGATTTTACCGGAGTTGGCAGCGGTGCGGATGGTGTTGACCGACTCGTCCAGCCGGTCATCGGTCACCACGATTTCCAGCTTGATTTTGGGGACAAAGTCCACCACATATTCGGCGCCCCTGTAGATTTCCTTGTGTCCTTTCTGCCTGCCGTAGCCGTTAACCTCTGTTACGGTCATGCCGTAAATACCGATTTCACTCAAGGCCTCTTTAACGTCATCAAGCTTAAAGGGTTTGATAATTGCCTCAATTTTTTTCATTTATAATCTCCTTTGATTCTATCTGTGGAAGACGATTGATAATGGATTTTTTTATTTTGTCCAGTTTTTCAGGGGACTCGATTTTCTGATCCTCGTCCAGGCTTTTGACGTAAAAGATGTCAATGACCTGGTCCACCTTGGTGCCGACCATGGCCACATTCACGTTAAGGCCGCTGCGGTACAGGGTGTTGGTGATGGCAAACAAGAGGCCTGGAAAATCATAGGTCAGCACCTCTATGATGGTGAAAAAACTGGAGGTCTCATTGTCGATTCTGACCTGGTTGGGTTCGGGCTGTCCGGCCGAGGGCAGGGTCAAAACCTCTGGGATTTTTTTGAGGGCCTTGTCCAGGTAATGGTCGTCCTCAAGGGCCTGGCTCAGTTCCTGCTCAGCCTTTTCCCATTTTTCACTTTCAAAAAGCCTGTCCTTTGGGGGGCGGACATTAAAGATATCCAGGATATGGCTCTCTCCCAGGGAATAGGCCTGGGAGGCGACAATATCGATATGGTTCTGGAAAAAGATGCCGGCAATTTTCGAGTAAAATCCGGGTTTGTCCCTGCCGCAGATGGATACGGTTCTCATGTCAGGATCGTTTTCCTTGGCAATCTGCCAGATATAATCCCTGTTGTTCAGGTTTCTGTACAGATTGATATGGTCCACAATGTTTTGGGAGGGAACGTAGAGCAGGTAACGCCTGGACATGGCAGACAGCTGCTGGTAGACCTCGTCTTCCCGCCAGGATTCCCTGAGCAGGGCCAGCACATCTTTTTTCTTTTTATCAATGAGGCGCTGGGTTTTTTTGGTGGCCAGCTCTCCTGTTTTGATGATGCCCATGGTTTTGAGGAAAAGATCTTTGAGCAGGTTTTCCGTCCAGCTGTTCCACGCTTTGGGGCCCGTGGCCTTGGAGTCTGCAACCGTGAGCAGGAGCAGCATGCGCAGCAGCCTGATTTTTCCAATCCGGTTGGCCGTGTGCACGGCGGTTTCCTCGTCAAAAATATCTCTCCGGGTGGCGGTTTTGGCCAGAAAAAGATGGTGTTCAATGAGAAAAAGGATGTCTTGTTTTTCACCCGGGGTAAATCCTATACGGTCAATAATGGGGCCGGCAATTTTCGCCCCCCGTTTGGAATGTTCCTTGGCAGGGTCGGATTTGCCGATATCATGGAGAAGGCCTGCCACCATGAGCACGTTTTTATTCCGGATCTCTTTGTATATCCCGGCGTAGAGTTTTTCCATGAGGGTGGTGCCGGGTGTTTTAAAACTGTTGATGATCTGGACACATCGGATACTGTGCTTGTCCACTGGAAAAATGTGGTAATGGTTATACTGGATCTTGTTGACCAAGGGGGAAAACTCCGGGATAAACTGCTCTAATATCCCCGTGGCCAGCATCACGTTTAATACGTTGAATTCCCAATAGGACAGGGCCAGGATCCGTTTGAAAATCTTAACGCACCTGGGGTCTGTCCGGATGGTGCTATCCACCAGGTGGCGAAACTCCGAAGCCACACGCCTGGCTTCAATGGACAGGGGCATCCGGGTCTGGCCGCTTTCAAGAAAGATCTTGAGCAAGAGGTCCGGCGTCTGGAGGATGGAGACGGTATTGGCAAAGTATAGCCTGTGTTTTTTCACCACCAGGCCCGGGGTCTTGGTGGGCCGGGCCTCAAATGTTTCTTTTTTGATTCGGCAGGAGGAGACAATATCTTCAAAGGTGATCTGGGAGATCTGTTTTAAAAATTCCATTTTTTCATGGAGTTCTCCCAAAAAAACCTCCACGTCGGGCTGGCTGATTTTATTGTCATTGTCCAGGAGATTTGCCACTTCAGCCTGGTGCTCAAAGTGGAGGGTGTCGTTTTTCCTGCGGGTGATATAGTGGAGCCGGTTGCGGATGTCCCAGATATAGGCCAGTGAGGCTTCTAAATGCTGGTATTCAAAATTGGATAAAAACCCGTAATATTCCAGGTCCCGCCTGGATTTGATGTTTGATTTGATTTTGGCATACCAGAGCAGGGTGTGGTAATCCCGCAGGCCGCCGAATCCGGATTTGAGATCCGGGGCCACAAGATAGGTGGAGTCCCCGAAATCTTCCAGCCGTTTTTTTCCGTTTTCATAGAGAAAGTTTAAGGTGGGTTTTAAATGTTTGGCCGCCAGCTGTTTTCTGAATCTTTCCATGAAATCCGAATAGACCAGGGAGGCCCCGCAGAGGAATCGTGCATCCAGGACCGTGGTCAGGATGTCGAATCGTTCAAAGGACATCTTAATGCATTCGTCAATGTTCCGAACCGCATAGCCTACCTCAAACCGGGCGTCCCAGAGCGGGTATAAAAGTTCTTGAACAAAGGCTTCCACATCTGCGGGTACTTTTTTATCAAATAAAATTAAAAGATCAATGTCAGAATGGATGCACTGCTCTTTTCGGCCATACCCTCCCAGGGCAATGACGGCAAAGGGATTGCCCGCAATCACCATTTTCCTGGCAGCAATACTCTTTTCAAATACCGAATAAAAGTATTCGTCCAAACAGGTGGTCAGCCGTTCAAGGAAATTTTTTGCCCTGCCTTGGAGAAACTCTTTAATCAGCTGCTCTTTTTCTCGGATCAAGTGTTTTGCGTCCGGACTGTCCATTTTATCCTGCCTGTTTCTGAGTAAAATCATGTTGCGCACTTTGCCTTTGTTCGGCTCGATATACTGCAATGGCTGTGCCAGCCCTTTATTTTCAGGGGGTTGGAGAAAAGGAAAGGAGAATGGTTCTAAATATTTAAATACGGACGGGATTTAATTGCAAAAATGTAAATTTATAGGGCATTGATTATACAGTTTTGTAATTATAAAATATTTTAGCTGATTTTATACGAGCAAACATGCCAGGGTCGTGGCAGGGGCAGGGGAAAAGAGAACAGCCAGGTATAATTTATACCTGGCTGAAAAAAAAGATCCCTTTATTGGCAGGGGAAAAAAGGTTTAATCTTTTTCGATTTTTTCGGGTTCGTCTTCCTTGTCTTCAATCACAGGTTCCTTAGTGGCTTTTTTAAAATTTTTAATGCCTTTGCCCAGTCCTGCCCCGATTTCAGGGAGTTTTCCCGCACCAAAGATGATCAGGATAATGACAAGGATAATTATCAGTTCAGGCATTCCGATTCCACCAATCATATTATGCTCCTAATTTGTTTCATGGCGTTAGCGTCAAAATAAATCAAGTTAATTTAATTAGCATGTCGACCCGGAGGTGTCAATCTTTATGCGTCATGGCCAGGGGTGAAGAAAGATAACATTTTTGTAGTTTAATTTCTGTTGCAATGGATATTTTCTGAGGTTTGGGCAGATAAAAGGAGGTAAAAATTTTATATCCTGCTATAATGGGGGTTGACTATAAAAACCTGGCCTGTTAACCGTAAACAAAGTTTAGATCTTTGTAACCCTAAAACAACATAATGGTGACCTGATGACTAAATCCCCTGATGCCCGGTTTCAAGGGGCGCAACAATATGTTCTGGATCCGGAACTTGCCTCAATTGTCAATATATCTATGAAATTGGAAATGCCTTTGCTGCTCAAAGGAGAGCCCGGCACAGGCAAAACCATGCTGGCCCATGCCATTGCCCAGACCCTTGACATGCCTTTGATCATTTTGAATGTCAAATCCAGCATGAAGCTGGTGGAAGCCCTTTACCAGTATGATACCCTGACCCGGCTCAACGATTCCAGGTTCGGGGATTCTTCCCGTGATGTGAGCGACATTGACGAGTATATTAAGATGGGCAAGATCGGCCAGGCCTTTTGCTCAGATAAGAGGGCGGTGCTGTTAATTGACGAGATTGACAAGGCAGATACGGATTTTCAGGATGATATGCTGGATGTACTGGACCAGATGCAGTTTGATATCATTGAAACCGACAAGAGGGTTTCCGCCCAAAACCGCCCTGTGATCATCATCACTTCAAATGCCAAAAAGGATTTGTCAGATCCTTTTCTGGGCCGGTGCAACTTCCACCACATTGCCTTTCCCGATCCCAAGATGATGCGCAAAATCATCCGGGTTCATTTCCAGGACATTGACACCAAACTTGCTGAAAATGCCATTGCCGCCTTTTATTCTTTAAGGGAGATTGACGGAATTGAGAAAAAACCGGCCACACGGGAGTTGATCAACTGGATACGGGCCTTGAATGCAGACCCGGATTTCCATGCCAAAGACCTGGTCAAGGGGAGCATGCCCTTTTTAGGGGTGTTGTTTAAAAAGAGCCCGGATTATGAACAGGCCAAAAATATGACGGCCCGGCGTAAACTTTTTTAAGCTGCCTTAAAAAATGATGCAAAACCAAACCGTATTGGATGGGGTGCTATGTTTTTATCTTTTTTTTATACCTTAAAAGATGTGGGGGTGCCGGTCTCTCCCACCTCTTTTCTGACCCTGCAAAAAGCGCTGAACCAGGGGATGATCAACAGCCTGAACGAATTTTATACCTGTGCCAGGTCTGTTCTGGTCAAAAGCGAGCGGTATTTTGACCTGTATGATCAGGTTTTTGCCCACCATTTTGACGGGGTGCCTCTGCCCGAGGATGCTGGGTTTGAAGTGGACGATATGGCAAGGGCCATGCTGGATGAATGGCTTAAAAATCCTAAAACGATTGCCAATGCCCTGGGCGTGGATGAAAAAACCCTCAAAAATATGTCTCCGGACGAGCTTATCGAATATTTTAAAAAACGGCTCAAAGACCAGGACGGACGTCATGACGGCGGGAACAAGTGGATCGGTACCGGCGGGACCTCGCCTGTGGGCCACTCCGGGTATCATCCCGGCGGCATGAGGGTGGGGGGGGAATCCCGGAGCAAGTCTGCGGTCAAGGTGGCCAACGAGCGCCGGTACAAGGATTATTCCACCCATGGCCCCCTGACCCAGGCCAAGATCGGGGAGGCCTTGAAAACACTGCGGCACATGATCCCTTCAGGCCCTAAAGATGTGATCAATGTGGATGAAACCATTCGAGAGACCCTGCGCAACGCAGGTGAAATCGAGCTGATATTTGACCGGGCCATGAAAGACCGGCTGAAAATAATTTTGGCCATAGACAATGGGGGATGGTCCATGGATCCCTATATCCATGTGGTTCAGACCTTGTTTGATTATGCCCGGTCCCAGTTTACAGAGGTGAAGACCTATTTTTTTCACAACACCATTTACGACTATCTCTGGGAAGATCCTGCCCGGTATAAAAAACCCAAAAAGGTTATGGATTTTTCAAGGCTGGATCCTGATACCCGGCTGATTGTGGTGGGAGATGCCAGCATGGCCCCCTATGAACTCATGGCCCATGACGGATCCATTCATATCCGGGAACGCAGCGGCCGGTCAAGCATTGAGCAACTCAAATTTCTGACCGATACCTTTTCCCACACGGTCTGGCTCAACCCGGTCTCCCGGTCCATGTGGGGGTATACCCACACCATTTTAGCCATATCCAAGATTTTTCCCATGTATGAACTCTCTTTGGACGGACTTGAAAAAGCCGTGGTCAAACTCATGGAAAAAAACTAGCCTGAATATTTTATAACCTGAAGATCAGAAATTGACAATTCCAAGACTATAAATTGTCACCCTTCGGGCGAATTGATTTTACCCCATCTGCATCCTTGCAGACCGTTCGCAGCAAAGTCACCAGGGCTTCACGGTTTGGCGCCTTGCAGCTAAAGCAAAATCGATTCGTGAAATATGCGGGCTGGGTCAGGGATTTAAAAATTTTTGGGTTTAAATTTTAACCTGGTAAAGGTCCTGGGTGTTCTTGAAGATTTTTTCGGCAAGGGCCTCTGGGTCTGTGTTCTTGATTTGGGCCAGACGCTCCAATACCGATGCCACAAAGGCAGGCTCGTTGCGGCGGAATTTGTTTTTCTGGGGTTTGGGGGTGAGATAGGGGGCATCGGTTTCAATCAATATCCGGTCTTCCGGGATAAGGGGAGCAATCTGTCTTAAATAGGCTCCCCGGTTCAATATGGTGAGTATGCCGGTGATGCCGATATAATAGCCTAAATCCAGGTATTTGAACATCTCGTCTTTGGTACCGGAAAAACAATGGACCACCCCTCTTCTGGCTGCGGGTCCCTCTGATTTGAGAATCTCATAAAACCGTCCCTTTGAATCCCGTTCATGGAAAATCAAAGGCAGATCCAAGCTGCCTGCCATGGCCAGTTGTGCGCAAAAACAGGCTTCCTGGTCGGGTTTCGGGGAAAACATTCTGTTAAAGTCAAGCCCGGTTTCCCCCCATGCCTTTACACAATCCCGGGTCTGGGCCAGTTCTTTGAGAGAGTCCAGCACCTGGCCCGAACATTGGATGGCATCGTGGGGGTGAACCCCCACCGAGGTGAACACATGGTCATAGGCCTGTGCAATTTCTATGGCCTTGAGAGAGGTGGCCTGGTCAACCCCAACCACCATCATGGCGCGGACGCCTGCTTTTTCGGCCCTCTCCATCATCTGATCCAGGTCCGGGTCATAGCTTTTGTCGTCAATATGGCAATGGGAATCAAAAAGAATCATTGGTTTTCCTAAGCGCTTATGGGTCTGCCTGCCTGCGGTTTTATCCGGCCCCTTCCACAGGGTTTACGCGTTAAAGCCTTCACTGAGTTTGGAAGAAGCCGGGTTACGGGTTCAGTGAAGGCTCTTTGTAAGGAAAACTGTTTTGCAGCACTCCTTGACACAAGTGGTTTATATCAGTAAATTCTTTTTCAGTCAATTACCCAAGATCATAGGCTGTTAGGAATATATGAGCGCGGACGGCGGCAAAGCTAATATAATCAGATTATTCAACGTAACCAAACGGTATGGGGCCAAACTGGCATTGGATGATGTTTCCCTGGATATTGAACCGGGTGAGTTTATCATTGTTTCAGGGCCGTCAGGTGCCGGTAAATCAACCCTTTTAAAAGTGTTGTACCTGGCAGAACGGGTCTCTGAGGGTCAGATTCTGATCGACGGGATGAACCTGGCCAGGATTTCGCCGGGCAAGCTGCCTTTTTTGCGACGCCGTTTCGGCATGGTATTCCAGGATTTCAAGCTTATTCCCAACAGGACTGTATTTGAAAATGTGGCCTTGGTGCTCAAGGTGGCCGGTGAAAAGCCATCCTATATCCGGAAAAAAGTCATGCATGTCCTGAGAACCACGGGCATGGAAAAAAAGGCCAACCACCTGCCTCCTACCTTGTCCGGTGGAGAGCAGCAGCGGGTGGCCGTGGCCCGGGCCGTGGTGGGCGAACCCTCCATTATCCTGGCAGATGAACCCACAGGAAGCCTGGATGAGCATTCTGCACGCCTGGTCGTGGACCTGCTTTTGGAATACCATAAAAACGGGGCCACCATCTTGATTGCCAGCCATAACCTGGGGCTGGTGGAATCCAGTGTCCAGGGGCGGAATATTGCCCTTGAAGAGGGGAAACTTCGAGGAATATCCACCATGCTTTATTAAGGAAACAGACCATTGCCATGAAGCGATTTTTAATCAAAGCCTATGCAGATATACGGTCCAACCGGTTTTTGAATGTGATCACCATCATGACCATCGCCCTTTCCATCTTATTGGTATCCGTGTTCATGCTCTTTTTTGAAAACGCCAGCCGGGTTCTGGAATCCTGGAACCAGGGCGGCAGGGCCATGGTATACCTTGACTCCCGGTTTGACCCCGGGATGCTCATCGGTCTTGAAAAACAGCTCGGGGACCTGGGCGGTATTGAGTCTTCCACCTTTATTTCAAAATCCCAGGCCCTGGAACGACTCAAACAGGAGATGGGGTCTAAGACCGGTTTTTTTTCCAGTTTGAAAACCAATCCTCTGCCCCATGCCATTGAGATCACCATGGTCTCCTATTCCAGTTTTGATCAGGTCAAGGCCCTGGCAGAAAAGATTGAAGCTCTGGACATGGTGGCATCTGTGGAATACGGCCAGGGCTGGCTGGGCCGGTTTTTAAAAATATTCAACCTTTTTAAAATGACCGGGTATGCCATGTGCAGCCTGTTTTTACTGATTGCGCTTTTTATAACGGCCAACACCGTGCGCCTGGCCTTTTATGCCAGAAGAACCGAGGTTGAAATCATGCGCCTGGTGGGGGCCACCGAAGGGTTTATCAAAACCCCCTTTTACGTGGAAGGGCTTTTTCAGGGATTTTTAGGCGGACTCATGGGCGTGGGGATCCTTTTGGCCGGGTATATGACCCTTTCCTCTGGCATTACCCAGAATATCGGCTCTTACGTATATGTGGACATCCGGTTTTTGTCCTGGCAGGCCCTGGGGGTGATTTTATTTTCCAGCACATTTTTAGGTTGGTTTGGATGCTTTTTATCCCTCAAACAAATTTTAAAATAAGCCTGGCATTCCTTGCTGCCGGCCTTTTTTTTCTGGCCGGCCTTGTATGGGGCACCCCTGCTGCCGGTGCAGATAAAGCCGTTTTTCAGGGAACCATAACCGCCTTTAAACTGAACATCAGATCTGCCCCGGCCAGGGGAGCCGATGTGGTGGTGGTGGCGGACAAGGGCGATGCGGTGGATGTCCTGGAAGTTAAGGGGGGCATCGGGGGCTGGCTGCAGATCCGGTATGAGGGAAAAAAAGGATATGTGAGAAATCGGCCACACTATATCCGTTTGACCTCTCTTGCCCCGTCCATACCAAAATCCGCGCCTGTTGTACCGGATCCAAAATTGCAAAAATCCATGCCCCAGCTTGAAAATTCAGAACGCGGGTCTGGAACGGCAAAAAAGAAAATCCAACCAGAACGAACACAGGCCCAGAAAAAGGCCATTGCCCGGAAGATAGAACAAGCAACAAAAAAAGTGGCATCCTTCTCCCAAAAAGAGATGGAAATTTTGGACGGCCTCAATGAGATTGATTATGCCCTGAATCAGGCCCGGGTGAACGCCAGGACCTTGAGGCGGGAATCCTCCGACCTTGGCTCTGAGATTGAGACCATCCGGGAGAGGACCCGTGAACTTGGCCTGTCCATGGACGAAACCCGGAATTATGCCGGGGTAAGACTCAATGCCCTCTACCGGATGCACATGATGGGAAGCCTTGAAATGGCAGGCCCCCCCTCTTCATTGTTTGATTTTTTTGTAAAACAAAGATCCTTGAAAACGGTGGTGGCCTCTGATTTTTCCCTTTTGGACAACCAGGCCCGGGACCTTGAAGAACTGGCCCGGCTTGAAGACGATCTTAAACAACAGGTTGATGCCAAAGCCGTTTTAGAAGAGGAGCTTGGTCTTCAGATCCGGATTCAGGAAAAAGAATCCCATAAAAAAGCAATGATTCTTAAAGAGATCCAGAGGAAAAAGAAATTCTCCCAGGCCGCCCTTGCCTCATTGGAGGCCTCGGCCAAAGCCCTGGACCAGACCCTCTCTTCCATGGGTCTGCGGGGCAGTGCCGCCTTGGACGACACCTCATTTGTCCGGCAGAAGGGCCGGCTTTCCATTCCTGTGAGCGGAAAGATTATTTCCAGGTATGGCACTGCCAGAAAGGGAGATTACAAGTCCTTCACTTTTCAAAGCGGAATTGATATAAAGGTGGAACGGGGAGAACCCGTGCGTTCGGTTTTTAAAGGAGAGGTGATGTTCTCCCAGTGGCTCAAAGGGTATGGCAACCTGCTCATCATTAACCATGGTGACAACTATTACACCCTTTATGCCCATGTGGAAGAAGTGTTCAAGAAAAAGGGTGAACGCGTGAGTACTGGAGAAGTCATTGCAACGGCAGGGGATACCGGATCCATTAAAGGCCTCTGCCTTCATTTTGAAGTCCGTCATCACGGGAAACCCGTGAATCCCATAAAATGGCTGAAAAAAGGAGCATAATAGATGAGAGGTGAATGTTCAATAATGATACGGCGCGCCGGGATGATGGTTCTGGTTCTGCTCTTTTTTTTGGTCGGTGCTCCAGGTGTCGGTGCGGCGGATGAACAGACCTATAAATCCTTGAAATTGTTTTCAGATGTTTTGGAAGAGATCGAAAAAAATTATGTGGATGAAGTGGATGCCGAAGAGCTGATTCACAATGCCATACGGGGCATGGTGGGCAATCTGGATCCCCATTCTTCTTTTATGCCCCCCGAGGCATTCGGAGATCTACAGGATGATACCAAGGGCAAATTTTCAGGTATTGGTATCGTGATTACCATGAAAGAGGGCATTCTTACCGTGGTCTCCCCCATTGAGGGGACGCCTGCGTACAATGCCGGGATCAATGCCGGGGATATTATTATTAAAATTGACGGCCAGTCCACCAAGGATATGGCCTTGTGGGAGGCGGTGAGCAAGATGCGCGGCCCCCGGCATAAACAAGTGCTGATTACGGTGATCCGGGAGGGGGCGTCTGCCCCTTTGGAGTTTGATCTTAAAAGGGATCTTATTCCCATGACCAGTGTCAGGTCGGCGGTGCTCTCCCCTGGATACGGATATCTTCGGATCACCAATTTTCGAATGAACACCATTGATGATGTTGAAAAACAGCTAGCGGCACTTGAAAAAAAGGAAAACGGGCTCAAGGGGCTGGTCATTGACCTTCGGGACAACCCCGGCGGTCTTTTGGACCAGGCCATTAAGATTTCAGACCTTTTTCTGGACCAGGGCGTTATTGTTTCCATCAAGGGAAGACAAAAGAAAAATACCCAGGAGTTTACAGCCTATCCCGACGAGACCCTTCGGGACTATCCCATTGTGATTCTCATCAACGGCGGGTCTGCCTCTGCCTCGGAAATTGTGGCCGGCGCGCTTCAGGATCATTCCCGGGCCTTGATTCTGGGCACCCCTTCTTTTGGCAAGGGCTCGGTACAGACGGTTCGTCCCCTTAAGGAAGGATTTGGCATTAAATACACCATTGCAAGGTATTATACCCCCAGCGGCCGTTCCATCCAGGCCAAGGGGATTTTACCGGATATTGAGGTGGCCCAGGGCACCCTGGTGAAAAAGGATAAAAAGAAGTCCGCATTTGAGCGGATGATGAAAGAGAAAGATCTTAAAAACAGCCTCAAACCCGAGAGTCCGGGTAAAGATAAAAATAAGGTTAAAAAAGAGAAAAACAGTGAAGCCGAAACGCTCAACCAGGATGCCCAGGTCAAACGCGCCCTTGATATTCTCATCAGTTACGGGATTTTTAATAGAGTAAATGGCAGCTAAGAAAAAGATCGGGCCCGGAAAAAAAACCGTTTCAAAGGCAAGCCCTAAAAAAAAGACAAGCCCTAAAAAAAAGAGCCTGGCCCGTAAAAAGAGCGCTCCGAAAAAAGGGATATCCAAGGCAAATAAAACTCTTTTTCATGAGCTGAAAAAGGTGGGTCTGGGCATTGCCATTCTTCTTGCCGTCTGCATGACAACGGCCATGCTCGCGGATATTTTCCTTAAATCCGGCCGGCCTGTGCCGGAATTTGTGCCCTCGGCATCTGTTCCGGCAACAAAGGGGCCGTCCAAGGCCCTTGAGTTTCCCAAAAAAGAACAGGTCACAACCTCTGGGACTGCCGAAAAAAAGAGTGCCTCCCCAGGCCTCAAGGAAAAAGTCAAACCGCCCCAAGATCCGGCCATTGTCTATGAAGTCTTTGATGATGTGGACCCTGGACATGACCGTAAACCCCCTGTGGCCCCCTCTGATACGACCCCTAAAATTGCCATCATCATTGATGATATCGGGTATGACAAGGGATTGGCCATGTCTCTGTTTGATCTGGACAAGGATATTACCTTTTCAGTGCTTCCCTTTTCCCCTTTTGGTAAAATCCTTGCCCAAAGGTTTTCGGCAAAGGGGGCTGAACTCATGCTCCATCTGCCCATGGAACCTGTCCAGTATCCCCGGGTGAATCCCGGCCCCGGGGCCCTGCTCTCTTCCATGTCCCCGGATATGCTTTTGGATCAGCTGAGAAAGGACCTGGACGCAGTTCCGGGGGTGGCCGGTGTGAACAACCACATGGGGTCCAAAATGACGGCGGACTCGGACAAGATGAACCAGATTTTTACGGTGCTTAAAAAAGAGGATCTCTTTTTTATCGATTCCAGGACCGCGCCCAACTCAAAGGGAGAGGCGTCAGCAAGGCTGTTTTTCCTTAAATTTTCCCACAGGGATATATTTTTGGATAATTTCCAGGATATACACTATATATCAGGGCAATTTGGCAAGCTGGTCAAGGCCGCCCAAAAACACGGCACAGCCATCGGTATCGGTCATCCCTATCCTGCGACCCTGGAGACCCTGAAAATTGAACTGCCCAAACTCCAGGGCCGGGTTCAGGTGGTACGGGCAAGCCGCCTTGTGGCCATTCCCGGGTAAGGAATCTTTTTTGTATTGTCCTAAAAGAGCCTCAAGGCAATATGGGTGAAAAGCAGATATTTTGGGACCTGGCGTAGCGGTCCAGGGTTTCAACCCCGATGAGGGGGTCGGGTGAATAGGGCAGATTCAGGACTGGAAAAGAGGGGTATGGGTTCTCGAGGTTGTCTGTATCATTTGCATTGCGGTGGTTGAATATCAGAGCATCCAGCTTGATGTTCAAACCGGTCAGCTGGGTGATGATCCGTTGGGTTTCGGCCAAAGAGAGGCGGTCTCCGTTGTGAACGGCAAAAAAACGGGCCAGTCTTTTGTCTTGGAAAAATTGTTTTAACTCCAAATGGCTGGATTTAAGTTCCTGGATCCTGGCCAGAACCTTGTCCCTTTGAATCTCTTTGCCGGCAAATTTAATTCGTGAAATAATCTCTTTTCTCTGGTTGATTTCCGTTCTCAGTTTTTCCAATTGCTCCACCCAGAGCAGGGAGAGGGCCGGCAAATTGAAAAAATGCATGGACAGGGCTGTGGGCGGCATGTCAATGACCAGATAGTCACAGGCCTTGTGCTTTTCTTTTAATGCGGTGAATGCCGTTGCCAGGGCATGGGCCTCCATGCCCGGAGAGTATTTTAACACCTCAAAGTAGTTGTCCATGTTAAATGCGGTCAAATAGGCGTAGCTTTGTTTGACCTTCTGGGTGGTGAGGGCAAGATAGGCTTTGATCTCCCTGTCCCGGTCCACCTGAAGCACCTCAAGCCCCGCATTGATGCGGCGGGGTTTGTGGGACAGGGATTGTTCAAATATATCAGAGAGGTTATGGGCATCGTCAAAGGAGGCCAAGAGTACTTTCTTGCCTTTTCGGGCAAGCTCCAGGGAAAAGAGTACCGAAGCTGTGGATTTTCCAGTCCCCCCTTTTCCAAGGAAAAATATGGTTTCAGGCGTGTTCATCATGAGATATCAAAGACAGAAAATAATCTGGATAAAGGTTCATTTGCCGTTTCCACCCGTTCCATGAGAAGGATCAGATCCTTTTCCATGTCGGGTAAAAGATCCAAACTGATCTGAACCGGGGGAGAGGGCATGCCGATGAATGCCCCCTGGGAGAGCAGGGCAAATATATATTCAAGTTCTTCAAGTTCGTCTTCCACCCGTTCCACGGCCTTGTGCCTGGCAACTTCATCTGCCGTTGTCCAGAGGTTGACAAGCCAGGTCTTTGCCCGTTGGAAAAGGGTGGGTTTCATTCTTTTACCCTGAATATTTTCTGGTCAAATTCAATCCGTTTTCGGGAGGGAAAATGATAGTACAGGGCATAGAGGGCCATGAGCACAATGGCCCCTGAATAAAACTGGGGCAGGTCGCAGGCAAGGGCGACCAGGGCAAAATACGGGGTTATTCCGGCAACCAGGATCAAGCGTTTCTGAAAGGCCATGAACGCCTTTGGGTTAACCCGGGTGGCATCTTTGACCCTGTGGGCAAAAAGGGTTCTTATGAAAATAGGACCGGCAATCCCGGCCAGGGCCGCGCCGATAAAAAGAAGGGAGTGCCAGATCGGATCAAGGGCCAATTGTCCGGGCTGAACGATTTCGTATTCCCTGGCAAAATACAGGCCTGGGAAAAGAACGAGCACGGGCAGGAGAAACAAAGAAAATATTTTTTTTAATTGGGTCTGCATAAAAAGTATGGGGCAGGGAGTATCCCTGCCCCTTTGGGTCTATTTTATTGGTTATCTGATTTCATGGACATCAGTCTAATGATGCCTTCTGCAAAGATCCAGACGGCCAGTCCCAGGATCAGACCGTTTACCACCTGGAGGAGCATGTTGTGACTGGTGCCGAATTTGGTCTGGTTGAGTACCAGAGCCCAGATGGTCATGATCATCATCAAAGCGGCCGGAATGCCTGAAACCAGCCATTTCATCCCGCCCTTGGTTTTAAGATAAACCGTGATAATGATCAGGGCAAGTCCTGCCAGGGTCTGGTTTACAGCACCGAACAAAGGCCAGAGCTTGAGTGCGCCTTTTCCGCCGGCACCCGTGGCAAAGGCCAGGGCCAGGGCAGTGAGCACCGCAATAAAGGTGGCAATATATTTACCGGTTAAAAAGTTGAGCTTAACACTGGAAAAAAGTTCAGAGACAATATACCGCTGGATTCTTGTGGCCGTATCCAGGGTGGTGCCTGCAAACGAGGCCACAAAAACCCCCATGATAACCACGGCCACCCCGTTGGGAAGGCCTATGGAAGCGATCATGTTGGCAGAGCCGTTGACAAAGGCGGCCACTTTTGACCCCAGGCCTGCGGCAGCAGCCCACGAGGAATAATGGGTGGTCCAGGCGGCAACCCCGGTCAGGGTTTCGCCGGTTTTGGTCACATAGCCCATGCCGATACCGGCGGAGACGGCAATGATGACCAGGGTGGCCAGTGCCCCTTCCATGAGCATGGATCCGTACCCGACAAAGAGGGCGTCGGTTTCATATCTTACCCGCTTGGCCGAGGTGCCTGAAGAGACCAGGGAGTGAAACCCTGAAATAGCGCCGCAGGCAATGGTGATGAACAAGAAGGGCCACATGGGCGGTGCCTTGGCAGGGGTGGTCTGAACCGCCGGGGCAACAATTTCAAGGCTGCCGCCCAAGGCAGAGACAATTACGCCCAGAATGAGCAGGGCCATGGCAATCAACAGCTGGTGGGAGTTGATAAAATCCCTGGGCTGGAGAAGGGTGGTCACCGGCAGGGTGGAGGCGATAAATGCATAGATCAGAAGGATGATGGTCCAGACGCCTGTGGCGGGGATACCTGCCACTGCCGGCATTTTTATGGGAATATAATACCCGATGAATACGGTGAGATACATGAGGACAACGGCAATAATGGACCAGGTCATCACGCTTTTGCCCTGTTTATACACGGCATGGCCCAGTCAAAGGGCAATGGCCACTTCGCACCATACCGGGAATACAGAGGCCGGATACATGGCAAAGACCACGGCAATGACCAGGCCGAAGATGGCAATGACGATCCAGAGTTCAAGAAAGACAATGAGGAAAAAGAAAAACCGGGTTCTGTTGTTGACATATTTGGCCGTATAATCGGCAATGGATTTTCCCTGGTTTCTCATGGAGATGATCAGGGCGCCGAAATCGTGGACCGCACCCATGAAAATACTTCCGAAAAATACCCAGATCAGGGCCGGAACCCAGCCCCAGATGATTGCCACAGCCGGACCCACAATGGGGCCTGTGCCGGCAATGGAGGTAAAATGATGCCCGAAGATGACCTCTTTTTTGGTGGGAACATAGTCAATTCCGTCCTCCAGTTCAACTGCGGGAGCCGTGGCTGTTTTGGACAGCTTGAATATCTTTTGCCCGATAAACCTGCCGTACAGATTATACATCAAAAGGTAGCCGATAAAGGCAACAACCATAATCACAAGAGCATTCATTCTAAAATCTCCTTTTCATCATTTGCAAATAGTTATTGTCGTAAAATACCGTTTGTCTCGTGTCTGCCAGGGCAAACGGTATCATTGTTTTATCCAGTGCATTGTCCGAGCAAGACTATTGCTAGACGGGGGGCTGAAATAAAACCCAAAGATTCTATACGGTTACAATCGTCTCTGGCCATAACCCTTTTCCCTTAATGCAAAAATGCAACGGGTGTGCGTCAAGAACGCCACCACCCGGATATTCCATATTTTCGTATAATTGATATAAATATTGCAAATTTTCTCAAAATACAAATCCTATCTTAGGATTACACCCAGTAGTGTCCGGTTAGGTTGTTGCATATAAAAAGCATCTAAAATCATTGAAAAAACAGTCTGTTTTGTGTTGACAAATGTGCGTAAAAATTTTTGTGCGCCTTGAAAATTTAACTCAAGGAGCTCAAATGACGCACATCTCAGTCCCTAAAAAACAACTACGGTCCCTGAACTTTGACAATTTCAGGTGCCCTCTGATAAAGTCACTTTCAAAAGCACCGGAATTACAATCTCGAGGAGACCGCCCTTTAAAAATGACATTCGAAGACCAGATAAATGCTTTGGTTTATTTCCATCTTCAGGAGCACAAGTCTGCCCGACATTTAATTCAGGATCTCAAGGAGAATGTTTTTGCTAAAGAAAATATTGCGCCAGACGGTGGTATCAGCCGTAGTAGTTTCTGTGAAGCCATCAATCACAGGGGACTCGAACAACTGCAATTTATCTTTGAGGATCTTTATAAACAGGCTCTTGAGTGTCATCCGGGTGAACACGCCGAGTTAGGAGAGTTGGTTTCCATTGACGGTAGTCTCATAAATGCAGTCCTTTCAATGCACTGGGCGAACTACAGAAAAGGAAGTAAAAAAGCCAAAGTACATTGCGGATTTGACATTAATCACGGAATCCCAAACAAAATCTTTTTGACTGAAGGCAACGGCGCTGAACGCACTTTTGTTCCCAAAATACTTTCCAAGGGGCAAACAGGTGTTATGGATCGTGGATATCAATCCCATAAAGAATTTGACCTGCTTCAGGAGCAAGGCAAACATTTTGTCTGCCGTATAAAAACCAGGACAACAAGAACAATTATTGATAACCACGAGACCCCTTCCGACAGCTACATTTTTTATGATGCACTGGTTAAACTTGGTACTCCGAATCAAAACCAGACGAAAAGGCCTGTTCGGGTTGTTGGCTATAAAATTGCTGGCGTCAAATACTATGTGGCAACTGACAGGCATGATTTAACAGCGGAACAAATAGCAACAATTTATAAACTCCGGTGGACCATTGAGGATTTTTTCAAATGGTGGAAAGAACATCTGAAGGTATATCATCTCATTGCCCGCAGTGAATACGGCCTTATGGTTCAGATTCTTGGCGGCCTTATCACTTACCTGTTACTGGCAATCCATTGCCAAAAACAGTTTAATGAAAAGGTCACGATCAAAAGAGTTCGGCAGCTGCGAACCGCCATTCTAAATGACCTTTTTGGCTGCGAGGAGCAGGGCTCTCATAGTTCAAACAGGGACAATATTGTCAAAGATCAAAAAATTATTGAGCAAGCAAAAACCTAACCGGACATCACTGGATTACACCCTTTTTTTTCTGCAAAGTGTGATACTTGCCATTTATCATAATTTTAAATCAGGCTTGGTTTTAAAAAAAAATAAATTCCAGATAGATAAAAAAAGGATCACCGCTTTAAAATACCGGAATAGCATCAGGTGATATGGTTTTTTTCTTGACTATTGAAAAATAGTAAGTAAGTATTACTCACCAAAGACAAAAACAAGAAGGTTAAAAAAGACAAAAACAAGAAGGTTAAAATGAAACACAGGGGAAAAACAAATCCGCCCGGACGGATAAAGATCATGAAATCCTTTTCCAAACTTATGAAAGAAAAGGATTTTCATTCCATCACAACCGCTGAGATTGCCAGGAACGGTTCGGTGACCGAAGGTCTGATTTATAAGTATTTCAAGGATAAAAAAGATCTTCTTCATCAATTACTCAACGATCATTTTACCCGGTTTTTAGATAAAATTGAGGCCAGGATCCTTGAAGAGAAAACCTGCCGGGCACAGCTGGAAATTGTTATTTTTTCCAGCCTGGAAAGCTATGCGGAAAATCGGCTGTTTTCAAAAATGCTCTTTTTGGAGGTGAGAAGCTCCCCGGAGTATTATTCTTCGGGCGCCTATGCCAGGGTGCGCAAATATGCGGCCATCATTCTTGGGATTATCCAACAAGGAATTGATAACGGCGAAATTAAGGAAAAGACAGATCCTGTGCTTCTTCGAAAGGTTATTTTAGGGGCCATTGAACATGCCTGCCTTGGAGAACTTATTTTTGGCAGAGCGCTTGAAATTGACACGGTTGCCAGCGGTATTTCTGACATCATATTCAACGGAGTAAATCCATGACAAGATTAAGTTCAATCAACGCTTTGATAGAGAAAAATTTGGAATCAGGGATTGTTAATCTGAATGAGGATAAGGCCAAGCAAATTTTTCAAATCATGGGTATGCCCGTGGTCAAAGAAGAAAACGTCACCACCCAGGAGCAGGTTTTGGATGCAGGGCAGAAACTGGGATTTCCCCTTGTGCTCAAAGGGCTTGGGGCCAATATCCTCCACAAGACCGAAGCCGGCCTGGTGATTGTGGGCGTGGATGGAAATGACTCGCTCAAACAGGCGGCAAAGACCATTCAGGACCGGGCCGGAAAAAATTTGGATGGGTTTCTGGTTCAGCCCATGGTCCAGGGGGAGCGAGAGTTTGTGGCCGGGATGTTCAGGGACGATCAGTTCGGACCTGTGATCATGTTCGGCCTGGGCGGGGTGTTGACCGAAGCCATCGGTGATATTGTTTTTAAAATTGCCCCCCTTGACCCTGCTGATCTGGAAGATATGCTGGACAGTCTGGGGGCCCAGAAGCTTTTAGGCCCGTTCAGAGGGGAGGCCGCGGTTGACCGGGAGTCCCTTAAATCCGTATTAAAAGCCCTCTCCGATCTGGCCTGCGCCTGCCCCGGAATCCGGGAAATTGATGTCAACCCCTTGATTGTTAAGGCTGATGGCATGCCCGTGGCCGTTGACGGGCTCATGGTTTTGGAGAAAAATATCCCGTCCGGGACGCCGCTTTCGCCGCCCATTGATTTAAACGCATTAAGGTCCTGTTTTTATCCTGAGTCCGTCGCCTTTGTCGGGGCCTCTGCCACACCGGGTAAATGGGGGCATATGCTGCCCACCAATACCTTTGCCAGGGATTTTAAGGGCCGGGTGTTCCTGATCAACCCCAAGGGAGGTAAGATCATGGGCCGTAAGGTGTACAAGGCCCTTTCCGAAGTTCCCACAGATGTGGATCTGGCGGTGGTCACGGTGCCGGCCCACGGGGTGATGGACCTTATCCCCGAAATGGCCCCAAAAAAGGTCAAAGGCATGCTTTTGATTACTTCAGGGTTCAGGGAAGTCGGGGACCAGGGCCGGGATCTTGAGGATCGGATCGTGGCAGAGGCACGCAAGGCAGGAATTTTAGTGCTGGGCCCAAATACCATGGGGGTCTGCAATCCCCATGCAGAGTTTTATTCCACCGCTGCCAATGCCTTTCCCCTGCCCGGTTCCACAGCCCTTGTCTGCCAGTCCGGGAATATGGGGACCCAGCTTTTGGCCTTTGCCGAACAGCAGGATATCGGTATCCGGGCCTTTTCAGGATCCGGAAACGAGGCCATGGTCATCATTGAAGACTATATGGAAACCTTTGAACGGGACGAGCTGACCCGGACCGTGGTCCTTTATATTGAAAGCATCAAGCAGGGAAGGCGGTTTTTTAAGTCTGCCTCAAGGCTTTCCCAGGGGATTATTTCAAGGCTGAAAAAAATTCTTCCTCTCTTCTGGAGCCATGATAACCCTGTGGACATTGTGGGCGAAGGCGATCCTGGTATTCCCAGGACCTGCATGGAAGAACTTTTGCGCTGGGATGGATGCGATGCTGTCATCCATCTGGGCATACACGGCAAGCGGATTCTAGTCAATGCCATGATTGAGTCCATTCTCAAGGCAGACCCGGATGCCAATGCGGCTGAAGCGGCACAGTTCAATCAGGCCCTCGCCCAGGTGGAAGAAGATTATACCCAGTATGTGGTGGAGCTCACCCAGAAATATCAAAAGCCGGTTCTCGGGGTGAGTTTGCTCACCGATGAGCTGAGCCGGACCCTATACCGGTACGATCACCTGGAGTATAAAGGGGTCTATTTTCCCTCGCCTGAACGGGCGGTTAAGGCCTTGTCCGGAATGGTTCAATACCAGACATGGTTGGGCAAAAGAATCTGAAAAGACCAGGGTTGAAACTTGGGAAAAATTACTCTAAGTTGAATTTGTATTGTTAATAAGACTTTTTTTGGCCGGGATCACCCGGAAAATTTATGGATCAGGAGAGAACCATGAGCGCCAAAGTGACCACATCCACCCTCGTAAAAATGAAAGAACAGGGCAAGAAAATCACGGCCCTGACCGCCTATGATTATCCTTTTGCCGGTCTTGTGGACAGGGCCGGGATTGATGTTATTCTGGTGGGGGATTCTCTGGGCATGGTGGTCCAGGGCAAGCAAACCACCCTGCCGGTTACCATGGATGAAATGATTTACCATACCGAGCTTGTCACCCGGGCCTGTACCTATTCCATGGTGGTGGGGGACATGCCGTTTATGTCCTACCAGGGGGATTTGAACACGGCGGTAGAGAATGCCGGACGGTTTTTAAAGGAGGCCGGGGCAGGTGCCGTGAAACTGGAAGGTGGGGCTGATGTCTGCCCTGTGATCACGGCCATTGCAAAGGCAGGGATCCCGGTCCAGGCCCATATCGGGCTTACCCCCCAGTCTGTCCACCAGATGGGAGGATTCAAGGTCCAACGGGATGAAGACCGCCTGCTTGCCGATGCAAAGGATGTGGAGGCGGCCGGTGCCTTTAGCGTGGTTCTTGAAGGGATTCCCTCGCCCATTTCCGCCAAGATCACCCAGGCGTTGAAGATTCCCACCATCGGCATTGGCGCCGGCCCCGCCTGTGACGGCCAGATCCTGGTCCTTCATGATATGCTGGGGATCAATGATCGGTTTTTGCCCAAGTTTGTGAAAAAATATGCAGACATTGCCGCCCTTGCAGGACAAGGGCTTGAGGCCTATATCAAAGAGGTGAGAGAGGGGAAATTCCCGTCTGAAGATTATGAATACAAGTAAGAAGCGGTTTTCAATTATCGGGTGCGGCCGGGTCGGGGTGTCCCTGGCCGTGTTTTTATCGGGCAAGGGGTTTGAGCCGGCCGGGTTTTTCAGCAGAACAAGGGCGTCTGCCCAATTTGCAAGGGATATGGCAGGACTTGGAACGGTCTTTGGCTCTGCGGGCGAGGCCGCCCAAGGGGCGGACATTCTTTTTATCACCACCCCGGATACCCTGATCGAGACGGTGTGCAAGGATTTGGCTGCCAGCCTGAATCTTAAAAACGAGTCCATGGTCTTTCACCTGTCAGGGGCGCTCTCCTCTGATATTCTGGAATCGGCAAGGGAATGCGGTGCGGCCGTGGGGTCCATCCATCCTCTCCAGGCCTTTACCCCCTACGAGCCGGGCCAGGACAATCCCTTTGAAAATATTAATATTTCCGTTGAGGGAAGCCGTGGGGCCGTTTGTCTGGGCAAGGAAATTGTCAGGGCGCTGGGGGCCAAGGCCTTTACCATTCCTACGGAGGCCAAGACCCTTTACCATGCCTCGGCTGTGGTGGCATCCAACTATCTGGTGACCCTGGAAAAATTTGCCTTGAACCTGCTCATGGAAACCGGCCTGGACGAAGCCAGGGCCTATGAGATTTTGGAACCCCTGATCCAGGGAACTTTGGCCAATATCAAGGCCAAGGGGTGTGACCGGGCCCTGACAGGCCCTGTGGCCCGGGGAGATGATAAAATTGTCTCTTCCCATATCAAGGATATTGATGCCAAAACCCCTCAATTTTCAAAATTGTACCGGGTGCTTGGGGCTCACACCCTGGACATTGCCCGGCCGGGGGTAGATAAACAGGCGGAACATGAGTTGTCCCGCCTGTTTAAGAGTTGAATTGTGATACATTGGTGAAAAATGAAACCCATGGTTAGGTAAAACGATTCACCGATAAGGTCACTAAATTTTATTTAGGCTCAGGGGCGGCCGATTATCCGCCTCAAGTGCCTGGTTGGCCTCCTCGAGCATGGGCTTGCTGGAAATGACGGAAATTCCCTTTTTCTCTTCGTCCCGGGTAAAATAGGTGGCGGCAATCTTTTTAATCTTGGCTTTATCCAGCCTGAGCAGGGCATCCTTGAACCCTTTCCGGATTTCATCGGAAAGTTTTGTGATGTTTCGGTAAAAGGCTTTCATGGCCGCCGGACCCGGGGTCTGGGGTTTGTCAATGTCAGAGCAAACCTGGAGAATGGCCTCTTTGACGTCTGTTTCGGAAAAATTGCCCTGGACAATAAAGTCACAGGCATCGGCATAGACGTCCAGGGTCCGTTTGATATGGGGATCCCTGTAAGAGCCAAAGGAGAATATCCCCTCTTCTGTGTTGTACATGGCAAACCCGCCGTAAGCCCCGCCTTTTTCCCGGATTTCTTTGTGCAGGAACAGGGCGCGCAGCAGTTTTGAGATCACGGCAAGGCCCGGGGAGTCTTCATGGGTGATGCGTACGGTTTTAAATGACTGTCCCACAAACGAGACGGCCGTGTTGGTATACCATCCCTCATAGGGCCGGATACAATTGGTTTCCATCTCAGGTGTGAAAAAGGCCTTTGTCCCGCCCTGGGCAAGTCTGTCCTGGATTTGCCTGATCCTCTGGTCCGCCTGGACAAGCGAGGGTGCATCCCCGATAACGGCAGGCTTGATATTTTCTTTTCTGAGCAGGGCCTTTGCCATGGCAGCAAGATTGTTTTCCAATGCGTCCAAGGCGGCCTTGCCTTTTTTTTCATGACCAATGCTGGCCGTCAGGGCCTTGATCTGCTGGAATTGGGTAATGCCGTGCCAGAGTTCGTTGATATGGGAGGCCTTTGACAGATGCTGGGCTGACAGGGAAATGGCATATCTGTGGCCCGTGGAGACAATGGAAGATTCCATGCCTGTCTGGTATTGAAGCACCAGGTTTTTAAGCCGGTCATGATCTGAAAACCCATAGGCGTTTACAAACTCGTCCATGAGATCAAACATGGGGTCGATATTCCGGTCCAACGCTTTTCCCTGGAGCGCCAGAAATGAGTGGGAATCTCCGTTCTGTGAAAAATAGGAGCCTGAAAACGGGGAGATGGATATGCCCCCGGTATACAAATCCATTTTTTCGGCCAGTTCCACATAGGAGGAGTGTTTTGTGCCTGTGTTTGTAAAGGCCCGGCAGAAAAACGGAATCAGGCTGAACAGATCCTTGGGGATATTGCCTGCACCCAAGGGGCAGGTAAAGTACAAAATACCTGAACAGGCCTTGTCATAACTTGTGGACAGGCTGACCCCTTCGATATTGTCCGGAAGGATGATTTCAATTTCCGGGGGAACATCTTCAAGTTCCAGTGTGGGCAGGGAAGAGAGGTCTTCCTCGGTTTCCTGGAGTGCTTCAAGGGCTTTGGCATCCGAGCGGATCTGCTCTATCTGTTCCGGCCGAAGCTGTGAAAGCGTATTTTTGAGTTTTTCCTGGGTTTTTTGGGTCTGTTCTTGTTCCAGTCCAAGGGAAGGTTCCAAGGTGAACAAAAGCCTGTGGGGGTTGTCCAAAAAATAGGCCTTGATCTGTTCTTCCAAAAACGGGCCCTGGTCGAGCTTGCGCTTGAGCCTGTCCAGGTCCTGGTCAATATTGATGCAGGCCACAGGGTCTCCTCCGTGGATCATATGGCTGGCAAAAGAGAGCAATAGTTTAATTCCGAACGGATAGGGGGTATTGGTGATTTCCTTGCGGTAAAATTCAATCTGGTGGATGGCCGAATCAATGAGCCGGGGTTCAATTCCCTCTTCCACCAACCGGTTCAAGGTGGTGAAAATAATTTTTTCCACCTCTGATACCGATGATTTGGCAATGTCTTTAAGCCCGCAGACAAACATGGTGTCCTTGTTGTCTGGGTCAAACCCGGAACCGTCGGACAGGGCAGAGCCCAGGTTGGCATCAATCAGGGCCTTGCGCAGGGGTGAGGCGGAATTTCCCAGGAGAACCTGTTCTAAGATGGTCATCACCAAAACCTCGAAATCAGACCGGATGTCCGGGGTCAGCCAGGCCACACAGGCCTGGTATTTTTGGGACAGGTCCTCGGTGTCGGCATAGGCATAGGGCTGGGTCATGGTCCTTGGGCTGTCCCACCGGGGCTGGGACGGGACCCGGGTATCCAAATCCAGAAAGTCAAACCGGGACAATACCTTGTCCTGGATAAATTCTAAGGTCTCTTCTATGGGCAGGTTGCCATAGGTGTAAAAAAAACTGTTTGACGGGTGGTAGTATCGGGCATGGAATGACCGAAGCGCTTCATGGGTCAGGTCAGGTATGTCCAAAGGCTCTCCGCCTGAATTGTTGGCGTAGGTGGTGTCCGGGTACAAGCCTTCTAACAGGGCCCTTGACAATACCTGGTTAGGAGAGGACATGGCCCCTTTCATCTCATTGTAAACCACGCCCTTGTATATGAGCCGGTTCTCATTGGATTCGGTTTCTTCAAGTTCCAGACGATGGCCTTCCTGTTTAAAACTCAGCTCGTCGATATTGGGGAAAAAAGCCGCATCCAGGTAGACATCCATGAGGTTGTAATAATCTTTTTTGTTCTGGGTGGAAAAGGGGTACATGGTCCAGTCAGATGCGGTAAATGCATTCATGAACGTGGACAGGCTCCGCTTGATCATGGAAAAAAAAGGATCCCTGACCCTGTATTTTTTTGATCCGCAAAGTACGGTATGCTCCAGGATATGGGCCACGCCGGTGGAGTCTGTGGGCACGGTCCTGAAAAAGACCCCAAAGGTGTTCTCCTTGTCCTTGTTGGCAATGTGAATATGGGGGGCTTTAGTTTTTTCATGGACCAGCTCGATGAGATGGGCATCAATGCTGGGTAAATGGGTAACCTGTTTGACCTTGTATCCTTGAATGATCTGTCCGGGTTCAATCGCTTTCATATGTGTATCCTGCTAAATTTTGGTATAAATCCCCCGGCTGACCCGTTGGATTTTTTTGATTTTGTCCAGCCTGAAGATGATATTTCTCAGTTTTTTGTCGTCAAACCCGGTGGCGGCCTTGATGGTCTTGAAATTGGTGCCTTTAGGGTGGTTGCCGATGATTTCCAGTACAATGGAAGAGGTACTTTTTTTCTTTGGCGCCTTGGGTTTTCCCCTTGTTTTGCCCGAAGGCTGTTTTTGATAGATCAATTGCTCCAGCTTGTCAAGCCTTGCATGAAGATTGGTGATATCTTCCTGGGTCGGGATATCCAGACGTTGGAGCAGCATTTGAATAAAGTTTTCCCAGTTTGCGCCAATATCGATAGGTTCCATGTGTGATGCCTCCTTAAAAGTTGGGAACCAGGTTACGTCCTGTATGCCGGTCGTACGAGAAACGCCTGGTTTTTTTAAAGGACAGGACGGCTTGTCCGGGTATTGGATTCACTAGCAAATAAAAATTACTTCCGAACCCTCATAAAGTCAAGTAGTTAATTTGTAATAGAAAGTAAAACTATTTCCTTTGGAGAAAGGGGGTTAGGCATAATGGTTAGGGTAGAATTTTCCTTTATGGATTCTTATATTTTGCACCTTTTCTTTTCCCTGTGCTATGATGGGATAAGAATAAGGATACATTTTTGGGAATACAAAAAACGGAGTACAAGGGCATGACACACCCCGGAGAACTGCTGAAGAAAAACAACCTGTATGCGGGCAAGGAAATGGGACAAAATTTTTTGTCCAACCCTGCCTCGGCACAGATGATCGTTGACAGGACAGGCATTGGCGCAGATGATTTGGTTCTGGAAATCGGGCCGGGGCTGGGGGCTTTGACCCTGCCTTTGGCAAAGGCCGCAGCCCAGGTGGTGGCAGTGGAAAAGGACAGGCGGCTGATTCCTCTGCTGGAAGATGAGCTGGAACAGGCCTCCGTCTCCAATGTAACCATTATCAACAAGAATATTCTTAAAACAGATATTTTAAAGATTGCCGGTGACAGGTCCCTGGTGGTCATGGGCAACCTTCCCTATAATATATCCTCCCAGATTCTCTTTAAACTGGTCAAAACAAGATCTGTGATTGACCGGGCCTTTTTAATGTTTCAAAAGGAGCTGGGGGCAAGGATTCTTGCATCTCCGGGTTCAAGGGCCTATTCACGGCTCTCTGCCGTGGTTCAGTATGCGGCAAAGCTCAGCCATGTGGCCGACATCCGGCCCAGTTCCTTTTTTCCCAGGCCCGAGGTGGATTCTTCAGTGCTCGGGTTTCATTTTTTTGAGACCCCGGAAATGAGCCCTGAAAAAGAAGATCTGCTTTTTGCCGTGATCAAGGATGCCTTTTCCAAACGGAGGAAAACCTTGAAAAATTCCTTGAGCGGCGGCGGACTCGGGTTTGAAAAACAAGAGGCAGGCAAGGCCCTTGACCTGGCAGGAATTGACCCGGTGCGCCGGGCAGAAACCCTGACCATTGATGAGTTTATCTTGCTTGCCAAGGCCGTATGGGCCATGGGCAAACATGGGCCATGATCAAAGGCACCATCCCCATAGACCGGCTGATTGCCATGGTGGTCAACGGCGGCACCCTGAGAACGGGTGTGGATGTCTATGATCGGTTCGGCACCCTGCTTCTGGCCAAGGAAACCCTTGTGGATTAGGTCAGGCCCCTGGAAAATTTACGCAATAGAGGGCTTAGATCTCTGCCCCTGGCAAAAGAGGGGGGTGTGTTTGACAAAAGCGGCAATGCCGTAAAATTCAACCCTCAGGCCCTGCCGGCCTTATCCCTGGAAGATCCCGGTGATCCTGCCCCGGGCTTTGATCTCACCTCTCGGATGAAAGAAATTCAGGCCCTTCGAAAAGAGGCCTGCCAATATTATGCTAAGGCCAAAGACTGCCTGAAAAAGGCAATGGCCCAGATTCAATCCAATCAAGGGCAGTTTGATCATCAGGCCGTGGCTGCCCAGGTCACTGAGCTGGTGAATTTTTCAGGCAAGAATGATCATCCCTTTTCCTATATGGCAAAAGATCTGTTTTTATTTGACCAGTATCTGTTCAGCCACGGGGCAAATGTCTGTGCCCTGGGCACGGCAGTGGTCAACCGGTTCAACCGCTCTTTTTCAAAGGTCATCCAATCCAGTCTTTGGCCGGATTCAACCCCGGGGCCGGCCCATGAAAACCCGATCTTTTCCTATTCTTGCCCTGAAGAGCTTGACCAGATTTCCCTGGGGCTCTTTATTTTTGATCTGGGCAAGGCCCTGGTGCCCCAGGATCTGCTGAACAAGACCCGGGGGTTGACCCGGGAGGAATTTGAGATGATCCAGCGGCATTCCTACGAGTTCGGGGGGCAGATCTTGGAAAAGAACCATATGGATCATCCCGTGTTTACCAACATGGTTCAATATCACCACGGCCCGTTGTTTGCCGGGGAAAAGAATTGTTATCCCTTTGACCGGCCTTTTTCAGATATCCCCATCTATGTCAGGATCTGCAAACTTGTGGATATTTATGATGCCATGATTTCAAGGCGGAGCTACAAAGAGGCGGCCAACCCGGTGACGGCGGCAACCGCCCTGTTTCGAACCTATGTTAAAAAAGATCCTTTGCTTCAGTTTATTCTCCATGCCTTTGTCAACACCATAGGCCTTTATCCGCCCGGGTCCATTGTTTTTCTCAAAAACGGGCAGATGGCCTATGTCCTTGAAAGCTGCGGCCCCATTGTCCTGCCCTTTACGGATTCACACCAGACCCCCTTGACCCACCCGGAGGATCCCTTTGATGTCAAGACCCGGGAAAAAAGGATGGGCATCGACAATGACAGGAGCGTTAAAACCCCCAAAGAGGTCTTGAATCAATTGCCCCTCTTTATCCGGGAAATTGTTCTGCCCGGGCAGGGCAACTGATTTTTAATTTTGCTGCATACTTTTTGTTTTTTGCATTCCAGACTCGCCTCAAAAAAATTCCCAATATTTTTTCATTTTTTTAAAAGAAATTTAACAGGGCATAAAATTGACTGTTGCAATTTTTGACAGAGAGTGCTTAATCTTCAATTGAATTTAAAGGAGTTACCCTCTGTGACAATATAAGTGAGACACTTACCCCTTGATAAATTAGTGTAGGGCGGGTAAGGCAATACTTATATGAAACCGATAAAAATGAACCCACTACCAGAGTCCGAAAAACAGGCAGCCCCCAAGGAGGCCCCAATGGAAGGAGACCATAGGGCGACTGGAATTGGGGCCTCCTTGGGGAGCCAGGATTCAATCCCTGATCCTGAAGTACCTGAAAAAAAACCCCCGGCGTAGATTCGTTGCTTCTTATAAACTGCGTATTCTCCAAGAGATTGAAAATTGTACCGAAATCGGAGGGATCGGCAAGATTCTTCGAAGAGAAGGCCTTTATTCATCAAATTTAACCCATTGGCCATAGAGGTCGCCAGACTTCAAAAAGAGAAATTCAAATTAGAGCACAAGCTAAAGCAGGTGAAACTCATCATTGAAGCTCAAAAAAAAAATTTCTCAGATCCTGGGAATCCAGCAGAATCTGGACGACCTCAAAGGAGAAGACTTATGAATGCCGCCCTAACGTTAAGTTGCGATATTGGAAAAAAGCCTTCATGTGAGGCTTTCGGTATTCCCCGATCATCTTTTTACAGATTTCATTCTCCAAAAAAACATATTGGAGTTAGTCGGACCGGATCTCCCCTTTCTTTGAATTCTGATGAACAACAAACGGTTTTGGATATTTTACATTCTGAAAAATATCAAGATCGAGCCCCATATCAGGTATATGCTTCTCTTCTTGATAACGGGCAATACTATTGTTCCATCAGAACGATGTATCGGCTTCTTCACAAAGAACATGGTTCTGTGCCGGAGCGAAGACGGCAGGTAAATCGCCCGAAATATAAAAAACCTGAATTGCGAGGGCGTTCAAAATTCTGTGTCAGTTGAATGAAAGCTGATATACTCAGCTAAATAAGGAGAACTGACATGACCGAAGAAAACACCGAATTTGATTTTCAAAAAGCCCTTAAAGGCATCCAGGAAGGTAAACCCTTCACAGGTAAGGGCGGCGTCCTTACATCATTAATCAAAAATCTTGCTGAAGCTGCTCTTGAAGGAGAGTTGGAGTCCCATCTCGGGCAGGAAGTTTCTGCCAACCGCCGTAATGGAAAAAGCAAAAAGACCATTAAATCCCTGGATGGTAAATTTGAGCTAAAAACCCCGCGTGACAGGGCCGGAACCTTCTCTCCAAATCGTCAAAAACATCAGACAACGCTCAGCGATGAAATTGAAAGGGCCGGAATGGACTTGAGATTTCAAATGCCTCCACACCATTACCGATAAAAATCCATAAGCCCCAAAAAGGGCGGCGTCCTTACATCGTTAATCAAAATCTTGACCCCGCGTGGGCCGTAATGGAAAAAAGACCATTAAATCCCTGGATGGTAAATTTGAGCCTTCTCTCCACAGATCGTCCATCAGACAACGCTCAGCGATGAAATTGAAAGAAAGATAATAGCCCTTTACGGCCTGGGCATGAGTTATAATGATATGGCTTCCCATTTACAGGAAATCTATGGACTTGAGATTTTCAAATGCCACTCTGAGCACCATTACCGATAAAATCATCCATACCGTCAAAGAATGGCAGGCCAGGCCGTTGGAAAATGTGTACCCAATCGTATGGCTTGATGCCATACATTATAAAGTACGAGAAAACGGAAAGGTCGGCAGCAAGGCCGTTTACACAATTCTTGGGGTGAATATCGAGGGCCGCAAAGAGGTTCTTGGGCTGTACATATCCGAGAATGAGGGTGCGAACTTCTGGCTGCAGGTGTTAACAGACCTTTCAAACCGAGGGGTAAAAGATATCCTGATTGCCTGTGTTGATGGTCTAAAAGGTTTTCCCGAGGCCATTGAGACCATATTCCCGGACACAGAAGTTCAACTCTGCGTAGTCCACCAGATCCGAAATTCATTGAAATACGTTGGTTCCAAAAATAAAAAGGAATTTATGGCAGATCTAAAACGTGTTTATAAAGCGGTCAATAAGGATCTGGCCGAAGAAGAACTGGATATCTTGGAAAATAAATGGAATGACAAATACCCGATTGTGATAAAATCCTGGCGGAACAACTGGGAACGCCTCAGTCATTTCTTTAAATATCCAGAAGAGATTCGACGGATAATATACACCACAAATACCATTGAGGCTGTGCATCGACAGTTTCGAAAACTGACCAAAACAAAGGGATCATTCCCGAACCAGGACAGCCTGTTAAAGCTGCTTTACATGGGGATCCAGAACGCCAGTAAAAAATGGACAATACCGATTCAAAATTGGTCACTGACAATTTCCCAGTTGGCAATTTTCTTTGAAGGCCGGCTGGATAAAGAGCTGGGAATTTGATAGGGATTTATTTACAGATGGAAAAGATGGTTCCAGGAACTCCACTCCAGCAAAAGTCAACTCCTCCGACGTGGCTGATTGAAGGCCCATTCTCGGACCTGACTTTTACTTCCGCTGGCGCTGAGGCAGATCCGGGAACCGAAACCGTGACACAGAATTCTGAACATTCCCTGAATTGCTGGCAACCGGACCTAATCAGGTTTGGTCCTGGGATATTACCAAGTTGAAAAGTGTCACAAAATGGACCTACTTCTATCTATATGTAATCATGGATATTTTCAGCAGGTATGTTGTCGGCTGGATGGTCGCCCATAGAGAACAAACAGCATTGGCCAAAAAGCTAATTGAAAAGTCCTGTGAAAACCAGAAGATATTACCCGGTCAGCTTGGGCTACATGCAGATCGGGGAGCCAGTATGAAATCCAAAGGGGTTGCCCAGCTTCTTGTCGATTTAGGGGTAACCAAAACCCACAGTCGACCACATGTCAGCAATGATAACCCATACTCTGAAGCCCAGTTTAAAACATTGAAATATTGTCCACAATTTCCCAAAACTTTTGGTGCTATTCAGGATGCAAGAGCCTTCTGCCAGGATTTTTTTGGATACTACAACAAAGAGCATTACCATTCTGGTATTGGCCTGGTAACCCCAGAACAATTTCATTATGGCATTGCTAAAGATATTTATGAATCTCGCTGCAGAACATTGGAGGATGCATTTATTCAAAACCCAAAACGATTTAAGGGAAAAATACCGAGGCCACCGGCTTTACCAGAAGAAGCCTGGATTAACAAACCGGAACAAAAAGAGAAGGATATTATTGGAGCTTAATTTTAGGCATAGAGTGTCTCATTGTCATTGACACATTCCGCAAATCGCTAACCTTTACCCCTATAGATCCGCGGCTTCTTGAACCATAAGATTAGCACCGAGCCTCGTGCCTCGGCACGGTTACTAATCCTTCATTTGTTATGATTTCTATTATCAAAAACCACAGAGAATTTTGCTAATATTTCTTCCGTTTGAGAATTCACAATTTTAAGAGTAATTGGATAACGTTCATCTTGCTTTCCTGAATCTGCCGGACAAGTCTTCAATAGTTTTCCGGCATGATGCAAGGCTATTTTACCATTCATCACGCCGCAGATTATGTCTTTCAATTCAAGTTCTATAACATCTACAAGACTCTGAATCTGTTGGGCATGGGTTTTTTCTATATGGGCAAATATATAAGAGTTGATAGTTGAGTACTTATCTGTTGACGTAATGAATTTTCCATCGCCGAAATAGGGAATGTTCAGAATTCTGTGTCACGGTTTCGGTTCCCGGATCTGTCTCGGCGCCAGCGGAAGTAAAAGCCAGGTCCGAGAATGGGCCTTCAATCTGCCACGTCGGAGGAGTTGGCTTTTGCTGGAGCGGAGTTCCTGGAACCATCTTTTCCATCTGTAAATAAATCCCTATCAAATTCCCAGCTCTTTATCCAGCCGGCCTTCAAAGAAAATTGCCAACTGGGAAATTGTCAGTGACCAGTTTTGAACCGGCATTGTCCATTTCTTACTGGCGTTCTGGATCCCCATGTAAAGCAGCTTTAACAGGCTGTCCTGGTTAGGAAACGATCCCTTTGTTTTGGTCAGTTTTCGAAACTGTCGATGCACAGCCTCAATGGTATTTGTGGTGTATATTATCCGTCGGATCTCTTCTGGATATTTAAAGAAATGACTGAGGCGCTCCCAGTTGTTCCGCCAGGATTTTATCACAATCGGGTATTTGTCATTCCATTTATTTTCCAAGATATCCAGTTCTTCTTCGGCCAGATCCTTATTGACCGCTTTATAAACACGTTTTAGATCTGCCATAAATTCCTTTTTATTTTTGGAACCAACGTATTTCAATGAATTTCGGATCTGGTGGACTACGCAGAGTTGAACTTCTGTGTCCGGGAATATGGTCTCAATGGCCTCGGGAAAACCTTTTAGACCATCAACACAGGCAATCAGGATATCTTTTACCCCTCGGTTTGAAAGGTCTGTTAACACCTGCAGCCAGAAGTTCGCACCCTCATTCTCGGATATGTACAGCCCAAGAACCTCTTTGCGGCCCTCGATATTCACCCCAAGAATTGTGTAAACGGCTTTGCTGCCGACCTTTCCGTTTTCTCGTACTTTATAATGTATGGCATCAAGCCATACGATTGGGTACACATTTTCCAACGGCCTGGCCTGCCATTCTTTAACGGTATGAATAATTTTATCGGTAATGGTGCTCAGAGTGGCATTTGAAATCTCAAGTCCATAGATTTCCTGTAAATGGGAAGCCATATCATTATAACTCATGCCCAGGCCGTAAAGGGCTATTATCTTTCTTTCAATTTCATCGCTGAGCGTTGTCTGATGTTTTTTGACGATCTGTGGAGAGAAGGTTCCGTTCCGATCACGCGGGGTTTTTAGCTCAAATTTACCATCCAGGGACTTAATGGTCTTTCTGCTTTTTCCATTACGGCGGTTGGCAGAAATTTCCTGTCCGAGATGGGACTCCAACTCTCCTTCAAGAGCAGCTTCAGCAAGATTTTTGATTAATGATGTAAGGACGCCGCCCTTACCTGTGAAGGGTTTACCTTCCTGAATACCTTTAAGAGCTTTTTGAAAATCAAATTCGGTGTTGTCTTCGGTCATGTCAGTTCTCCTTATTTAGCTGAGTATATCAGCTTTGATTCAACTGACACAGAATTTTGAACGCCCTTCCGAAATATTTTTTATTTAACCACGTTAATTTTAAATATGAAGGTCCCCAACACTGCTCGCATTGTTTGAATATGGATAATAAATCTGCAAACCTTTCTTTGGTATTAAGTCTTAACTCCATCTCAATGACATCGTATTCGATTTGAATATTACCTTTATCTTGGCACTTAATAAGACTTCCGCAAAGCTGATGAGATTCCTCTGGAAGGCTATCATACCACCAGTTTATAATTTTATATAAAAGGACCTGGTTATTATTAATGTAATATTTTTCAGAACAGGCAACATCATTGGGTACTGCGGAAACGCATACCAAAACAAGAGTAAAAGCCAACACCCATTTTATTATCGAATGATTATTCATTTTTGATCATAACTTTAAAATAACCGGCTTGACCCAGTAGTGTCCGGTTAGGTTGTTGCATATAAAAAGCATCTAAAATCATTAAAAAAACAGTCTGTTTTGTGTTGACAAATGTGCGTAAAAATTTTTGTGCGCCTTGAAAATTTAACTCAAGGAGCTCAAATGACGCACATCTCAGTCCCTAAAAAACAACTACGGTCCCTGAACTTTGACAATTTCAGGTGCCCTCTGATAAAGTCACTTTCAAAAGCACCGGAATTACAATCTCGAGGAGACCGCCCTTTAAAAATGACATTCGAAGACCAGATAAATGCTTTGGTTTATTTCCATCTTCAGGAGCACAAGTCTGCCCGACATTTAATTCAGGATCTCAAGGAGAATGTTTTTGCTAAAGAAAATATTGTGCCAGACGGTGGTATCAGCCGTAGTAGTTTCTGTGAAGCCATCAATCATAGGGGACTCGAACAACTGCAATTTATCTTTGAGGATCTTTATAAACAGGCTCTTGAGTGTCATCCGGGTGAACACGCCGAGTTAGGAGAGTTGGTTTCCATTGACGGTAGTCTCATAAATGCAGTCCTTTCAATGCACTGGGCGAACTACAGAAAAGGAAGTAAAAAAGCCAAAGTACATTGCGGATTTGACATTAATCACGGAATCCCAAACAAAATCTTTTTGACTGAAGGCAACGGCGCTGAACGCACTTTTGTTCCCAAAATACTTTCCAAGGGGCAAACAGGTGTTATGGATCGTGGATATCAATCCCATAAAGAATTTGACCTGCTTCAGGAGCAAGGCAAACATTTTGTCTGCCGTATAAAAACCAGGACAACAAGAACAATTATTGATAACCACGAGACCCCTTCCGACAGCTACATTTTTTATGATGCACTGGTTAAACTTGGTACTCGAATCAAAACCAGACGAAAAGGCCTGTTCGGGTTGTTGGCTATAAAATTGCTGGCGTCAAATACTATGTGGCAACTGACAGGCATGATTTAACAGCGGAACAAATAGCAACAATTTATAAACTCCGGTGGACCATTGAGGATTTTTTCAAATGGTGGAAAGAACATCTGAAGGTATATCATCTCATTGCCCGCAGTGAATACGGCCTTATGGTTCAGATTCTTGGCGGCCTTATCACTTACCTGTTACTGGCAATCCATTGCCAAAAACAGTTTAATGAAAAGGTCACGATCAAAAGAGTTCGGCAGCTGCGAACCGCCATTCTAAATGACCTGTTTGGCTGCGAGGACCAGGGCTCTCATAGTTCAAACAGGGACAATATTGTCAAAGATCAAAAAATTATTGAGCAAGCAAAAACCTAACCGGACATCACTGATTTGAAATATATTTTTTTTCTTTTTCGTCAAACTAGTCACCGTTTAAAGAATTAATATTACTATGGGGCAAGACTCTTAATAAGTGATATCACCCGTTTCATTTGGATTATTGGGTTGGTTTGTCATTGGATATCATCCATTTTAAATATCCTGCAATAGACCCAGTTAAATAAAATGGGAGGTTTAGCAGTAAGAACTCTTTCCCGTTAAGAGTTTTGATTTGGTTAATTTCTAATTTTCCGGAATAAATCCTCACGGCATATTTATGAGGTTCGCGGTCTATGAACTGATGGAGATAGCGTAGCCGACCTGTTGCAGCAGATTTTACTTCAACGGGTATGAGCAACCCTTCATATTGAATCAGGTAATCAACTTCGGCAGTGGATTGTTTTTTTTCCCGGTTCCAAAAATACAATTTGAATAAAGGAGATGTTTCAACAGCGAGAAGTTCCTGTCCGACAATATGTTCTGCTATTTTCCCCTGATAGACAGAATCAATACTATTGGCCCCGAACAAATCTTTTTGAAATCCAGAAAAATAGTTCAGCATTCCTGTGTCAAGGACTTGGAGCCTCGGCGATTTTTTTATGTTTGGCAGCAAAGGAGGACTGACAGAGGATGAAGGGTATAAAAGGTAAATCAACATCGCTTTTTCCAATACTTTTAATGCTTCCCCCATTTCCCTTGATTTATAGTTGGAATTACCAAAACCCTGAAATTTAATCCTGCTGCCTGCTTCATAGAATGAAGTTGAAACGGCATGTCGAATTACGTTAACCATTGTACTGTTTCGAGCATACTTTTCAACGTCATCAAGATAAGAAACGATTAAGCTGTCAAATATACTGTTAAGCGCTATGATGTCTTTCTGGTCGGAATGTTTTTCAACTATTTCCGGCATACCCCCAATGATTGAATAGGTTTGAAATAATTTCATTAGCTTTTCATGTGCGAAATCAGGGGCTGGAATGTTTTTTGTAAGAATATCCAGGCTGGCTGTTTCGGATAAAGCATTTAAAAATTCCTTGAAACTCAAAGGTTTCATCACAAGATATTCCACTCTGCCGACAGGAAAGCTGATATGGGTATCAATAAGTGTCTCTAAAAGAGATCCGGCTGCAATAACATAAATATCGGGAAATGCTTCATAAAAATATCTAAGATAAGAGACGGCTGCTGGACAAGCCTGAATCTCATCTATGAATATTAAAATTTCACCGTCATGCTTCACTTGATTTTTATAAAAGAAAATAGCTTGCAGTAAATCTTCAATGGGATAATCCTGCTCAAAAATGGTTCGTTCCTCTTTTATTTCAAGATTCAAAGATAGATATTGATTCAGTGATGTCCGGTTAGGTTTTTGCTTGCTCAATAATTTTTTGATCTTTGACAATATTGTCCCTGTTTGAACTATGAGAGCCCTGCTCCTCGCAGCCAAACAGGTCATTTAGAATGGCGGTTCGCAGCTGCCGAACTCTTTTGATCGTGACCTTTTCATTAAACTGTTTTTGGCAATGGATTGCCAGTAACAGGTAAGTGATAAGGCCGCCAAGAATCTGAACCATAAGGCCGTATTCACTGCGGGCAATGAGATGATATACCTTCAGATGTTCTTTCCACCATTTGAAAAAATCCTCAATGGTCCACCGGAGTTTATAAATTGTTGCTATTTGTTCCGCTGTTAAATCATGCCTGTCAGTTGCCACATAGTATTTGACGCCAGCAATTTTATAGCCAACAACCCGAACAGGCCTTTTCGTCTGGTTTTGATTCGGAGTACCAAGTTTAACCAGTGCATCATAAAAAATGTAGCTGTCGGAAGGGGTCTCGTGGTTATCAATAATTGTTCTTGTTGTCCTGGTTTTTATACGGCAGACAAAATGTTTGCCTTGCTCCTGAAGCAGGTCAAATTCTTTATGGGATTGATATCCACGATCCATAACACCTGTTTGCCCCTTGGAAAGTATTTTGGGAACAAAGGTGCGTTCAGCGCCGTTGCCTTCAGTCAAAAAGATTTTGTTTGGGATTCCGTGATTAATGTCAAATCCGCAATGTACTTTGGCTTTTTTACTTCCTTTTCTGTAGTTCGCCCAGTGCATTGAAAGGACTGCATTTATGAGACTACCGTCAATGGAAACCAACTCTCCTAACTCGGCGTGTTCACCCGGATGACACTCAAGAGCCTGTTTATAAAGATCCTCAAAGATAAATTGCAGTTGTTCGAGTCCCCTGTGATTGATGGCTTCACAGAAACTACTACGGCTGATACCACCGTCTGGCGCAATATTTTCTTTAGCAAAAACATTCTCCTTGAGATCCTGAATTAAATGTCGGGCAGACTTGTGCTCCTGAAGATGGAAATAAACCAAAGCATTTATCTGGTCTTCGAATGTCATTTTTAAAGGGCGGTCTCCTCGAGATTGTAATTCCGGTGCTTTTGAAAGTGACTTTATCAGAGGGCACCTGAAATTGTCAAAGTTCAGGGACCGTAGTTGTTTTTTAGGGACTGAGATGTGCGTCATTTGAGCTCCTTGAGTTAAGTTTTCAAGGCGCACAAAAATTTTTACGCACATTTGTCAACACAAAACCGACTGTTTTTTTCAATGATTTTAGATGCTTTTTATACGCAACAACCTAACCGGACACTACTGATATTGATTGAATCGTTCTGAAAAAAGGTGAATAGCAGTCGTTTTTCCTACTTGCCTTGCACCCCTCAGAATCAATGGTTTCTGGCCTTTTTTCTCTGCCCATCTTGATAATCTTTTTAATATATCTCTTTTAAACATTGGATTCTCATTTGTTGATTGGTATAAGGTAAGAGATATTTGACATCAATATTGTAATAAAGTCAAATATAATATTTGCATAAATTGTAACGTAGTCAGGCATTTTAATGTGATGCAGTCGCCGTGAACGTTTCAAAATCTGCGGCTTGTCCGTCAGCATTTTGCTTGTTAGAGGAAAAATTGAAAGACTTATTTTTGGAAATTACGCCAATTCAAATCATAGCTTGCGCTTCTTCCTCCGCCAGGAAGTCGAACCAGGACCATTTTTTGAACGAGATCAGCCAATTCTCTTTGGGCAGTAGCACGACTGGTATGAGCGATTCCTATATATTTTTTATTTTTCAACCCACCTTCAAAACCGTTGTGGCCAGCATCAAGCAATCTGTTGATGACTTTTGTCTGCCTGCTATTAAGTGGTGTCTGGGCAAATGTCTTCCAAAATCTTGCTTTAATCATTATTCGTTCCAGCAATGAATTTGAATTTAGAATTGCCCGATTCATGCATTCAAGAAACCATATCAACCAGTTTGTTATTTCCAGATTCCCGATCTGAGAAGCATTCAGGATATCATAATAGTCGTTTCTTTCTGCCATTATCTGTGATGAGAAGCTGTAAAACCGTTTCGAGCTGTTTTCGTCACGAGCCAGCAGCATATCGGTTAACGTTCTTGCGATTCTGCCGTTCCCGTCATCAAAAGGATGAATACTAATGAACCATAAATGAGCGAGAGCCGCTTTAAGTATACCATCTAAAGCTGTTTTCTCATTTGCCCAGAATACAAACCTTTCCATTTCGTTTTCAATCAAATTGGCAGGAGGGGCTTCGAAATGAACCTTTTTATGGCCGATTGGGCCTGAAACTACTTGCATAGGCCCATATTTATCATCCCGCCATTGGGCCACATTTATTTGAATCATGCCTGAATATCCAGTAGGGAAAAGGGAGGCATGCCAGGCAAAGAGCCTTTCCGGCGTCAATTCCTTGCTATGGTTATTGGTTGCATCCAGCAGTATCTGTACAAGTCCATCAGCTTTTTGATCCTGTACATATTTCAAACCGGCATCTGGAAGGCCAAGCTGGCGTCCCACAGAAGATCGGACAGCATCAGGATCTAATTTCTCTCCTTCAATGGCCGAAGTTTTTAAGGCTTCTTCCACAAGTACATCAGCCCTTGCCGTTTGTTGGATATCAAATCCCAACTCCCTGACCTGAGCGATTAATGATCCCTGGTTGAACCGGACATCACCCAGCGGTTTTAGCAATGCATCACTGTTCCATGTAAAGTGCGGCCAGGATTTATATTTCCAGATATATTTCATAAATTGAGTTAAATACCCTTCCCGATCAAATTATATCTTGAGTCATTTAATTGTAAGTTTCGACTCACATATTGAGTTGATTATTGAGGCTATTTGACTCAAAGTCAAGGGAAGAATTATCACCCTTCAGTGGATTTAAAAAAATTTTGAAAATAACCGGTATGATCCAGAGTTCCTAAACAGCGTTGAATCTTGACCCCTTTCAGCGTGATCTTGACCCCCCTTAACGATTAGTCCAAATTCACCGAGGATTTTATAAATCCTTTTTATTAAAGGGTTTGAGTGTTTTAATAAAAACAAAATTTTTTCCAAAGAGGTCAGGGTCGAGCGCTGATTGGGGGGCAAATTTGCACGCTGTTTAACACCCCAATTCCTTGATCTGAGTTATTAAAGCGCCTTGACTGAACCGGATATTGCCCAAGGGCTTCAATAATTTAGCACTGTCCCATTTGAGGTCTGGCCAGGATTTAGTTTGCCATATGTATTTAATCAACTCAAAGTCAAGGGAAAATTGGAGAGTCAAAATTTCTGTATATCTGCGCCCTGTATTTGAAATTATGTCGTATCTTCAATGCGTAATTGAATCCTGTTATTAAAATTTGACCAGTTTTAAAAAATTAGAACTGATATGCACAGTAGTTCAAAGTCAAATTTTCATACATTTTCCCCTGATTCTTTTTTGGCAAACCACAGGTGTTTTTTCTCTTGACCTCTCCTTTAATGGGCGACAAAAAGTCGATTGAATTCTCTTAGAGGGCCCATTTCGGTATCAAAATGGGGCCGCCAAGAGCGCTTTTTGAGGGTTTTGAAAAAAATAATCCTTTAAAAATAAAGGGTTGCAAAGTTTTGTTTGGTCCGACACCATTTTACAATTTTCATGAGCAATGAGAGGGTTCAGGCTATACATCAAAACCCTTTGGCAAAACTCAACGAGAACAACTCACCTTCATACCGTGCTTCTGCATCGTATTCCTTCAAATAACGAAATGATACTGACGCATTCCATGGTACATAGCTCAACCCGAGCTGGCCGCCCAGTGCATGAACTTCATCTTTCACATTTAAAAGCGGATGGACATCTCTTCCTGAGTCATTATCCACCTGCCACTGGCTATATCCGGACAATCCCAGTTCCGCTATTAGGGTCTCTTCTTTATTCACCGGGATATATTGGCTGATCCCGTAATCCAGTGAGAACCGATCCCCCGGGGTAATATCTGCACCGTCTTTATCATGGTGAATTTCATAGGTTCCGGATACCATAACGGCGGTCCCCTTGTGCTCCCATGGAAAAACCGTAAGGCTTGCCTGGAACTCATGGGTTAAAAAGCCAAGACCTGTATTGTCGACCGCTCCGTCACTGTATTCTCCGGTCGGTGCATAAATCCCATATCCAATGGCAACTGACGTATGAATATTATTCCAGCCCAACCAAATCGGTTTAAGATAAAGATCACCGAAACCCCACTGTGATTCATCGATACCCCCCCCAAGAGCGGCAAGTGTATAACTTGTGTTAACGATGGCAGGCTGTGCAAAAGCCGCATAAGATGCGCCCAGTATTTTCTGAGAGCTTGACCACAAAAACACCGGGGCAACGGCATATGAATCGACCTGAGACTCAAACTTAATTGGGCCGATTGAACTGACTTCTTTCCCATTACGATCTTTATATGTATTAGAGGTGTAATAGATATTGTACTGCAGATAGTAAAAGCCGGGATCAGGAACAATGAAATCCCTCACGTTCCTGACACCAGGCATGTAATGGCCTAATTCACCTGCTGAAACAGAAAATGATATTCCTGCGAGGACCGCCATTATCGTCAGCATCCCCTGAATAATTTTTTTGACTGCAGTATAGCGGCAATTCATCTTTTTAACCCCTCCTTTTTAGTAATATTCTTCAATGACATTTCTGCTGGGGTCCGGGACCGGTTTTCACCGCATTTGCATATTCGGCTTTTGCAGATTTCAACTGCTCGAGAAAAACAACATCGCTTTGCCAGTGGACGTTGCAAACATACCGGCTTTCTCCAAACATCCGCCCCCGTTCCAGTATCTTATCAGCCCTATCCGGGGCGATCTCTGTGAGAATAAGGGCCAGGCTGTTTGGCAGGGATTCCGGTTTGAGATATCCGACCAAAATCCCGGGGTGTATTTCAGGAACATTGACGGGAATCCATTTTTTTTTAAAATAGGGTTTCTCCGGCCCATACAACCGAAGATAGACAAACCATCCCATGCCCGGTTTGGTCTGGACCCAGTTTTCCTTAGGTATCCCTTCGGGTTGCTCGCGGCCAAAGTAGGCATTATAGGAGCCGTCATCGTTCGGCTTGGCACCATGCACCGACCCGGCAAAAAATGACCTCGAATTAGGCTTGAGTAACTTTGCTTCATCTTAAATTTTGAAAAAAAAGATCTGTTATACAGGTTATTATTTTACTGGCTCTGCCTCCGGTGCTTTCCATGTCCCGTCAAAATATGCTTTCTGCGGTAGGTAGATTCGCAGCATATAGTTCCATCCGGGCATAATCGGAAGAAAGTTTTCCTTTGACGAATCACCTCCAAAGTGTATCGTTACCGAGCCATCTTTATCAGCTTTCGCCTTACGGCTGTTGATGACATATTTATTGTGCTCGTTCTCCTGAAAGAACCCTTCACTGTTGTAAACGCTGATGGACCAGAAAGCATCTTTTGCCGCAGGCACATTCTTGAGCGTCACCGTGTACGGTGTTTTGCCATCATTTTTTTGAGGGACATAGGACCTGTAAACCGCGTTCTCGGGCTTCCAGCCGCCCCATGTGTCGGCGGTACCGACAATATGTGCAATCGGATCAACTTCATCAATGCTGCCGCCATAGGCCGTGTCTCGAATCGGCAGATATTTACCCAGTACTTTTAAAGCCTCACGCATCTCTTTAAGTGCTTCACGATCCCAATTCGGCACCTCGAACTTACCTTTAGACTTTTGGATTACTTTCAGCCCGTCCTGAGTCCTGTGAGCCTCGGCCAGATCATCTGGATCCTCCGCGTCAACGAGCGTCCGCACAATAACGGCAACGTACCGGCTCCCCATCTTTTCCTTCGTCAGCGTGTACTTTCCTGGTTTGTAGGCTACCAGCGTGGCAAAGTGTCCCTCATTTACTACCAGGAGCGATTGGTAGCGGCCCTGTATATCGGGCTTGATAATGGTGGCGGGTTCCGTGAGATCAAGCACCACTGAGGAGTACAGAGTGTCCCGGTTCATCCGTACCACATTCTGTTTGTCGATTGGCGTAAATCCTCGATCGTGAAACCATTTGCCAAAGCTATCCTGGGTATCGACGCCAAGCTGCATCATAAAATGTGTTTCGGCAGTGGCGAACTTGTCCAAGGTGACCGGTACGTTTTCCGATGTATCGGACTTTTTTTCGCCGGCATAGACAGGCGCAGATACAATGGCTAAAAGTAAAATCCCGACACTATAGAAATTACGTATTTTTAAATTCATGCTTATCCTTTCTTAGAATGTGTTAAAAATCTACTTGGCACCCATCCGGAAATAAAAAATATCCGGATGGGGCTTTCAGCACTATTTTACCATTTCAATTGTTCCCGGCCGCCAGGTTTTGTCGAACCAGGGATCTAAAGGACCGTACAACCGGAGAATAAGCCAGAAGCCTTTACCGGGAGCCGTCTGCACCCAGTTATTTTCTTTGCCTTCCGGGGCTGCAGGGCCGAAATAGATATCGGTTGAACCGTCCGTATTGATTTCAACGTTTCCACTCTGGCTGTTAAGGCTTGGAAATTGCTGATCGGTCTGCAGCATGGAACGGGTCTGAGAGTCATACAGCACCACAGACCAGAAATCCTTGGCCGGAACATTTGGCGGCAATGTCAATTTGTAGGTTCTGTTTCCATCCAGCCACTTTCCTTTTGAATCTTTGGCTGCTGCCGCATATTGAGAACCGATGCCCGGCATGGCGACTGCCATGGCAGGCGTAATGCCGATGGCGTTGTACATGAACATGGTGCGTGCATCCCGGTGCAGCCATCCCTCTTTGGACATGAACTGATGATTTCCAATGATAAAGGCACTGAACCAGGTGGGATCATCCTCATAGAAAAAAACTGTTGGGTCAGTGGATGCCCAGGAGATGGTCCTTGCTATGGCGGCACCGGTAAAGGCAGCTTCATCCATGATTGCTTTCATGCGCTCATCCGGTTCGAACGCATGCCCTTTAATAATCCCCAGCAGGGCCAGTCTGCCTTTCCTGTCGGCATCGATAGCGTCTTCCCACTCCTCCTGCACAACAGCGTTCAGCTCTTCATAAAACTCGTAATTGTTCGCATGGATCGTATTGTGAGGCACACCCGATGTATCTTTAAACTCCATCTTGGGAGGATTTTCCGCTTTTGCAAGGGGATAGATCCGGAGGCCGTTCCGGAAGCTTTCCGCTGCCGGTCCGGGATCACCATTGACGAGAAATCCCCTAATGATGAACCACACGCCGTAGGTTTTGGATCGAAAGACATGGTACCCTTCAGGTACATTACCGTCATAGCCGGGAGGAAGGACCAGGAATTTGCCACCCTGTCCTTTGTCCGGGCCTGCATTCCCAATATCCCCCACATAACGCATCCACATGTCGTCCAGAATACCCAGAACATTGGCCGGAGATTCGATAACGACGGGCCCATTTTTTTTCAGATCGAGAAAATTGGAGGCATATACCGTTTCCGTATTGGCCGTCAGCCACAGGGCTTTCGAATCCATCAAGTTTTCAAAGAGGGCCATCTGGTAACATTCCTGGACCCCCATGCTCCGGAACCCCTCGCGGATTGCGAAAATGGAAGCGGCGCTCATTTCATCCAGAAACACATCAACTGCCCTGTGAAAATAGAGATAGTCATGCATTTTCCGGGCAGTCTCATCTGTAGGGAATCCGTAGAAAAACGTGAGAGTACCCAACCTTGTTTCAACTTTGTCCGGTATCATAATCGATTTCGGGATATCCGTTGTCATCTTCATCTGTGGAGCGGTGTCAACAGCACTCCTGCTCACACAACCGGTAAAAATCAACACCATTAAACCGGCCAACAGTATCATAAATTTATAACGTTTCATCTTGTTCTCCTTTTAGATCTCATCTATTTGGGTTTAGGCAGTACAAAGTTCACCTGAAAACGTACTCGAAATCCTTCGGGACCGGAATCCGGTGATTCAACCCAGTAACCAACACCGGCCTGCAGACTGACCGGCAGCCGCCCCTATCTGACCAGTTTGGAAACAGCGGCATTTATCGGGACGGACCATTTTTCTGTTTCCCAGTTATACGAGGATTTGCTCTGCAGTGAAAATGTCCATGCACTCGGCAAGGTGTACGCCAGGAAAGGTTGAACAAACGTGTTACTGATGTCCTGACGGGCGCTGTCTCCCGCATACGACCAAATGTGATTGGCAAGGGTGCCCATGGTCCATTTTCCACGCACCGTCAGTGCCACCGCAGCAGGTCCTGCGCCCCACTTTTCGCCTCCCAGGTAGGTTTCTGTTGCTGAGGGAAAAACGAGTATGGGGCCTGCTCCCAACATCAGTCCACTGGATGTCGGCCTGCTTGGCGAGAAAAAGAGGCTGACGTTGATGTCGCCCAGGCCACAATCGGATCCCGAACCGGGAAGAATATCGTCCTGGTAAATCACCGGTATAATCGATCTGGTGATCAGGTTCCAGTTATCATTCAAATGAAAGGGTATTACCGGCTGGATGTTCGCCTGCAGCCGCCAGCCATCATCCATCGGGCCTATATCCCGGTCGTAGTTTATCTGGATGGGAATCGTAATCAGGTCGGCAAGCGGGTTGGAAAGTTCCTGGGCGAGATCGGCGTCTTCGCCCTGAGCCTGAACCGGAAAGGCTATGGTTATAAATGAAAGTAGTAAAAAGAAAATCAGAAAGATTCTTGTTTGGCCGCGTTCTCTATTTTTTCTCACCGCTTTTTCCTCCATAATTTGAATCCTTTATTTAATCCGTGCTGAAATCCAGCACTGTCTGTAAAATTTCATCTTCAAGTTCTTTTAGGAGAGCTTCATATTCTTTAGTTCGGCTCGGCGCATACTCCTGCTCTGAAGAGTGCCAATATTTCAGCGCTTCATCGCACACTCGATAGCGCCTTTGCTTCTTCCGTGGAAAGTTCACCGGGGTAAGGTTCCGGGTGAGCTTCTGCGCGACAATGCTTACAGGCAAGGTTGCAGGAACGGGTTACTTCCCACGCAATCAGTCTGAGCGGAGGTGAGCCGTAGGCGTTGTTTGCAGGAATAGGATTAACGCCGGGATGTCTGCCTGGTCTTTGACCTGGATTGCCGCCAGGATGCCCCCCGCCCGGATGTCGCGGAAGTAAGTGAAATGAAAACATCTGCATCGGTTCCTATGGAAATCGCTGTCCCTTTTGCAATAGATCCTGAGTAAATTGATTCATTGATAAAGGTGCCACCCCATTTTTGAACGGTTGGATATATTGCCTCAACTTGACTTTTTAAACCAATTTCATTGACAGCGTATTTCGCAATAATGCTTTCAAGATAACTATCGGCTGTCATTCGTTGTTCCTCCTTCACTAACCACAAAAATCTGCGGCGTAGTCCGTAGCATTTTTATTGTTGGGGGAAATGTTATTCTGAATTGTTGAACGAAAACTATGAGTTGTATCCGAGAGTTAAATTAAAGATGTTTAATTTTAAGTTCTTTGTAATGCTTTTTCAAATACTCGGCAGCTAATCTACGATGACACATATCAGCTGTTGGTTCACTGCATAAAAAACATGATCCACCAAGTTCGCTCAAGCTTAACTTGGATTCGATTTCCCGTCTCTTTATCAGAGCGCTGTATTGCACAACGTATTCATCCCAAGAAATTTGTTTTTTCTTATCCCTCTGTGACAATGTGAGTGAGACACTTACCCATTGATAAATTAGTGTAGGGCGGGTAAGGATTATTACTTATGAAACCGATAAAAATGAACCCACTACCTGAATCCGAGAATCAGGCAGCCCCCAAGGAGGCCCCAATTCCAGTCGCCCTATGGGCTCCTTCCATTGGTGCCTCCTTGGGGAGCCAGGATTCAATCCCTGATCCTGAAGTACCTGAAAAAAACCCCCGGCGTAGATTCGTTGCTTCTTATAAACTGCGTATTCTCCAAGAGATTGAAAATTGTACCGAAATCGGAGGGATCGGCAAGATTCTTCGAAGAGAAGGCCTTTATTCATCAAATTTAACCGATTGGCGCAAAGCTCGGGACAAAGGACTTCTCAATGCCATGGCACCTCGAAAACGAGGAAGGAAACCAAAAAAGAAGAACCCATTGGCCATAGAGGTCGCCAGACTTCAAAAAGAGAAATTCAAATTAGAGCACAAGCTAAAGCAGGCGAAACTCATCATTGAAGCTCAAAAAAAAATTTCTCAGATCCTGGGAATCCAGCAGAATCTGGACGACCTCAAAGGAGAAGACTTATGAATGCCGCCCTAACGTTAAGTTGCGATATTGGAAAAAAGCCTTCATGTGAGGCTTTCGGTATTCCCCGATCATCTTTTTACAGATTTCATTCTCCAAAAAAACATATTGGACTTAGTCGGACCGGATCTCCCCTTTCTTTGAATTCTGATGAACAACAAACGGTTCTGTGCCGGAGCGAAGACGGCAGGTAAATCGCCCGAAATATAAAAAACCTGAATTTCTGGCAACCGGACCTAATCAGGTTTGGTCCTGGGATATTACCAAGTTGAAAAGTGTCACAAAATGGACCTACTTCTATCTATATGTAATCATGGATATTTTCAGCAGGTATGTTGTCGGCTGGATGGTCGCCCATAGAGAACAAACAGCATTGGCCAAAAAGCTAATTGAAAAGTCCTGTGAAAACCAGAAGATATTACCCGGTCAGCTTGGGCTACATGCAGATCGGGGAGCCAGTATGAAATCCAAAGGGGTTGCCCAGCTTCTTGTCGATTTAGGGGTAACCAAAACCCACAGTCGACCACATGTCAGCAATGATAACCCATACTCTGAAGCCCAGTTTAAAACATTGAAATATTGTCCACAATTTCCCAAAACTTTTGGTGCTATTCAGGATGCAAGAACCTTCTGCCAGGATTTTTTTGGATACTACAACAAAGAGCATTACCATTCTGGTATTGGCCTGGTAACCCCAGAACAATTTCATTATGGCATTGCTAAAGATATTTATGAATCTCGCTGCCGAACATTGGAGGATGCATTTATTCAAAACCCAAAACGATTTAAGGGAAAAATACCGAGGCCACCGGCTTTACCAGAAGAAGCCTGGATTAACAAACCGGAACAAAAAGAGAAGGATATTATTGGAGCTTAATTTTAGGCATAGAGTGTCTCATTGTCATTGACACATTCCGCAGTTTTCACGGGCCTTATCCACAAGCCTTGGGAAAAGCTCTGCCGTTACAATTTCCCAGGGGTTTCGATGTCCCTGCTGAATCACATTACCGTCGTAGTTGCAGACCGTGCCTTCACCAAAGTAGTAAAACACCCCGTCGTAGCCGGCCAAATTGACTGACATGGTATACATGAGGTTCTGCCAGGCATTGGTGCGGTTGGTCCAGATCCACTGGTCATTAACCTGGGTGGAGTAGCCTGAGATGCGGATATAAACGTTGCACCCTTTATATGCCGCTTCACGGGCCAATTCCGGGAACATTCCGTCATGACAGATACAAACCGCTAACTTGGAGCCCTTGGGACCGTCACACACCGGCATGCCGTAATTCCCCGAAGACCAGGGTTCAATCGGCACCCAGGGCTGTAGTTTACGGTAATGCAGGGCAATCTCACCGTCACTGTTGATGATAATGGCGGTATTATAAGGGGGCAGGGTCGGGTCTTCATTTTTTTCCATTAAAGAAAATACACCCCAGACTTTGTTCCGGACACAGGCCTCTTTAAACTTTGAAATCTCAGGACTGTCAATGGTGAGCAGCATTTCATCATATGTCCAGATACTGGTATTCAGACCCTGGGTGGAATATTCGGGCATCACAATGAGATCCAGATCAGGATACCCTGCCTTGGTTGAATCCACGGTCTTACAAATCTGATCCACCTGCACCTGAATATCCTCAGGACCTTTAATAACAGGTACCGGATACTGAACCATTGCCACCAACAGCGCTTCTTCCCATGCACTAACACTTCCTGTACTTCCCATAACCATCCTCCTTGCCCATAAGGCGTTTTGTTAATAATAAGGGTTTTAAAAATTGCCAAATTTTAATTTCTGACAGTTGCAAAATCTTTGTTCGCTGAAACCCTGATTTGCAAAGAGTGGTCCCTTTCTGATAAAAATAATATTTTTTTTATAACCAACTAATTTAATACAAAAAATCAGTGATGTCCGGTTAGGTTTTTGCTTGCTCAATAATTTTTTGATCTTTGACAATATTGTCCCTGTTTGAACTATGAGAGCCCTGCTCCTCGCAGCCAAACAGGTCATTTAGAATGGCGGTTCGCAGCTGCCGAACTCTTTTGATCGTGACCTTTTCATTAAACTGTTTTTGGCAATGGATTGCCAGTAACAGGTAAGTGATAAGGCCGCCAAGAATCTGAACCATAAGGCCGTATTCACTGCGGGCAATGAGATGATATACCTTCAGATGTTCTTTCCACCATTTGAAAAAATCCTCAATGGTCCACCGGAGTTTATAAATTGTTGCTATTTGTTCCGCTGTTAAATCATGCCTGTCAGTTGCCACATAGTATTTGACGCCAGCAATTTTATAGCCAACAACCCGAACAGGCCTTTTCGTCTGGTTTTGATTCGGAGTACCAAGTTTAACCAGTGCATCATAAAAAATGTAGCTGTCGGAAGGGGTCTCGTGGTTATCAATAATTGTTCTTGTTGTCCTGGTTTTTATACGGCAGACAAAATGTTTGCCTTGCTCCTGAAGCAGGTCAAATTCTTTATGGGATTGATATCCACGATCCATAACACCTGTTTGCCCCTTGGAAACTATTTTGGGAACAAAGGTGCGTTCAGCGCCGTTGCCTTCAGTCAAAAAGATTTTGTTTGGGATTCCGTGATTAATGTCAAATCCGCAATGTACTTTGGCTTTTTTACTTCCTTTTCTGTAGTTCGCCCAGTGCATTGAAAGGACTGCATTTATGAGACTACCGTCAATGGAAACCAACTCTCCTAACTCGGCGTGTTCACCCGGATGACACTCAAGAGCCTGTTTATAAAGATCCTCAAAGATAAATTGCAGTTGTTCGAGTCCCCTGTGATTGATGGCTTCACAGAAACTACTACGGCTGATACCACCGTCTGGCGCAATATTTTCTTTAGCAAAAACATTCTCCTTGAGATCCTGAATTAAATGTCGGGCAGACTTGTGCTCCTGAAGATGGAAATAAACCAAAGCATTTATCTGGTCTTCGAATGTCATTTTTAAAGGGCGGTCTCCTCGAGATTGTAATTCCGGTGCTTTTGAAAGTGACTTTATCAGAGGGCACCTGAAATTGTCAAAGTTCAGGGACCGTAGTTGTTTTTTAGGGACTGAGATGTGCGTCATTTGAGCTCCTTGAGTTAAGTTTTCAAGGCGCACAAAAATTTTTACGCACATTTGTCAACACAAAACAGACTGTTTTTTCAATGATTTTAGATGCTTTTTATATGCAACAACCTAACCGGACACTACTGAAAAAAATTAGAACATGATCATGTTCACACCATCATTTCAAGCATAAAAATCCTTACTGTGTTATTGCCTTCCCAGTGATGTTTCTCAGTCCAGGTACGCGATTTTCTGATGAACCTGAGATATCAACTGAGTTACAGGAATCTGGAAGAGATGATGCAAGAACGGGGCTTGTCTGTGGATCACAGTACCATTTACCGATGGGTTCAGCGCTATGCTCCTGAAATGGAAAAGCGAAGCAGGAAGGGGCGCATTCCCATTTTCCCGGTTATACCGCTGGCACTGGATTGTGCATGTTTGCCATCTGCTTCAGGCAGTTCCAACGCCCTGCTTTATAAAATGATCGCAGCATAATCATTTTTTCTGCATTCTCCCGATACCAAAAGATGCATGGACCTTTAAGACGTAAATTCAGGGAATGTTCAGAATTCTGTGTCACGGTTTCGGTTCCCGGATCTGCCTCAGCGCCAGCGGAAGTAAAAGTCAGGTCCGAGAATGGGCCTTCAATCAGCCACGTCGGAGGAGTTGACTTTTGCTGGAGTGGAGTTCCTGGAACCATCTTTTCCATCTGTAAATAAATCCCTATCAAATTCCCAGCTCTTTATCCAGCCGGCCTTCAAAGAAAATTGCCAACTGGGAAATTGTCAGTGACCAATTTTGAATCGGCATTGTCCATTTTTTACTGGCGTTCTGGATCCCCATGTAAAGCAGCTTTAACAGGCTGTCCTGGTTCGGGAATGATCCCTTTGTTTTGGTCAGTTTTCGAAACTGTCGATGCACAGCCTCAATGGTATTTGTGGTGTATATTATCCGTCGAATCTCTTCTGGATATTTAAAGAAATGACTGAGGCGTTCCCAGTTGTTCCGCCAGGATTTTATCACAATCGGGTATTTGTCATTCCATTTATTTTCCAAGATATCCAGTTCTTCTTCGGCCAGATCCTTATTGACCGCTTTATAAACACGTTTTAGATCTGCCATAAATTCTTTTTTATTTTTGGAACCAACGTATTTCAATGAATTTCGGATCTGGTGGACTACGCAGAGTTGAACTTCTGTGTCCGGGAATATGGTCTCAATGGCCTCGGGAAAACCTTTTAGACCATCAACACAGGCAATCAGGATATCTTTTACCCCTCGGTTTGAAAGGTCTGTTAACACCTGCAGCCAGAAGTTCGCACCCTCATTCTCGGATATGTACAGCCCAAGAACCTCTTTGCGGCCCTCGATATTCACCCCAAGAATTGTGTAAACGGCTTTGCTGCCGACCTTTCCGTTTTCTCGTACTTTATAATGTATGGCATCAAGCCATACGATTGGGTACACATTTTCCAACGGCCTGGCCTGCCATTCTTTGACGGTATGGATGATTTTATCGGTAATGGTGCTCAGAGTGGCATTTGAAATCTCAAGTCCATAGATTTCCTGTAAATGGGAAGCCATATCATTATAACTCATGCCCAGGCCGTAAAGGGCTATTATCTTTCTTTCAATTTCATCGCTGAGCGTTGTCTGATGTTTTTTGACGATCTGTGGAGAGAAGGTTCCGGCCCTGTCACGCGGGGTTTCCAGCTCAAATTTACCATCCAGGGATTTAATGGTCTTTTTGCTTTTTCCATTACGGCGGTTGGCAGAAACTTCCTGCCCGAGATGGGACTCCAACTCTCCTTCAAGAGCAGCTTCAACAAGATTTTTGATTAATGATGTAAGGACGCCGCCCTTACCTGTGAAGGGTTTACCTTCCTGGATGCCTTTAAGGGCTTTTTGAAAATCAAATTCGGTGTTTTCTTCGGTCATGTCAGTTCTCCTTATTTAGCTGAGTATATCAGCTTTCATTCAACTGACACAGAATTTTGAACGCCCTCGAATTTTCTGACTTCTACCTCCCCCTCCTTTTCACGCACTGGATTCAAATATAAAAAAGGCCTTTGGCGTATAATGCATTGAACCCTGGGAAAAATCACCTTTTTCCCACACCCCGAAAAGAAGTCTTTATGCCGATCTTCGAATCCAAGGACAAAATGAAACAAGTACTGGGCGGGCTGTTCGACATTCTTTTAACCGATCCTGATGCAGGCCCCAAGTTTGCCAAGGCCGGGATCACCATCAAGTTTGATATTTCAGATCCCGATGCCCATAGCTCTTGCCAAGGGCCTGATCAAGGCCAAGGGCCCCATGCCCAAAGTGCTCAAGCTTCTTCCCATTCTCATCCCTGCCTATGCTGCCTATCCGGACTGGGCAAAATCCCAGGACATGTCGGTTTAATTTAAAGTTAAGGTTTTTTGACTAAAAATTTACCCTGGGCACAAGGCAATGGACAGATCTATACCCATTGGTCCGGGTGCTCCAGAATCATTTGCCTTTAATTTTTGTCTTTTTATCAGGAGAATTTCTTATGGAACGAAGTATCCGTGAATATGAAACCGACAGAAAAGAGGCCGTTAAAATCGCGGCCCGGCTCATCCTTGCCTCGGGCACCACAACCCCCCGGGTCGGCGGGGTGGGGGAATGCACCATCCATATTTTTGACGATCCCTGTGATATCGAGGATATCTGCCAGAAAATGGAAGCCATGGCCGAAATCAAAAAGTCCTGGAATTTTTTTAACCGGGATGCGGCCATGGTCAGGGATGCCGATGCCTTGCTCATCACCACCTCCCTGCGCTGTCTCAATGACCCGGCAGACATCAACTGCAACCTGTGCGGTAAACTGGTCTGCGAATACCTCAAAGAGGAAGACAAGCTGGAACCATCCGAGGATGTGGCATTTACAGGGCCCTTGTGCACCTTCAGGGCCACCAACATCGCCTACGCCCTGGACGGGATGATGAACCAGGCAAGACATTTAGGCGTTGACTATGGCTCCTATTGGTCCTGCGGGGCAGCGGCCATGCGCATGGGCATTTTGCCCAGGGATACGGGATTTGCCATGGGAGTGGCCATTTCCGTCACTAAAAAAAGCCCGTTCCGGGATATCCCGAAAAACTATGCCCAAATTAACCAGCGGTCCATGAACGATCGGATGATCAACCGGCTCTGGCCCCAGTTCAGATCCATTTATTCATAGAAAGGAAGGCATGTATGAGTATCACAAAAATGTCAGACCTGGTGGAACAGGGATTTAACCGTTCAATTGAACTGGTCAGCCTGGCTGCCCATAATTCATTCAGGTTCAACGAGAGAAACACCGTAAAAATGGTCACCCTCCAGGGTGAGGATTTAGAGCAGATTGCCGAGTATTGTTTTTCCCTGGGCGACATGTCGCCCCTGGCCGCCCGGGACGGCATGAACCTGGTCCAGATGATGAAAGAGCCCTTTGCCCTGTTCATCATCGGAGACAAACGAAAATCCGACTTCAACTACAATTGCGGGGCCTGCGGATACAAGACCTGTGCAGAACTCAACAAGGCCGAGATGGTGGAATCTCTCACCGCCAACGGTCCCTCCTGTCTGTTTAAAAATATCAACCTGGGGATCGCGGCCAATGCTGCGGCATCCTCAGCCCATGCCATGGGCCTGCACTGCCGGGTTTTTTCCACCTTTGCCTTTGCCGCCAAGGCGTTGGAAGTGATCGAGGATATTGACATATGTATCTCGGTTTCCATAAGCGCGGCCAAGAAAAACCCCTATTTTGACCGTCACGAATACTGGACCCAGGACCATTGGGATGAAACCTTTGCAAAAGAATTTTCACCCTATAGCCACGGGTTCATCGGTGCGGTGGAAGATTAAAAGGAGAAAAACCCATGGCAGACAAGCTGCATTTAAACCAGGCCATTATTTCCCATTTTCTGGAGCTCAAAGCAGATGCCCAGCCAGACAAGGAAATACTGGTCTTTGAAAATTCGGGATCCACGCCTTCAACCACGCCGGACCCGGCAGACGAAATTTTCACCTATGAAATGCTTTACCAAGGATCCAACAAAATTGCCCAGGCCTTTCTGGACGCAGGGCTGACCTCCGGCGATACCTATGCGGTGTTCATGCGCAACCATGCGGAGTTTGTGCTCTCCATGCTGGCCGGCCCGGTCATGGGGGCAATCATGGTGCCCATTGATCCTAGAAGCCAAGGGCAGCGGCTGAAATTTTTACTCACCAATTCCAGTGCAAAGGCCGTTGTGGTCTCTTTGGATTATCTGCCGGCCTTGGAAGCGGTACTGCCCGACCTGCCCCAGATCAAAACCGTGTTTCTGGTTGAAAAACCGGGACAGACCTATGAAAAACAAATCAACCATCCCTACCTTAATGAAATTCTTGAACAGAATACCTGGGACCGGGTGGATCAGCAGACCATGGATGTGCGCCATCCGTTTCAGATCATTTACACCTCGGGCACCACAGGAGATCCCAAAGGGGTAATGATCAGAAACAATAGGTTTGGAATGTTCAATATTGTCACCCGGCTGGTCTGGAAGTACAAACCGTCGGATGTGCTGTATACAGGACTTTCTCTCACCCACGGCAATGCCGATGGCCGTAACCCTGTTCCCGGCCATCGGCACCGGGGTCAAGGCGGTGATCTCCCCTAAATTCACCAAAAGCCGAATCTGGGATATCTGCAGAGCCCACGGCTGCACAAGCTTTTCCCTTCTAGGGGGAATGATGGCTGGAATCTTTAATGAAACCCCAAAAAAAAATGATCCGGACAATCCTGTGAAAACAGTCATTTCAGCCGGTACGCCCAGGGCCATCTGGGAAGGGTTTGAAATTCGGTTTGATACCCAGATTTTAGAATGGTACGGGGCGGTGGAAGGGGGATTTGCCTACAAGCCGCCGGGCCGTGGTCCCATCGGATCCTTTGGCAAACCATTGCCCGGGCTCATGGAATTCAAAGTGGTGGATGAATCAGACAATGAAATGGACAATAACACCCCAGGAGAACTCATCGTCAAGATGACCAAGGGAGAGACCAAGGTGGATTATTTGGGCAACAAGGCGGCGTCTGACGAAAAAACAAAGGGGGGATGGCTGCGCACCGGAGACATGGTCTTCAAGGATGACAAAGGGTGGTATTTTTTCTGCAACCGCAAGGGCAAGGAACTGCGAAGATCAGGGGATTTTATCCAGCCCGACCATATTGAAAAGGTACTGGGCGAACATGAGGATGTTTCCGAGGCCTGTGTATACGGGATCCCGGCAGCCTCGGGTGCCCCTGGCGAAAGTGATCTTGTGGCGGCCCTGTCCCCGTTTGAGGGAAAAACCATAGATCCTGTCAAAATCTTTGAGGCCTGTAAAAAAGGGCTGGAACCCAACTTTGTCCCCTCCTATATCCAGGTCAAAAAGATCATTCCCAAAACCATTTCGGAAAAGGCCCAGGACCGGGTGCTCAAGGATGAATTCACCCCGGACGGGGATAATATCTTTTGCCTGGCTGACTATTAAAGGAGATCCCATGAAATTGTATACGGATTTAAATATTGACCTGACCAAAGAACAAGACTCCATCAAAGAAGAGACCCATAGATTTGCCAAGGAGGTGCTGCGGCCTGCCAGCCTGGAACTGGACAAACTCCATGATCCTGCCCAGGTAATTGAAAGTCCTTTGTTCAAAGATGCCTTTAAAAAGGGGTATGAACTGGGATACCACACGGTATTCTTACCCGACTCCTGGGGAGGGATCGGGGCGGATCCCTTGGAATCCCATATCATATTTGAGGAGCTTGCCTGGGGATCGGTGGACTTTGCCATCGGCATCGGCGTGGCCTGTTTCCCGGCTTTTTTTGCAGCCATGGTGCCGGATGAACGCCTCATAGATGAAATCATCACCCCCTTCTGTGAAAACACCGATGCTTCGTTTATCGGATGCTGGGGCATTACCGAACCCGACCACGGCACCGACACCCTCTCTCCTTTTACCCCGGAATTTTCTGACCCTGCCATCAAAGGCCAGACCCTGGCCGTCAGGGACGGGGACGAATATATCATCTCCGGCCAAAAGGCGGCCTGGGTCTCCAACGGCAGTATTGCCACCCATTGCCTGCTTTATCCCCAGCTTGACACCGACAGGGGCCTTGCCGGTGGCGGAATCTGCATTGTGCCCCTGGATCTTGCCGGGGTTAAAAAAGGGGCTCCCCTGGACAAAATGGGCCAGCGGGCCCTGAACCAGGGGGAGATCTTTTTTGACAATGTCCGCATCCCCAAAGAATACATGCTGGTGGATCCTGAATCCTACGAAGCCATGCTCGACATCACCCTGTCCACGGCCAATGCAGCCATGGGCGCCATGTTCACAGGGGTGGCAAGGGCGGCCTATGAAGAGGCCTTGCCCATGCCAAACAAAGAATCCAGGGCGGAAAACCTCTGTACGAGCACCAGAAGATCAAGCACAAACTTTTTAAGATGTTCATGAAAATAGAAGCGGCCAGATCCCTGAGCCGGGCCGCCATGATCTACAACTACTCCAACACCCCGCCTTCCATCCAGTACTCCATTGCCTCCAAGGTCTTTTGCACCAACACGGCCTTTGAAGTGGCAAGCGAGGCTGTCCAGATCTTCGGAGGATCCGGGGTGAGCCGGGAATACCCGATTGAAAAATTTTTCAGGGATGCCAGGGCGGGCATGATCGAGGACGGAGCAAACGACAGCCTCATGATCACGGCGGCCCACCACCTTTAAGATCACAGGTAAAACACACTAAAATTTGGGGTCCATAGACACACAAAGACCTTAAAAGGAGTTCATTCATGGACAAGGTATATATCATCGGTCTGGGCATGATCCGGTTCAACAAATATCCGGACAAGGATGTCAGGACAATGGTCCAGGAGGCCACCCATTTAGCCCTTGAAGATGCTGGCATCTTAAGATCAGATATCCAGTCTGCATTTTTCTCCAACACCTTCTGGGGGATGTTTGCAGGACAGCAGTCCATTCGCGGCCAGGTCATTTTACGGTCCATGGGCATTGAAGCCATTCCGGTCACCAATGTGGAAAATGCCTGTGCAGGTGCTTCCACCGCACTTCACATGGCCTATGCCTCTGTAAAGGCAGGGCTCCAGGAGGTGGTCCTGGCCCTGGGATCTGAAAAAATCACCCACGAAAACAAGGCCGTCTCTTTGGGGGCCTATGCATCCTGCATGGATGTGGGCAATTTTGAATCCCATATGAAAATGATTGAAGCGGTGGGCAAAAGTTTTACCCTGGACATCCCCCCGGACCAGACCCCGCCGGGCAAGGACAGGAGCGTGTTCATGGACGCCTATGCCATGGGTGCCCGATGGCATATGAGCAAATACGGGTCCACCCAGGAACAATTGGCGGCCATCTGCGCCAAAAACCATTGGCACGGCTCTTTAAATCCCTTGTCCCAATACCAGCAGGACATGAGCCCGGACCAGGTGCTGGCGGACAAGGCCGTGGCCTATCCTTTGACCCGGGCCATGTGCGCCCCGGTGGGCGACGGGGCAGCCGCCGCCATTGTCTGTTCTGAATCCTATTTAAAACGACTGGTTTCTCCCAGACCCCTCCTCATCCGGGCATCGGTGCTGAGCACGGGCACGGACCGTGATCTCAACGGCCAGAACATTGGAGAACGCCTCTCAAAACAGGCCTATGAAATGGCCGGCATCGGCCCCCAAGACATTGACCTTGCCGAACTCCACGATGCCACAGCCTATGGGGAGCTTCACCAGACCGAAGCCATGGGATTCTGTCCTGAAGGAGAAGGGGGGATCCATGCCCTGACCGGGGCCACAACACTTGGGGGCAAACAGCCGGTCAACACCTCCGGCGGCCTGGAATGCCGGGGACATCCCATTGGGGCCTCAGGCCTGGCCCAGATCTATGAAATCGGTACCCAGTTGAGACAAGACGCAGGCAAACGCCAGGTTGCAGGCGCCAGGATCGGCCTGACAGAAAACGGAGGCGGAAATATCGGGGTGGAAGAGGCGGCCATGTGCATCCACATCCTGGAAAAAGGATGATAGGATGAAAAATATCTTTATCACAGGCCAGGCAGGGTATATTGCCACCTGTCTGGCAGAGTCACTTCTGGACCACACCGAGGTGGAAAAAATAGTGGGAATAGACATAAGGCCGCCTGATCCGGCCCGTCTGAATTTGGCCCATCCCAAATTTCATTTTATCCAAAGGGGTGTCAAGGATAATATGGAAAAAATCATCGTTGACCATGGGATTGACACCATTGTCCATACGGCCTGGGTCCTGGCGCCTGACCATGATGCCAGACAGATGGAAGACATCAATGTCAGGGGAACCCATAACATCCTTGAGGCGGCCAAAAGGATCAAGGTGGATCAAATCCTTTATACCAGCTCCACCAAAGCTTACGGGTTCCACCCGGACAATGAGATCCCCCTGACCGAAGAGAGCCCTTTGAGGGGAAATACGGATTTTACCTATGCCAAAAATAAAAAAGAGATGGAACAGGTGTTCAAGGATTTTTCCCTGGCCCACCCCAAAACCGTCACCACGATACTCAGGCCCTGCTTTGTGGCCGGGCCCGGGCTTGACAATCCCTTGTCCCATCATTTGCAAAAACCCTTTGTCCCCCTCATCCGGCAAACCGCACCCTTCCAATATGTACACGAAGATGATCTGGTCAGAATCATGGTCCTCAGCCTGGAACAAAGACTGCCAGAGGTGTATAATGTGGCCCCCGAGGGCACCATGGAATTTAACCAAATGGTTAGAATCCTGGGCAACCGGCCCATACAGCTTCCCGACATTGTGGTCAGGATATTCAACAATATCGCCTGGCATCTTCGGCTCAAACAGCTGACCCAGTTTCCCAACCCAGCCTTGAATCTCATGCGCCATCCCTGGATCGCCTCTTCAAAAAAGCTCATCCAGGCCACAGGATACCAATTCCAGTACAATACCCAGGAGGCGTTCCTGGATTATGCCCGGTATATCCAAACCCAAGGGAAATATTCAAAATGAAAAAACATATATTGATCACCGGTGCAGGCAGCGGCATCGGCCGCGCCACAGCCCTGTATTTTGCAAAAAAGGGCTGGTTTGTGGGACTGTTTGACCTTGATGAACAAAAGGTAACCGCCCTTTATCAGACCATTGGCAGCGCCTTGGCCTGTTACGGCAAAATGGATGTCACCGACCCCGGATCTGTCCAGGCAGGCCTGGACCATTTTCTGGCCCAGACCGGAAACCGGCTGGACCTTCTCTTTAACTCGGCCGGAATCCTGTTCATGGGCCTTTATGACACCATTGAACCGGCAAAACAAAAAACCATGGTTGATGTCAATCTCACCGGGGTGGTCAACATGATATCGGCCTGTCTGCCCGCCCTTAAAGCCACCCCCAACGCCGCTGTGCTGACCATGTCCTCGGCATCAGCCGTGTACGGCACGCCTGAACTTGCCGTGTATTCAGCCACCAAACACGGAATCAGGGGACTTACCGAAGCCTTGAACATTGAACTCTCATCTTTGGACATCCATGTGGGGGATATCATGGTCTCCTTTGTTCAGACCCCCATGGTGCTCGAGGCAGAAACCCGGGCCACAAGCCTTGAACGCTTAAAGGCGGCCACAGGCCCGGACCCGGTTGCCCGGATGGTGTTCAAAGCCTATTATAAAAGAAAGGTTCACTGGCAGATGGGGGGCATGCTCAAGCTGATGATCTTTTTCACCACCCTGGTTCCCTTTGCCAAACGCCTGCTGGTCAAAACGTTGGCCTTGGGATCCCAAGCCTGATATTAAGCCCCACCCTTGTGGTGTAATCCTGTCAGGCAAATTGGGCTTGATCGTAAACCTCATAAGGGATCAGGCAGGCCGGTCTCCGGCTCGTTTAAAGTAAGCCTGATGGTAAAACTTGCCCCCTGGCCCGGATCGGACCGGACAAAGAGATCTCCCCTGTGGTTTTCCTTTATAATAAAATAGGAGACGGAAAGCCCAAGCCCGGTTCCCGTGCCCACAGGCTTGGTGGTGAAAAAGGGCTCAAAGATCCGTTTACGGACCGATTCTGGAATCCCAGGGCCATTGTCCTGAATTTCCACTCCTGCCGAGCCACGGTCAAGAAAATACCGAATTCTTAACAAAGGGGCGTCTGTATGGTCTGCGGCCATGGCCTGGGCCCCGTTTTTAAGAATATTGAACAATACCTGCTGGATCTTGCTTTTCTCACAAGGAACCAGGGGAGGATTCCCCTCAAACTCCCTGTGAATGGCAACAGACCTGAAATCATAATTGTCTTGAATATTAAAATCATTCTCCAGCAGGGAAATGGTGGCATCCACCATTTCCGGAAGGGAATGCCTTGACATGGGACTGCCCTGCTTCCGGCTGAAAGAAAGCATATTTTCCACAATTTTCGCCGCCCTTTTTCCCACGTCCACCACCTGGTCCAGCATGTAAAAAATCTTTCTGTCCTCCATATACCCGGTCAGAGCGGCCAGATCAATTCCACATTTATCTGCAGCCTCGATATTGGCAGGAATCGGTCGGGACAGACGATTGTAAATGACCTGAACATTCTGGATCATCCCGCTTAAAGGATTGTTGATTTCATGTGCCATGCCAGCGGCAAGCCCGCCCACGGACATCATTTTTTCAGACTGTACCATCATCTGTTCAAGCCGTGTTTTTTCACTGATATCATCCACCCGGATCACCGCACCGGGGGTGGTTTTGGACAATACCGGAAAAATCAGAATATACGTGATAAAGGATTTGGCGTCAAGGGTCAGCACCTGTTTTTCCCTCAGTTGAGTCTGCCCTGTTTCCACGGCCCTTTTCAGATCCGGCAGATAGGAAGAGACCTGGGGGAAAAGTGAATTTAAGGGTTTACCCCTGGCCTCTTTTTCCCGTATCCCTGTCATCTCAGAAGCCCCGCTGTTCCATTGGATCACCCGGGCCTCCCGGTCCACCCCGATGATGACGCAGGGCATGGAATTGATAATACTCTTTACATAATTTCTGGCATGACGCAGGGCATTTTCCGCGGCTTTCTGGTGAGAGGTGTCCCTCAGGACAATTAACCAGCCGCTCTGGCGTCCATTTTTTTCCCAAAGAGGAGAAATCCTCAACAGCCATGGTCTTGCCCCCTTGCCCCGGATATCCATCTCCAACCCCAATTCCACGGGTTGCTTTGTTCTATTCTAGCATACCACCTGGTGCAGGCAGGGAAAAATATCCCGGCCATGCAGCCCTGTCCAGGGAAGGCGATCCGGCCCAAAAGCACTGACACAGGCATGGTTGACCTCCACCACCTGTTCTTTCATATCCAAAACAATTACCGGATCTCCCAGCCCATCCATGACAGCCTCGTGGGCCAGGGGGATAAGATGGAGCAGATGGTAGCGGAACAAGGCAACGGTAAATGCCGTACTCGTCAGCATAAAGGCAAGGGGGCTGAAATCGATATGGGCAAGGCTTTCCACCTTGGTCAGATAAACCCAGTTGGCTGCCCAGGGAAACAAAAACCCGGCGAGCATGATGCCGACCTGGATTCTATGGGAGTCCTTAGAGGAGACAAGCTCTTTTACCAAAAGGCCAAAGGCGATCAGGATCAAGGCATAGGAAAGTGCCGTATAGATCCAGAATAAAATCCCCCGTTCAAACTCAAGGGCCTGAATCCCCGGCCGGATTGAAAAGGTGACATCCTTCCACAGCAGATGATGAAATCCATTTGTAAACGCAGCCAGGACCACGCCCGCAGGAATTAACCACAAGACCCGGGCCATCCATGTGGATAAAAAAGAGGCCTTGCCCACAACAATCAGAACAAACCGGAACAATAGCAGGCTCAGGCATCCGACCCCCAGGTATTCCAGCCTGACCCAGAAAATTTTGGTGGCCATATCCGGGCTGAGCAGCTCCATCCCATAGGTGGCCGACCAAAACCCTGAAGCCGCCAGAAGAAAAAACAGGTGTCTGGCCCGTTGATTCTGCCAGTCACGAAGCAAATAGGCACCAAGACCCACACTTGCCATGCATGACAAAAGGGAAAGACACCCGTAAATTAAATTCCAGATCAAAAAAACAACTCCCTGCCTGTTCCCTTGGGCTATCCAAAGGCCTGCAATCGGCCCCAAGAAACCCAAAGGGTAAAGGGTCCTTAAAAATCAAACGGTTTGACCAAACCGGGCAGCCATCTTGTCCTTAACGGCCTGGGCAACGGCGGTCCTGTCATGATCCTGGGTCAGACGCTCTCCTAAAAGTTTTCCGGCCTCAACAGCGGCGGCCATAACCTGAGTTTGTTTTGCCACATCCGGAATAATATTATCTGTGATTTTAACACCTGGGCCATGGAGCATGGTGGGAATCCCCACCTGGCAGGTTTCCCCGAACCCGCAGGTAAAACAGGAAGCCGCCCCCTGCCCCTGAACCTTGGCCACGCTTTCAATGAAATTATACATGAAAAATTCTTCAATCTGATCTGCCGGGGCAGCCCCTTTTGTGCCGCCGACCCCCACAGCCACGGCCAGTTTTCCCCACAGGGTTCTTCCTGTCTGGTGGCGAAACTGAAACCAGCGTTCCAAAAAGGCATGGGTCAGGGCATTTAGGGTAGAATAATAGTTAGGCCCCCCGATGACATAGGCGTCTGCCCCTACAATCTTATCCCGCAAAGGTGCCATGTCGTCCTTGACCTTGCAGATATTATCCTTTACACAACCCAGGCAGGCAATGCACCCCACGATTTTCTTTCCCCGCAGGGACACCAGATCATAGTCACAACCCGTGTTTTCCAGAACGGTTTTAACCAGAGTCATCACACCCGAGGTTTCATCTTTTCGCGGACTTCCGCAGATACCCAAGATTTTCATCTCATCCTCCTGTTAAGGGTTGATTCATTGAACTGAATAAGTTTAAGAATACATGATAAACCAATCCGCGTCCAGCAGGGGATCAAATTAAGAGACAGGTCCGTGTTTCCATAAAAAATTCAAATAGTTCTTGCCATAAGGCCTGTCTTTCTATATAGTGCATATTTTTTAATGTATCCTATCTGCTATTTCCAGACCGGATCAATTTTTCATAAGGATTTCCCATACCCCATGTCCCACGACACCATGCCCGAAAACGGGTTTGACCAGATGTCTTTGAGTACTGCTGTGCAGTCCGCTGTTTTAAACGCCGGTTATAAGAGCCCCACCCCGGTCCAGTCCGCCACCATTCCCCTGATGCTTGAAAATTCTGATATTATCGGCCAGGCCCGAACCGGCACAGGAAAAACCGCTGCCTTTGCCCTGCCCCTGCTCTCCCGCATTGATCTATCCCTCAGACGGCCCCAGGTATTGATACTCACCCCCACCCGGGAACTTGCCATCCAGGTGGCCGAAAGCTTTGAAACCTACGGCAAAGCGATGAAGGGCTTAAACGTTCTTGCCGTATATGGGGGCCAGAGCTACGGAATCCAGCTCAACCAGTTGAAAAAAGGCGTACACGTGATTGTCGGCACCCCCGGACGGCTCATGGACCATATCCGGAGAAAAACCATCTCCCTGGCCCATCTTTTTTCCAAGGTATTGGACGAGGCCGATGAAATGCTCCACATGGGATTTATCGAAGATGTGGAATGGATATTTGACCAGACCCCCAACCAAACACAGACCGCCCTGTTTTCTGCCACCATGCCCGCCCCCATACGAAAAATTGCCAATAAATACCTTAAAGATCCTGAAACGATCACCATTCAGTCGGATGCATCGGATCTTGCGAGCATTACCCAGCAGTACTGGCTGGTCAAGGGCTGCCAGAAATCCCACGGCCTGGTCCGTTTCCTTGATGCCGTAACCTTTGACGGGGTGATTATATTTGTCAAAACCAAGGCATCCACCCTTTCGGTCTGCAAGGTCTTGGAAGACAGAGGATTTAAGACAGAAGCCCTGAACGGAGACATGGCCCAGGCGGCCAGGGAAAAGACCGTGAACCGCCTGAAAAGAGGACATATCGACATATTGGTGGCAACAGATGTGGCGGCCAGAGGACTGGATGTGGAACGCATTTCCCATGTGATCAACTATGATATGCCGTCCAAGACCGAACCCTATATACACAGAATCGGAAGAACCGGCAGGGCCGGCAGGACCGGAGATGCCATTTTGTTCATCCATCCCAAGGAAAGATGGATGGTCAGAAAGCTTGAAAATGCCACCTCCCAGAAGATCAATGAAGTCCATTTGCCTTCCAACAAGGCCATCAATAAAAAAAGAGTGGCAGATTTCAAATCCGCCATTTCCCAGGTCTTGGAATCCCAGGATCTGACCGTGTTCCAGGATCTGGTAACCGACTATGCCCAGGAGCATTATGTGCCCATGGAATCAATTGCCGCGGCCCTTGGCCGGCTGGTTCACGGCGACACCCCCTTTCTTCTGGATAAAAAAGAAAAGATCAAACCCGCCACACGCCCGGTCCAGGCCTTGTCAAAACGGCCCAAGGAAAAAAAGAATTCAAGCCGCCAGAACCCGATGGCTTCAAAAACAACCAAACAAGAAACCCAGACCCCGTTTCTGCCCCCCAAAAAAGGCATGGACCGGTACCGGATTGAGGTGGGCCGCAGCCACGGTGTCAGCGCCCGGGATATTGTGGGGGCCATTTCAAACGAAGCCGGCCTTGAAAGCAAATTCATCACAGGGGTCACCATCAGAAATAAATTCACCGTGGTAGATCTGCCCGCAGGCATGCCCGGAGATATTTTTCACCTGCTCAAAAAAACCTGGGTCAAATCCAGGCCCATGGGAATTTCAAAGGTGGCCTGAGAACAAACCTGTCCCCAACAGGATACTGGCAAAGATAAAAAAAATTTGATACCTTCATTTTTATGAAGGAAATGATACGACGGTTAAAAATATTTTTATCCTTATTTATCCTGCTGACCCTGATCGGCACGCTGGGGTTTATGACCTTAGAAAACATCTCCCTTGCCGAGGCCTTTTATTATAACATCGTAACCATGTCCACGGTGGGGTACGGGGATATCCACCCGACCACCCCCCAAGGCAGATGGTTTGCCATTTTCATTATTGTGATGGGCGGTGCCACCTTTCTCGGGGTGGTAGCCAATGCCACGGAACTGCTCATTGCCCGCAGGGAAAGCATGACCCGGAGGCGGAAACTCAATATGGTTCTGGGCACTTTTTTCAGTGAAATCGGTTATGGCCTCCTCATGGCCTTTTCCGGTATTGACCGAAATATCAAGTCCATCGCCCCGGCGTTGATCATGACCATGAACTGGCAAGGCAAGGATTTTATGTCCGCTAAAAAAGCCTTGGCCCTCCACCATTTTGACCTGGACATTCATGCCAAGGTATTGAATGAAACCCATACTTTTTTAATGGGAAAAAGGCAGTTCCTAATCGATTTGATTGAAAACCCGGTGCTGATTGAACACGAAATGTTCTCTGAACTGCTTCTGGCGCTGTTCCACCTCATGGACGAACTCAACTCAAGGGAAGACTTCAACAGGCTTCCCAAAACTGATCTTGCCCACATTTCAAAGGATTTCAACCGGGCCTATCGAACTCTGATCCTCCAATGGATGGATTATCAACAACACCTTAAATTCAACTATCCTTATCTGTTTTCCCTGGCGGTGCGGCAAAATCCGTTTAACCCGGATTCAAGCCCGGTGGTAAGGTAAAAGGGGTACAACAATGACTCAATTTCGACGAATTCACATGGCAGCGGGCATTGTCGTTTTAATCCTTTTTCTTTGTGTGCCTGCCATGGCCGCCCGGCCAAAGTATGTATTTTATTTTATCTGTGACGGCCTTGGGGCGGCTCAACGGCAGCTCAGTGAATTTTTTCTCAGGGAAAAACAAAAAGACCATACCCGATCCCTGGTCATGAACACCTTTGAGGTGGCAGGCATGAACACCACCTATTGTGCTGACTCCCTGATCACGGATTCTGCAGCAGCAGCAATCGCCCTGGCATGCGGGAAAAAAACAAACAAAGGGGTGATCGCCCAGGATGCCAACGGGAAAAATCTCACAACCCTGGTTGAAGCGGCCCGGGACCATGGGATGAAAACAGGTCTGATCACCACCACCCGGCTGACCCATGCCACCCCTGCGGCCTTTGCCGCCCACAATATTTCAAGGGGCAACGAAAATCAGATCGCCGAGGATATGGCTGCTTCCGGAGTGGATTTCATGGTTGGCGGCGGGGCCCGCCACTTTATGCCGCAGTCCGTGGAAATCAAACAAAAAGATGCCAGAGGTAAACGCCTTAAATCCAAACGAACAGATGAAAAAAATCTGGTCAAGGCGATGAAGAACAAGGGATATGCCACCTTTATCGGCAGGCAAGGGGCCAGGGAGTTTAAACAGACTGATTTTTCAAAAAAAGACAAGGTCTTTGCCGCCTTTACCACCTCCCACACCCCCTATGAGATTGAACGGATCAACCGCTACCATGAAATGCCCTCCCTGGCCGCCATGACCCAGGCCGGGATTGAGGTGCTTTCCAAAGGGGACAAAGGGTTTTTCCTCATGGTGGAAGGGGGCAGAATCGACCATGCCGCCCATGCCAATGACCCCACAGGAGTGATTTATGATACCCTGGCCCTTGACCATGCCGTAACCGCAGCCTTTGAATTTTTAAAGACCCACAAAACCCAAACCCTTATCCTTGTGGTGGGGGACCATGAAACCGGCGGTCTGGGCCTGGGTATGGACAGCATGGGATACCGTCTTTCCATGGATGCTCTTATGGCCACAACGGTTTCTGTGGGAGATTCCCTGGCCCATGGAGAAGGCCGGTATACTGGAGATAAAAAAGCCTTTATGGACTATCTGGAAAATAAATTCGGCCTGGCCGACCTGAAGATCAAGGAAATTGCCGCCCTTGAAAAGGCCATGGCCCTGGCCGACAGGAGTCGGACATCCGGGTATTATAAAATAAATCCGCCAGCCCTAATGGCAGCCCGCCTTTTGTCTGCAAGGGCCCATATCAGCTGGGCCACCACCATCCATACCGCCACTATGATTCCCATGTCCGCCGCAGGCGCAGAGGCCCAAAAATTTGGCGGGTACAAGGACAATACAAAAATCGCTGCCACCCTTGCTGCGTTGCTGGGGTTTTCCCTGTAAAAAAACCAATTTCCCGGCCTGTTGCTTTTTGCACGGGCCGTGTCTATATTTCTTCCATGAAAAAATCATTGATAATACCCATTGGCGGACTTTTGGCAGTTATGGCAGGGGTGATTCTCTATTTTTATGTCCAAAGCCCCAGCCTTCCTTTCCTGACCCTGGAAGCCAAGGCCAGGGTCATCCGGGCGGACAATTCAGAAGTCCACTCTTCAGGCCTTTCCCATATCGGGTACCAAATTCTGGAAATCCAAATTTTAGATACAAGGTTCAAGGGTAAAAACACAAGGGCCGTGAAAAGCCTCAACGGGCAGGTGCCCCTTGAAAACCTGTTTGCCCCCCATGACACAATTATTGCCGCCCTGATCCTGAATCCAGCAGGAAATCTTCAGGAGGCCAAGGCAGTGGATCTTTATCGCCAGGACAGCCTTTCCAAGCTCTTTGTCCTCTTTGTGGCCGCCTTGATTCTCTATGCCGGGGTGGTGGGCATCAAAGCATTGATCTCCTTTATTTTAAGCATTTTCATTATCTGGGAAGTCCTGGTCCGTCAAATTCTTGCAGGTGCTCCCCCGCTTTTGACCACCGCATTGACCATTGTGGTGTTGTCAGGTCTTATTATTTTCATGGTGGCAGGCATGAACCGCAAAGGGGTGACCGCGTTTATCGGTACGATAACCGGCCTTGTCATCACCCTTGGGGTGACCCTGTATTTCAGCAAAGAAACCGGGCTTTTCGGCATGACTCAGCCCTATGTCAACGGACTTATTTTTTCAGGTTACCACGAATTGGATATTCGCCAGATCTTTTATTCGGCCATTATTCTCGGGGCCTCAGGCGCGGCCATGGATATCAGTGCCGCCATGGCTGAAATCCAGATCAAAAAACCGGAGATCAGGCCCAAAGAACTGATCCAATCGGGCTTCACCGTGGGCCGGCAGGTCATCGGCACCATGACCACCACCTTGCTTTTGGCATACTCAGGAGGGTATCTGACCCTGCTCATGCTCTTTAAGGTCAAAGATTTAAGTTTCACCAGAATGATCAATTTAAAAATCGTGGCCGCTGAAATTCTAAGGACCCTGATCGGCAGTGTCGGCCTGGTCATGGTGGCCCCCATAACCGCCCTTGTGGGCGGTATCATCATGGCTAACATACTAAAAAACAAATCAATATCTTCATGACCTTCACGATTCAGACCTTAAAAAAAACTTTAAAATATTTATTTTGCATCAGTAGTGTCCGGTTAGGTTGTTGCATATAAAAAGCATCTAAAATCATTGAAAAAACAGTCTGTTTTGTGTTGACAAATGTGCGTAAAAATTTTTGTGCGCCTTGAAAACTTAACTCAAGGAGCTCAAATGACGCACATCTCAGTCCCTAAAAAACAACTACGGTCCCTGAACTTTGACAATTTCAGGTGCCCTCTGATAAAGTCACTTTCAAAAGCACCGGAATTACAATCTCGAGGAGACCGCCCTTTAAAAATGACATTCGAAGACCAGATAAATGCTTTGGTTTATTTCCATCTTCAGGAGCACAAGTCTGCCCGACATTTAATTCAGGATCTCAAGGAGAATGTTTTTGCTAAAGAAAATATTGCGCCAGACGGTGGTATCAGCCGTAGTAGTTTCTGTGAAGCCATCAATCACAGGGGACTCGAACAACTGCAATTTATCTTTGAGGATCTTTATAAACAGGCTCTTGAGTGTCATCCGGGTGAACACGCCGAGTTAGGAGAGTTGGTTTCCATTGACGGTAGTCTCATAAATGCAGTCCTTTCAATGCACTGGGCGAACTACAGAAAAGGAAGTAAAAAAGCCAAAGTACATTGCGGATTTGACATTAATCACGGAATCCCAAACAAAATCTTTTTGACTGAAGGCAACGGCGCTGAACGCACTTTTGTTCCCAAAATACTTTCCAAGGGGCAAACAGGTGTTATGGATCGTGGATATCAATCCCATAAAGAATTTGACCTGCTTCAGGAGCAAGGCAAACATTTTGTCTGCCGTATAAAAACCAGGACAACAAGAACAATTATTGATAACCACGAGACCCCTTCCGACAGCTACATTTTTTATGATGCACTGGTTAAACTTGGTACTCCGAATCAAAACCAGACGAAAAGGCCTGTTCGGGTTGTTGGCTATAAAATTGCTGGCGTCAAATACTATGTGGCAACTGACAGGCATGATTTAACAGCGGAACAAATAGCAACAATTTATAAACTCCGGTGGACCATTGAGGATTTTTTCAAATGGTGGAAAGAACATCTGAAGGTATATCATCTCATTGCCCGCAGTGAATACGGCCTTATGGTTCAGATTCTTGGCGGCCTTATCACTTACCTGTTACTGGCAATCCATTGCCAAAAACAGTTTAATGAAAAGGTCACGATCAAAAGAGTTCGGCAGCTGCGAACCGCCATTCTAAATGACCTGTTTGGCTGCGAGGAGCAGGGCTCTCATAGTTCAAACAGGGACAATATTGTCAAAGATCAAAAAATTATTGAGCAAGCAAAAACCTAACCGGACATCACTGATTTTGCATTTTAAACTCTTTTTAATTAGTATGGCCCAAGTGATATAATTAACCCCTTGGGATAATAATAAAAACCGAGGGCGTTCAAAATTCTGTGTCAGTTGAATGAAAGCTGATATACTCAGCTAAATAAGGAGAACTGACATGACCGAAGAAAACACCGAATTTGATTTTCAAAAAGCCCTTAAAGGCATCCAGGAAGGTAAACCCTTCACAGGTAAGGGCGGCGTCCTTACATCATTAATCAAAAATCTTGCTGAAGCTGCTCTTGAAGGAGAGTTGGAGTCCCATCTCGGGCAGGAAGTTTCTGCCAACCGCCGTAATGGAAAAAGCAAAAAGACCATTAAATCCCTGGATGGTAAATTTGAGCTGGAAACCCCGCGTGACAGGGCCGGAACCTTCTCTCCACAGATCGTCAAAAAACATCAGACAACGCTCAGCGATGAAATTGAAAGAAAGATAATAGCCCTTTACGGCCTGGGCATGAGTTATAATGATATGGCTTCCCATTTACAGGAAATCTATGGACTTGAGATTTCAAATGCCACTCTGAGCACCATTACCGATAAAATCATCCATACCGTCAAAGAATGGCAGGCCAGGCCGTTGGAAAATGTGTACCCAATCATATGGCTTGATGCCATACATTATAAAGTACGAGAAAACGGAAAGGTCGGCAGCAAAGCCGTTTACACAATTCTTGGGGTGAATATCGAGGGCCGCAAAGAGGTTCTTGGGCTGTACATATCCGAGAATGAGGGTGCGAACTTCTGGCTGCAGGTGTTAACAGACCTTTCAAACCGAGGGGTAAAAGATATCCTGATTGCCTGTGTTGATGGTCTAAAAGGTTTTCCCGAGGCCATTGAGACCATATTCCCGGACACAGAAGTTCAACTCTGCGTAGTCCACCAGATCCGAAATTCATTGAAATACGTTGGTTCCAAAAATAAAAAGGAATTTATGGCAGATCTAAAACGTGTTTATAAAGCGGTCAATAAGGATCTGGCCGAAGAAGAACTGGATATCTTGGAAAATAAATGGAATGACAAATACCCGATTGTGATAAAATCCTGGCGGAACAACTGGGAACGCCTCAGTCATTTCTTTAAATATCCAGAAGAGATTCGACGGATAATATACACCACAAATACCATTGAGGCTGTGCATCGACAGTTTCGAAAACTGACCAAAACAAAGGGATCATTCCCGAACCAGGACAGCCTGTTAAAGCTGCTTTACATGGGGATCCAGAACGCCAGTAAAAAATGGACAATGCCGATTCAAAATTGGTCACTGACAATTTCCCAGTTGGCAATTTTCTTTGAAGGCCGGCTGGATAAAGAGCTGGGAATTTGATAGGGATTTATTTACAGATGGAAAAGATGGTTCCAGGAACTCCACTCCAGCAAAAGTCAACTCCTCCGACGTGGCTGATTGAAGGCCCATTCTCGGACCTGACTTTTACTTCCGCTGGCGCTGAGGCAGATCCGAGAACCGAAACCGTGACACAGAATTCTGAACATTTCCCTAATAATATCCTTCTCTTTTTGTTCCGGTTTGTTAATCCAGGCTTCTTCTGGTAAAGCCGGTGGCCTCGGTATTTTTCCCTTAAATCGTTTTGGGTTTTGAATAAATGCATCCTCCAATGTTCGGCAGCGAGATTCATAAATATCTTTAGCAATGCCATAATGAAATTGTTCTGGGGTTACCAGGCCAATACCAGAATGGTAATGCTCTTTGTTGTAGTATCCAAAAAAATCCTGGCAGAAGGCTCTTGCATCCTGAATAGCACCAAAAGTTTTGGGAAATTGTGGACAATATTTCAATGTTTTAAACTGGGCTTCAGAGTATGGGTTATCATTGCTGACATGTGGTCGACTGTGGGTTTTGATTACCCCTAAATCGACAAGAAGCTGGGCAACCCCTTTGGATTTCATACTGGCTCCCCGATCTGCATGTAGCCCAAGCTGACCGGGTAATATCTTCTGGTTTTCACAGGACTTTTCAATTAGCTTTTTGGCCAATGCTGTTTATTCTCTATGGGCGACCATCCAGCCGACAACATACCTGCTGAAAATATCCATGATTACATATAGATAGAAGTAGGTCCATTTTGTGACACTTTTCAACTTGGTAATATCCCAGGACCAAACCTGATTAGGTCCGGTTGCCAGCAATTCAGGTTTTTTATATTTCGGGCGATTTACCTGCCGTCTTCGCTCCGGCACAGAACCATGTTCTTTGTGAAGAAGCCGAGACATCGTTCTGATGGAACAATAGTATTGCCCGTTATCAAGAAGAGAAGCATATACCTGATATGGGGCTCGATCTTGATATTTTTCAGAATGTAAAATATCCAAAACCGTTTGTTGTTCATCAGAATTCAAAGAAAGGGGAGATCCGGTCCGACTAAGTCCAATATGTTTTTTTGGAGAATGAAATCTGTAAAAAGATGATCGGGGAATACCGAAAGCCTCACATGAAGGCTTTTTTCCAATATCGCAACTTAACGTTAGGGCGGCATTCATAAGTCTTCTCCTTTGAGGTCGTCCAGATTCTGCTGGATTCCCAGGATCTGAGAAATTTTTTTTTGAGCTTCAATGATGAGTTTCGCCTGCTTTAGCTTGTGCTCTAATTTAAATTTCTCTTTTTGAAGTCTGGCGACCTCTATGGCCAATGGGTTCTTCTTTTTTGGTTTCCTTCCTCGTTTTCGAGGTGCCATGGCATTGAGAAGTCCTTTGTCCCGAGCTTTGCGCCAATCGGTTAAATTTGATGAATAAAGGCCTTCTCTTCGAAGAATCTTGCCGATCCCTCCGATTTCGGTACAATTTTCAATCTCTTGGAGAATACGCAGTTTATAAGAAGCAACGAATCTACGCCGGGGTTTTTTTTCAGGTACTTCAGGATCAGGGATTGAATCCTGGCTCCCCAAGGAGGCCCCAACTTCAGTCGCCCCATGGGCTCCTTCCATTGGGGCCTCCTTGGGGGCTGCCTGATTTTCGGATTCAGGTAGTGGGTTCATTTTTATCGGTTTCATAAGTAATAATCCTTACCCGCCCTACACTAATTTATCAATGGGTAAGTGTCTCACTCACATTGTCACAGAGGGCTTCCCTGGCCAAAAAAGGCAAGATGCTTTTGACAATTTCCACCACTGAGGACGAAATCCTGGGTATTGGCGGCAAAAATGTTGAAGGGTTTTATGCCTGCATGAAATATTTTCAGAGCCTTCCCAATGAAAACAATAAGGCATTTGTTGCGGCCTTTAAAAAGATGTGGGGAGACGACTCTGTGATCGGTGACGTGACCCAGGCCGCATACCTTGGCCCCTGGCTGTGGAAATATACTGTGGAAAAAGCCGCTAGCTTTGATATTGATAAAATTGCTGTGGCCTCTGACGGGATTGAGTTTGATAAAGCACCTGAAGGCTATGTCCGTATCCACAAAAACCATCACCTCTGGTCCCGTGCAAAAATTGGTCAGATGCTGGCCAACGGCCAGTTTAAGATGCTTGCCGAATCCGATGATCTTATTGAACCGGATCCCTTTCCAGAAGGGTACAAATAAGTCGGCAGATTTTTTTAATGATTAAAAAACGAATGCCCCCTGAAATGGTTGCCGTGTCAAAAATTTAAGGGGGCATTCCCATTTAAGAACGCTTTAAAATGATTTTTTAAGCATGATACAGGAGATATCCCAGTGAATGGTTCATTTTTTCTTGATATTTTTAACGACTATAGCGCTGATGAGCTTTACAGTATCTTTGTTATGCAGGGATTTGCAGGGATCAGTTTGTTTTCTGTGTTTTTGCTGATGGCATTGGGGCTTGCGATTATTTTCGGGCAGATGAAGGTGATCAATATGGCCCATGGGGAATTCCTCACGGCCGGTTCCTATACAACGGTATTGCTCTCTGATCTGGTTACCAAATATTTTCCTGCGGCCCTGTCGTATTATTTTTTTATTGCCATTGTCATGGCCTTTATTGTGGCTTTTTTGCTCGGTTATATCCTGGAAAAGTATATTGTTTCTTTTCTCTATGAGCGTCCTTTGGATACCCTGCTTGCCACATGGGGGATTAGCATGGTTCTCCAGCAGTCTTTTCGTTTGATTTTTGGTGCACGTGAGGACTCTGCCACCATGCCGGATTGGCTTATGGGATCCTGGTCCCCGACTGAAACCATATCCATTCCCATAAATGGTATGTTTTTATTGTTCATGTCCGTTTTGATGACCTTTATTGTCATCATGCTCATGTATCGATCCCGTTGGGGGTTGAGGGTTCGGGCAACCGTTCAGAACCGGGATATGGCAAATGCCGTGGGGATCAACTCTAAAAAAGTGGATCGCTGGACCTTTGCCATGGGCTGTGGCCTGGCCGGTGTTGCTGGGGCTGCCTTTACAACCATTGGCTCGGTCTCTCCTTCAGCCGGGTCTCTTTATATTGTGGATACCTTTATCGTTGTGGTTTTCGGTGGGGCCGGAAGTATCCTTGGCACCATACTCTCATCCTTTGGCATTGCCCAGTCCCAGTCCATCATGGAATTTTTTCTCACGGGTGTTCTGGCCAAAGTATTTGTCCTATTGAGCATTGTCGGCATTTTGATGCTGCGTCCCCAGGGGCTGCTGGCAAATAAGATCCGCCAATAAGGATGCTCGTGTACCCTGACTGCGAAAAATATGATCGGCAATATTTATAAGGAAATTGACTATGAATACTTTATTAAATAATAAAATTACCGGCAACAAGAGCGAGACCGTCTCTTTTCTCATCCTGGCCTTAATTTTGATTATTCTTTTTCCCCTGGTGTTTGATATTTTCAGGTTAAACCTGGTGTCCAAATATTTGAGTTTGTCCTTTGCCGCCCTGGGGCTGGTTTTGTGCTGGGGATACGGCGGAATCCTGAGTTTGGGCCAGGGGGTGTTCTGGGGACTTGGGGGCTATGCCATGGCCGCCTTTCTCAAGCTGGAAGCGGCGGCAAATATTGCCAAGGAAGCAGGTTCGGACCAGTTAAAAGCCCTTACCACAGTAGGAATGCCTGATTTTATGGACTGGAACCAGATTACTGAACTTCCCTATATCTGGTATCCGTTTAAGAGTTTTCCCCTCACCTTGGTGATGGTCCTGGTTCTGCCGGGAATCGTTTCCTACATCATTGGTGTGGCCATGTTTAAAAGACGGGTCAGTGGTGTCTATTTTGCCATCATTACCCAGGCATTTTGCTGGATCATGGAGATTCTTTTTGTGACCCGCCAGGGATGGACCGGTGGAATCAAGGGCATTACGGATTTAAGAACCTGTATGGGATGGGATATCCGTACGGTATCGGCCCAGTATATCCTTTATTTTGTAACGGTTTTTTTGGTGATGGCCATGATTTTACTTGGTAAGTATATCTTAAACTCCAAGCTTGGCAGGCTTTTGGTGGCCACCCGGGATATGGAAAATCGTGTTCGGTTTTCCGGATATGATGTGGCGGATTTCAAGATTTTTATCTTTTGTCTTTCCGCGGTGATCTCTGCTGTGGGCGGGGCCATGTTTGTCTTGAACGTCGGGTTTATGTCGCCCAAATTGGTGACCATTGAACCCTCAATTTATATGGTGATCTTCTGCGCATTTGGCGGACGGCTTTCATTGGTGGGGTCCATATACGGCACCTTGCTGGTATGCTTTGGCCGGACTTTTTTTTCAGAGTTATTCCCCGAATTATGGATGTTTTTGATGGGTACGGCCTTTATTTTGATCACTATGGTATTTCCCCGGGGGGTGGCAGGGATTGTTGAAGATTACACGTCAAGACTCAAGGATTTTTTAAAAAAATATGCCCCTGGATCCAAACAAAAAACGGCATTATCGAAATTGGATGACACTGAACTTGCCCTAGAACCGGTTTATGTGGAATTTGAAAATCCCAAAGGAGCTAAATAATGCCATTAAAAGATTTTGTACTTTCAGTTGAGGGTCTTACGGTTTCCTTTGACGGTTTTAAAGCCGTGAATGATGCTTCCTTGTACGTTGAACAAGGCGCCTTACATGTGGTGATCGGTCCCAATGGGGCCGGAAAAACCACCCTGCTTGATTTGATCTGCGGAAAAACCCGCCCCACGGCCGGGAAAATTAATTTTATGGGCCATGATCTCACCCATATGGCCGAACAGGAGATCGTGAAAAAAGGGGTGGGACGTAAATTTCAAACCCCTTCAATCTATCCTTCTTTAACCGTTTTTGAAAATCTGGAGATTTCATTTCCCCGGGGCAGGAGTGTGTTTGGGGCCTTAAGGTTTAAGCGGGATCAAGAGGTGATTGACCGGGTGAATGATATTGCCGAGATGATTTTTTTAAAAGATAAGCTGGACACCCCCGGAGAATTGCTCAGCCATGGACAAAAGCAATGGTTGGAAATCGGCATGCTCTTAATTGCCGATCCAGAACTTCTGCTGTTAGATGAACCGGTTGCAGGGATGAGTGTGGATGAGCGAAGGCAGACAGACTTGCTTTTGGAAAAAATTTCCAAGGAAAGATCCGTGCTTATTATTGAACATGATATGAATTTTGTGAGGGAAATTGCCCACAGGGTCACGGTCCTGCACCAGGGATCTGTACTTGCCGAAGGATCAATGGAAAGTATTGAAAAAAATAAAAAAGTGATTGAGGTATATCTGGGCCATTAATCTGCCGTTGCTCCGGGTGTTCATCAAAAAATAAAAAGATAGGGAAATAAAATGCTTAGAGTCAGTGATGTCCGGTTAGGTTTTTGCTTGCTCAATAATTTTTTGATCTTTGATAATATTGTCCCTGTTTGAACTATGAGAGCCCTGCTCCTCGCAGCCAAACAGGTCATTTAGAATGGCGGTTCGCAGCTGCCGAACTCTTTTGATCGTGACCTTTTCATTAAACTGTTTTTGGCAATGGATTGCCAGTAACAGGTAAGTAATAAGGCCGCCAAGAATCTGAACCATAAGGCCGTATTCACTGCGGGCAATGAGATGATATACCTTCAGATGTTCTTTCCACCATTTGAAAAAATCCTCAATGGTCCACCGGAGTTTATAAATTGTTGCTATTTGTTCCGCTGTTAAATCATGCCTGTCAGTTGCCACATAGTATTTGACGCCAGCAATTTTATAGCCAACAACCCGAACAGGCCTTTTCGTCTGGTTTTGATTCGGAGTACCAAGTTTAACCAGTGCATCATAAAAAATGTAGCTGTCGGAAGGGGTCTCGTGGTTATCAATAATTGTTCTTGTTGTCCTGGTTTTTATACGGCAGACAAAATGTTTGCCTTGCTCCTGAAGCAGGTCAAATTCTTTATGGGATTGATATCCACGATCCATAACACCTGTTTGCCCCTTGGAAAGTATTTTGGGAACAAAAGTGCGTTCAGCGCCGTTGCCTTCAGTCAAAAAGATTTTGTTTGGGATTCCGTGATTAATGTCAAATCCGCAATGTACTTTGGCTTTTTTACTTCCTTTTCTGTAGTTCGCCCAGTGCATTGAAAGGACTGCATTTATGAGACTACCGTCAATGGAAACCAACTCTCCTAACTCGGCGTGTTCACCCGGATGACACTCAAGAGCCTGTTTATAAAGATCCTCAAAGATAAATTGCAGTTGTTCGAGTCCCCTGTGATTGATGGCTTCACAGAAACTACTACGGCTGATACCACCGTCTGGCGCAATATTTTCTTTAGCAAAAACATTCTCCTTGAGATCCTGAATTAAATGTCGGGCAGACTTGTGCTCCTGAAGATGGAAATAAACCAAAGCATTTATCTGGTCTTCGAATGTCATTTTTAAAGGGCGGTCTCCTCGAGATTGTAATTCCGGTGCTTTTGAAAGTGACTTTATCAGAGGGCACCTGAAATTGTCAAAGTTCAGGGACCGTAGTTGTTTTTTAGGGACTGAGATGTGCGTCATTTGAGCTCCTTGAGTTAAATTTTCAAGGCGCACAAAAATTTTTACGCACATTTGTCAACACAAAACAGACTGTTTTTTCAATGATTTTAGATGCTTTTTATATGCAACAACCTAACCGGACACTACTGGCTTAGAGTAAAAGATCTGCACAGCGCTTATGGCCAGAGCGAAATTATCCATGGGGTGAGTTTTGAGGCCAATTCAGGAGAGATCATCGCCATCATGGGGAGAAACGGGATGGGTAAGACCACCTTGATGAAAACCCTGATTGGTATCAATCCCATTAAATCGGGTGCCATTGAAGTGGACGGTATCGATGTGACCCAACTTCCCACCCATTTACGGGTCAAAAACGGGGTGGCCTATGTGCCCCAGGGCAGGCAGATTTTTTCATCTTTGACCGTGGAGGAAAATATTTTTACAGGTCTTGAGTACACCTTTGATAAAAAAAGGGAGCTGCTCAGCGAGGTCTATAATATGTTCCCGGTGTTGTTTGAAATGAAAAAACGAAAGAGCGGAAACCTTTCCGGTGGCCAGCAACAGCAGTTGGCCATAGCAAGAGCCTTGGTGTCCGAACCCAGGGTCTTGATTCTTGACGAGCCCACAGAGGGGATTCAGCCTTCCATTATTAAAGATATGGCCCGAATGCTCAATGAGATTAAATTAATGGGCGAATTGACCATTGTGGTATCCGAACAGGTGTTGAGTTTTACCGTTGATATTGCCGATCGCATGTATGTGATTGAGTCGGGCCGGTTTATCCACGAAGATGTCCGGGGGGCAATTGATGAACAAAAAATGGTTCATCAGAAAATCGCGTACCTGGACTGAGAAACATCACTGGGAAGGCAATAACACAGTAAGGATTTTTATGCTTGAAATGATGGTGTGAACATGATCATGTTCTAATTTTTTTGTGTTATTCGCACAAAATCGGAGAATGAATTAATGTCCACAAGCTTCATATACCATGCCTTTGGCCTTCGTGACTACTTTTATAAAACAACGCGTTTCATCGGTGGAATAATCACTTTTGAACTCATACCAAAACCGGAGGCGGTAAAATGCCCGGAATGTAATTCCAGGTCCGTCACCAGGAAAGGGATTGTGACAAGAGATCTCAGAACAATACCGGTAGGTTCAAAACCCGTGATTCTCAGGACGGCTATCCAGAGAATTTGGTGTTCGTTCTGTCAATTTGTCCGGCAAATCAAACTATCCTTTGCCCAGGAGGGGAAAAGCTATACCCGGGCTTTTGAACGGTATGTCTTGGAGTTGTCTCAGTTCATGACAATCAAAGATATTGCCATCCATTTAAGGATCAGCTGGGATACGATAAAGCAGATCCAGAAAGAAGACCTGCTGAGGCGTTATCGAAATATCCCCCTTGAGAAAGTCCGGCAGATTGCCATAGATGAAATTTCCATAGGGAAAGGGCATAAATACTTGACCATCGTGATGGATCTGGAATCCGGTAGAATTCTGCACGTGGGAGAAGGAAAAGGTGGTGAAGCTTTGAAATCTTTTTGGACAAAAGTGAAAATATCGAAAGCAAAAATCAAAGCCGTCAGCATCGATATGTCCCCGGCATACTTGAGTGCTGTTATTGAAAATCTTTCTGGTTCAGCAATTGTCTTTGACAGATTTCATGTTGTTAAATTGTTCAATGAGAAACTGTCGGATTTCAGGCGAAAGCTCTACAACCTTCTTGCCAATACCGGGCAACAAAAACTTCTGAAGGGAGTCCGGTGGCTTTTGTTAAAAAATCCCGAAAACCTCAGTGATGACAAGAAGGAGGCCCAACGGTTAGAAGAAGCATTGAAAATAAATCAGCCGCTATTGGTAGTCTACTACATGAAAGAGGAACTCAGGCAAATATGGAATCAAAAGAAAAAAGAAACAGCTGAAAAGATAGTCAGCAATTGGATCAATCTGGCCAATATTTCCAAAATTCCAATGTTGATGAAATTTGCCAAGACCTTGGCTGTGCACAGGCAAAGAATCCTTTCATACTATGATTACAGGATATCTACAGGTCCTTTAGAAGGGACAAATAACAAGATAAAAACCATGAAACGGAAAGCTTATGGATACAGGGATTCGGAGTTTTTCAGGTTGAAACTTTTGGACCTTCACAATAAAAGGTACGCATTAATCGGATGAACCAAAAATCAATTGTTCTCCCAGGACTGATCCGGATGAACCCAAATCCACCGCTTGATTTTATATTTGTTCAAATATTGGGGAGGTCCCGTGCTTTCCTGGCCTTCAGGCGGTACCATATTGCGGTGCCAAGCCAGCGACGAATGAGGTGTATCAGTCATACTCAGCAGTGAGGAGCAAACCAAGGCAACAAAGAAGATTGTTCTGTATGCTGGATCAGGGAGTATTTACTTGAGAAGGGCAGATAATAGTGGTACTTTCAAATGTCTAATATTCATCTCTTTGGAGCTGATACCGGGAATGAAACATATTATTGAGACCCAGGTACTGATCATGGGAGGCGGGGCAACCGGCACCGGACTTGCCCGGGATCTTGCCCTTCGCAATATTTGTACTATTCTGGTGGAAAATCGGGAATGTTCAGAATTCTGTGTCACGGTTTCGGTTCTCGGATCTGCCTCAGCGCCAGCGGAAGTAAAAGTCAGGTCCGAGAATGGGCCTTCAATCAGCCACGTCGGAGGAGTTGACTTTTGCTGGAGTGGAGTTCCTGGAACCATCTTTTCCATCTGTAAATAAATCCCTATCAAATTCCCAGCTCTTTATCCAGCCGGCCTTCAAAGAAAATTGCCAACTGGGAAATTGTCAGTGACCAATTTTGAATCGGCATTGTCCATTTTTTACTGGCGTTCTGGATCCCCATGTAAAGCAGCTTTAACAGGCTGTCCTGGTTCGGGAATGATCCCTTTGTTTTGGTCAGTTTTCGAAACTGTCGATGCACAGCCTCAATGGTATTTGTGGTGTATATTATCCGTCGAATCTCTTCTGGATATTTAAAGAAATGACTGAGGCGTTCCCAGTTGTTCCGCCAGGATTTTATCACAATCGGGTATTTGTCATTCCATTTATTTTCCAAGATATCCAGTTCTTCTTCGGCCAGATCCTTATTGACCGCTTTATAAACACGTTTTAGATCTGCCATAAATTCCTTTTTATTTTTGGAACCAACGTATTTCAATGAATTTCGGATCTGGTGGACTACGCAGAGTTGAACTTCTGTGTCCGGGAATATGGTCTCAATGGCCTCGGGAAAACCTTTTAGACCATCAACACAGGCAATCAGGATATCTTTTACCCCTCGGTTTGAAAGGTCTGTTAACACCTGCAGCCAGAAGTTCGCACCCTCATTCTCGGATATGTACAGCCCAAGAACCTCTTTGCGGCCCTCGATATTCACCCCAAGAATTGTGTAAACGGCCTTGCTGCCGACCTTTCCGTTTTCTCGTACTTTATAATGTATGGCATCAAGCCATACGATTGGGTACACATTTTCCAACGGCCTGGCCTGCCATTCTTTGACGGTATGGATGATTTTATCGGTAATGGTGCTCAGAGTGGCATTTGAAATCTCAAGTCCATAGATTTCCTGTAAATGGGAAGCCATATTGCCGATTTCCCAGGACTCTGCCAAAAGGCCCAGATTCCCTGCAGGCGCCTGGATATTCAAACTGCTCGGGACAAGGCTCCCTGCCTTTCAAAGGAGGTGATTGCCGCATATGAAGTTCCGGATGCTGCAATTGATCCGTTTAAACTTGCCATTGAAAATATGACTCAGGCCCGGGGACTTGGGGCAAGCTATCTTTCCCGTTCCAGGGTCGTTGGATTTGATCTGGACAAAAAAGGGATCTGCCTTGTCCGGGTGGAAAACACCCGGACCCGGGATATTTTCGGCATCAAGGCCGATGTTTATGTCAGCGCCTCTGGCGCCTGGGCCGGCGGTCTGTCAGCCATGGCCGGCATTGAAATTCCCATGGTATTTTCCACGGGCAGCCTGTTGGTGACAGGCCAGCGCCTGGCAAAACCGGTGATCAACCGGCTGCGAACGGCCAGTGACGGCGATATCCTGGTGCCGGGCGGGATGGTTTCCATTCTCGGCACCACCTCTGTCCGGGTGGATTGCCCTGACCGGGTTTTTCCCACTGTGGAAGAGGTGGATCTCATCATTAACCAGGGCTGCCAAATGGTGCCGGGCCTGGAAAAACGGCGGTATATCCGCTCCTATTGCGGGGTGCGTCCTCTTGTCGGCTCCAAACCCGGGGATGACAGGGCCGTGACCCGGGGGTTTTGTCTCATGGATCATTCAAGGGAGGGGTTTGATAATTTTGTGACCATTACCTCGGGCAAGCTGACCACCTACCGGCTCATGGCTGAAAAGACCGCTGATTTGGTCTGTGAAAAACTGGGCTTAAGCCGGGCCTGCAGGACAGGGGAACTGCCTTTGCCCATGGCCGAGACCGGAGACTGGACTCAGCCGGGTGCTGCCCTGCGCTATGGGTTTGCCCTGCCTGATGTGAACGACAAAATCTTGTGCGAATGTGAAATGGTGCCTTCTTCAGCTGTTGATGCCATTGTGGCTGATATAAAAAGGCAAAAGGGTGTGCCCGATCTTTTGTCCATTGCATTGAGAAGCCGTATGGGAAAGGGCCCCTGCCAGGGTTCCACCTGCAGTGGCCGGGTCCTTTGCCATCTTTATGACACAGGAGAGGTTCAGGCAAGGGAAGGGATTCAGGAGATTAAACATTTTTTAAACGAACGGTGGAAGGGGGAGCATGCCCTGCTATGGGGGGATAGCTTGTCCCAGTCTTCTTTAAAAGAAATGATTCATTGCGGCTTGTTCTGTCTGGAGATGGACCATGAAGACAGGTGAGACGGTCCATTGCGACCTTCTGGTCATTGGTGCGGGCCTGGCCGGGATGACTGCGGGAATCCGGGCGGCGGATATGGGCCTGGATACGATTGTGGCAGGCAATACCTCCCATCTCACCTTTGCAAGCGGGCTGATGGATTATCTGGGTGTTTATCCAAGGGGATTGGGTCTGTTCACCTCACCCCGGCAGGGGCTGGACCAGATGATTTCTGATTTGCCCGGCCATGCCTATGCCCTGACCGGCCATGGGGCCATTGTTGCCAGTTTTGACTTTGTCAGAAAGATATTGGCCCGGGTGAACATGCCCTATGTCCGGGCCCAAAGGGAAAACCAGGTCAGAAATCTCGGGGTGATCACAGCCATGGGCACCCTTAAGCCCAGTTTCATGGTGCCTGAAACCATGAGGGCCGGGTGCATTGACCTTGAGTCTGGGAAAACCGACAATTCGATGGTGGTTGCCGGCATCAAAGGGCTTTCAGGGTTCAGTGCCTCCCAGGTGGCCCAGGGCACGGCATCCTATTTTTCACAGACCATCCCGATTGAGGTGGATCTGCCCGGGATACCCCTCAAGGCGCCGCCCCAGGTGGTGGCAGAAAAAATGCAGCAAGAGCGGGTGCAAAAGGCCTTTGTCCGCCAGATTCTGCCCCATGCTCGGGACAACCGGATCTGCGGGATGCCGGCAGTCTGCGGTATTGACCAGAGCCATTCTGTTTGGGCAGGGCTTGGCCAGAGGATACAGATGCCCTTGTTTGAAATACCGGGGTCTCCTCCCTCCATACCCGGCCTGCGGCTCAAAAGGGGATTTGAACGGATATTGGAACAGGCAGGGGCGCGCCTGATGTCCAATATCCGGATAAAAGAGCCTGTGTTTGACGGTAAAGGCTTTACCCTTTTGGCAGGGATGGAGCCGGACCCGATCAGGATCAGGGCCAAGGGGGTGATTTTGGCCACGGGACGGTTTTGGGGAAAAGGGCTTCATGTCAGGCGGGAAAGGATTGTTGAACCTTTGTTTCACCTGGATGTGGCCCAGCCCACAGGACGGCACCTCTGGCATGAGGATGTGTTCCTTTCTCCCAAGGGTCATCCCATTAATATGGCAGGCGTTGAAACCGATACCTTGTTTAGGCCCTTGGATGAGCGGGGGCGTCCTGTGTATTCCCGTCTTTATGCGGCAGGCAGTCTTCTTGCCCACAATGACTGGCCAAGGTTTAAATCAGGTGCCGGTCCCTCCATAGTCTCTGCCTGCAGGGCCGTGGACGCCTTTTACGATTCTTTGGGGGCAGCTGATGATTAAGGTCTTGGTGATCCTCACCCTTTGTTTTTGTCTGGCAGGTCTTGTCTTTAAAGTCTCGTCCATTTTTCGTCTGGGCCGGCTGTTTGAGAAAAAAAAAATGACCCTGTCCAGCCGTATTTTTCAGCTCAACTATTCAGGGGCGGTTTTCAATATTTTGTTTCAGAGCCGGCTTTTTCGTGCCGGAAAGTTTAGATGGCTGGTCCATGGGCTTATGGTTGCAGGGTTTGGCTATCTGTTGATGGTTCATGCCTTGGATGACTGGACCTGGGTTCTTTTTGAGGAATATCAGCCCGGGATTGAGCCTTTCCGAATGCTCAGGAACCTGGCCGGCCTCATGGTGATCGCAGCCTGCCTGGGGTTTCTTTTGAGGCGGACACAACACTCCAGGATTAATTTGGAGCGGCGCAGAAGAGGTGTGCGGTTTAAGGTCAAAGGGACCCTGACCATTATGGTTATCCTTGGACTGGTCAGTTCCGGGTTTCTCACAGAAGGGTTGAGCATCATCTCTGAAACCCGGTTTGACCAAATGGTGGAAGACTATTCTGGCCTGGCCGGGGAGGATGAACAGGTCCACTTGAAAGCCTATTGGGCCAAATATTATCAGGTGGCTTTTTTAAAAAACATGAAGGTGCTGCCGGGCCAGGACATCGGCCAGGCACGCATCAGCCTGGAACAGGGGTATGACCTTAATGAAACCTATTGCCTGGAATGCCATACCCTGCCGAATACTGCCTTTGTCTCTTTGCCCATTGCCCGTCTGGCCACCCCTTTCGCCCCCTGGGCCACCGAGTTCCATCTGGACCGGGTCATGTATTTTATTCATCTGGGTTTTGGCCTTGCCCTGGTCGGGCTGCTTCCCTTTTCCAGGATGTTTCACTTAATTGCCATTCCTCTGGCCTCTGTAAAAAAAAGAATGACGCTCAAGGACTTGGATGTGTGTATGGGATTTTTGGATTTGGCAGGATTGTCAGCCTGCACCCAGTGCGGACTCTGTACAAAGGTCTGTTCTGTATATCCGGATTACTAGGTGACTGAAAACGCCCAGATTCTGCCCCATGTCAAGATTGAGACTTTCACAAGGCTTGCCCGTAAGAAAGTGGTGGATGTTTCCGTTCTGGCCAGACTCCGGTCGGGCAATGACGACTGCACCCGGTGCGGGCGTTGCGCTGATATCTGTCCTTCGGGCATTGATCTTGTCAGGGTGTGGACCTGCGCTGATTATCTCATGGGCTGCCTGGGGTGCACGGATCATTATACTGCGGCCATGCACGCCTCTTTTGACCTGTGGACCGGTGGGGGCACGGAACCGGCCCGGAAAAAGGATGAGATGTCTGACCCGGCAAGTCCCTTGTCCGCTCTCATTGGCCAGGCAGATGCCTTTGAGCATTGTGTCCAATGTACGCTTTGCACCAATGCCTGTCCTGTGGTGTCCTATGACTTGTCTGAAAATGATCTGGGCCCCCACCAGGTCATGAACCTGCTCCGTCTTGGCAAAGCCTTTATGGCGTCCGGTTCGAAAATGGTATGGCATTGTTTGACCTGTTATCAATGCCAGGAGATTTGCCCCATGTCCATCCGGGTGACAGATATTCTTTTGGAACTTAGATGCCAAGGCCAGGAAAGGGCCCAGACCATTACCCTGGAAAGGCTTCGAGGGGAAAGCAAATGAGACTGGCCTATTTTCAAGGGTGCAAAATTTTATTTGACCTGAATTCATATGGAAAGGCTGTTGAACGTTTAATGGCACACCTGGGGGTGACCCTGGTAACCCTTGACTTTAACTGCTGCGGAAATCGGGCAAGGGGAAAGAATCTTGCCGCCTCTGTGCATGCGGCCGTAAGAAATATAGCCCTGGCCCAGGCCCGGGGCCTGGATATATTTACCCCGTGCAAATGCTGTTTTGGCCAGCTTAAACACGGGCTGTTCTGGTATGCTGAAAATAAGATGATCAGGGAAAAAGTTGACCTGGCCTTGGCTGAAGAGGGCCTGAAATTTGAGGCTGCCCCGCTGATCCAGGATCCTGGAACCGGAATTCTTGAAAAAAGAACGGTCAGAATTCGCCATCTTTTGGATTTTTTATTCCATGATATCGGCCCCAGGGTTCTGGCCAGCCGGATCACCCCTGTTTCAGACCCGGTAAAAGTCGTGCTTCAGCAAGGCTGTCACGCCTTGAGACCTTTTTCAGTCACCCAGTTTGACAACCCCTTTGCACCCAGGATGTTCAGGCAGCTTGCCAAAACGGCCGGGCTTGACCCTCTGGACTGGGAAAAAGAGGTTGAATGCTGCGGTTCCCCTGCAGCAGAGACCAACAAGGCCCTGGCATTACAGATTTGCCGGCAAAAGTTGTCCAGTGCCCAAAATGCCGATGCCGATTATATCTGTACGGCCTGTACCCACTGCCAGATCCAGTATGCCATGGGCTATACCCCCAAAAAAGATGTCAGACCCGTTCCCTTTGCCGTTTTTCTGGGCGCAGCCCTTGGCATCCAATCCCGTTTGTTTCATACGGACCAATGGCCAAACATATAAATTGCACGATCCTAACGGTTTGATAACAATCTGTTCTTATACTATTCGGGCATTGAATCAAATCAATTATGGAGTCGTTATTATGAAAGATAGATTTTATTGTGATAATCCTGAATGCCGTGATCGTGAAGGGAAAACCATTGTGGTGGTCATGAATCAGGAAAGTATTATGGACGATGATAACCTGGCCCAGATGTTCTGCCCCAAGTGCAGATCCCGTCTTGTCCGCTGTTATGAGGAGACCAGAACGGCCTGCTGATACAAAAGGTTTTTCCCGGCCAGGCCCGCGCTTGAGCGGTTGCTCAAATTTCTTTGTTACCTTGTTTTTTTATCTTGCCCGAGACCGGGCGTTTCTTTGATCCTTTTTCTTCTTATTTTGTCAGGATTTTTTACAGGATGTTAATTTCGGATGCGTTTAAGGCTTTTTGACCCCGGCTGAAATCGCTTTACATTCAGTATCAGGTCCCCTGGCCCCTTAACCCGCATATTTCACAAAGCGTTTTTGCCTTAATGGCAAGGCACAGACCGAGAAGCCGTAGTCCTTTACTGCGAGGGGACTGTAACCCAGCAGATGAGGTAAAACGCTTTGCCCGGAGGGTGAGGTTTTGTATAATGGAAAACGACTTAAAAATGACACAACCGATTGTAATAATATAACTTTTTGGCAAAACGCTTAAAATTTCATGAAATATTCGGGTTAAATTTGCCGTGGCATATATTTTGAAGATAAGTCTTTGACAGCAAAGATGATTTTCATCCCCCAAGGCATGATCGAGGAAAAGGAGAATATGATGAGTACTGCGAATTTAGCCAGAATGTTCGATCCTGGAACCATTGCCGTGATCGGCGCCAGTGAGAAAAAAGGCCGGGTGGGTCAGGCCATCGTCCAGAACCTGATTACCCATACCTTTGAAAAAGATATTTTTCCTGTGAACCCCAACTATTCAAACATTATGGGCATACCTGCATTGGCAAAGGTTCAGCAGATTCCCAAGGATATTGATCTTGCCATCATTGCCACCCCCATCAGCCAGGTTCCCAAGATCATTGCGGCCTGCGGGGAAAAAAATGCAGCCGGCGCTGTGATTGTCTCGGCCGGGGGAAAGGAGACAGGGCCTAAGGGAAGGGCGATTGAAGAAAAGATAAAGGGTGCGGCCATTGAGGCGGGCATGAGGATCATCGGGCCCAACTGCGTGGGCATTGCAAATACCCTGAACGGGTTGAACGCCAGTTTCATGCATTTGTTCCCCCCTGCCGGGCGGATTGCCTTTTTGTCCCAGAGTGGGGCTGTCTGTACCTCTGTATTGGATCTTGCCCTGGCCGAGAATGTGGGGTTCAGCCATTTTGTAAGTCTTGGATCCATGCTGGATGTTGATTTTGCCGATATGATTGATTTTCTGGGCACCCAGCCCAAGGTTGAAAGCATTGTCATGTATATGGAAAACATGACCCATATCCGGAACTTCATGAGTGCTGCCCGGGCGGTTTCCAGGATAAAACCGATCATTGTCCTTAAATCGGGCAGGTCCCCTGCCGGGGCCAGGGCCGCCGCTTCCCACACCGGGGCCATGGCAGGAGAGGACAGGGTATATGATGCGGCCTTTAAACGGGCGGGCATCCTCAGGGTGGACGAGTTTGACCAATTGTTTGACTGTGCCAGGCTTCTGGCCCGGCAGCAGCGGCCCAGAGGCAAGAACCTTGCCATTATAACCAATGCCGGCGGGCCCGGGGTCATGGCCGTAGACGCCCTGGCCCGGTACGGGCTTGAACCGGCACGCCTGAGCCAGAAGACCATTGAGCGTTTAGACCATGGGCTGGCAAAAGAATGGAGCCGGGCAAATCCCGTGGATATTCTGGGAGATGCCACACCAGAACAATATCTTCGGGCTGCAGAGATCTGCAGCAGGGCCCCTGAGGTGGACGGCCTGCTTTTGCTCTGCTCTCCTGTGGGCACCTTTGACCCTTTGGTTCTGGCAACCCCTTTGGCTGAATGGATAAAAAAAGTTCAATGCCCGGTCTTTACCTCGTGGATCGGGGTCATTCGCATGGACGAGGCCAGGCAGACGTTCAATGAAAACGGCGGGACCACCTTTGACACCCCTGAAAAAGCGGTCCGGGCATTTGCCGGTCTCTACCAATACGGGCGCAATATTGACATGCTTCATGAAATTCCGGTGAGACGGGATAAAAAGCGCAAAATAGATTTCAAAGCCGCCCGGATTATCATTGAGGAGAATCTGGACCGGGATCAGCGGTTTTTAAGTGAAGTCCAGACCAAAGCTTTGCTCGGCTGTTACGGCATTCCGGTGAACCGCACAAAAATGGCCTCAACCCCGGAGCAGGCTGCCCAGGCGGCTTCACAGCTGGGATTTCCCGTGGCACTTAAAATCAGTTCTCCTGACATTGTGCACAAATCAGATGCCGGGGGAGTGGTTTTAAACCTTGTGGACGCAAAAGAGGTACGAGCCGCCTTTGCCCGGATCATGGAAAATACGGCCAAGGCATTTCCTAAGGCCCGTATTGACGGGGTTTGCGTTCAAACCATGGCGCCGATGGGAGATTATGAGATCATTGTGGGGGCAAAAAAGGATGATCAGTTCGGCCCTGTGCTTGTATTTGGCATGGGCGGGGTGATGACAGAGATTTTTCAGGATACCGCCTTGGGCCTGCCCCCTTTAAACCCGGCCCTTGCCAGGGAAGTGATCAATGCCACAAAGATTTCAAAGGCGATCAAGGGGTTTCGGCATTTAAAGGCCGTGAATGCCGAACAGGCAGAGGAAATATTGATCCGGACAGGACGGCTGGTCACGGATTTTCCCCAGATCAAAGAGCTGGATATCAATCCATTGGTGGTTAAGGATGGGAATCTTATGGCCGTGGATGCCAGGATCCGGGTTGAAAAGACCTCTACAATTTCCCCGGATCATTTGATTATCAGCCCTTATCCTGCCTGGCAGGAGGCCTGCTTTAAAACCGTGGATGATGAAAAAATCATCGTCCGGCCTATCCGTCCGGATGATGGCGGGCCCATGATTTCGTTTTTTTCAGATCTTTCCCGGGAAACCGTATATTCCCGGTTTTTTTCTCCCATCAAGCAGTTGTCAAAATCCATGCTGATCAAACTCACCCAGATTGACTATGACCGGGAGGTGGCCCTGGTCGCCTTTGCCCCGGACCTGTCCGGCGATCAGATCATCGGGGCGGCCCGGGTCATTTCCCTGACCGACGGTGAGACCGGGGAGTTTGCCATTGTGCTTGCTGACCCCTGGCAGGGCAAAGGGGTGGGGGCAGGTCTGCTCAAACGCTGCCTTGCCTTTTCACAGCGAGTCGGCCTTAAAACGGTCTATGGCCTGGTCTTGAACGAGAACACCCAGATGCGGAAACTGGGCAAAAAACTGGGGTTTCAAATTAAAAAAGCCCCGGATTCCTGTGATATTGAGTTGAGGATTGATCTTGAAACCCTGGGAGGCCAGGATCAGGGAGTTCATTCTTGATCCCCGGCCGGTTTACTGGTAAAACAGCGTTAAGAAAACTTTTTTCCCGTCTGCCAAATCAAGGAGAATTTAATGCCAGAGATAAATGTGACCAATTGGGAGGATCAGCTGATTTCACCTGAAAAGGTGCTCAATCATATCTAGCCCGGAATGACCGTGTTTATCGGCACAGGCCCTGCCGCCCCAAGGACATTGATACGGACCCTTCTTGATGTGGATAAACACAATATCAGGGACCTTGAGCTGGTTCAGCTGGCCGTGCTCGGGGAAACCATTCTCTCCCTGGACAGACTGAGTGCCCCCAATTACCGGCTGAAAACGTTTTTTTCAGGATTTGTGGCCTGGGACACCATTTCTGCGGGACAGGTGGATCTTATTCCGGCCTATTCATCTGAGATTCCTGAAATCATCAAATCCGGCCGGGTGGATATGGATGCGGCCTTTATCCAGATCACCCCGCCCAATGATGCGGGATACTGCAGTTTGGGGGTTGCCGTGGACGTGGCCCGGGAGGTCATGGACAAGGCCAGCCTGGTGGTGGGAGAGGTCAACGAGTCCATGCCCTTTACCTATGGGGACACTTTTGTTTCCATTGATAAATTTGACCTTCTGGTCCGGTCGGACAGGACCCCTGTCACCTATGCGCCCGCACCCGTGGATGATGTGATGAAAAAGGTGGCTGCCAATGTGGCCTCGGTGATCCGGGACGGGGACTGCATCAACTATTCCCACGGCCCTATGTTTGAAGCCCTGGTCCCTTTTTTGTCGGATAAAAAGGATCTGGGTATCCATAGCCTGTACTTTACAGATGCCCTGGCAGAGCTTGTCAATTCAGGGGTCGTGACCAACCATAGAAAATCCCCTTTCAGGGGCAAATCCCTGGCCTCCTATGCCCTTGGCACCAAAGAACTGATGAAGTGGCTCCATAAAAATCCTTTGGTCGAGTTCCAGGGCATTGACTGGGTATGCAACTCCCAGTTCATTGCCAACAACCCCCAGTTTGTGGCCCTTTACGAGGGGCGAAAGGCAGATATCCAGGGGAGTGTGGCCTTTCCCCTCAAAGGAGCTGTGATCACAGGGCCCGGAGAAGGGATTGATTTTTACAAGGGGGCAGAGGCCTTCAGAGACGGGGCCACCATCATCGGCCTGCCCAGCCGGAATGCAAAGGGATAGTCCAATATCCTGGTCTCCATCCAGAATTATGCCAACCAGCTTCGGTTGAGGGAATCGGTCCATATGATGGCCACGGAATACGGGGTGGCCATGCTCAAGTGGCGTCCCCTGAGAGAGCGGGCCCAGGCCATTATCGACATTGCCCACCCCGATGACAGGGAAGACCTTATCAAACAGGCCAGGGAGAGAAAAATCATCTATCCCAACCAGATTTTTGTGACCCGCTCCGCCCATCTGTATCCGGATCATATCTCCTATACCAAAACCTTTAAAGGGGATAAGACGGTTCGGTTCAGGGCCATGAAACCCTCGGACGAGGCTGCCATGAGACGGTTTTTTTACCGGTGTTCAAAGGAGATGGTCTTTTACCGTTTTTTTTATTCCATCAAGACTATGAGCCACGACAAGATGCAGGAATATGTCAATGTGGACTATGGCAGGGAATTTTCCGTTGTGGGATTTGGGGGAAAAAAAGGCGAGGGCAAGATGATTGCCGAGGCCCGACTGGTAACGGTGGATGACGGAGATATGGGAGAAGTGGCCTTTCTCATTGACGAGGCCTACCAGGGGGTTGGGATCGGGACCTATCTTATTGAACTGCTCATTGTTGAGGGACGCAAACGGGGGTTGAAAACCTTATCGGCCCAGGTTTTGTCCGATAACTAGCCCATGATCAAGGTTTTTGAAAAAGCGGGGCTGCCTGTGGAGTCCCGCCTGGAAAGCGGGGTATACCAGATCAACATTGCCCTGACATAACCCCCTGTTACTGTTTTAAGCGTTGGGTCAACCCGCATATTTCTCGAACCGATTTTGCTTTAGCTGCAAGGCGCCAGGCCGTGAAATCCTGGTGAGTCTACTGCGAACGGTCGGCAACACCGCAGATGAGGTAAAATCGGTTCGCCCTAAGGGTGACTACCCATGGAATTGGTTTATAAGTAATCGTAACTTGCTGTATTTAAAAAATTTAATATCCAGTTTCCTCAAATTGTCAGTTTCTGACCTTCAGGTTATAAAATATTCGGGTTAAAGGGCTTTGTTCATGCAAGAGAAAACAGCCTGGAATAAAATCGCAGACAGGGCATTGGCCACATTTAAAGAATTTTTTTTTCCGAACATGGGAATGTGAACAGGATCATCAATCACTGAAAGCACATGGGGGGAGATGCCGTACTCCTCATTGCCCATGACAATAACGGCCTTGGCCGGCCAATCATACTCATGGCAGGGCACAGAGCCTTGAACGGTTTCCGCACCAATAATCTGGAACCCTTTCTTTTTTTTCTCAAGCAGCAGTCCTGCAAGGTCCTGGGTCTTTTCTTCATCCACGGATTGATGGGCGCCCATGGCAGTCTTTTGGACCTGGCGGCTCTCTTTGCCCGGGCAATTGCCCAGAATCAGGCCGGAGACGCCTGCAGCTTCGCAGGTTCTGAATATGGATCCGATATTAAAGAGACTGCGCAGCCCGTCCAACGCAACCTCATAGTCCATGTCCGGCCGGTTTTGGCAGAGTTGTACTCTGTCCTGGGTCGTGACCCTTTCCAGAAGATCGTAATCTTTGACCCCTTGTCCTGCGGCAGTTCTATGGCGGTGAATGGCATCTGAAATATAGACCAGCCATGCCCTTGTGTCCTCTGTTTTGGGAGGAAGCGCACAGGGAAGATCTATCCAGGTGCAGATGGCCTTGTACTGGGCATGAAAGGCCAACAGGCCTTTAAAGGTCTGCCTGCCCCCTGCCATGGTCTGGTAGATCCGGGAGAGCCAGGCAACAACATGGGTGTAGCGCCCTGTGTCAGAGAGGGATAAAAATTTTTTGCGGGTAAATCCAAAGCTGTCCATCTGTGTTTTATATCAGTAAATTATTGTTAGGCAAATGCAAATTTATCTGAACCTAAATCGGATATTTTTTTTAGGCCTGGCAATCGCGGTTAAAAATTGTGATTCAAATTCGAACCTAAAGGTTTAAACATAGTTACAATATGTTGTGGACGGTCATTTTTGATAAAAAGTTACCAGTCATAAAAGAAAGGTATTGACAAATGATTTTTACACATCTATCGTTTTGCTCAAATGTCGACATTCGACTTTTCATCAAGAAGGTTAGACTAATTTTTTAAGAGGTATTTATGAAAACAAAGCAACCCATATTAACCGACAAGGCTCCCAAAGCGATTGGCCCTTATTCCCAAGGAATTGTTTGTGAAAATTTTTTGTTTGTTTCAGGGCAATTGCCGATCAATCCTGAAACGGGGAAAATCGAAGGAAAGACGATCAAAGAACGGGCCAAACAGGTTTTTTCTAATATAAAGGCAATTATCAATGCTTCCAACGCAAATGAAGAGGACATTGTAAAAACCACATTGTTTTTAACGGATATGAAAGATTTTAATGAGATAAACCAAATCTATAATGAGTATTTTACCGAATCCTATCCCGCACGCAGAAAGGGCGTTCAAAATTCTGTGTCAGTTGAATGAAAGCTGATATACTCAGCTAAATAAGGAGAACTGACATGACCGAAGAAAACACCGAATTTGATTTTCAAAAAGCCCTTAAAGGCATCCAGGAAGGTAAACCCTTCACAGGTAAGGGCGGCGTCCTTACATCATTAATCAAAAATCTTGCTGAAGCTGCTCTTGAAGGAGAGTTGGAGTCCCATCTCGGGCAGGAAGTTTCTGCCAACCGCCGTAATGGAAAAAGCAAAAAGACCATTAAATCCCTGGATGGTAAATTTGAGCTGGAAACCCCGCGTGACAGGGCCGGAACCTTCTCTCCACAGATCGTCAAAAAACATCAGACAACGCTCAGCGATGAAATTGAAAGAAAGATAATAGCCCTTTACGGCCTGGGCATGAGTTATAATGATATGGCTTCCCATTTACAGGAAATCTATGGACTTGAGATTTCAAATGCCACTCTGAGCACCATTACCGATAAAATCATCCATACCGTCAAAGAATGGCAGGCCAGGCCGTTGGAAAATGTGTACCCAATCGTATGGCTTGATGCCATACATTATAAAGTACGAGAAAACGGAAAGGTCGGCAGCAAGGCCGTTTACACAATTCTTGGGGTGAATATCGAGGGCCGCAAAGAGGTTCTTGGGCTGTACATATCCGAGAATGAGGGTGCGAACTTCTGGCTGCAGGTGTTAACAGACCTTTCAAACCGAGGGGTAAAAGATATCCTGATTGCCTGTGTTGATGGTCTAAAAGGTTTTCCCGAGGCCATTGAGACCATATTCCCGGACACAGAAGTTCAACTCTGCGTAGTCCACCAGATCCGAAATTCATTGAAATACGTTGGTTCCAAAAATAAAAAGGAATTTATGGCAGATCTAAAACGTGTTTATAAAGCGGTCAATAAGGATCTGGCCGAAGAAGAACTGGATATCTTGGAAAATAAATGGAATGACAAATACCCGATTGTGATAAAATCCTGGCGGAACAACTGGGAACGCCTCAGTCATTTCTTTAAATATCCAGAAGAGATTCGACGGATAATATACACCACAAATACCATTGAGGCTGTGCATCGACAGTTTCGAAAGGGCGCATTCCCATTTTCCCGGTTTTAAAAAGGCCTGTCTTTTAGAGCAAAAAGAATGATATCCTCTGTTACGCTGAAATGAACATAAATGGATTGTGCTAATGAAGAAAGCTGAAGATTGTAATACTGTTGATGAAGTCCTTGCATGCCTCAAAAAACTGGAAGAAGATCCAAATCGCTTGGTTCGTAACGCTAACGAATTAGAACAGATGGAGCAGGAAATCCTTGAGTATACAAATCGGATAAGCGCCTTTTTTTTAAAAAAAAGATCCAGGCCTCAGTAGATTCCTCTGAACAGGTCGACCAAGAAAAAGAATTGATGTCCAATTGGCCGGGACGGATGAAAAGCGAAGGGCTTGAGACAGTTTGGATTCAGCTTTGTACAGATAGTTCGGTTGATATTCATGTTCGATACTATCGAAGGTCCTGTGACCGCCGAAAAGGAAAAAGATATAAAGGTGCATACGCTGGTTTAATCCTTCTTGGAATCCATGATCGCTGCTCGCCTGCTTTGGCTTCTATGGTGAGTTCTTGGTCAGCCTTATTAAGTTCTTTTGAAGAAGTCCGTCAAGTGCTTTGTGACCGTGGGATGACGTTGGGTATAAAGGTCATCCGTAAACTGACCTATCGGTACGCAGAGCGGGCTCGAGCCGAACAACAAGCGGGCCGAATCCCATTAAATGATGGAGATTTACTTGAAGGGCGGCGAGTCGTTATCAGCACTGATGGTGGCCGCACTCGGCTCAGAGAGAAGAAAAGGGGACCAAAAACCCAAAAGGATAGAACCCGATTTCGTGGGGCATGGCGAGAACCCAAGCTTTTGATCATTTATGTAGTGGACGCCCATGGAAAACAAGAAAAAAGCTTTTCACCATTTATTGATGGCTGTTTCAATGGACCGGATGGTGTATTCCACTTGTTAAAGGGTTATTTGAACTCCCTTCATATTCAGAACTCAGACAAAATACTGTTTGTTGCAGATGGGGCACATTGGATTTGGAATCGAATCCCCGGACTGCTAAAAGCATTGGGTTTGGCTCCTGAGCGTGTGTATGAACTTCTCGATTTCTACCATGCAGTTGAGCATCTGGGTACAGTAGTAGGCTTAAGGAAGACCTGGTCATCCAAGGAACGCAAACGCTGGGTATCGAAGCAGCGAGGTCTTCTGCTGAAGGGAAAGGCGATTGAGGTGGTACAGGCCGTCCAGAAGCTTTGTAGAGGCAGAAACAGTAAGGCTATCAAGACGGAACGGGATTATTTTGTGCGCAATGAACTGAGGCTTAATTTCTCAACTGTAAAAGCGTTGAACTTACCTATTGGCAGCGGTGCTATTGAAAGTTCGATTCGGAGAGTCGTGAATTTACGTCTTAAAGGTCCATGCATCTTTTGGTATCGGGAGAATGCAGAAAAAATGATTATGCTGCGATCATTTTATAAAGCAGGGCGTTGGAACTGCCTGAAGCAGATGGCAAACATGCACAATCCAGTGCCAGCGGTATAACCGGGAAAATGGGAATGCGCCCATCTTCCTTATGTTTTGTTCTCGCATCATCACGCTTAGAGAACCCGCCTGACAGCCTTCATTCGTTCGCCTTGCCCACGTTCTGATAATTTTTCCCAGGGTGTATCAAAAAAGGGGTCAAAGGAGGCGGGATTGTCTTCGAGTTCAGTGTCCAGCCATGACATGGGATTGAATATCCCGCTCGTATCTTGCCTGGCGGCAAGTTCGGCAGCGTTCCTGACATGTTCTGTCAGGTTTAATGTTTTATCCGGGTCGGTATGGCCTGGCTCCTGATCAAAAGGATTGTATTCCGGGTTTTTATAGAGGGTTGCAGACCCGTTCATTATATCGGGTTTATACACGGCTTCGATCCAGTTTTCAGGTTTAAATTCTTCAAATGCAACTGAAATCGAAGATGTTTTGCATTCAAGACTCTTGGCTGCACTGGTGACAATTTTTTCAGTCAGTTCTTTTTTCTGCTGCTCAGATCTACCGGCATATAGTTTGATAATAATATGGGGCATGGGATTTCCTTGGCCGTTGTCAGGTTACCGGCCTTTCAGGCCGGGGCAGATATGTCTAAATGATCTATACCATAAAAACATTTGCCTGACAGTAAGAATTTTTATTGAAATTTTAATGTCTTTATGGCTTTCTGTCTTGACATCTATGTCTCTTTTATGGTTCTATGGTATCAGGTCTGGGACCAGGTGAATGTTTAAAAAATTAAGAGGGTTACATGAGTGAAAAAGACAAGTTAAAGCAACTGACCTTGAGAATGCCGGAATATCTTCACAGAGAATTTAAGTTAACTGCGGTCAGGCAGGGGCGGACCATGGGCGAGGTGACCATTGAACTGATCAGAAAATATGTGAGCAAAGCATCTGATCCCTTGTGAGATAAACAGATGAATCATAAGGAGGATGTCATTCGTTTTTCAGATTTTTTTGTCCCAAAGTATCTGCACTCCAACCCAAAGGTGCGGATTAAATTCATCAATCAGACAACAGATGTGAAACTTCTGGAGCAGATGGTTGAAAAAGACGAGGAAGACTCTGTTGTCATGGCTGCCAGAGAGAGGTTAGAGGCATTGACGGTGACTGCCACATCTTAAGGGGCCAGCCTTGATTCAATGGCATCCACGGCATCCATGGCCGCATCTTTGAGGTCCTCATGGCTGAGATGGGTGATCTGTTGAAGGATCCATGCCTTTGTTTCAAGGCCTCCGATTTCTCCCAGCGCATAGAGGATGTCCCCCTGGATCGGGATGTCCCGGCCTTCAAAGCGTTCCATGAGAATCGGAGCCAGTTTCAACCCAAGGTCTGGGGCTTGTTCTCCCAAGTATTCCACCACCACCATGGCCCCGAGCCGGACCGACCAGGTCTTGTGGAGAAGAAGCCCTGTAAATCCGTCAAAAATTTTTCCGGTTTTAATCATTTCCTTTGTGATCCATTCGGCATCCCTGGCTTCTATTATGTTTTTCAGGGTGGACGTGCCAAGCCTTGATGGATCCCGGTTTAATATCATTGAAATCAATTCTGTTTCGGGCACGGCCTCGGTCCATCGAAAATCTTTGTCCAGAATCAGGCAGGGGGCGGCCATAACCTTGTCCGTTTCCGCCTTTTGCCGGAACAATGATCCGTCAATGATGTGCAGACCGATTTTTTCACAATAGGCTGCCATGGGGATCAGGGTTTTGACCATGGCCGGGCAGTGGGGGCATTGAAGGGCAATATAAAGGGTGAGTTCACAGGGCAGTTCAATACGATCGAGCATCTGGCGGATCTCTTGTGACAGAACGTTTGCCCCAAGGGATTCAAGACTGGATAAAAAGGGAGCCAGTTCCCGTTCCAGGGGCAGGGCCGAATAGGTGATGTTTTCCTTTAAGGCAAATCCGGGCAGATCGGACTCTCTTTTATTGGGAATCCAGGTGATGTTTGAATTCAAATTCGTCCATGCCTTGGCAAACCGGGTAAAGCGCTCTTGCTCCGGGTGGTCTGCGGTCAGGATGGAAATATTAAAATTGCCGGGCGGGGTCCAGTTTTGGATTGTTTTTTTGTCTGCCTTGTCCATGATACAGTTCCTCAATGGGGTGTGGGTTTCTTCTTCTTTATCAGAATCCGTCTTTTAAATTAAGGCCAAATCATGTAAATAATTCTCTGACGTTTTTTATTAACCTCCACAGGCCAAAACATATGAGATTTATTGCAGACCTGCATATCCATTCAAAATACTCCAGGGCGACAGCCAAAAACCTATATCTTGAAAACCTTTACCATACTGCCCAGATCAAGGGAGTGACCCTTGTGGGCACAGGAGACTTTACCCATCCGGCCTGGATGGAAGAACTGGAAACCAAGCTTGAGCCGGCTGAACCAGGGCTGTTTTCTTTGAAAAAGGAGTTTGCCGCCTCCATTGAGTCTGATATCCCTCTTGCCTGCAGAGGTCAGGTTCGCTTTATCCTCCAGACTGAAATTTCCAATATTTACAAAAAAGACGACCGGGTTCGCAAGAATCATAACCTGATCTATATGCCGGATATTCAGACGGCCAAGCGCTTTAATGCCCGTCTGGATGCCATCGGCAATATCAAGTCCGATGGCCGTCCCATCCTGGGCCTGGATGCCAGAAATCTTCTTGAGATCATGCTGGAAACAAGTGACCAGGCTTTTTTTATTCCTGCCCATATCTGGACCCCCTGGTTTTCCATGTTCGGGTCTAAGTCCGGGTTTGACACCATTGAAGAATGCTTTGGGGACTTAAGTGCTCATATTTTTGCCTGCGAAACAGGGCTCTCTTCGGATCCCCCTATGAACTGGCGGGTAAAAGATCTGGATCGGGTGCGGCTGATCTCAAATTCAGATGCCCACTCCCCGGGGTATTTAGGGCGGAATGCCTCTGTATTTGATACCTCTCTGGATTATTGGGCGGTTAAAAAAGCCCTGGAAACCCATGATCTTTCCGCCTTCCAGGGCACTTTGGATATGTATCCGGACCAGGGAAAATATCATTATGACGGCCATCGCAAATGCAAGGTACGGCTCAACCCCGATGATACGGCAGCCTTGAACGGGATCTGCCCTGAATGCGGTAAACCCTGACGCTTGGGGTCCTTTACCGGGTCAGAGAGCTTGCAGACCGGCCCGAGGGGTTTACACCTGAAAACCGGCATGGCCACACCTATGTGGTGCCTTTGGCGGATATTCTTTCAGAGATTTTTGAGGTGGGGCCTAAAACCAAGAAGGTGACCGGGTATTTTAACAAGGCTGTGAACGCTTTGGGTCCGGAACTTGGCATTCTTACGTCCAAATCTTTTGAAGAGATTGAAAAGGCCGGCATTCCCCTGCTGGCTGAAGCCGTCAAAAAGATGAGAAAAGGCGACCTTCACATTGATCCCGGGTTTGACGGGGAGTACGGCAAGGTCAACCTTTTTACTCGGAAAGAAAAAGAAGAGATCCGGGGAGAAAAATATCTATTTTTTGATTTGCCCCGGGAAAAGAAACGATCTGGAAAGAAAAATACCAGACTCAACCCAGGAAAAGTTTTCGGGCCAAAGGCAAGGCTCAAGGAGAAAAACTTTTCAGTCCCCCAGGGTCCTCAGGGGCTTGTGGATGGTCTGAATGCTGAGCAGGCAAAGGCGGTGAAATCAGCGGCCAAAACCATGTTGATCCAGGCCGGACCCGGCACGGGAAAAACCAGAACCCTGACCGCTAAAATGGCTTGGCTGATTTCAGACCAGAACCTAGATCCGGAGAAAATTTTGGCCCTGACCTTTACCAACAAGGCTGCAAAAGAGCTTTGCCAGCGCATTGAGGTCTTTATGCCCCAAAAGGGCGGCCAGGTGATGGCTGTAACCTTTCACGGGTTCTGCCTTGGGATGCTCAAAACATATGGACATTTTTCTTCCGGACTTATGGAAGATGATTTGAGAATGAAAATTTTGGGGCTGGCCGCTCAAAAGGTGCCGTACCAGAGCCCAAAGGGAAAATGGTCCAAAAAAGAGCTTCAAAGAATGGACCATTGGATTGGCCTTTGCAAACAGCAGCTTTTGGGCCCGGCAGACGATCTGTCCTCTGTTGCAGGAGATGAGGCCGGGGTCTTGGCAGCACTCTATGGGGAATATAATCGGCTTTGCATCCAAAGAAAGCTTGTGGATTTTGAAGATCTTATTTATCTGTGGACAGGTCTTTTGATGACCGACGCCCGGATTCTGGACACACTGGGCAAAAGATTTTCCCATATCTTTGTGGATGAGTACCAGGACCTGAACCTGGGCCAGTATGAACTGGTCAAATTATTGGCCCGGAACCATCACCTTTTTGTCATCGGAGATCCAGACCAGTCCATTTACGGGTTCAGGGGATCGGACAACCGGTTTTTTAACCGGTTTGCCCAGGATTACCCAGGATGCGAACAGATCCGGCTTGTTCGAAATTACAGATCCACCCAGACCATTTTAGATGCCTCTTTTCAGATGATTACCACAAGGGGCGCCAATGCCCAGGGAAGTAAACAGGTTTTTTCCATCCTGGAGAATACCCAGCAGGTGGTCATCAAGGAGGCCCCCTCTGAAAGTGCCGAAGCCGTGGCTGTGGGGAAGATGATCGAAACCCTGGTGGGCGGGCTTTCATTTTTATCCATGGAGACAGGCCGGCAAGACCTGGATGGTAAGAAAGAATATGCGTTTTCAGACTTTGTGGTGCTCTATCGGACAAAGAGACAATGCCAGGCATTTATTCAGGCTTTTGAAAAGGCGGGTATTCCTTTTCAGACCGCAGACCGGGAGAGCTGGCTGGCCATGGAAGGGATAAGGGAGGCCCTGGGGTTTTTAAGACTCATCGCGGGTCGGGCCGTTCCCGAAGATGAGGCTGTTTTGGCAAAGGTCTTTGACAAGACCAGGGCACAGACGTTTGACCCGGATCTGCAATCCATGCTTTTTTTTGAAGATCAAGACCCTGGAAGAGCGGATAGTCTCGGGCTACTGGAGAAAATTTCAAAGGCCGCGAACCTTTGTTCCCGGATTCGTGACAATGATCGCCTGTCTGCGGCATGGGAACGGCTTGAAAATTTTGCCCGGGTCTATCCTGTACCGGGTGATCTTTTGGATGCCTTACGCCTTGACCAGGACCAGGATCTTTTGGACCCGGGGGTGGAAAAGGTCTCTTTGATGACCATGCATGCATCCAAGGGGCTTGAGTTCCCCGTGGTCTTTGTGACCGGATGTGAAACCGGGATGATTCCCTATGCCAGGGACGGGGAGAATGTTGAGGATATTCAGGAGGAAAGGCGGCTTTTTTATGTGGCCATGACCCGGGCCATGGATATTCTTTGTTTGACATATGCCAAAAAAAGACGCATATTCGGCCTCAATAAATCCCGGACAAGGTCCTGTTTTATTGATGATATTGAAAAAGAACTGGCCTGCTACGAAAAGACGGGAAGAGGCCGGGTAAAAAAGAAAAAATCAGAAATCCAGTTGGAGCTTTTTTAATCTGGAATCGTAAATTTAAGGAAAAAAGACCAAAGACCATGGAAAGAACCCCCTGCAAGGAAATTAAACTTGAAAATGATCATTGCCTTGAAATTTTTGATGATTCAAGGAAAATAGCTGACGATGCCTGTGTGGTGATCATGACCGCAGAAATGAAAATTCCGGTTCAAAAAGAGTTGTTTACCATAGAACCGGTAACTGACAAAATGTTTGAGACCATTCTTGAAACCCTGGGATCCCCCATTGTTTACACCTATCGGGTGGAACGCAATATGATCATGGACAATGAACGAGAGGCCTTGTTTGAAAGTCTGGTCACAACCTTTATGGAAAATACCGGCAAATATATTGCAAAGCCCAGTTTTCCGGAAAAGCTGGTTTTAAAGGAATACAGGGAAAGAATTGAAAAAAAGACCCCGTAAATTTTTAGGATTTCACCTTTTGGGTCTGGCCTTGGTCTGTTTTTTTATCCTGACCCTTTTCGGGCCCTGTCCCTGCCGGGCTGATATCTATAAATACACAGATAACCAGGGGGTGGTTCACTTTACCAATACGCCCACAGCCAAGGGCTTTAAACTTTATCTCAGGGAAAAAACAAGAAAGAAATCAAGGTTTTGGCCCGGGCCTGAGTTTTATGATCCCATTATAAAAAGGGCAGGAAAGGCCTTTGGGGTTGAAATTGCATTGATCAAGGCCGTGATCCAGGCGGAATCCAACTTTAACCCTAAAGCGGTATCGAGAAAAGGGGCCCGGGGGTTGATGCAGATCATGCCGGAAAACGATAGGGCCTTAAATATTTCCAATCCCTTTGACCCTTCCCAGAATATTATGGGGGGCACCCGGTACTTAAGCCAGCTTTTGATTCGGTATGACAAAAAAGTATCCCTGGCCCTGGCAGCTTATAATGCCGGCCCCACAGCCGTGGATAAATATCAAAACATTCCGCCATTTCAGGAAACCCGATCCTATGTCCAAAAGGTGATGGGGTTTTACCAGAGGTATAAACGGATATAGGTCTGTTTTTTCAGTCTTTATGTCAGATTTTAAAACAGAGGCAGCCCGGGAGATTGTTTTGCCTGGTTACAGGGTTTTTTGAATTTCCTGAATAAACTGAATCAGCTTGTCCCTCATATCCGGTCGTTCCAGGGAAAAGGCAAGGTTGGCCATTTGGAATCCCGCCTTATCCCCGCAGTCAAACCGGGTGCCTTTGAATTTGTACCCGAAAATGGGCTGTTCTTGAAGCAGGCCTTTCATGGCATCGGTCAGCTGGATCTCTCCACCGGCCCCTTTTTTTTTTTTTCCCAGATAATCCCAGATTTTCGGGGTGAGAATATACCGGCCCACAATGGCAAGGTTTGAGGGTGCCTCTTGGGGAGAGGGTTTTTCAACCATATCGTTTATTCTGACCACATCATCTTCAAGGGGGCCGGCATCCAGAATGCCGTACTTGTCGGTCTGGTCTTTTTCCACCTCCATGACAGCAGCGATGGAGGCCCTGAACCGGTCAAATTTTTCCACCATTTGGGTGAGTACAGGCTTGCCTCTTGTCTGGATCATATCATCGGCCAGAAGCACGGCAAAGGGCTCATCTCCCACAATATCCCGGGCGCACCAGATGGCATGGCCCAATCCCAAGGGCTGATGCTGACGGGTATAGACAATGGTCCCGGTTCTCGGGACAAGTTCCTGAATCTGTTTGAGCAAGGCTGTTTTTCCCTTGGCCTCTAAGGTGGCCTCTATTTCAAAACACCGGTCAAAATGATCTTCCAAGGCTTTTTTTCCCCGGCCGGTGACAAAAATGATCTGTTCTATCCCTGCGGCAAATGCTTCTTCAACCGCATACTGGATAATGGGTTTGTCCACCACCGGCAGCATTTCTTTGGCCATGGCCTTGGTGGCCGGGATGAACCGGGTACCTAAACCGGCCACCGGGAAAACAGCTTTTCTGACTTTCATATGGGCTCCTTTGAGCGTGGAAATCTATTGGTGTCTTTTATGTATTTAGAAAGGAATGTCAAATTTAATTTTTTTTGTTCTGATTCCGCAAAATACCGATTTTGTCTGATCCGGGTCCTATCCGATTGACATTATTATCTTTTTTCTGTATAGTCCTGGCCTTTAAATGACCTGTTATAAATTGATGAGGAAACCCCATGACCGACAATAAAGAGAACGACAAGATAGAGAAAACCTCTGAGATACCGCCTGAGCAGATGAGCCTGAAAACTAAGTTCAAGTTTAAATGCCACAAGGGTGTGAGTTGCTTTACCGACTGCTGCCGGGGTATTGATATCATGCTCACCCCCTATGATATTTTAACCATGCGCAAAAAGCTTGACTTGAGCTCTGAAGAATTCCTGGCGGTTTTTACCACCCCCCAGATTCTTGAAAAGGCAGACATGCCCGTGGTTACCCTCAAGATGCTGGACGATGAGCGCAAATCTTGTCCCTTTGTAGAGGACAAGGATGGGTGCGTGATCTATGAAGACCGCCCCACCACCTGCCGCTACTATCCTCTGGGGGTGGGGGCTTTGAGTCATTCCGGGGAGCAGGGCGAAAAGGATGAGTTCTTTTTTACCGTAAAAGAAGCCCATTGTAAGGGGTTTGAGGAAGATCAGGAATGGACTGTGGCCGATTGGCGAGAAGACCAGGGCGTGGACCTTAGGGATGAGGTCAATGACGGCTGGCTGGATCTCATGGTCAGGAAAAAATCCTTGCCCCCGAGCATGAAGCTTTCCGAGCAGGCCAAGCAGATGTTTTTCATGGTCTGTTACAATATAGACAAGTTCAAGACATTTGTCTTTGAATCCACCTTCCTTTCCCGGTATGAGATTTCCGAAGAAGAGATTGAAGAACTCAAAGCTGATGATGTTAAATTGCTTCAGTTCGGGTTTGAATGGCTTAAGGCGACTTTTTTCCATGCCGGTGAGGAAAAGTTCAAGGCAAAAGAGGAAAAATAATCCCTTTCATTTATAGGGGATGTCTGGCAAAATGCGGCCTTCCCCGGTAAGAGTATAACAAAGGGCCATGGATGATCATCCATGGCCCTTTGTTGTTGTGGGTTGGTTTTTTAAAGGTCAAATTTACTAAGACGCCGGTTTAATACTCATACCAGAGTGCGTCGTGGGCCTTTTCATCGGCCAGCCGCGCATCAATATCCACATTGAAAAAATCTGCCACCGGTGCAAAAATTTCAGGGGTTGCGTCCTGAACCTGTTTCATGGTGGTCAGGATTTTATGGAATCCTAGTTTTGTCATTTTACCCAAAGGTTTTCTGCAAGGGCCTGAAGGCATGCCCAGAATCTGCATCATGGTTTTAACGGGCAGCGGATTCCGGGCACGGCAGGAGACAGGTCCGAAGGCGCAGGTCTCCTGGGTGGTTACCACCACAAGATCCAGCAGGGGGCTTAAGGCGGTCTGGACGTCTTGGGCCTCTTGGGTTTTTCCCTGGTTGATCAGGGTGACAAGCTGTGTCATGGCTTGGGGAGCGATATTGGACATTACAGAGATGGCACCGCAGACCCGGATCTCCGGATCTGTCATCACCTGATGCACCAGGGCGTCATCTCCGGAAAAAATGTTAAACCGCTCCCCGCAGAATTTTCGGGTCAGTTTCATATTGGCAATATCTCCGGTGGCCTCTTTGACCGAACTGACATTGGGGCAGTTTTGGGCTAGGATGGCCAGATCCTGAGGCAGCATCTGGGCACCTGTCCTGCCCGGAATGATATAGGGCACAATATCCAGGTCTGGATATTTTTTTGCCACTACCTGGTAGTATTCCTGCCTGATCTCAAGGGAGGAAGGACCATTATAATAAGGATCCACCATGAGGATGGCATCCACCCCTTCTTTTGCGGCATGGCCTGCAGCCACGATGGCCTCTTCGGTGTTGTTGGAGCCGGTTCCTGCGATGCATTTGCACTTGCCCTTTGTCTGTTTGGCGGTCAGGGCAATGACATGGTCATGCTCTTTCCATTTAAACGTCGGGCTTTCACCGGTGGTGCCGGTGGCTAAAATTCCGGTGATGCCGTTTTCCATTTGAAAATCAATGAGCTGGGCCAGACCTGTCTGGTCCAGGTCGCTTTGAGATGTAAACGGTGTGACGAGTGCTGTGTAGCATCCTTGTTCCATAATCCTAAGACTCCTGAAATTTAATCATCTATTGCTCTTTGTTTAGGCGGGTCAAGACCAGGTGCTACCATAGTTTGGGTAATCGCTTCAAGCAATAATATTCCCGTTGTATGGATTTAAGACCTTGACACTTGTGCCGAGTAGACTAATATATAAGATTTTAGTCGAAAGACAATACATAAAACGTTTTTATCTTACGGAGTTAACTATATGTCCGAGATCCAGAGCCAAAAAAGTCTGCCCAAAAATGCAGACGAGCAGATTGCCATGTTACGGAATGCCCTTGCCCAGAATACCGAATGCGGGACCACCCATTATAACCTGGCCGTGGCCCTGATGGGAAAGCAGGAGTATACAGAAGCGGAACAGGTACTTCATGACGCCCTTGAATGCAGTCCTACCCTGGCTGAAGCCTATGTGCTTTTAGGGGGGATCTGTCTCCAGAGAGGCGACCTTGAAGGATGCTTTAGGTTTAACCAGCGGGCAACAAAAGCCCGTGCCGGGTTTGCAGAAGGGTATGGCAACATGGCCTTTGTCCTTCTGCAGCTGGTCGACGGCAAGGATGAAAAAGAGGATGAGGAAAAGGTAGACAAGGCCATCAAGAATCTTAAAAAGGCCATTATCCACAATAAGAATTTTGTCCAGGCCTTTACCACCCTGGGGACAGCCTATTTCATGAAAGGGCTTGTAGAAGAAGGGATAAAAGCCAATCTTGAAGCCCTGGAAGTTCAACCTCAATTTCCCATTGCCCACAATAATCTGGCAGTGGCCTATCTTCAAAATAAAGATTATGAAAAAGCCATCCTTCACTGTGATAAGGCAGTAGAGCTGGGGTTTGAGGTGGCACCCGATCTTTTGAAGGAACTGGCCTCCCACCGGAATTCATAATCGTTTGCCAGGGTGTATTCTCCATCTTTAAAACTAAGCGGATGCAGGATTTTTATTGACATGGGGTAACAGAAATTCTATATCTGCAATGTTATTTTGCTTAAACTGTTTATTTTAAAGCGGGGATTAAAATATAACCGCTTGAAATGACATGGAAATGAACTATTGAATGAAAAGTTTGGAAAACCTTTTCATTAAGTGATTGTAAATTAACTATTAACGGAGGTAAGTAAATGGCAAAACATGAGACTCCTTTCTTGGACCAGTTGGAATCTGGTCCGTGGCCTAGCTTTGTCTCTGACCTGAAACAGCAGGCTGAAGTCAGAGCAAAGAATGAAAAAGGTGTTGAATTCCAGATTCCTCAGGATTGTGTAGACGATCTTCTGGGCGTTGTGGAACTTTCTTACAAACATGGACGTACCCATTGGAAACATGGCGGTATCGTAGGTGTTTTCGGTTATGGTGGTGGTGTTATCGGTAGATACTGCGATCAGCCCGAACTTTTCCCTGGTGTTGAACATTTCCATACCATGCGGGTCAACCAGCCTGCAGGTAAATACTACACCACTGAATACTTGAGGAAATTGACTGAACTGTGGGACTTCAGGGGTTCCGGTGTGACCAATATGCACGGTGCAACCGGTGATATCATCCTTCTGGGAACCACAACTCCCCAGCTGGAAGAAGTGTTCTATACATTGACCCATGATTATAACCAGGATCTGGGTGGTTCAGGTTCCAACCTGAGAACCCCTGCCGATTGTCTGGGTACATCACGCTGCGAATATTCCTGCTATGACACAGCTGCACTCTGCCATTTTCTGACCAACGAGTATCAGGATGAGCTGCATCGTCCGGCATTCCCCTACAAATTTAAATTTAAATTTGACGGCTGCCCCAACTGCTGCGTAGCATCCATTGCACGTTCCGACATGTCCTTTATCGGTACCTGGAAAGACGACATCCGTATTGATCAGGATGCGGTTGCAAAATATGTGGAAAATGATGCTGCCTATCCTGCAAATGCTGGTGCTTACAAGGGTTCAAAAGACTGGGGTCCCTTTGACCTGGAAAAAGAAGTTCTTTCCCTCTGTCCCACCAAGTGCATGAAGTACGAAAACAAAAAACTCTCCATTGATACGGCCAATTGTACCCGCTGCATGCATTGTATCAATGTTATGCCTCGCGCTTTGAAAATCGGTAAAGAAACCGGTCTTTCAATTCTCTGCGGTGCAAAAGCACCCATCCTTGACGGCGCTCAGATGGGTTCTCTGCTGGTTCCCTTTATCGAAGTCAATCCTGACAACGATTACGAAGCAATCACAGAAGTTATTGAAAACGTCTGGGATTGGTGGATGGAAGAAGGCAAAAACCGTGAACGTCTTGGTGAGCTGATCATGCGTCAGGGTTTCCAGAAACTTCTGGAAGTAACCGGTATCGAAGCCATGCCTCAGCATGTACAATACCCCAGAACCAACCCCTATATCTTCTGGAAAGAGGATGAGGTTGAAGGTGGTTGGGAACGTGACGTTGAAGAATACAGAAAACACCATCTTAGATAGGAAGGGAGAATCATAATGGCATTTATTTCTACAGGTTATAATCCTGAGAAACCGATGGAAAACAGAATCACTGACATCGGTCCGAGAGACTATAACGAATTTTATCCTTCTGTAATCGCAAAAAATAAGGGTAAATGGTCCCACCATGAAATCCTTGAGCCGGGTGTCCTGGTTCATGTTGCTGATTCCGGAGACGAAGTATACACTGTAAGGGTCGGCGGTTGCCGCCTCATGTCTACCACTCACATCAATGAAATCTGTGAGATTGCTGACAAACATTGTGACGGTCATGTTCGTTTTACCACCCGTAACAATGTTGAGTTCATGGTAGATTCCAAAGATAAGGTAGAGCCCCTGAAAAACGATCTGGCCTCCAGAAAGTTTGAAGGCGGTTCCAATAAATTCCCCATCGGCGGTACCGGTGCCGGCGTAACCAACATCGTTCATACCCAGGGCTGGATCCATTGCCATACCCCTGCAACAGATGCTTCCGGTACAGTAAAAGCTACCATGGATGCCCTGTTCAGTGATTTCCAGGACATGAGACTTCCTGCACAGCTGAGAGTTTCCATGGCCTGCTGCCTGAACATGTGCGGCGCGGTTCATTGCTCTGATATCGCTATCTTGGGATATCACAGAAAACCGCCAATGCTTGACCATGAATATCTGGACAAGGTCTGTGAAATTCCTCTGGCCGTTTCTGCCTGCCCCACCGCAGCCATCAAACCCAGCAAACAGACTCTGGCCGACGGTACTGAAGTAAAATCAGTTGCTGTTAAAAATGAACGCTGCATGTACTGTGGTAACTGCTACACCATGTGTCCTTCAATGCCTCTTGCTGATACTGAAGGTGACGGTATTGTTCTTATGGCCGGTGGTAAAGTTTCCAATAGAATTTCCCAGCCTAAGTTCTCCAAAGTTGTTGTGGGCTTCCTGCCCAATGAAATGCCCAGATGGCCGTCCATGACAGACGCCATTACCAGAATGGTTGAAGCCTACGCCTCTGGTGCCAACAAGTACGAACGCCTTGGCGACTGGGCAGAAAGAATCGGATGGGAAAAGTTCTTTGAAGTATGTGAACTTGATTTCACCCATCATCTGATTGATGATTTCCGTCAGCAGGCTTACATGAGCTGGCGTCAGTCCTCTCAGTTCAAATTCTAATTAAACTTTTTTGTTTAATTGGTCTTTTGAACCATAGCTGTAAATTAAAGGATGGGCCGGAGAATGTTGTGTTCTCCGGTTCATCCCTTTAAACGCAAAGGAGTTTACCATGAGCGATCTTCTTGATGATAAAGAAGCTGCACGGAAAGCGGTTACTGACTGGCTCGCAAAGAAGTCCAAAACCAAAACCAAATTTTACATTAAAGATTTCTATAAAATTTTTCCCGATGACAAACCCAGAATGATCAAAAAGGTTGTCAATAAAATGGTTGAAGATCAGATCCTTGAGTTCTGGTCTTCAGGATCCACCACCATGTACGGTCTTAAGGGTGCTGGTATCCAGCATTCCTCTGAAGGCGAAAACTAAGAAAGAAAAAGCATATCCATGACCGTCAGTAGGGAAAACGTCCCTGGAGTTGTCATAGCCGGCCTCAGGGGGGGCGCAGGAAAGACAATAATATCCCTTGGGATAACTGCCGCATGGAAAGCGAAAGATATAAAGGTTGCTTCCTTTAAGAAGGGACCTGATTATATTGATGCCGGCTGGCTGTCACGGGCAGCCGGCAGCCCCTGTTATAACCTGGACACCTATTTATGTTCACCCACGGTGGTTCAGTCCTCTTATCTAAGACATACTCAAAATAATGACATCGCTGTTGTAGAAGGCAATCGCGGCCTTTATGACGGGATTGACCTTGAGGGGTCCACCTCTACCTCCGAATTGGCAAAACTGTTGAATCTGCCTGTTCTTCTGGTGCTTGACTGCACCAAGAGCACCCGGACCATGGCGGCCCTGCTTATGGGGTGTATGAATTTTGATCCGGATATCCAGATTTGCGGGGTGGTGCTCAACCGGGTGGCCGGCAAACGCCACGAAAAAAAAGTCCGGGACAATATAGAACGCTTTTGCCGGGTGCCGGTCTTTGGGGCGGTACCGAAATTGACCCAGGATGATTTTCCCGAACGCCACATGGGGCTTGTGACTTCAGAAGAGCACAGTTTTTCACGAAAGGCTCTGGAGGCTGCAAAAAGGGTGGCAAGGGAAAATATTGATCTGGACGGACTCTACCGTTCTGTGGTTAAAACCTGCTGTTCGAACCCGCCTGGGCCTAATTTCTGTGCATCTGTCGCCCAAAAGGAGAATAAACAAGGGGATAGCAAGGTCACCATCGGTATTGTCAGGGATTCAGCCTTTCAGTTTTATTACCCCGACAATCTCGAGGTCCTTGAAGCTTTGGGCGCAGACCTTGTATTTATCAGCCCTCTTTCCCAGGAGTCAATACCCGAAGTGGATGCCATCTACATGGGGGGAGGGTTTCCCGAGACCCATGCTCCGCAGCTGGCAAAAAATAAGGGGTTCCGGGAGAGCCTGAAGGCGCTGTCCAGGAAAGGGATGCCCATTTATGCAGAGTGCGGGGGCTTGATCTTTCTGGGTGAAAGCATTCAGCTGGAGGGCCGGGTCTATCCCATGTCAGGTATTTTGCCGGTACGGTTCGGTTTGTCACCAAAACCCCAGGGCCATGGGTATACCGAAGTGAAAGCGGTGGTTGAGAATCCCTTTTATCAAGTCGGTGAAGTGATCAGGGGGCATGAATTTCGATATTCCAAAATTCTTTCCATTGATTATGATGATGATCAAATGGCCTTTAAGATGATGCGGGGCAAGGGGATCCTTGAGAAAAAAGATGGCTTTTTCACGGATAATACCTTTGGAACCTATACCCATACCCATGCCCTGGGAGCAACTTCCTGGGCGTCTTCGTTGATTTCCAAGGCCCGAGAATACCGCTGCCGATAATTTTTTTTGCCCAAGTCCTTTGGGTAAAAAACCTGGATTGTTTTTAAATAAAAAAGGGGCACCTTCGTTTAAAGATGCCCCTTTTGTCGAATACTTTGAATGCGTTAATTACATTTTTTTATGGCAGTCTCCGCATTTGGTTCCGGCTTCAACTTTCATTTTTTTGTGGCATCCAACGCAGTTTTCATGCATTGCTGCTTCAAGCTGCAGAATATCGACCGGTTTTTTCTTGTAAACACCCTGAAAGGTTTTGTCTTTTTTAACGGCTTTTACCCGGTTGTGGCACTCGTCACATTTTTGAACATCATCCCCTGCTTTAAGATCAGCTAGGGGTTTACCGTCTTTATCATGATGGCAGTCGCCACAGGTCAATTTATACTCTTCGGAATGCTTTTTGTGGGTAAACTGAACCAATTGGGTCGGTTTTTTTGCTTCGGGGCTTTTTTTGCGTTTTTTAATGACTTTGCTTTCCATTGTCACAACATCACCAACTTCAGTGCCTGCCTGAAGACCGGTTGCCAGGAAAATCACGGCAATTCCTGCTGCCAACAGTAGCGTGATCAGTTTTTTGTTCATACCTCTTTACTCCTTTAATGATTACAATTTATTTTGCCTCTTTACCGGTGAATCTCACCGGTAATATATAAAACTGTCTCTATTTTTTCCCATAAGAATGGAAAAAAGTCAATACCTAAGGCCTGGTTTACCAGCCTTTGAATCTCTTATTGAACCTATTGGTTTTCAGGTTCCTGGTCTTTCTCATCCTCTTCTGATACCGCTTTTTTACCAAAGACTTTTGCACCGATAATACTGATTTCATAGAGGACCATCAGGGGCAGGGCCATCATGATCTGGGTCACCACATCCGGCGGGGTAATCAGTGCCGCCCCCACAAAGAAGAGTAAAAGGGCATATTTTCTGTTTTTTTTCAAAAACGTCACATTCACAAGCCCCATCCGGGCCATGAAAGTTAATACCAGGGGCAGTTCAAAAACAAATCCAAATGCCAGGAGCATTTTTGATGCAAAAGAGAGGTACTCTTTCATGGACGGCATGGCATGGATGGTTTCCGTGGCAAAGCCCAGGAAAAACTGAAATCCATAGGGAAAGACAATAAAATATCCAAAGGATGACCCCACCACAAAAAAGAAAATGGATAAAACAACAATGGGTATGAGGTATTTTTTTTCGTTTCGGTACAGCCCGGGTGAGACAAACATCCAGAATTCATAAAAAAGCACAGGGGTGGCCACAATAATACCGGTGAGCAAGGAGACCTTAAGATAGGTGAAAAAGGCTTCAGGCAGGCCTGTGAATATCAATTTGGCATTCCCTGCTTCTGCCATGGCCGTAACCAGGGGAGCCGTCAGAATTTCAAAAAGTTTTTCCTTGAAAAAATAAGCGCCTAAAAAACCAACGCCCACAGCAATAAAGGACCGGACCAGGCGATCCCGTAATTCGCCCAAATGTTCTGTAAAAGGACTTTTACCCTCGTCGTTGCTCATGATAATTTCGTTTCGGCTCTCTTATTTTGGGGTTGCAGACCCATTGTCAGATGAAAACCCCGCATCTGGGTTTGATGTCTCGGCGTCAGTAGCCCGGGTCTGGTTTGATGCCTCAGAAGATTGGGGGGTGGCCCGGTCAGTCTCAGGGGACGTGTTAGGTTTTCCAGAAGATGGGTTTTTAGACTCTGGTTCAGAGTCCGTGTTGATATCCTTGATGACTTCTTTAAGACTTTCTTTGGGCTGAGGGTCAATGTCCTTGACCGTGGTTTCTATATCAATGGATCGTTTAAAATCCTGGGCAGACCGTTTGAATTCTCCCATGGCCCGGCCCAGTGTTTTGGCCAGATCCGGTAATTTTTTCGGCCCTATGACAATCAGGGCGATGGCCAGAATCAATAGAATTTCAGGCATTCCAAGACCAAACATATGAAATAATACTCCTTTATTGCAAATTGCTTTTAACTGAACCTGTTGATTTTACACTGAACCTGTTTGGGTGTCAACCTACTCAATCCTTTTTTGGGGCTCTTTTTCTCGGGGGTCTTCGATTGCCTTTATAGGGCCTTTTTCCTTTGGGTCCAGGTTTTGCTGACCTTGGATGGCGAGGTTTGGGCGGACGGGGGGCCGGCTTGGGAAGCTGAGCTTCTAATGCTTTTGTCGGGTATTCGCAGGATACCTTGTGTCCGAGCACCTCTTCAATTTTGGGAATCTGGAAAGAACTCATTTCATCGGCAAAACTGATTGAGGTTCCTGTGGCTCCGGCTCTCCCGGTTCTGCCGATGCGGTGAATATAATGTTCAGGTTCAAGGGGCAGGTCATAGTTGACCACATGGCTGATATTTTCGATGTGAAGCCCACGGGCTGCCACATCCGTTGCCACCAGGACATTGAGTTTTCCATTTTTAAAGCTGTTGAGCACCTTAAATCGTTTATCCTGGGAAACATCCCCGGATAAAACACCGGCGTTCTGTCCGTACCTGGACAGCTTGTCCGATAGAAATCTTGCCGTATCCTTGCGATTGACGAAAATAATGACCCGTTTGAGGTTTTCACTTATTAGCAGGTTACAGACGTTCTTGAATTTATCCTCTTCAGTGGTCAGGTATACAATCTGGTTGATGGAATCCGCAGCCGCCTGTTCGGGATCTATTTCAATACGGACGGCTTGTTTTGTCCAGGAATCTGCCAGGCGGAGGACCTCATCTGTCAGGGTGGCGGAAAAAAACAAGGTCTGGCGCTTGTCTTTATGGGGGGTCATATAGATCAGGCGGCGGACATCGGGTATGAATCCCATGTCGAGCATCCGGTCTGCCTCGTCAATGACCACAATTTCCACTTGAGACAGGTTGATCAATTTTTTGGATATAAAATCAAGAAGCCGCCCGGGGGTTGCCGCAATAACATCGGCAGGTTTTTCTGTCAGCTGGTTTTGCTGCTTTTGATATCCTGTGCCTCCGTATACGGAAACAATCCTCAGATGGGAATATTTGGCCAGGCCTTTAAAGTCCTTTTCAATCTGGTAAACCAGTTCCCTTGTCGGGGCCAGAATCAGGGCCCTGGGAAATCCTTTGGTCCGTTTAATGGGTTTGCGGGTAAACTGGTTGATCAGGGTGATGATAAAGGTGGCACTTTTTCCGGTTCCGGTCTGGGCTTTGGCTGTGGCATCCTGTCCCTTGAGGGTTAAGGGGAGCATGCGGGCCTGGATATCGGTGCAGAATTGAAATTTTAAATCTTTTACTGCATGCATAAGGCCTAAGGGAAGGTTTAAATCATGAAATCTGGTTTTCCCTTCCTGGGGGTCTACCTGGAAACTTTCCAGGCTCCAGGGTTTCTTTTTTGGCCGGGGTGGCCGCTTTTCAGGCAGGTCCGCTGCTCTCTCAACAGTTTTCTTGTTTGGTTGCCCTTGAGTCTTCTTTGGCAGAATCTCCTTTTTTAAAGGAGCTTCTTTTAAGGTTTCTTGGGAAGTAGAGGCGCGGTCCGCTGATTGTCCGGGGAGCAGGTTTTGTAAAAATCGTAATAATCGTTTCAATAGTATTTTAAATTTTCTGTTTATGGGTGAATATAAAGACTGCCTGTCAGTAATTAACAGACAGGCAGTCTTTTGGGAAGCAAAATTTATTCCATTTGCTTTGTTTTGGGAGGGTTACCCACCGGCAATCAGGGGCAAAAGCTGTACTATTGAGCCGTCTTCAATCCGGGTGTGGTCAAATCGGGGGCTGGATATCAGCCGCCCGTTGACTCTCACCACAGAGACAAATATTGAGTTTTCAACCTCTGCCAGCAGTTGGGTAATGGTCATGCCCTCCTGCCAGTCCATGGGTTTGTCGTCCACCTGGATCATGGGATCTCTATTCCACTCCGTTTTGTTTTAAGACCTCAAGGACTTCGGGGAAATCAATGCCCAGGCGCTTGACGGTTTTTACCGTGGGGATGCCATTGGGTGTCCATCCCCTTCGATCGTACACGGCATCCTTGAGCAGTTCGTATTGTTCCTCCCGTCTGGCTCTGAGAGCCGCTACCTTGGCCGCGGTATCCATGGCTGAGATGTCCATTTCATATTTATCCCTTAATTGGTCATCATAGCGTTTGGACCGGGATTTGTACTCTTCTTGGGTCACAGGACCCATGGCGCGGTAGGGCAGGGTATCGTGTTCTCTGGTGCCATATCCCATTTTCAGGTTGAATACCCGCTGGAAGTTATATACGGCCTCACTCATGACAATGAGGTCGTCCGGGGTGACTTTTTTTCCGGTCACGGCTGAAAAAAAATCCGCGTACCATCCAACATGTTTGGCGACTTTGGCCGGTTCCGAGGTGTTTTTATTGTCTTCAGGCACAATGTCGTTCCATGGCAGTTTGCACAGTCCGCAAAGGCCGAACCAGGTTCTGAACATGGGAAACCAGTGCAGGGCCTCGGCTTTGTTTTCAAAGGTGGGCATGAAGTTGTGGACCATGTCCAGGAAAATCAGCCAGGCTTCATCATGCTGGGGGCCTTTGAGGGCAAGGCCGTATCCTCCCTGCTGGGCCAGGCTTTCCTTGGTAATGTATTCTGAAAATTCAAGGCCTTTGGATTCCATGCCGATATCCTGCATGAATTTGGGGTCTGCCCCGAAATCCCGTGCAAAGATTTTTTTCATTTTCCGGATTCCCTTGCCCACAATAGCCCCGAAACCATCCCCCTGGGCCATCTGATGTATGAGCTCAAGGGCGTTGAACCGGTTGCCAAAGCTTAGATTCATGCCTTGGGTATCTTTAATGGTGATTTGTTCGTTTTCAAAGCATTCCATGACAAAACCGATGGAGGTGCCAACGGAGATGGTATCAAGACCGTAGGCGTCGCAGTAAAAGTTGATTTCAAGAATGGTTTGGGGATCAAAAATCCCCAGGTTTGATCCGCATCCGGCAATGGTTTCATATTCAGGTCCGTCCACAAATACTTTTTTTCCCCGATACGGCCCTGTAAACGGTGAAAAGTCTTTTACCCCGTGGGCACAGGCCACGGCGCAGCCTCTCCAGCATCCGTCAAACCCCTTGTCAAAGATATGTTCAAACACCTCTTCTCCTATGACTTTGCCTTCAGGATGGGAGCCGAACTTGAAATTGTGCACGGGCAGACAGTCATGGTCATTCATAATGGGAACCAGGTGGGTGGTGCCCACAACGGACATTCTGTTTTGTTTGCCGTCCAGGGTGTTGATTTCTCGGGCATGGGCCTTGGTTACTTTTTTGAGAGCCTCAGGGTCTGCCGGGGCATTGGCTTTCATGGAAATCGCTCCAAACCTGGCCACCACCGCCTTGATGTTTTTATCGGCAAATACGGTGCCGATACCTCCGCGGCCGGCCTGTTTGTATCTGACCATTTTTCGTCCCGCATCCCACCAGGAGAAATTCAGACAGCCGAAATAGGTGTTTTGAGCCCCGGGCCCGGCGGTGACCACCGAGACGTTTACCGGTTTTTTTTCATCAAAATGCCGGGTGAGTACGTCTGACATTTCATAGGCATCTTTGGGCAAATCTTTTGCCTTGAAGATTTTGATCTGGTTTTCAATCCCGTCAATGAGAATCACCCGGTCTTCATCGGCTTTGCCGTCAATCTGAATGACATCAAATCCTGAAAATTTTTTATAGGGACCAAAGTATCCCCCGACATTGGAGTCAATGGGGGCAGCGGTGAGAGGCGAAATGGAGGTGACAATGCTTTTTCCTCCCCCTGGGTACCCGGGGGTGCCGCCAAGGGGGCCTGATGAAATACAGATCGTGTTTTCAGGATCGTTCCATTGGGTCGTTCCTGAAACCGCATTCCACATCAGCCATAGGTCGTATCCCTTGCCGCCGATGAATTTATCCTTGATTTCTTCTTTTATGGGGATGATCTCGACCTGGCTGGTGGTGAGATTGACCCGGAGTGATTGATCTGTATATCCCTTTTTTACCCCGCTCCTCTCATAGGATACGGCTTTGATTTCATTAAGACTGATTTGACCCATTTTTTCGCTCCTTAGAAATCCTGCATTTATTTTGTTAAAATGATCATGTTGTGGACTGGCAAAATCCACAGGTTTAACAACAGATTATACCATATTAGAATTTCAAGGTATAGAAAGATCTCCCTTGACAACACTAATGGTTAAACCATTGGTATGTTATTCTCCTTTTTTTGTCAACCAGGCCTTGGCTGGTTTCCATATGAGGATTTTACGGGAAAAGGCAAAAATTCTTGACTTTTCGGGTGTTTCACAGTATTAAGCTTATGGAAAATAACGTGTAGCCAAGGTGGTTAGAATGCTGATTGTCGCCAATTTTTTTGAAGCTGTTGCTGTAGTCTTAGACTATGCCTTAACATTGTACATGTGGATCATCATTGCAGGTGCGGTATTGTCCTGGGTGAGTCCGGATCCGTATAATCCCATTGTCCGATTCATACATCGGGCCACAGAACCTGTCTTCTACCAAATCCGCAAGCGGTTGCCCGTGAATTTTGGCGGAATGGATATCTCACCCATTATTGTCATTTTAGTGATTATTTTTCTTCAAACCTTTGTCGTGAACAGCCTCCACGGGCTGGCGCGCTCTATATAATTAACCGTAAAAAGGGAGTTTTTATGGGGGTTACACCGCTGGTTGTCAAACAAAAGGAATTTTCGACTCGGTTCCGGGGGTTTGATGTACAGGAAGTGGATACCTTTCTTGAAGAGGTTGCAAGGGAATTGGAGTCCCAGGATCGTGCCATTGAATCGCTGGGTCAGGAAAAGCACCGGCTGGACCTGGAAAACCAGGGGTACCGGAAGCGGGAAGATTCCATGAAAAATGCCATGATCCAATCCCAGAAGGTTTTGGATCAGATGAAGGATAATGCAAAAAAATCTGCCCAGGTCGTGATTGCCAATGCAGAGGTTGAAGCGGAAAAAATTTTGAACAGGGCCCATAAGCGGCTTTCACAGCTTCACAGTGATATCACGGAGCTTAAACGCCAGCGGATCCAGCTTGAAATGCAGATCAGTTCCGTTCTTGAGTCCCATTCCAAACTTCTTGAAATGACCAAGGAAGAAAATAAGGCTGCGGACGAATCCGATGCGACCTTGGAATTCATCCGGCCGGCATAGTACATTCAAGTCCGGCCAAAGCCTATGAAAATAGCCCTGAGGGCCAAGAGCACAAGAGTTGGTTGTTTGAAATTGTCCTGCCTGAAATTCGCATCCAGGCGTTAGATTCAGGCCGTCCCCCTTAATTCTTTAACTATTATAGGTGTGCCAATGGCTGAGATTGATGCCTTTTTTAAACTCATGCATGACCAGGGAGCCTCGGATCTTCATTTAAACGCCGGTCAGCAGCCGGCCCTGCGTCTTGACGGGGATATTGAGCGGATTAAGTATGATGAACTCACCTCTGACAAGCTTCGGGGCATGCTCTATGAAATCACTTCCCAGGAAAAAATCAAGGTTTTTGAAGAGACCGGGGATGTGGACTTCGGGTATGAAATTCCCGGACTGGCCCGATACAGGGCCAATTATTTTATGCAGAAAAACGGTATTGCAGCCGTGTTCCGTGAAATTCCGTCCAATATCCTGACGGCAGATCAGCTGGGGTTGCCGCCTGTGATTTCCAAGCTGGCAGATTTGCCCCGGGGCCTTGTTCTGGTTACAGGCCCCACAGGATCCGGTAAATCCACCACCCTGGCCGCCATCATCGACCAGGCCAACAAAAGCCGTAAAGACCATATTATCACGGTTGAAGATCCCATTGAGTTTGTTCACAAGAGCCATAATTGTATTGTCAACCACGGGGAAGTGGGACTTCATACCCAAACCTTTTCCTCTGCTCTGCGCGGGGCCCTGCGTGAGGATCCCGATATTATCCTGGTGGGCGAGCTTCGGGACCTTGAAACCATCTCTCTGGCCATAGAGGCGGCATCCACGGGTCATTTGGTCTTTGGCACCCTGCATACCTCCAGTGCGCCTAAAACTGTGGACAGGATCATTGAGGTCTTTCCCAGCTCTGAACAGGCACAGATAAGATCGACCCTTTCAGACGGTCTCAGGGCCGTGGTGGCCCAGGTGCTGTTCAAGCGGGTGGACCAGAAAGGCCGGTGTGCGGCATTGGAAATTCTGGTGGCCACCCCTGCGGTTCGAAACTTGATCCGGGAAGCCAAAACCCACCAGATCCCCTCGATGATTCAGACGGGTAAGCAATACGGGATGCAGCTTTTGGATGATGCCATCATGGATTTGTATAAAAAAGGATGGATCAGTCCGGACGAGGCCTATTCAAAGGCGAACAACAAGGGGCTGTTCAGACCCTTTCTCAAGAATGCGCCTTCGGATTTTACTGAAGCCTGATAGATACAGGAGCCTGGCATGAAAAAACAGCAGATTGACCATATTCTGAACCGGATGCTCGATTCCCACGACAATGTCTCGGATTTGAACATTACCCCGGGAAAGCCTTTGCAGGTGGAAAGTTCTGGCCAACTGGCAGAGGTTAAAATTCAGCCGGATTTTAGTATCCTCGACCCCTTTTCAGACCGAAGTCTTTGCCTTGAATTTGATCAATAATGACCGGAAACTGACCGAAACCCTTCTTCGGGAAGGCTCTTGCGACCTTTCCTATCAATTGGGAACAAGGGCACGGTTCAGGGTGAATGTCTTTTCCCGTTCAGGCAAGTACTCCATCGTGCTAAGAAAGCTTGAAACTCAGATTCCCACCATTGAAAGTCTGAATCTGCCCAAGGCCTTTCTGCCCATGGCCGAAGAAAAGAACGGCATTATTTTTGTCACCGGTGCCACAGGCTCTGGTAAGTCGACCTCACTGGCTGCCCTGCTGGACAGGATCAACGCGACCAAATCCGTTCACGTCATTACCCTGGAAGATCCCATCGAGTACCAGCATCCCCAGAAGAAATCCACCTTTAACCAGCGGGAGCTGGGTATGGATTTTGATACCTTTGCATCCGGGTTGAGGGCGGCGCTTCGCCAGGCCCCCAAGGTGATTCTCGTGGGGGAAATGAGGGATCGGGAAACCGTTGAAATCGGGTTATCTGCTGCGGAAACAGGCCATTTGGTTCTGTCCACCCTTCATACCGTGGATGCCGGCCAGACCATCAACCGTGTGCTGGGCATGTTTTCCACGGAAGAGGAAAAACAGATTCGGATTCGCTTGGTAGATACCGTGCGCTGGGTGGTGGCCCAACGGCTGCTGCCCAAGGTCGGGGGCGGGCGTGTGGCGGCCTTTGAGATCATGGGCCCCAACCTGAGGGTCAAGGATACCATCCTCAACGGGGAATCCGAAGGCAAGACCTTTAACGATATCATCACCACAGGCAAGGCCCAGGGCATGATTTCCTTTGACGAGTTTATCATTTCCCTTTACGAAGAGGGCAACATAGAAGAGGCCACAGCCATGGCCTATGCTTCCAGAAAAGATATTGTCGGCCGGGGCCTTGATTCGATCAAGAGTTCCAGGGGTGAGTCAACCACAGGGATCGATTCCCTGGAAATTGACAGAAGCTACAAGGGAGACAAATGATGAATATCACATGCCCGCACTGCAAAACAAAATTAAACCTGCCCGACGATAAAATTCTAAAAGACCGGAACGCCTCATTTAAATGCCTTCGATGCCGGGAATCGGTTCCCATAAGAGCATCCCAGGGCTCAATACCGGCAGAGCCCTTGCCCGGGGTGAAGCCGACCGGAACATTTCAAGGGGGCGACCTTGACCAGGCCCTGGTCTGCATGTCTTTGTCCAATACCCGGGAAAGGGTTGCCGAAGGGATTCAGCAGGCCGGTTTTTTTGTTGATATTCCTGAAAACTCATCCCAGGCGCTCAAGCAGCTTGAATATCGGATTTATCCGTTGATCGTGGTGGATGAAGCCTTTGATAGGGACAATAAAATGGCAGGTCACTTGATAGAGATGGATATGTCTGTCCGCCGTAAAATATGCCTGGTGAAGATCTGTTCGGGGGTTGAAACGGGAAATGCCATGGCAGTCCTTCATTCAAGCGTTAATTTTGTGATCCAGTCCAGGGATCTGGAACAGGGAGATGATGCCCTGATCCGGGAGATGTTGGTCAGGGCCATGGCTGACCACAATATCTGTACACCATCTATAACGATTCCATGAGGGCCGCTGGCAAGGCATAGACCCGATATGATGCAAAACTGGTATGACCCGTCAGGACCGAGGGAAAGATTTCAGCGCTCTTTTTCTGTTTTAAACTTGGCAATTATTGTGTTTACCCTGGTTCTCCTGGCTTCGGAATTCAGGTTTGACTGGTGCGAAACCCTTGCGGGCCGGTTTTTGATGTCCGTTAATGAGAACCGGCCTGAAATCGGCGGAATTTGGGATTCCGGCCGTCATCTGGTCAATGCCCGCCAATCCATAAATCAAATGATTCTGCGCAAGGAAACGGCAAGGGAGAATGTCCGCAAGTCCGATTCATTTGAGGCCCTTGCCAAGGACCTTGGCCCGGGGGAATGGGTGAACCTGGACAAGGTCAGGTTTAAACAGCTCTATCTTTCTTTGGCCCGGGAAATGCGCATGTTTCTAATTGAACCGGCACGGCTGGTCTGGTTGCTCAACGGCAATGCAACCGACCGGATTTTTTGCGAGGGTCAACCTTTTGGTCTCAAAGTCTATTTTATCGATTCCAATAACCGGGTGATAGATCAGGTTGATCTGGATACCCGGAAAATGGCGGCCCTGTCCGGCCAGGCTTTTTTTCAAGGTACACTTGATGCCCTGCCCGGGTTTTCAGGCCGGATCTATGATGCAGCCCCTTTTTTTAAGGCGGTGTTCAAGCTGCCGCCCAATATGATGCCGGACCTGATTCAGAATGGGGACAGCCTTTTTGCCCAGAGCGGAATGCTGACCCGGGTGGGCGTTTGGAATACATCAGAACACGGGTTTATTCGCCTGGGATTTGAGTTTATCTATATGGGCGAGACCCGGGTGGTTCAGATCAAGGCAAGGGAGTGGGCCGTCTGGCAGCTGAGCCTTATTCTCAAGGGAGAAGGGGTTTGAAACCTTTTGTTTTTTTTGGGTCTGCCATCCGCACCCTTTTTTTTCTGGCGTTGTTTGCTCTGGCACTTGGATTGGTTTTGGGCGGGGGGCTGGTCCTGACGGTGTCACAGGATCTGCCGAAACTGCCCACACCCTTGAACCGGATTATTGAAACGCCCCAGAGTCTTATTTATGCGTCCAACGGCCAGGTGCTCATCGCTCTTGGAGAACGAAAAGCAATTTCCCTGGATATGGTTTCCCCTGATTTTCTCAATGCCATTGTGGCCACTGAAGATCATTTGTTTTTTGATCACCACGGGATCAATAAATTGAGAACCCTGAAAGGTTTGTACATTACCCTGTTCAAGCCGGGCCAGGTTCAGGGGGCTTCGACCATCACCCAGCAATTGGCGAAAAATCTGTTTTTCAGCTTTGAAAAATCCTGGTATCGCAAGTTCAAAGAACTGCTGGTGGCACTGCAGATAGAAGCGGCCAATACCAAGGAAGAAATTCTTGAGGCCTATGTTAATCAGATCCATTTTGGGGCAGGGACCCAAGGAATTGAAAAAGCGGCCCAGACCTTTTTTGGAAAATCCGCCATTGACCTGGATCTGGCCGAGGCCTCTCTTTTGGCCGGCCTGCCCAAGTCTCCCAGCCAATACAATCCGTTCACCCATTATGATCGGGCCCTTGCCAGAAGATCGGTGGTTCTGGGGCGGATGACTGCCCTGGGATTTATTTCCGCCCAAGAGGCTAAAACCATTGATTTAACCCGGCCCATGCTTCATCAGGGAAGGCGAGATGCCAGAACCGGCAGTTATTTTCTGGACGCATTGATTCATGATTTGATCCAGGCCTATGGCGAAGATGTGGTGTTCCACGGTGGGATAAAGGTGTATTCCACCCTGGATCCGAGGCTTCAGGCCATGGCGGAAACCTCGATGACCAAAGAGCTTGACCGTTTGGATACTATGATGGGGCTTGCTTTGGATGCACCAGAAAAACCCCAAGGCGCACTTGTGGCCATTGACACGGCCAGCGGCGGGGTCAAGGCCATGGTCGGGGGAAGAAATTATTATCTAAGCGAGTTTAACCGGGCCATAAAGGCCCGGCGTCAGCCGGGAAGCGGGTTTAAACCCTTTCTTTACTATGCTGCCTTTCAAGGGAAAGGGTATCATCCTGCCACCCGGGTGGTTGACAGACCGGTCTCGATTCCTGTTGCAGGTGCCCCGGACTGGTCGCCTGAAAATTTTGAACACCGTTATGGCGGCCCCATGATTTTGAAACAGGCCCTGATTTCATCGGTAAATACCATTGCCGCCCAATTGGTTGAGCAGATTGGGCCGGAGGCTGTGATTGATGTGGCCAAGGCCTGTGGCGTTAAGAGTCCTCTGGAAAACGTCTATTCAGTGGCCCTTGGCACCTCCGGGGTAACGGTTTTTGATATGGCGGCAAGCTTTTCTGTTTTTGCCAACCTGGGAGTTCGCCGGCCGCCTTTTTTATTCTGGCGGATCGAGGATGCCAGGGGCCGGGTGATTTTTGAACATATTGTCAAAGAGTCCAGGGTGCTTGATCCTGCCCTGGCATTCCAGGTGGTGGACATGATGTCAGGGGTGGTGGACACAGGTTCCGGACGAACGGTGCGCAAACTGGGGTTTAAGCGGCCTGCCGCCGGGAAAACAGGAACAACGGATAATTATAATGATGCCTGGTTTACCGGGTTTACCCCTTCCTTGTCCTCTTCTGTCTGGGTCGGATTTGACCGGAAAAAAATGCTTAAAAACAAAAGAGGGGGCGGGATTACAGGGGGCCGGGGGGCTGTTCCCATATGGACGGATTTCATGGGCCGGGCGCTTGCAGGCGAACCTGTAAGGGGGTTTGGGGTGCCCTCCAATATTCGGTTTGAAACCGTGGATGGTGTCACAGGATGTCCCGTGGTCCCGATTCTTGACCCAGGTTCCCAGAGGGGGATTCCGGAACAAGGGCCAGGCCAGAATCATGGGGTCCACACATTGAAGGTGGCCATGAAAACAGGCCAGTCATTATGCTCGGAGGATAAAAATGCGCCGCCTCCTTAGACATTTCAGCGTGAGATTCTGGCTGTTAACCCTGATGGCCCTGCCACTCTCTTTCTGGTCCCTGCCCTGGCTGAAAACCTGGTTTGAAACGGTCCCGGTTCTTTTAATATTTGCCGGCCTATTTGTTTTGATGGGCATCTGCCTGGGGCTGGGTTTGGATTTTCTGGGCACTGCCCGGTTAAAAAGCCTGGTACGGGAGGGAGAACTCTGGGAGCATGCCGGTATCATGGCCCGTGCTGAAAAAAAATACATCCAGGCCCTTGGCATGTTTGACAGCGTCTGGGTATCCCCCTGGGCCGGTCGAAGATGCGAACCTATTCTGACCCGTGCGCTTGGGCGGTTTTTTTTGAATGGGGGAAGTCGGCATCCGGGATTTAGGATGGCAGCTGATTTTAGCCTTAGGGCCAATCCCGGGGACAAAACCCTGGCAATGCTCTGGCTGGCCCGTTCCGGTGCTGCGGGCAGGGCTGACGGTCAGGTTCAGTCGGTGTTGACGGCCCTGGCCGATGCCCATTATGATGATCCTGATATGGCATTGGCATTGGTCGGTCCGTTTTTGGACCTTGGCCGGGTGGATTATTCTGCCAGGCGGCTTTACCAGGGCTTTTTTGATGGGCCTGACGTTGTAGAAAAGGATGGGGCAGGGGCTTTAAAAGAGATCCGGGCCAGGATTGATACCCTTGTCGGGGACCATGAAATGCGGTCCGGGCAGCATCTTTCGTTGAAATCTGACCCGGCCGCGGCCCCGGTTTTTGGGAAATATCAGACTGGGACGGGTCAGGGGCTGGATGAGATTGAGATTCAAAGGGAGCTGGGCCCAGACTCTCTCGGTCAGGTGTCCGGGCAGCCAGTGTCGGTATCAGCCCGTATCAAAGGGCGTATTAAACGATGTTGGGCGGCAATCAGTGGCGTTCTGAGCCAGATCAAGCAAGGGGGGGTGACCCGATTTAAACAGATCCGGAAAAAAGAAAAATTAGGCCTGTATTTTCGGGCCGGAGTCATGGGACTGATGGGGATCTGGCTGATTTTTTTTGTTTTTACCACCCTTTCCCATATGTTCAAGTCCACCCAGCCGCCCGGACAAAAGATCCATGTTTTGATTCCAAAAAAACTGACCATTCAGGTGGCCGCCTATCTCAAGCTCGTCCATGCAGAGCGTTATGCCGCAAGCCTAAAAGACAAAGGGATAGAGGCACACATTAAAAAAACCAAAGGCGGGGGTAAAACCTGGTATCTTGTGCGGGTCTCCTCATTTACAGACAAAAAAACTGCAGCAGATTTTGGAAACCGCCTTAAAGATCAAAAGATTATTGAAGATTTTTTTGTGAGCAATAAATAATTGCCCCGGCTTTGGCGACCGGGGGACTTGCTTATAGATTCACCACCTTGTCGGCAAGCTGCATGGCGGTGACAATATCCAGCATATTGGTGGTCTGGCCCACCGCTTTTTTCTCCATCAGACTTAGATGGGTCAGGCAGGTTCCGCAGACCAGGATCGTAATACCATCGGCCTCAAAGGCCTTAAGTTCCTCTATTACGGCAGATTCCTCAATGGCAAGTTTTACCCCGCAATTGACAAAGACCAGGCGCCAGAGATCCTCTCCCATTTCCTTGAGGGTTTTGATGAAGTTGATCATAAGCTTGCGGCCAAGCTCGTCATCCTCTTTGCCAAGGGTATCGGCGGAAATCATCACCATGATTCGCTGGGCGGGATCGGGGTTATCTTCACCGGTCAGGGCTGGTCCTGAACTTTGATTTGCCTGGGATATATCTCCATGGGCCTCGTCCCTCAATCCTTGGACAGTGGAAGACCTGCCGTCTGAGTTCACGCCCACCTCAAATCCGTTGTAGGATAAAAACCGGCTGACATTTTCCACTGCCGCGTCATTGTCAACAATGACCCTGATCTGGGTGAGCCCTTTTTCAGTTTCAATGCAGTTTTTTGTTTCTAGTACCGGGGCCGGGCAGTCCATATTCCTGCAATCAATCTCTTTTTTCATCTTTGTCTTTCACCTGTGGGTGTTAATATAATTTTGATACGTCAGCGACCTTATCCGTTATTTTTCCTTTGAACGCCGGGGAAAGAACAAGGGCGTGGTAAAATCTTATTTTTGCAATTGTATGGTAAGGGTGGACAGGGATGAAGTCAAATTGGGATCTCCAATACAAAATGGAATCTGGATTGAAATAATAAATACCTTAAGGTGTGGCTCGGTGATGTGTTTTGAAAAAGAGGCGGGAACCGAGGATGATAAATCTTGCTTGTAAATCCTGTTTTTAAAAATATTTAAATTAAAAGATTTTGGGCCGGTCTGTTGGCTTCCCCTTGGGATGTGTTATTTAAGGCGCTTTGGGCTTGATAGTTTTTCCCAGCGCCTTGATTCCTGCAATGGAAAATTGGGTGATATGATCTGCCATTCGGTTGATTAAGTCCTGGTCAAGGGGCTGGCCCAAAAAATAGGCCATGTCCCTGGGATTGATGGTCAGCAGGCTCCGGCATTGACTTGAAATGTTCAGTTCGCAGAATATAAGGGTTTCACGGTCCGGGGTTTGTCCCATGATGTTTTGGATAATCTGGTGAAGTTTTTGCCGGTTGGGTTGGATTTTATCGTACCAGGCATCCTGGATCAGTCCGGTGGGATTGACCAGTTCCATCATATAAAGCCGGCTGAAAGCGCCTTTTTCTCCGGTATCGGTGAACTTGTTCATCAGGTTTTGAATATATTTTTGAAGCTGTTCCTGGGGAGAACAACCCTCCATGTCGGCAAATAGAGTCTCTCCAAATCGGTCAACTGAATATTGCCAGGACTCAATATAAAGCCCTGCTTTATCTTTGAAATAATAGTTGATTGATGCCTGGTTGGCGCAGGCTTGCTTGCAGATATCCGCCACCCGCGTCTTGGTGTATCCGTTTTGGGAAAACATTTTACAGGCTGCGTTTAACAGTCGTTTACGGGTTTCTTTGCCATCTCCCCTTTTTGCCATTTTTTTTTGCCTTTTTTCGGGTCAGCAGGTCCTGGTGTTTACAGATCTGAATTTGTGCAATTTTAATAATTTGACAATTTACACTCGTTTGGATAAATTATCTTAAATCATCGTTTAAAACAAGCATTTAATTTTAAAAAGGAAGATGCCATGCGCTCACCCAATGGATTTGTTTTAATTTTATTTTCAGTTTTCTTATCCGGTATTGCAGCAATGGGGTGTGACAGGCAGCAGGCATTTTCACCGCCCCCCCCTGTACCTGAGGTGGCCTTTATCCGCATTGAGCCCCAACCTTTGATGCTTACCACGGAACTGCCCGGCCGGACCTCTGCATGGGAGGTGGCCCAGATCCGGCCCCAGGTCAGCGGCCTCGTCCAAGAACGGCTGTTTACAGAAGGGGCCAATGTTAAAAAAGGCCAGGCCCTTTATCATATTGATCCTGCCCCTTTTCAGGTCGCCCTGGACAATGCCCGGGCCAACCATCTGGCCTCTCAACGGACAGCGGACCGTGAACGGGCAGCCCTCCAGGCCAGTATTGCCGATTTGGCAAGGCTTGAGGCAAATCTTGATCTTGCCCTGAAAAACAGGGAAAGATATGAGACCTTGTTTGAAAAAAAGGTGGTCTCTACCATTCAGCGGGACCAGTTCGTGACCGAGGCAAAGGCCGCAGCAGCGGCATTCAGTGCAGCCCAGGCCCAGGTGGAAAGCCGCAGAGGAGCTGTTGCCGCAGCCCTTGCCGGCATCCAGCAGGCCGAAGCCATGATGAAGACAGCACGGATCAATCTGTCTTACACCCGTATCATTGCGCCGATTTCAGGCCGCATCGGAATGTCTGCCGTTACCCGGGGCGCCATGGTGACGGCATACCAGGCCCAGGCCCTGGCAATCATTCAGCAGATGGATCCCATTTATGTGGATGTGCCCCAGTCCACAACCCAGCTGCTCAGGCTGAGAAAGCGGCTGGAACAGGGGCGTATCAGCCAGGACGGGAGCGGCCAGAACAAGGTGGGCCTGATCCTTGAGGATGGTACGGCCTATCCTGTCCAAGGTGTCCTGGAATTTCAGGATATCACCGTGGACCCCACCACAGGCTCAGTTATTCTCAGAGTGGTTTTTTCCAACCCCGACAATTTGCTGCTTCCGGGCATGTTTGTCCGGGCATCCGTAAAAGAGGGGACCCATGACCGGGCGGTTTTGATTCCCCAGCAGTCTGTGTCAAGGGATCCAAAGGGCAATCCTGTTATTTTTACCTTGGATGATGACAATAAAGTCCGTGCCAAAATGCTGACCCTTGACCGGGCCATTGGTGACCAATGGCTGGTTTCATCCGGTCTTTTACGTGGGGACCGCCTGATTGTCGAAGGTATCCAGAAGGTTCGTCCCGGGGCCCTTGTCCGTCCCGTTCCCCTTGAGCCAGGGCCTGTGGCAAAGGAACAAAAGAAGGATAACCCCCTTGAAAAATCCGTGGACGGAGGTCAATAATGCTCTCTAAATTTTTTCTGGACCGTCCTGTTTTTGCCTGGGTCATTGCCATTGTGCTGATGGTGGCAGGCGGTCTTGCCATTTATAATCTGCCCATTGCCCAGTATCCGCCCATAGCTCCCCCCTCCATTGCCATAGATGCCTTTTATGCCGGGGCTTCTGCGGAAACCGTTGAGAACAGCGTGACCCAGATCATCGAACAGAAGATGACCGGTTTTGATGATATGCTCTATCTTTCTGCGACCAGCGATTCTTCAGGGGCCGCCCGAATTGAATTGACCTTTGCGCCGGGGACGGATCCCGACCTTGCCTGGGCCAAGGTACAGAACAAGCTCCAGTTGGCCATGGCCAGTCTTCCCGAGGTTGTCCAGCGCCAGGGGGTGAGGGTGAGCAAGTCCACAAGAAATTATCTGCTCGTGGTCTCCCTGATTTCAGAGGACGGGCGCATGGATGGAAATGATTTAAGGGATTATGCCCAGTCCACCCTGGAAAAGGTGCTGGCCCGGGTGCCGGGTGTGGGCGAAGTGACCACCTTCGGCACCCAGTACGCCATGCGGGTCTGGCTTGATCCCAACAAGCTGACTAATTTTCATCTGACCATTGAGGATGTGATGGCTGCCCTTAAAGGGTATAATGTGGAGGTCTCTGCCGGTCAGTTCGGCGGATCTCCGGCAGTCAAGGGCCAGCGGTTGAACGCCTCCATCGTGGTCCAGAATCTGCTCAAGACTCCGGATGAATTTGGTGCCATTCCCCTTAGAATCAACCCGGACGGCTCTGCGGTTCGGATTCGGGATGTGGGGCGCACCGAGCTTGGAACCGAGCAGTATGATGTGGCAGCCCACTATAATGGGATGCCTGCAGGCGCACTTGCCATCCGTCAGTCTGCCGGGGCCAATGCATTGGCAACGGCCAAAGCCGTCCGGGACAAGCTTGACGAGATGAGTCAGTATTTTCCTTCGGGCATGAAGGTGGTATATCCCTACGATACCACCCCTTTTGTCTCCGTGGCCATTGAAGAGGTTTTTGCCACCCTTTTGGAGGCCATTGTCCTGGTCTTTTTCGTGATGTATCTGTTCATGGGGAATTTGCGGGCCACTTTGATTCCCACCATTGCCGTACCTGTGGTGATTTTGGGAACCTTTGCCGTTCTGGGGCTGTTTGGCTTTTCCATCAATATGCTCACCATGTTTGGCATGGTTCTGGCCATTGGCCTGCTGGTGGATGATGCCATTGTGGTGGTGGAGAATGTGGAGCGGATCATGGCAGAGCAGGGGCTCTCCCCAAGGGAGGCCACAGCCAAATCCATGACGGAAATCACCAGCGCCCTTGTCGGCATCGGGCTTGTTCTTTCGGCTGTTTTCGGGCCCATGGCCTTTTTCCCCGGGTCCACCGGGGTGATTTACCGGCAGTTTTCCGTGACCATCATTGCCGCCATGCTGCTTTCCGTGGCCGTGGCCCTGATCTTGACCCCGGTGCTTTGCGCATCACTTCTCAAACCCGTGCCGCCGGGCCATGAACCCGCGGACAATGCCGTATTTTTCATGCGTCCCTTTTTCAGGTGGTTTGACCGCAGCTTTTTTAAATTCAGGGATCTGTACTTGAAATTGGTGGGCCATTCCCTCGCACGTAAATTTCGATACTTTATGGTTTTTCTCATCATTGTGGGCGGCATGGGATTTTTATTCGGCAAAATGCCCACAGCCTATCTGCCGGATGAGGATCAGGGCCTGATGTTTGTCCAGGCCATTCTCCCTGCAAACTCCAGCCTGGAACAGACCCGTGATGTGCTGGAACGGGTTAAGGATCACTTTCTTGAAAATGAAAAAGAGGCCGTGGAATCCATTATGACCATTGCAGGGTTTGGATTTTCCGGCAGGGGGCAGAATGTGGGAATGGCATTTGTCAGGCTTCGGGACTGGGAATTGCGGAAAAGCCCGGAGTTGAAAGTCAAGGCTGTTGCCGGCAGGGCCATGGGGATGTTTTCAACCATCCGGTCGGCCATGGTCTTTGCATTTGCCCCGCCCGCAGTTGTGGAACTGGGCCAGGCCAACGGGTTTGATTTTCAGCTTCTGGACCGGGGCGGCATCGGTCATCGTGCGCTCATGGCCTCCCGGAATCAGTTGATGGGCATGATTGCAAAAGACCCAAGGCTCACCCGGGTCCGTCCCAACGGCCTTGAAGATGTGCCCGAGTACCGGATTGATGTGGACTGGGAAAAGGCAGGCGCCCTTGGGGTGGCCATTACCACCATCAACAGAACCATTTCAGCGGCATTCGGCAGCGCCTATGTCAATGATTTTATCCAGGCAGGACGGGTAAAACGGGTCTTTGTCCAGGCAGATGCCCCTTTCCGCCGCCTGCCCAAAGATTTGGAAAAACTTTACGTTCGCAATACCGCAGGTAAAATGGTGCCCTTTTCCGCCTTTGCCACTGGCCATTGGACCTCGGGTTCCCCAAAACTGGAACGGTTCAACGGATTTCCCTCGATGAACATCTGGGGAGAGGCAGCTTCGGGCACAAGTTCTGGTGAGGCCATGACCGCCATGGAAGAGGCTGTGGCACGGCTGCCCCGGGGCGTCGGGTTTGACTGGACCGGGCTCTCTTACCAGGAACGGATGTCCGGGTCCCAGGCACCCTTGCTCTACGGGTTTTCCATTCTGGTGATTTTTTTGTGCCTGGCCGCCTTGTACGAAAGCTGGCCCATTCCCATTTCGATTCTCATGACCCTTCCTCTGGGCGTGATCGGCGGGGTTATTGCCTCGTCCATGAATGGCCTGCCCAACGATGTCTACTTTCAGATCGGGCTTTTAACCATTCTGGGGCTGACCACTAAAAATGCCATTCTCATTGTCCAGTTTGCAAGATCCCGGGTGGACGAGGGGCTGGGGCTGGTTGAGGCCACCCTTGAAGGGGCAAAACTGAGGCTGCGCCCCATCATCATGACTTCCCTGGCATTTGGATTCGGGGTGCTTCCCCTGGCCCTGGCCAGCGGAGCCGGGGCCGGTGCCCAGAGAGCCATCGGCATCGGGGTCCTCGGCGGGGTGGTGACCTCTACCCTATTGGTGATTCTTTTTGCACCTTTGTTTTACGTCATGATCTATAAACTTTTCGGCAAGCACAGGGGAAAGGTTTCCATGGCCCATAACCCAGATGAGCAGGGTAAAGACATAAACAAGACAGGGGTGTAGACCGCATATTTCACGAATTGATTTTGCTTTAGCTGCAAGGCGTCAGGCCGTAGCGACTCTACTGCGAACGGTCTTCAACGACGCAGATGAGATAAAATCGGTTCGCCCGAAGGGTGACTACCCTTGGAATTGGTTTGGTAAGTAATTATAACTTGTTGTATTTAAAGAAATTAATATCCGGTTTCCTCAAATTGTCAGTTTCTGACCTTCAGGTTATGAAATATTCGGGATAGACCGGGTGGGTGCTGCTGTGAGCTGAAAAGCCTGTTTTCATAGGATGTTTTTGGCTTTGAAAATTGCCTGACTGACACAGGTTTGTCTGTAAAGAGATTACTCAGAATGATCTTCAAGGGATTGGGGTAACGTTAGCGACAGGGCAAATTCGTTTCTTTTGCCGCCAAAACCCGTGTATTGTAAACTGTTTACCACTTCTTGGGCAATATAAAGGCCCAGGGCATCAAATGAGGTCCGTTTGAGTTTCTTTTTGGTCCCTTTGGTAAAATATTGGGCCAGGGAGCCGCCAGGTCCTTCATACCCAATGGTAATATGAAGGCTGGTCTTGCCCAGACCAATGGAAATATCAATCCAGAATCTGTTATTCGGTGCGGCCATTTTTGCGCAATATGTAAAGACTTATTCCACGGCAACACCATAAAGTTTGATCTGGGTATCATCAAATCCGTATTTTTTAAACACAGCCTCAAGAGAAGGCACGACCAATGCAAATGTTTTCAGGTCCGGGGCCAGGGAAATGGTGAATATTTTTTCAAGGTTTTCCTTGTCAGGCACGAAGTTCACTCCTCCTATAATCAAAATTTACCTAAGGATAGTCTCAATTCAAAAGGGTGTCAAACGTCGAGGCGGTCCTGATTTATTTTGACACTTCCATACCAGATATCGTTTGGTAAAAATTGAGATAGTCATGATTGCAGGTTATTGTGCTTGCGGCATCATCGGAAGTTTACCAGCATTACTTCTGCCAGTCCGGCCTGTTTTGAATTTATGGACAGCAATCATGTATGCTGGTCAACACGGGGGAATTGGTTTTGCATTCCTAATTTGACCATTCTGTTTCTTAGTGTATTGGGGTGAATGTCTAAAATTTTAGCAGCTCCTCCAGGACCAGAAATTTTACCCCGGGTATAATTAAGAACCGCGTTAATGTGAGATACCGTAATCGTGTTGAGGGTTTTAAATGAGTGGCTGTCGATGGGATTTTCTGATTTGGGTTGCCTTGAAAATTTTTCCAGTTGAGAATCTTCATCCGATGTTAATTCAAAAAAAGAAAGCGGTTTGCCTTTACTGAGGATCAGCGCTCTTTCGATAATGTTTTCAAGCTCCCGAACATTACCCGGCCAATCATATGTCTGAAGCTGCTCCACGGCATTGCAAGCCAGTTTAGGACGAAAGGTTAGGTTCATCTCCCGGCATTTTTTTGAAATAAAATAATCGACCATGGCAGGGATGTCCTGTTTGCGGTACTTTAAGTCGGGTATGGTTATTGGAAATACATTAAGTCGATACCAGAGGTCGGTGCGAAATTTGCCCTTCTTGATTCTTTGGGGAATATTCCGGTTTGTGGCCGCAATAATACGGACGTTGACTTTCAAATTCCTCAATCCTCCCACACGTTCAAACTCTCCGGCCTGGAGAATTCTTAATAATTTAACCTGTGCAGATAAGGGGAGTTCTCCTATCTCATCAAGGAATAGTGTCCCCTTATGGGCCCTTTCAAACCTGCCGGGTCTAGCTTCTATGGCTCCGGTAAATGCCCCTTTTTCATGACCAAAAAGTTCTGAATCTATCAGGGTTTCAGGGATAGCGCCGCAATTAACATTGATCATGGGTCCTTTACACCGATCGGACAATTTATGAATTTCAACTGTGGCCACTTCTTTTCCTGTTCCGGTGTTGCCCAGTAAAATTACAGGACTGTCTGTCGGGGCTACATCTTCAATCAATTGTCTTACCTTTCGCAGGCCTGAATCTGAACCGATCATCAGATTTTCATCCCTGTGCGAGGTTTCACTTTGAAGCGCTTTGTGATGCTGTTCTAATTCCCTGTATCGAAGGGCATTGGATAACGCAATGGCAAAAGGCTGGTTGATTGCCTGGATAAGTTCAGTATGGCTTTGGTTGTAAGGGATTGGCCCTTCTCTCATCATTGTAAAGTTCCCAATCACCTGATCCTGTATTTTCAGGGCACAGGTAATCGTACTGAACGGCGCATTGGCTATCTGCCTGGCACGGTATGAAAACCGATTCATCAGCATTTCTTTGATATTGATATTCATGGGGTTTTTATGGTCTCTGACCCATGGGAGTGTCTGGTCAGCAGATTTTTTAAGCCAGGTATCCAGATAATTTCCAACACTTTGAGGTATAATGATGGGCTCATCCACCAGGGAACCGCCGTCGTCGTTGGCAAAAGCAATCAACCTTGCGGATTTCTTTGTATGCCCGCTTTCGTATCGGCTTAGAAATATCATGACGATGGGTATTTTGTTTTTCAGGTAGGAAAATGTCTGATACAGGGCTTCGCTGAGATCTAAATTTCCACAGATCTTCTGGGTGACTGATTGAAATATTTTTGCATTCAGACTATTTCCCATATTTCGTATTTCTCCACCGTATATGGTTAATATATTCACCATATACGGTATATCAAAATATTATTTTTCTCAACCTGTTGAAAATAAAAATAAAAAAATATTGGCACATTATTGGCTAAACAAACATGCCCAAGAGGTGTTATTCGCTACCCCAAAATCGGGTCTTATTTAAACCAGTCAAATTGAGGAGGCAGACAATGAAATTATCCTTTAACCGACCAGAGGGAAAAAAAAGTTTTTCCGATGACTTGATCAGTTCTATTCGGATGAATGTATCTAAAAGTCCTGATAACATAGCAGTTACATTTGAAGGCAATAAATTGACCTGGGCAGATGTCTGGGAAAGAAGCAGCCGTCTGGCCAACGGCTTGATGGGCCCTGGTCTGCAGCAGCACGATCGGGTATTGATTTTTCTACCTAATTGTCTTGAATATCCAGAAGCCATTTTGGGTATTAATAAGGCCGGTTGCATCGTTACAGGGGGGAACGTTCGTCTGACAGGACCGGAAATTGCCTACCAGCTTAATGACAGTCAGGCACGGGCAATAATTTTAAAAGGGCCGGAAGAATTGGAAACGATTCTGTCTGTTAAAGATCAGATTCCTGAGTTGAATCATATTATTATGATTGATGATAAACCTGTTGAGACGGTTCATAATTACAATAACCTGATAGCGGACAATCAGCCGACTGAACTGGATATTGAAAAAAAATCAGATGATATTCATCTTCTATTGTACACTTCAGGGACTACAGGCAAACCCAAAGCCGCTGCCCGCACTTATAAATGTGACTATCACATGGCCGTTGCCGTCTGCCATGAGATGGCCCTGGGCCCTGCTGACATTTACCTTGCGGTTGCGCCCATGTATGCAGCAGCCAGTATGGGGTACGTTTTATCCACCATGATGAGCGGTGGAACAGTGGCGATCGTTTCAGGATTTGTGCCGGATCAGTTTTTTGCTCAATTGGAAAAAACCCGTGCCACATGGACGTTTGTGGTGCCTATCATGTATGAATGGGCTCTGAAAACGCCTGAAGACATCCTTAACTCCCATGACATTTCCAAAGTCAGATGTTTTATCGCCTGTGGTGCTCCCCTGTCCAATGCCACGGCCATAAAAATGGTGAAACGCTTTCCCAATGCTCAAGTGGTAAATTGGCTGGGAGCTTCGGAATTCGGATTTATTTCAAAATATGTATGCAAAGAAACCATGCCGCCCGAAGGATGTGTGGGCAAACCGCTTTTTGATCTTGAACTAGCCGTGTTTGACAATGCCGGTAAAAAAGTTTCCGCAAAAGAACCGGGTGTGCTTTATGGACGTGGTTACAGCATGTTTGAAGGCTATTTAAACAAGCCAGAAGCAACCCGTAAAACATTTCTGGACCATGAATGGGGAACAGTGGAGGATATCGCAACCCTGGGTGATGACGGCAATTTTTATATTATTGATCGTAAAAAAGACATGATCATCACCGGCGGTATGAACGTCTATCCTGTGGAAGTTGAAAATATATTGATGAGTCATGACGCAGTGGCGGATGTAGCGGTTATTGGAGTGCCTGATGATAAATGGGGTGAAGCGGTTAAAGCTTTGGTCGTGTCAGCTTCGGGCAAAAAATCCAGTGAAGAAGAACTGATTGAATACTGTCGGGAAAAACTGGCTGGGTTCAAAATGCCTAAAAGTGTTGAATTCATAGATGCTGTGCCTCGTTCGCCTATCGGCAAAGCTTTAAAGCATAAACTTCGGGGAAAATACTGGACGGGCAAAGATACAAAAATATAGATGGGCGCATTCCCATTTTCCCGGTTTTAAAAAGGCCTGTCTTTTAGAGCAAAAAGAATGATATCCTCTGTTACGCTGAAATGAACATAAATGGATTGTGCTAATGAAGAAAGCTGAAGATTGTAATACTGTTGATGAAGTCCTTGCATGCCTCAAAGAACTGGAAGAAGATCCAAATCGCTTGGTTCGTAACGCTAACGAATTAGAACAGATGGAGCAGGAAATCCTTGAGTATACAAATCGGATAAGCGCCTTTTTTTTAAAAAAAAGATCCAGGCCTCAGTAGATTCCTCTGAACAGGTCGACCAAGAAAAAGAATTGATGTCCAATTGGCCGGGACGGATGAAAAGCGAAGGGCTTGAGACCGTTTGGATTCAGCTTTGTACAGATAGTTCGGTTGATATTCATGTTCGATACTATCGAAGGTCCTGTGACCGCCGAAAAGGAAAAAGATATAAAGGTGCATACGCTGGCTTAATCCTTCTTGGAATCCATGATCGCTGCTCGCCTGCTTTGGCTTCTATGGTGAGTTCTTGGTCAGCCTTATTAAGTTCTTTTGAAGAAGTCCGTCAAGTGCTTTGTGACCGTGGGATGACGTTGGGTATAAAGGTCATCCGTAAACTGACCTATCGGTACGCAGAGCGGGCTCGAGCCGAACAACAAGCGGGCCGAATCCCATTAAATGATAGATATTTACTTGAAGGGCGGCGAGTCGTTATCAGCACTGATGGTGGCCGCACTCGGCTCAGAGAGAAGAAAAGGGGACCAAAAACCCAAAAGGATAGAACCCGATTTCGTGGGGCATGGCGAGAACCCAAGCTTTTGATCATTTATGTAGTGGACGCCCATGGAAAACAAGAAAAAAGCTTTTCACCATTTATTGATGGCTGTTTCAATGGACCGGATGGTGTATTCCACTTGTTAAAGGGTTATTTGAACTCCCTTCATATTCAGAACTCAGACAAAATACTGTTTGTTGCAGATGGGGCACATTGGATTTGGAATCGAATCCCCGGACTGCTAAAAGCATTGGGGTTGGCTCCTGAGCGTGTGTATGAACTTCTCGATTTCTACCATGCAGTTGAGCATCTGGGTACAGTAGCAGGCTTAAGGAAGACCTGGTCATCCAAGGAACGCAAACGCTGGGTATCGAAGCAGCGAGGTCTTCTGCTGAAGGGAAAGGCGATTGAGGTGGTACAGGCCGTCCAGAAGCTTTGTAGAGGCAGAAACAGTAAGGCTATCAAGACGGAACGGGATTATTTTGTGCGCAATGAACTGAGGCTTAATTTTTCAACTGTAAAAGCGTTGAACTTACCTATTGGCAGCGGTGCTATTGAAAGTTCGATTCGGAGAGTCGTGAATTTACGTCTTAAAGGTCCATGCATCTTTTGGTATCGGGAGAATGCAGAAAAAATGATTATGCTGCGATCATTTTATAAAGCAGGGCGTTGGAACTGCCTGAAGCAGATGGCAAACATGCACAATCCAGTGCCAGCGGTATAACCGGGAAAATGGGAATGCGCCCATATAGATTGTCTGCTGATATTACTCCCCCCCCCATCGTTGCAATGTCGGGGGGGGGGGTAATATCAGCTTTTGCTGCCCCGGAATGGAAAGGTTTTAATCCAATTTTATTGTATTTAAGGATTAAACCATATTTGAGAAAAATGATGCCCAAAAACGGTTCAACCTGCCTGAAACCTTAGCTCGGTTTCGGGCTGAGATGGCCTATCCGGATGCCTGGAACCGTCAGGCGTGCCGGTGCGAAAGGCATTCTAAAAGGCTGAACCCATAAAAAACAATGTGCTTTTTATGGGTTCAGCAGGACAGGCTTTTTTTTAATTATGCCTTTATATCTGCTGTGTCATCCTCATACAGCATTCCCCATTTATTGATGTATCCCAGCAATATGGAGATGAGTGGCGTCAGCCACAGGAAAAACGCCCATGGTGCATACTCCAGTGTGCTGACACCTAAGACGCCGAACATGTACAATGCGTTGTCAGTCCAGGGATAAAGAGGGGCGGTCAAGGTTCCGCCATCTTCCGTGACCCTGGATAAGACCTCAGGTTTTAGTTTGAATTTTTTAAAAGATTTTGCCATTAACTGGGGGGTCATGATCAGGGAAATATACATGCTGCACCCGGCCGCATTGGTAACGTTTCCCACAATAATAGTGGAAAGGATTAATTGGCCGACGCTCTTTATTTTACGTGTTAACGGTTCAATCAATGCATCCAGAACACCGATGTGCTTGAGCACACCGCCAAATCCCAACCCGAATAGCATAACGGCCACAACAGACAGCATGCTGACCATACCGCCCCTGTTTAACAATTTATCAATATATATAATGTTTGTTGAAATGGAATACCCGCCCCAGGCAACCCCCACAGCCTCTGCAAAATCTTTCCCCTGCAGAATTATCGCCCCATATGGAGCCCAGTGCCGCACCAATGGCAATACTGGGGAAAGCCGGTTTTTTCATTATCATCAACCCAATGACAACCACGGCGGGGATGATCATTAAAAGGCCGATATTAAAGTGGGTATCCAAAACAGTTAAGATTTCATTGATATTACTGGTGTCCAGGGAATTATCACCATATTTGAATCCAATGACCAGATACATAACACAGACTATGAGGTAGGATGGAACCGTGGTATACAGCATGCTCATTATATGTGAAAAAACATTGGTTTCCGACATGGATGCCGTCAGGTTCGTACTGTCGGACAGGGGTGACATCTTATCTCCAAAGTAGGCACCGGAAAGAACGGCGCCTGCCGTCATGGGGGCGGGTACGCCCAGGCCTGCGCCGATACCCATCATGGCTACGCCTGTGGTGCCAACGGTTCCCCATGAGGTGCCCGTGGCCAGGGAGGTCAGTGAACAGATCAATAAAGCGGCAAATAGAAAAATACTGGGGTTAATGATTTTTAAGCCGTAATAAATCATGCTGGGCACGACACCGCCTGCAATCCAGGTCCCCACCATGGCCCCGACGATGACCAGTATCAATAAAGCCTGGAGCCCGCTTCTGATTGAATCTGCGGCCGCAGATTCCAATTCATCATAGGTGTATTTTAATTTTCTCCCGAGTATGATTGCCAGGAATAAACAGGCCAGCAGAGCAATCTGGACAGCAATATTAAACGCCAAAATACTTGCAAATATAATAACAAAACATGTAACAACCAGAAACAGCGACTCTCCAAAACCAGGTTTTAACTTGTTCTCCATTTATATTTTCTCCTACTTGTTAAGATATTAAAAATCCCGTTCTTATATGATTGCCGTATTATTTTTTAAGCATTCACTCCTGTCTTGCTGTGAATTGTCTTTTCAATGATCGTTAATGTTTTTTCCAGGATGGATTTTGGGCAGGCAAAATTAATTCTTTCAAACCCCTCTCCGCCTTTGCCAAAAATATATCCTTCATCCAGGGCAATTTTGCCTTTTCCCTGGATAATGGCTTCAAGTGATTTTGCATCCCCTGTGACAGCCCGGAAATCCAGCCAGGCTAAATAGGTTCCTTGGGGCCGGATAAATTTAATTTCCGGCATTTTTTCTTTTACAAAATTTTCGATAAAATCCACATTGGATTCCAGATATTCCAGCACCTGTTCTAACCAGTCTTGTCCCTGGTTATAAGCCGCCGTTAGGGCGACAATTCCAAAACAATTTGTTAACCCGACATTGTTTCGTTCCAATGTCTGGGAAAAATATTTGCGAAGTTTCTGGTTTGGAATGATCAGATTTGAGGTTTGAAGACCTGCCAGGTTAAAGGTTTTACTCGGGGCCGTACAGGTAATGGAGTTCTGGGCGAACGCTTCTGAAATATCGGCAAAGCAAACATGCTTATGCCCTTTTAATATTAAATCCGAATGAATTTCATCGGAAATAATAATCACATCATTTTTAATACACAGGTCACCTAATTTTTTGAGTTCTTCTTTGCTCCACACCCGGCCGACAGGGTTATGGGGATTGCATAAAATCAGAAGTTTGACACGGGGGTCTTTTACTTTTTCTTCCAGATCATCAAAATCCATTGTATATTGTTCATCCTGAAATTTTAATTGATTATAAACAGGATGGCACCCATTGTTTGAAATGGCATTAAAAAATGGATAATACACAGGGTTTTGAATGATGACCCGGTCCCCGGGATAGCAGAAGGTCTGGATCAGGTAATTGATTGCCGGAACAATTCCGGGTGAAAAGACCAGCTAGTCTTTTTTTATTTTCCAGCCATGTCTTTTCTGGGTCCAGTCTATAATTGCCTAGTAATAGCTGTCATCTCTCTGGCTGTACCCATAAATACCATGCTCAACTCTTTTCATGAGGGCATCAATAACCGGTTGCGGACATTTAAAGTCCATATCCGCCACCCACAGCGGCAGAAGATCCGCGTCTCCAAACTGGGCCTTAAGGAAATCCGGCTCCCACTTCATTGAATGGGTCGATTCTCTGTCAACCTCTTTATCAAAGTCATATTTCATTGTGCCAACCTTTTCCCATAGTGATGGATTGTAAATTAGAATTATTTGTGCGCGATGGCTTCAATTTCCACCAATGCATCCTTTGGAAGCCTGCTGACTTCAAAACAGGACCTTGCCGGCGGATTTGTTTGAAAATAGCTGCCATATACGCCATTGAGCTTGGAAAAATTATTCATGTCGGAAATAAACACCGTTGTCTTCACCACGTTGTTCAGGTCCATGCCGGCTTGCTTTAAAATAGCCGCAATGTTTTCTATTGATGTCTTTGTCTGAACTTCAATATCATTGGGCGCCATTTGTGATGTAACCGGGTTTATTGGAAGCTGCCCTGACAAAAAAAGCATATCGTTAACGGCAATCGCCTGGGAGTATGGTCCTATGGCAGCAGGCGCCAATGGGGTATTAATTGTTTTCTTCATTATGGTGTTTCCTTATTCTTAAATAAAAATGAATCCGTATCAATGATAGACACAGAAGGGCCGTATGGATAAATCTGCGTTTATTTAAGCTTATTTAAATATCGATAAATGGTCGGTTCTGATGTTTTTAAATGTTTGGCTATTTCACTCACCGCGCCTTTGAGTAAAAAGATCCCTTTTTGATTCAAAGCCTTTATGATTTGCATTTTTTCTTCCAAAGACATTCTTTCCGGCGGGATATTGGTTTCCACCAAAATCGTTTTAATGGCATCAGAGGTCAGATCTTCTATGGAATGGTCCAGTTTCTCTGAAATCGGTTCAACATTTTTTTGCCTGTCACCCCCCGTTGGCAGGTTAATCAGTTTGTCCAATTCATTCCGGGTCTGAACAAAGGCGGAAATATCTAAATTGATGCAAAGCGCCCCTATGACCTTATTGTTATCGTCTTTAATTAAAAGGGTGGATCCTTTTACGTTTTTGCCATTCTTGGAACACCCTTGATAGTTCGTGATGAAATCCGTGTCCAAGGTTGTGGACCCTTTTTTTAATAATTTTAAGAGCAGGTCGGTGGCCGGCCCCCCTACAACCCTTTCACTGATTTGATTGTTTTCAATGGCAACGATGGACTGGTCTATATTTTTTAAATCATGCAGAACGATTTCAAATTGAGGTCCTAATGCCTCGGCTAAAAATTTAACAATCGGAATATATTTTTGTAACATGCCACCTCGCAAATATTTTTTATTGCCTTAATATTTTTTTGTCAACTTAATAATACTTTAAAGTTGTGATAATAATTTTGCAAGAGTTGTTTGTCCCAAATGAAAAATATTAGGGTTGACCCAGGTATATTGAGTTTTATGCTCAAGCCTTGCAGGTCCTTTTTGGTTTCCAGCAAATCGTACCCAGGAAGTTTGGAAAAAATGTTTGGTCTTTTTTTAGGGCAAGATGGTGCAAAAGAATTGCATACAAAACAAAAGACGATTGATAAGGAATTATACCTGTTTTCTGTAACAGAGTTTGTTTCCCAAAGAGGGCTGCATCCGGCATTGCCGCCTCAAAGTCTTTTTTTTATTCGAAATACCCTTTTGACAGCATCGGCCACCATTGATGGGTGCTGCTCATCGGCATGCCTGATGCGACCGTTGATCCCTTTTAACCCGCACTGATTGCGATGACGATTGTTAAAAAGGAAAAAACCATCCCTGCCGGTGCACTGAAATTTTTTCTGATACAGCGCTGATATCTTTGGTCGTCCAGGTGTTTACCCAATCCGACATGGGAATACTACCGGATTGGGCTTGCATTTTAATCTGCTTTTTCAGGATGCGGCATAAATGGCGCCCATTTTGCTTTTTGGTCCAGGCGGGGGACCCACATGGGCTCGCAATGGGGATACTCCCATTTGAATCCATTTACCTTTTTGATCTGGAAGCTGTCTTCCAGGGGATGGGAAAAAACTTCTCTTAAATGTCGGTATTGGAGCCAGTTGAATTCTTCCCTGATTTCGTTGGGCTTTATTCTTGGTTTCATACCTTCTGGCAGGTATTTAAGGTTGTCTTTAAGATCCCTCAGCCGCTGGAGGCGTTCAGGTTTATTGTATTTGTATTTGATCTTGCAATCGCTCAACTGATTTTTTGGGGTGTCGGGTTCATGTTTCCAGGCGGACCATCGTTTATAGGGCAGGGGGTTGGCTTTGTTGGGGGTGCCGAATATCTTTGTTGCATTCCAGGATTGTATTCCGTCTTTCCAGGCCCCCATCCAGGTTTCCTGGGTGTCGATGCGTTGGAGAACAATGGCATGGCCCAGGCTCGGGTTTAGGGCAAAGGTTCCAAACTGGAGCCTGCCGCCGGTAACGTACATTAAGGAATCACCGATACATGGGGACTTGCCGCCGATACCCCTCAGGATCGTCCGGTCAATGACCTTGTCCTCAAAGAGACGATCACAGATCAGCCGGCAGATGGCGGCCGTATAATACAGGGCTTCGCAGGAATGTCCATGGAACCGTATAATGTCTTTCATTCCAAATTTCAGTGTATGCTTAAAGTATTGTCCGGCCGTTCCTTCGGTAAATATGGACTGAAATTCGGGCAGGTAATCGCAATCCTCCATCAAAGGCGCATAAAACGTGGCTTTGTCGTCAGTATAATCTGTGCCGCGATAGATATATTTGGGGGGTGAATCAAATGATTTGTTCTTTTTTCTGTATTTATTCTCAATGCCCTCATATTTTTTTTGTCTTCTGCTGCCGCTGGTTTAAGAAAGATGCTGCCCAGTGATGCAGCCCCGGCTGCCATTGTTGCTGTGGTGGCGGATTTAAGAAATTGCCGCCGTTCTTTGCCTTTTTTTTGATGTGTCATCATATTTCCTTCATTGTATGTGATTTAAAAAAAATAGTAAAGCAGTTCTCCTGTTGTTTTGCATTAGTGATACTCATCCTTTGGCCGGGGTTTGTCAATTTGAAATTTGAAAAGTTTAATTATAACCAAAAGGGACCAGAATTAACTTAAATCCAAATGGAATCGTTTTTTGAGATTGCCAAAATATTGAGGACTTTGTTTTTCCAAGCCGCATTGTTTTCCAGTGACATGGCCTGATTTATTGCCGGCAATTATCCTGAATATGCGGAATAACCCTGTTTTCAAAGCAATCGTCCACTGCCTTGGATTAAGTTTTTTTTGTACGTCAAAAAGAGTTTGGAATGCCTAAGGAATTGTTGTATAGTCCTTTTGGTTTTTAACCCTTACACTCTGAATTTAAGAAAAGGATGATCATGACTCAATTAAAGACACCCGTGAGCAGCAAAGGCCTTTTTGATCTATTATACCAAAGCTATGTTCCCAGAATTATCAATGCAGCCATTGAAATTGACCTGTTCCAGGCCCTTTCAAAGAAGGGAATGACCCTGGTCCAACTGACCAAATCCCTGAAAATAAAGGCAATAATCACACACGCCCTGCTGGACGTGCTCATTGCCGTCAACCTGGTGGAAAAAGAAGGGGAGGTGTACTCACTTACCCCGGCGGCCCGGGATTTTCTTTTAACGGAGGCAAAGACAAATCAGATTGATGCCGTAAAAGCGTATTCTGGCAGCAGCGGCCCCTTTGATTCTCTTGTTCAAGTCCTCTGCAAGGGACCTGCGCCCTTTAACCCTAATATGTGGAGTTCCCCAAAGGCCGTACTGGATATGGAACAGCAGCAAAAAAGGGGGGGGGGGGGCTATCCAGGCTGTCCTCTCCTTTGCCAAGGGCTTGCCCGAATTTGAATCATCCAGAAAACTATGCGATTTTGCGGGAAATATCGGGTATTTTTCATTTGCCTTTATGCAGGCAAATGAAAATTTAAGGGCGCATATTTATGATCTGCCCGAGGTCTGTGACCTGGCCTGGAAGCTTAAAAAAGATCAGCCACATTTTGACCGTTCGACCTTTCATGATTTTGACATGGAAAAAGATACCTCTTTTGGCAGCGGGTATGATCTTTTTTTCAGCTCCCATTTTTTATACGAGCTGAACGCAGACAACAGGCTTTTAGATTTTTTTAATCAGGTGAACCAGGCCATGATACCGGGCGGCCTTTTTATCTCAAATCACATTGTACCGCCGGAAGACAATGCCCCGCATCTGACATTTGCCATTGTTGAGTTGTTGACACGGTGCATGGGATACCCCACCCACCGCCTTCCGGAACAAGATATTATAACGGCTTTAAGCAACGCAGGATTTGGCAAGTTTACAACCAAACGTATTGAGACAGAGTTTACCTATCCGATACTGCTTTTATCTGCCGTAAAAATAAGGGATTAACCCTTTTAAGGACCCAGGGATCAGATGGTTGATCCCTGGGGTTCGCCCATCTGCCTGGGGATATTGTCCCGGCCCGTGGTTGGCAGGTCTTAAATTCATTTGTCAACGGCCCTAACTGCCTGTAGGTTTTTCATGGGGCAGGCCTTTTTTTGCATTGGCCATCAGGCTTGAATTTCGGTTTGTCAAGAAGGGGCGTATGCCCCTGATCCACCATACAGAAACATTTTCTTTGTTGTCTTGGTTTGTTCCTCATTGCGGAGTACCTTCATTCGTCGCTCGCTTGGCACCGCAATATGGTACCTTTGCGGGTGGCCCGCGAAAGCACGGAACACCCTCATATTCAAGCCAATATAAAAATAAGCGGTGAACTTGGGTATGAGAGGCAGTGCCGGGAGATGAGTTTTGAATTTTCCGGAAATATGGGGGTATGCTCCAAGGGCCTTGGGTTGAATTTAAGGGTTTGGGTCAGGCGTTTAAAATTCCCCTGCCCAGGGGAGGCAACCGTGAAAAGAAGAAAGGAAACCCCATGATTATTATTTCAAATGTTCACTATCCGCCGGAAAGCACCCGGGAGATAGCCAAACGGTATTTGACGGCAAAGGCCTTGCCCGATTATATTATAAAAAAAGGCCCTTATGTCTCTTCAAGTACCGGCAAGGGCATCCATTCCATTACCTACTATGAAGTGGAAACTCACCGGCTGGCGAGGCGCTTCAGGCGGTTGGTCAAAGCCTTTTAGTCTATTTCGGGGTCAAGGGATACACCTATGATATCAAACCCTATTTTGAGCTTGAAGAGGGGTTGGGTATTCTGGGCATGTGATTTTTATTTTGGCGCTGTTGTTTTGCCCATTCGCAGATATTTTCAAAATCAGAAAATTTCCATTTATGGGGGAAATTTTCGCATTGAACAGGCTTGACCGGTTGAATTTTGCAGCCCTTGTCTGTTAGGAAAATGCATGCCCCGTCTGTTTGCTCGATCAGGGACAGGGTCTGCCTGTCCCGGGTCAACCGGGTATAGGTATTGGTAAAGGTGTGTACATCCAGCCCTAAATATTGGGCAATGGCATCGGGGTCTTCAGGGCCGAGTCTGACATATCCCGATTCCCTGCAGCAGGCATGGCATTGGATACAGTGAAAGTCTGTGAGATCCAGTTCTTTGTTCAAAGGCATATTATCCACGCTGTTTTCAGGCCGCATCAGGTCGTTTTTTTGATTTTGGGTCCATTCTTTTTTTTTCAAACTCACCTGTGATCATGGCCACAAGCTCTTCAGAGCTCAGCCGCCGTCTTGAAAGCCTGTATTCATTATTTTCCACCACCACTTCGGCCGGCATGGGTCTTAAATTGTAATTGCCGCCCATGGCATAACAATAGGCTCCGGCATTCTGGATGACCAGAAGATCATTTTCCCTTATCCGGGGCAGGGTCCGGTCTTTGGCAAACAGATCCCCGGTTTCACAGATGTTACCGCAGATATCATAAACCTGGGGGCTTCCCTGGGGGTTGGATAGATTGTCAATGGCGTGATAGGCATTGTAGAACATGGGCCTGATCAGCTGGGGAAATCCTGAGTCTGTGCCGCAGATGGTCCTGTGGCGGTTGCGTTTTATGGTGTTGACCTTTACCAGCAGGCTGCCGGCCTGGGCTGTTAAAAATTTGCCCGGTTCAAACCAGAGTTCAAGTTCTCGGCCATAGTCATTACAGAATTGGGAAAAAACCTGGCACACCGCCTTGCCCATGGATTTTAAGTCTATGGGGGATTCATCCGGCCCGTAGGGCACCTTGAATCCGCCGCCGAAATCAAGAAATTCAAGATCCGGGAAATTCGTTGGGGTGGCAATGGTCATGACCTGGTTCATGGCCTGGATAATTGAATCGGGGTTTTGCAGTCCAGAGCCTGTGTGTTCATGAAGCCCCACTACTTTCAGGCCTGCTGCCCGGGTAATGGCTGAAACCTTGTCTACATCCTCAAGCAGAATACCGAATTTGGTCAGATCCCCGCCGGTTTTAATTTTGTCATGGGCCCCATCCACCACATCCGGGTTGATTCTGAGGCAGACCCGGGTATTTGGAAAGGCCTTTGCATATTTTTCAAGCCGGGACAAAGAACCGATATTCATGAGTACGCCGGTATCGGCCACTTCGTTCATCTCGGCATCGGTTATATTGTTGGCCGTATAGATGATATTATTGATCTTTATCCCGCATGATTGCGCCATGTAAAGATCTCCGGGGCTGACGGCATCAATGCCTGATCCCAAAGCTGCCAGGCAGCCGATGATATCTTTGTTGAAATTGGCTTTCATGGCATAGCAAATTTTTAGTTTGGGCCAGTCAAATGCGGCTTTAAATTCTGCATACTGGGTTTTGATCCTGTCCAGATCATAGACATAGGCAGGGGTATTGTATTGTTGGGCAATGGCGATAAGAATGTCAGATCTCATATTGATTTCTCCCTTGTGTGTGGAGATATATTATCATCAAAAAAGGGTTAGTCAAGAATATTATTCTAAATAATAGCGATTGCTATGAGTTTTATTCGTAATTTATCAGACAAAAAGATTTATATTCGGCACGCTCAGGGTCTGGGGGCAAGGCATGAGCTGGACCTTTATATTTTCTTTTAAGGCGTCCATGGTATCTGCCTTCATCATCTTCTTTAAAATAGAGTGGGAAAATTTAAAATTGGCACAAAAATAGGGGGCAAATTTTTTAAACATTTTTAAGGCAAAAAAGTCTTCATAATGGGTTGTGAGCAATTGAGCCATTCTCATGGCGGTCTCGTAATAGATCTCTTCTTTGGGCTCAAGGCCCTGGGTCCACTGGGCAAATATCCAGGGCCTTGCCACGGCCATTCTGCCCAGGGACAGCCCCTGGCATTGGGTCTGGTCTATCATTTTCATCCCGTCTTGAATCTCAAACAGGTTGCCATTGCCAAATACCGGGATATTGACTGCGTCTTGAACCTGGCCGATGATTTCCCACTGGGGGGCACGGCTTCTCCGGTCCGGTGCCACCCGGGGATGAAAGGTCAGTCCGTCTGCGCCGGTCTGTTCAAATCGGTTGCCCATGGCTGCTGCAAATTCAGGGTTATTTTCCCATCCGGTTCTGTATTTGACAAAGACAGGGCAGGAAACGGCCTTGCGGACCTCGGACACAATTTGGGCTGCAAGGTCCGGTGTTTTTAACAGGGCGGCCCCGCATCCCCTTTTACATATGGCCGCCACAGAACAGCCAAAATTTAAGTCCACCCCGAAAAAACCTTCGTCTTCAATGCGTTTGGCTGCCAGGGCCATGCTTTGGGGGGTGCTGCCGAAAATCTGGCAGACCGTGTGGTCAAGTTCCTGGGGCCGCCAGCTAAAGACTTGTGAGATCCGCGGGTTTTCATGGGGAACGGCCCCGGCCGAACACATGCCGGTAAACAAAAGGCCGAATCCGCCGAATTCGGTGACCATCTGTCTGAAGGCAATATGGCCCAGCCCGGCCATGGGGGCCAGGACCATCCGGTTTTCTATTTTTTTGCTGCCAATGGCCAGGGGGCGGCAGAGATACTCTTTTAACTGTTCATGGGAAATCACAATGCATATATCCGGCAATTTTAGGGATTAAAAAAAGGATATATAACTGAAATAATAGCTGATTGTCAAATTTGAATCTGCCCTGATTCATATCGGGCACGTCCCGGGCCCAACATGGGGGAAGATCCGGTCAGGCCGCTTAAAAATAAACCTTGGGTATCCTGGCCTTGGCTTGGGGTGTTTTTTTAAACCCCAGGGTCATCGCATGTAACTTTTATTAAGATTCGTCCTTACCCGGCTGGAATAGGTGAGGGGGATTCCGTTAAATCTTAAGCGGTCGTCCTGACCGCTTAAGAAGCGGAAATGATCGGACCTATGCCGTCCTGGCGGGCCGCTCATTTACGCCACTCCACCCCCTTCACCCTATCCCAGCCTGGCTCTCCTGGCTTGTTATAGTATATGAGCATCGAACAAAATTTTCCTAGACATCGCTGCACAGATACGATATATATGCCAATAAACACAAGGAGTTGCCAATGAACGAAAAAAAATCTCTTGAAACTTTTTTTGACAATATTCAGGACCCCAGACACCACAATAAGCTTCATAATTTAATTGATGTCGTCATCATCGCAATTTGTGCGGTAGTTGCTGGCGCAGACACTTATGAGCAAATTGAAAACTTTGGCAAAAAGAGAAAAAGGTGGTTGTCAAAATTTCTAAGCCTTCCCCATGGGATACCCTCCCATGACACCTTTGGCAGAATTTTTGAAAGGATGAACCCGAATGAATTTCAGAGCAGTTTTATGCACTGGGTTCAGTCGGTTGCAAAGATGACCAAAGGTCAAGTCATTGCAATCGACGGCAAAACTCTAAGGCGTTCACACGATACCTCCAATGATAAGAAAGCCATTCATATGATCAGTGCGTGGGCTTCGTCTAATAAAGTGGTTTTAGGGCAATTAAAAACCGAAGAAAAATCAAATGAAATTACGGCCATTCCAAATCTTTTAAAACTTTTAGATATCTCGGGCTGCATTATAACCATTGATGCCATGGGCACTCAAAAGAAAATCGCTGAAACCATAATAAACAAAGGGTGTGACTATGTCCTTGCCCTGAAAGAAAATCATAAAACCTTGCATGATGAAGCGGTACTTTTTTTCAATAAAATGGAAGAAATGAAAAATCAGGGGTACCAGTTTAATGAACAGACCAGTGTTGACGGAGGGCACGGTCGAGTCGAAACGCGCAGGGCTGTGATAACCTCTGATATTGATTGGTTTGAAGATAAAAAAAGTTGGAAAGGTTTGAAAAGTATTGGAATGATTGAATCCACCCGGGAAATGGACGGCCAGATCAGTCATGAAAAGCGATATTATATATCGAGCCTGGATAGCGACCCCAATATTTTTGGTAATGCTGTCAGGAGGCATTGGGGAATTGAAAATTCAGTGCATTGGGTATTGGATATTGCGTTCCGTGAAGACGAAAGCAGAGTCAGAAAGGGGAACTCTCCTGAGAATTTTGCAGCGATTCGGCACATTGCATTAAATTTATTACGGAACAATAAGACATTTAAAGGGAGTGTAAAAACCAAAAGGTTGAATGCTGCTATGGATATCAAATATCTGGAGGAAGTTATGTTTGGATGATACTTGAACCAATCAAAACTATAGGCACTTTACAATATTTACATGCGTGAGCCCTGTTTTAAACCCGGCTACGCCTTGACAAGCCAGGGGACATATCCTATTTTAATACGTTATTTTATTGGGGATTATTTAAGCATGTTCAATAGGCATGAGCAGGATAAAAAACAGTTTCGGCGGCTCTTTAAGCAAGAGGGGCTTGATCGGTTTGAGGAACGCTTCCAGGTGCTGGAGGCTTTTTTAAAACTTGAGCACCATGTCAGCGTCCAAGAGATTTCAGAACAGCTTAAGGCGGACGGCACATCCATGTCCGATGAGTTCATCGCCCAGAGCATGGAACAGCTGTGCCGGTTTGGGTTCGCCAACCAGGTGAACTTTCACAAGGACAATATCATCCTCTACGAACACCGGCATCTCGGGGTGCACCACGACCATATGATCTGTACCAAATGCGGGGCCATACTTGAGTTCAAGGATGAGGCCATAGAGGAGCGACAGAGAAAGCTGGCCCGGGCTTATGGGTTTCATATGCTTCAGCATAAGATGGAAATTTATGGTCTTTGTTCCAAGTGCATGGCTCTAAGGGAAAAATTGGTTCCCCTTTCCAAGGCCAAACCCGGAGAACGGTTGATCGTTAAATCCGTGGAAGCCGGCAGAAAAATGCAGTTGAGGATTTCTTCCATGGGGCTCAAGATCGGGGATGTTGTTGAGCTGGTTTCCAATGGCATTGGCGGTCAGGTGGTGGTGGCCCTGGGAGAAAACCGGCTGGTGATCGGCACGGGCATGGCCGAGAAAATCTGGGGAACCCCCATGGCAAGGGGGTGCGGGTGCGGGCATACTGACTTTTTAACCTGCCCCAGAAAACGATGCCGTAAAGGGATAGTTAAACTCTGTCAGATGAAAGCAGGTCAGGAAGGGCGAATTGTCCGGGTGTCCGGGGAAAGTGTTTTAAGACGAAGGCTATTGGAAATGGGCATCAACCGGGGAACCCAGATCTATGTGGAAAAATATGCCCCGCTCAAGGATCCCCTTGAACTGGTGGTAAAAGGCTATCATATTTCCCTGCGTGTGGAAGAGGCCGGCAATATCCTGGTTGAGGATGTAAGGGTTAGAGAAAAATAAGAATGAAAGATGAAATCACCATTGCCCTGGCCGGCAATCCCAACTGCGGCAAGACAACGATTTTTAATAATTTGACCGGAGCCCGGCAGAAGGTGGGCAATTGGCCCGGGGTCACGGTTGAAAAAAAAGAAGGCCGCCTGAAATACAAGAATCATGAGATCCGGGTGGTTGATCTTCCAGGGACATACAGTCTTACCCCTTTTTCCATAGAAGAGGTCACGGCAAGGGATTATGTTCTGAACCAGGCGCCTGATATTGTGATCAATATCATTGATGCATCCAACCTTGAAAGAAGCCTGTTTCTGGCCCTTCAAATCCTTGAGCTGGGACGGCCTGCCTTGTTTGTCCTGAATATGGCAGACATGGCCAAGGCCAAGGGGATCAAGATTGATGCCGACCAGCTCTCCGGCCTTTTAAATCTGCCCGTGGTCTTTACCGTGGGAAATAAGAACAAGGGAACCCATGATATTCTTGATGCGGCTGTCAGTGAAATTGCGGCCTTTGAATCAGGCAAAACCGCCCGCCGGATAAACTATGGAAAAGAGATTGAAAATTGTATTGAAATGGTCTGTGCTGACCTTGAATCAGAACATGGCGATCCGGTGCGCAACCGCTGGCAGGCCATTAAACTGCTTGAAGATGACAAACTGATCAAAGAAGAGATTCAAGAACGCTCAGGCGCTTCAGAGGCGCTTGAGACGGCCATGGTCTGCCGGCAGAGGATCTTTGATCTTTATCAGGATGACTTTGAAATCATACTCACCGACGATCGGTACGGGGTGATTGAGGGATTGATCAAGGCGACTGTCAGTCTTTCCGCCCAAAAACGGATTGATATGTCCAGAAATATTGACCTGGTGCTCACGGATCGGTTTTTCGGGATACCGGTCTTTATCTTTTTTATCTGGGCCATGTTTCAGTTGACCTTTTCTCTGGGGGCCTATCCCATGGAATGGATCGAGCACGGGGTGGGACTGCTGTCCGGTTTTCTGGACCGGATGATGGACCCTTCTTTGTTCAAATCCCTGGTGCTGGACGGAATTGTGGCCGGCATTGGTTCGGTCATTGTTTTTCTGCCCAATATCCTGATTTTGTTCTTTTGCATCGCCCTGTTTGAGGATACCGGATATATGGCCAGGGCGGCATTTCTCATGGACAGGGTTATGCATACCTCAGGGCTTCATGGAAAATCATTTATTCCCATGCTCATGGGATTTGGATGCAATGTGCCGGCCATTATGGCCACCCGGGCCCTTGAAAATCAAAAGGACCGGGTATTGACCATATTAATGACTCCCTTTATGTCCTGCTCGGCCCGGCTGCCGGTTTATATTGTATTGGCAGGAACTTTTTTCGCCCACAGGGCCGGCACCATTATTTTCTGCCTCTATGCCACAGGTATCCTCCTTGCCATCCTTACCGGCCGGATTTTAAGGGGACTGATGTTTAAAGGAGAGGAAGCCCCCTTTGTCATGGAACTGCCCCCCTATCGGGTGCCCATGCTCAAAAGTCTGATGATCCACATGTGGGACCGGGGTAAAATGTTTCTCAAGAAGATGGGAGGGGTTATCCTTGTCGGATCCATCATCATCTGGGTATTGTCCACCTTTCCGATGCAAACTGAATTTTCAGTGGATTACGATGCCAAAATTGAGACGGCAAGATCCGCATCTCTGGCCAGGACGGCAACCCTTCAGAATGAAACGGAACGCAGGCAGGCATCTGATGAGCTCGGGCGTGAAATTCAACATATGTTAAACCTCAAAGAACAGGAACGGGTGGCAGGGTCATATATTGGTATGATCGGAAAAACCCTGGAACCGGTTTTTTTACCCATTGGTATTGGGTGGCAGGCCAGTGTGGCCCTGGTCACAGGATTTGTGGCCAAGGAGGTTGTGGTTTCAACCATGGGGGTGTTGTACGGGGTGGGAAATGATGGAGAAGATGAGCTTTCAAATGCGCTTAAATCGTCGGGAATGACCCCTTTGTCGGCCTTGTCCATGATGGTTTTTGTGCTTTTGTACGTTCCCTGCTTTGCAACGGTGGTTGCCATTTACAGGGAAGCATCGCCCAAATGGGCCTGGTTCAACGTGGTCTATACCACCACGGTTGCGTGGGGGATGTCTTTTCTGGTATACCAGACCGGAATGATGCTAAGCTGATTTTAGATTGGAGATGTTTATGTGGAGTGGATGGTCAAGGGCAATATCAAGAATCGTTTTTTTCTTTATCCTGTGGGCAATGGTTTCAGGTTCGGCTTTTGCTGCCGAACGCCTGGCCGTAAAGTCTTCAATTGCAAACCTCAGGGATGGTGCCGGCACCAAATACAAGGTGCTCTGGCAGGTTGAAAAATACCATCCCTTTATTGTGGTTTCCAAAAAAAAGGACTGGTATGAGATCAAGGATTTTGAAGGGGATACGGCCTGGGTTCATAAATCTTTACTCGCAAAAATTAATACCGTTATTTCTGTTAAGGAAAAATGTAATGTCAGGTCAGGACCGGACAAAAAGACCAAGGTGGTTCTCAGGGTTGAACGGGGGGTGCCGTTCAAGGTGCTGAAACGAAAAGGAAACTGGATTCGTGTTGAACATGCAGACGGTGAGACCGGCTGGATTTACAAAACGCTTGTCTGGTAATTATAAAATTCATAAGGGATAAGGGTATACAAATGTCGGAACAAGGCGTATCAAACGAAAGAAAAAAAGAACTGGAACAGATGGACCCCTTTCAGGAGAGCCTGGTAAAAGGGATGGCCTATGCTTCAAAAAACAAAAAACAGTTGATTTTGATTCTGGGTGCTGTCGTGGTGGTCTGTGTGGTTTTCTCAACCATCATGTTCAGCTTTAAACGCTCGGAACTTGAGGCGTCCAATTTGGCGGCCAAGGCCAGATCCGAGTATGCAAAAGTCTATGCCCAGGATCAGGATTTCCAAAAAGGGTTTGAGGCGGTCAAGGATGATTTTGATGACCTGCTTGAAGAATATGCCAACACCAATGCCGGACGCATGGCCCAGGTGAGTTACGCAAAAATTTGTTTTGATGCCCAAAAATACGATAAGGCCTTTACCCTGTATTCCAACGCCCTGGAGGCCATGGGCAATGAGGCGGGAATGGGAAATTTTTTGCTTTCAGCCCTTGGAAACCTTTCCCAATTAAAGGGAGAGCCTGAACAGGCAAAATCTTTTTATCTTAAAATTGAAAAAGGGACATCCTCTCTTTTAAAAGATGAAGCAAGATTTGCCCTGGCCTTGATTTATGAAGCACAGAACGATATGGCATCCAGCCTGAAAATGTATGAAAAGATCATCAGGGAAAATGAAGATTCCCTGTACAAAGCCATTGCCCAGGCCAAGGTCGATGGCGGTCAATAGCGATTGAAAAAAAGTGAGTACCACTAAAAAAGGCTGCCGTTTGGCAGCCTTTTTTAGAAAAGGAAAAAAAGATGAAAAAACTAACCGCTGGTTAGTGAGAATTTAAAATGCAAAATCTTGGCCATTCTTTTAAAAATTCCCTGTTTAAATCTTTAAGTCACTAAAAACAAAATATATTTTTTTTAAAAGCACCGCAATTCTGATTTTTCCCCCTTCTTTTTTTTTACAAATTGTTCTAAAAGTTCAAAAAATTGAACCCCAAAGGGGGCGAGGCTTTTTCCAACCGGCTGATATCCAAATTTTTAAGCGGGTTAGCCGAAATTCAAAATTTTGAACCCCAGGACTTTTGTATGATTATTTTCCCAGGTTCAATTCCTTGTCCAGATTGAATTTTTTTAATTTCTGGTTGAGGCCGCTTTTACCGATGCCTAAAATCTGGGCGGCTTTGGTCTGGACATTGCCTGACATTTTCATGGCCCTTTGGATCATACGCTTTTCCACGGCAGCAAGGGTTTCGGACAGGCCTACCCCTTCTGGGATTCCGTCCAATTGCAGGGGGGTGCCAGGGGTATTTCGGATATGGGGGGGGAGATCTGATTTGGCAATGCGGTTTGAGCCTGAGAGGATCACGGCCCGCTCAATGACATTTTCAAGTTCCCGGACATTGCCTTTCCATTCATGGTCGCAGAGGATTTGTGCAGCCTCCTTGTCTATGCCTGTGACAGAGGTGCCGGCGGATTCAGGGCCCTGGGTGTACTTTTGAATAAAATGATTGATGAGCAGGGTGATGTCTTCCTGGCGTTCCCTCAACGGCGGCATGGTGGCCTTGACCACATTGAGGCGGTAGTAAAGATCTTCTCTGAAATTGGATTTTTTCACCTCTTCTTCCAGGTTTTTGTTGGTGGCGGCAATGAGCCTGAAATTCACCTGGATGGGCTCTGTTCCGCCGACCCGTTCCACAGTCCGTTCCTGAAGCACTCTTAAAAGCTTGACCTGCAGGGGCATGGGCAGTTCCCCGATTTCATCCAGGAAAAGGGTGCCCTTGTCAGCCAGTTCAAACCGTCCTTTTTTCATGTTGGCAGCCCCGGTAAAGGCCCCTTTTTCATGTCCGAATAATTCGCTTTCCAAAAGGGACTCGGCAAAGGCAGAACAATTTACCGCCACCAGGGTCTGGTTTTTTCTCAGGCTGTTGTAATGGATGGACTTGGCCACCAGTTCCTTGCCAGTGCCGCTTTCTCCTTCGATGAGAACCGAGGCATTGGTGGGTGCGACTTTTTCTATGATTTCATAGAGTTCCTGCATGGGTTTGCTTTTGCCGATAATATTGTCAAATTGATACCTGGAGCGGATGGCGTTTCTTAAAATGACATTTTCCTGGACAATCTTATACATGGAAAGGGCCTTGCCGATATGGGCAATGAGGGCTTCATTTTCAAAGGGCTTTAAGATAAAGGTATAGGCCCCTTTGTGCATGGCTTCTACCGCTTTTTCCACACTGCCGAATGCCGTCATGATAATGACGGGCAGGTCGGGCTTGATCTCTTTTATTTTTTCCAATAAGTCTATGCCTGACATGCCGGGCATTTTAACATCGGAAAGAACCAGGTCGATGAGCTGGCTGTTGAGGATGTCCAAGGCCTCCATACCGCTTGATGCGGTAAATGTCTTGTACCCCTCTTCTGAAAGCACCTCTCCAATGATCATGGGATAGTGCTTTTCATCATCAACAATCAATATGTTTTCCATTTATCTTTGCTCCTTGAAATTCTCTTCTTCGGCGGGCAGTGCAATTTCCAGACGGGTCCCGTGGGGGGAGACATTGGAAATTTCTAAACTGCCCTGGTGGGCCTCAATGATATTTTTGATGATGCCAAGCCCAAGCCCGGTCCCTGTCTCTTTTGTGGTGAAAAAAGGGGTCCATATTTTTTTGATGACTTCCGGGTCTATGCCTTCTCCTGTATCGGTAAAACTGATATGCACCATGCCTGAATCATACCGGGTGGCAATGGTAATGGTACCCTTTGTTGTCATGGCCTGGAATGCATTGAGGAAAATATTCAAAAATGCCTGATACAGCATTGTCGGGTCTGCCAAAATCAGGGGCAGGTTGTTTTGAAAATCCTTTACAATCCTGACATTTTCCTCACGGGCTTTGGGGGATAGGAATACCAGGTTTTTTTCAATGATATCCTCAATGGCGCAAGGTCTTAAATCTGCGATTTTAGGTCTGGCAAAATCAAGAAAATCCTTGATGATATGATCCAGCCGGGTGGACTCTTCAACAATGATGTCCGGAATATTGGTGGATGGATCCAGGCGGCTCATTTTTTTTTTCATCAGTTGGGCACTGCTTTTAATAATGCCCAAGGGGTTTCGTATCTCATGGGAGACCCCGGCCGTCATTTCACCGATGGCAGAGAGGTGTTCGGCCCGCCTGAGTTTTTCTTCAAGTTTCAGCCGTTCTTCAGCCCTTGTCTGTATAATTTTTTCTCCGTGTTTGACCACAAATCTGAGGATCAGGAAGAGAACCCCCATGATGATGGCGCAGCTGGCAACAATCAGCCCCTGGAGTTTGAATACCTGCTGGTAATCCTGGGATACATCGCGGATGATTTCAATAACCCCGATGACCATCCGGTCTTTGTTGGCCCGGGACAATTGAACCTCCTGGATCAAAGGGGCAAAGGTGACGATTTTGGTTTCTTTGGGAAACCAGAACATCAGTTCCAGAAAGCTTCCCTTTTGTATGAGTTTGGAGGTGGCCTCGCTTTTCATGGCCCTTTCATAGTGGACGCCGCCGGCATTTTTTTTGCCGATATAGCTTTTGTCAAAGCTGTACCCGATAATATTGTCCGTACCATAGATATTGACCATGTCAACGTGGAAGCTGTGGAGGGTGGATTTGACTACGGCATCTAAAAGCTGGTGTTGTCTTTTTTCCCTTAGTTTGACTTCTCCATGCTTGAAGACCACTGGGGCGACAAACCGCAGAAAAATCTGGTGGTTGAGGTTTTCAACCAGGAGCCGGTTATACTCTTTGCTTTTTTCAAGCAGAATATTCCGGACCCAGTGTGCATTCAGAGCTGCAATGACAATGGTTGCCGTGAGCATGACAATAAGACTTGACACGGTAAAGGCCTTGACAAGAATAAAGGGGCGGGTGCCGGGTGCCGGGTTGGGTTTTGGGGGTAGTTTTTTCACATTAATAGATAATTTGGGAAGTTTTTTTCATATTTTATCGGTTTTTTATTTGACAAATCCTTTTTCTATTTGCTATTCAATCCTTTAAAAGAAGGATTATACTTGACTTTAGGTACATATCGTATCAAATTATAGTAATATTAATACGACATAGCAATACAAATTACAAATGTATAATCTTTAGTTCAGGCCATTTAAGATAGCCATTTTAAGGTAGGGGCGTATGGTATTCGGAAAAAAAGATCATCTTGTCGGCTTAGATATTGGCTCTGCTTTCATTAAAGTGGCTGAACTGAAAATGGGCAAAAAGGGAAACACCCTTAAAAAGTTTGGTATTGCCCCTGTTCCCAGCGGGGCGATTGATGAAGGCCGAATCGTTGATATGCAAGGCCTTGCCAAGGTTATCCGCTCCTTGTTCAAGTCCCAGAAAATCAAAGAAAAAAATGTGGCCATCTCAACGGGTGGTCATTCCGTGGTGATCAAAACCATTTCCACACCCAAAATTTCAGACAAAGAACTGCATAAAACGATTCGGACCGAAGCTGAGCAATATATTCCCTATGATATTGACGATGTGAATATCGATTATCAAATTCTGGGGGAAAGCGAGTTTTCGCCTGACCAGATGAATGTGCTGTTGGTAGCCGTCAAAAAAGATTTGGTGGCAGAATATATTGAACTGATCCGCATGGCAGGACTGAACCCCTATATTATTGACGTGGATGCTTTTGCCCTTCAAAATATTTATGAAACCCTGCCAGATGAAAATCCGGAATTTGTGACGCTTCTGGTGGACGTGGGAGCCTCTAAAACCTCATTGAACATTTTAAAAGACAATCATTCCATGATGATGCGGGATATGATGGCCGGGGGGAATCAAGTCGTTGAAGCCATAAGTGATCGTCTCGGAGTGGATTTTGATTCAGCTTGCCAAATTCTTCTGGCCGGGGCAAACACGGCTGAGGATGAGGAAACAATCAACGAGATCTGTACAAATATATCCAATCAATGGTGCTCTGAAATCTGTGAAGTGGTTCATACCTTTGAATCCGGCACCAATGATATCAAACTTGAAAAAATTTTGCTCAGCGGCGGCGGGTTCATGAAGACCTTTGCCCAAAGCCTGATGTCGGAATTGGATGTACAGGTATCCAATATCAATCCCTTTGGAGGACTTATCATGGACCCCGCACAAATTGATGACCTTGAGGGACTTAAACTCCAGGCCCCTATTGTATTGGGGCTTGCCATGAGACGGGTGGATGACAAATGATACGGATTAATCTTTTGCCGTTCAGGCTTGCCCGGAAAAAAGAAAATGTCCGCCGTCAGGTCTCTGTTTTTCTTCTTTCCCTTCTTTTGATTGTTTTGTCATTGACCTGGTATACCCTTGGCATGGAAAAGGAAATAACCAGTATAGAAGGGGACACAGCATCTGTAAAGGCCCAGATTCTGCTGTACAAGGAAAAGGCAAATCGGGTGACGGACATTAAGAAAAAGCTTAAAGTACTGAACGAAAAACTGAAAATTGTGGCCTCACTTCAGACCCGGAAGAACGAACAGCAGATCCTTTTAGAAGAAATGGCAGACCGGGTAGTAAAGACCAGGATGTGGATAGAAAACCTTAAGGCCGACGGAACAAGCGTTACCGTTCAAGGCATTGCTTTTGACAATCCTACCATTGCCGATTTTATGAGAAATCTTGAAAAATCTCCCCTGTTTACCTCTGTTGATTTGAAACGGTCCAAGGTCAGGAGCTTTGAAGGGGATGTTGACCTGAAATCATTTGAATTATTGTGCCTGAAAAAGCAAGTCATTCCAGAAGAACCACCCAAAGAGGGTAAAAACTAATGGCTGAAGAAAACAAGGAAAAAATCGGTAACCCGATTCAGGCAAGACTGGAGAGCTTTTTTGTCAGGATTGGAAAATTAACAAAGATCCAGCGGGTGGTGGTTTGTTGTGTATCCCTTTTGCTCATCGGCGGGGCTTATTATTATTTTATTTTTGCGCCAAGGTATGAATTGCTCAAAGCGGCCAAAGAAGAACTTCAGGTCCAGCAAGACAAGCTTGAATCCTATAAGATCAAGGCCAGGTCCCTGGCAAAGTACGAGAAGAAAATGGCTGAGGCCCAGGAACGGTTTAATATTGCAATGAAGGCACTGCCCGATAAAAAGGAACTTCCTTCCTTGCTTACAGGTGTTTCCAAGGCCGGCCGCAAAGCCGGACTTGACGTTCTTTTGTTTCAACCGGAACCCATTGTCAACAAGGAGTTTTATTTGGAAATTCCTGTGTCCATGACCGTGAGGGGGCGTTACCACCAGGTCGCGGACTTTTTCTTTCAGGTGGCCGGTCTGAACCGAATTGTCAATATTCAGGATATGTCCATGACAACTGATCCTAAGACAAAAGAACAGGTTCAAATGAAATGTTCTGCCGTAACCTATATGTTTGCGGATCCGGGCGAGGCAGCGTCCAAGGACAAAAAAGGCAAGAAAAATAAAAAAAGAGGATAATTGGCATCTGGTATGGCAAAATTTATTAAAATATTTTGTGTGACAGGTCTGGGCATGCTGTTGTTCTGTTTAATCTCCTGTAAAGAAGAAAAAAAGACCCAGCCCCCCCAGAAACCGGTCTTGGTTGTTTCTAAATCCATTGGACAACCGACCCCTTCGGCCAAAGGCAAAGATAATCTTGTCACTGACCAGGTAAAGGCGGATGAAAAAAACGGGGCGGCAAAGTCTTCTGGAGTCAAGGCGGCAATGCCTGGTTTGGTTGCGATCCCGCTGAATCCAAAGGATAAAATGGCCAAGGTAGAGCCGGTGGTCAATGAAGAGAGCGTTACATACGATACCCGGGGGTGGGTGGATCCTTTTGTCCCCCTGTTTAGTGAAAAAGAAGAGCCCATATCCGGGGAAGGCATTCCAGGCCAGGCCGGACCTGAAAAGTCCATGCGGCAATTGACACCATTGGAAAAAATGGATTTGAGCCAGATTAAACTTGTGGCCGTTATTGAACTGAGGGGCAGTACCATTGCCATGGTTGAAGAGGCCAGCGGTAAGGGATACGAGGTAAAGCTGGGAACCTATATTGGCAGGAATCAGGGACGGGTATCTGCGATCCATAGGGAAGGGATTGTGGTCAAAGAGTATGTTAAAGATTATAAGGGAAACCGGAAAGAGCGGCTCCAGGAGATCAAATTTCATAAAAGTGAAGGTGGAGAATAAAATGGGGTATTATCAGTCTGCTGTTAAACAACATGGGATGATGGTGGTCAGTGCTGTGTTGGCACTTTTCCTTGTGGCAGGGTGTGCAACCCATAAGGCCGAAAATTTGGCCCCGGAAAAGGATGTCAAGGTTGTTGACAATGCTGGACCAAGGCTTGTTGAGGCAGTCTCGGTCAGCCATGGCCAAGGCATGCTCGAAGTTTGGATTCAAGGGTCCCAACCCTTTGAATATACCTCTATCAAACAGTCATTTCCCTTTGCCGTTTCCGTTTATCTGCCGGATACCCGGCTGAGGTCCGGCCTTGTTCCGGAATCTGTCGCTGATCCCCGGGTTTCCAGTATCAAGGCGGGGTATGCCGATGAGGGCAGGACAACGGCTAAAATAGATATTTTAATGACCCAGGACCTTCAATACCAGGTTAGAGAACAGGGGGAACGCTTAGGGATTATTTTTCAGGAAGAAGTCACAAAAACGGCCATGCCTTTAAAAACGGAGGCCTTGGAGACCCCAGCGGCCAACGCCGCCTCTGACAAAACAATGAATCAGGAAGACCTTGTCATTCCGGATGCCCAGGCAATGCTGACCCATATTGAATTTGATACCACCCAAACCGGACAATCCGACATCCGGATTCAGACAAGTCATCCGGTCCGTTATGAAACCCGTCAGGCCGGCCCGGACTATCTGTATTTGATTTTGCACAACACAAGGATTCCCGAACATCACCAGCGGCCCTTGCTGCCCCGGTATTTTAAATCCGCTGTGGAACGGGTGGACCCCGGTCCGAATCCGGACAATTCAAAGGATACAAGGGTTGAGATTAAAATCAGGGATCAGGTGCCGTTTTGAGTGGCCCAGACTGCTGACGGGATTCAAATGGTGTTTGAGCCGTCATCTGTACAGCCCCCAGAATTTACCAAAGCCAGGAAAAATGTATTATCAGGTGAAACGAGCGTGTCAGAGATTGGGCCTGCCCGTCAGGCCTTAATGAATCCCTCCCTGCCAGAGTCTGTTTTGACCAATGCGCCTGCCCCGTATACCGGAGAAAAGATCAAGCTGGATTTTTACGATACAGATATTAAAAATGTGTTCAGGATCCTAAGAAGTGTCAGCGGAATGAATTTTGCCATTGACCAGGATGTCCAGGGAAAGGTGACCCTGAGTCTTGAAGAGGCAGTGCCATGGGATCAGGTTTTGGATTTGGTCTTAAAGATGAACGGCCTGGGCAAAAAAATGGAAGGGAATGTGGTCCGTATTGCCACGGCAGAGACCCTTAAAAATGAAGAGCAACTGATCCAGGATGCCATTGAAGCCCATAAAAAAGCCATGGAGCAGAAGGTGGCTTTAGAGCCTCTGGTCACAGAATATGTGCCCATTAACTATTCTGATGCCTCAACCGATATTGAGCCCCATGTATCACAAATTCTGACGCCTGAACGGGGAAAGATATCTGTGGATCAGAGGACCAATATGATTATTATCACCGATACCCAGGCAAAAATAGATCAGGCACAGGATCTGATCTATCGACTGGATACTGTGACCCCGCAGATCATGATCGAGGCTAAAGTGGTTGAAGTCACCAAGGAATTTTCAAGAAGCATCGGTGTGAACTGGAATCTGTCCAATGCCTCAAGCGTTACGTCTGGGTTTTTGGATGATTTCAGCGTTTCCGTCAATGGCGCCAATGTGGGCGTTAATACGGATTTTTCATTTTTCAGGCTTTTCGGTTCTTCGGTAACGGCCTTGAATGCCCAACTGGAAGCTTCAGAGGAGTTGGGGGATGTCAGGATTGTATCTTCTCCCAGGATTTTGACCCTGGATAATAAAAAGGCCATGATCAAGCAGGGCCAGGAATATGCATATCTGGAGGGCGCATTCCCATTTTCCCGGTTTTAAAAAGGCCTGTCTTTTAGAGCAAAAAGAATGATATCCTCTGTTACGCTGAAATGAACATAAATGGATTGTGCTAATGAAGAAAGCTGAAGATTGTAATACTGTTGATGAAGTCCTTGCATGCCTCAAAAAACTGGAAGAAGATCCAAATCGCTTGGTTCGTAACGCTAACGAATTAGAACAGATGGAGCAGGAAATCCTTGAGTATACAAATCGGATAAGCGCCTTTTTTTTAAAAAAAAGATCCAGGCCTCAGTAGATTCCTCTGAACAGGTCGACCAAGAAAAAGAATTGATGTCCAATTGGCCGGGACGGATGAAAAGCGAAGGGCTTGAGACAGTTTGGATTCAGCTTTGTACAGATAGTTCGGTTGATATTCATGTTCGATACTATCGAAGGTCCTGTGACCGCCGAAAAGGAAAAAGATATAAAGGTGCATACGCTGGTTTAATCCTTCTTGGAATCCATGATCGCTGCTCGCCTGCTTTGGCTTCTATGGTGAGTTCTTGGTCAGCCTTATTAAGTTCTTTTGAAGAAGTCCGTCAAGTGCTTTGTGACCGTGGGATGACGTTGGGTATAAAGGTCATCCGCAAACTGACCTATCGGTACGCAGAGCGGGCTCGAGCCGAACAACAAGCGGGCCGAATCCCATTAAATGATGGAGATTTACTTGAAGGGCGGCGAGTCGTTATCAGCACTGATGGTGGCCGCACTCGGCTCAGAGAGAAGAAAAGGGGACCAAAAACCCAAAAGGATAGAACCCGATTTCGTGGGGCATGGCGAGAACCCAAGCTTTTGATCATTTATGTAGTGGACGCCCATGGAAAACAAGAAAAAAGCTTTTCACCATTTATTGATGGCTGTTTCAATGGACCGGATGGTGTATTCCACTTGTTAAAGGGTTATTTGAACTCCCTTCATATTCAGAACTCAGACAAAATACTGTTTGTTGCAGATGGGGCACATTGGATTTGGAATCGAATCCCCGGACTGCTAAAAGCATTGGGTTTGGCTCCTGAGCGTGTGTATGAACTTCTCGATTTCTACCATGCAGTTGAGCATCTGGGTACAGTAGCAGGCTTAAGGAAGACCTGGTCATCCAAGGAACGCAAACGCTGGGTATTGAAGCAGCGAGGTCTTCTGCTGAAGGGAAAGGCGATTGAGGTGGTACAGGCCGTCCAGAAGCTTTGTAGAGGCAGAAACAGTAAGGCTATCAAGACGGAACGGGATTATTTTGTGCGCAATGAACTGAGGCTTAATTTCTCAACTGTAAAAGCGTTGAACTTACCTATTGGCAGCGGTGCTATTGAAAGTTCGATTCGGAGAGTCGTGAATTTACGTCTTAAAGGTCCATGCATCTTTTGGTATCGGGAGAATGCAGAAAAAATGATTATGCTGCGATCATTTTATAAAGCAGGGCGTTGGAACTGCCTGAAGCAGATGGCAAACATGCACAATCCAGTGCCAGCGGTATAACCGGGAAAATGGGAATGCGCCCTATCTGGAACGGGATGACTCAGGCGGATCCTCGGTTGCCTTTAAAGATATTGATCTTCTGCTTGAGGTCACCCCCCATGTGACCCCGGACAAACGGATTTCAATGACAGTGCGCCTGACCAAAAATGACGTGGCAAGTGTCACTGCAGGGGTCCCCACCCTGGCCACCAATGAGGCTGAAACAGAACTGTTGGTCAACAATAACGATACCGTGGTGATCGGGGGCGTGGTCAAAACCACCCAGAGCGATGATGATGACGGGATTCCCTTTTTGAGCGGGATTCCGGGCTTAGGCTATCTTTTTTCCACAAAAACCAAAGAGGACAATCGAAACGAGCTGCTGATTTTTCTGACCCCGTCCATTGTTCAGCTTGAACAAAAACGCCAGGGTTCAAGAGCGGTAAATTAGTCGTTTTATTTTTAAATGCCCCCCGCCCGGGGGGCATTTATATCGATATATTCAGGCCGGAATTGAAAAAGATCCTAACCCGAATATTTCGCGAATTGATTTTCATACCTTGAAGCCGTAGTAACTCTACTGCAAACGGTCTGCAACGCCGCAGATGAAAAAAAATCGGTTTGCCCGAAGGGTGTCAATTTGCACCCTTGGAATTGGCTTGGCAAGTAATTATAATTAACTGTATTTAAAAAAATTAATATCCGTTGTGGGAATGTTCAGAATTCTGTGTCACGGTTTCGGTTCTCGGATCTGCCTCAGCGCCAGCGGAAGTAAAAGTCAGGTCCGAGAATGGGCCTTCAATCAGCCACGTCGGAGGAGTTGACTTTTGCTGGAGTGGAGTTCCTGGAACCATCTTTTCCATCTGTAAATAAATCCCTATCAAATTCCCAGCTCTTTATCCAGCCGGCCTTCAAAGAAAATTGCCAACTGGGAAATTGTCAGTGACCAATTTTGAATCGGCATTGTCCATTTTTTACTGGCGTTCTGGATCCCCATGTAAAGCAGCTTTAACAGGCTGTCCTGGTTCGGGAATGATCCCTTTGTTTTGGTCAGTTTTCGAAACTGTCGATGCACAGCCTCAATGGTATTTGTGGTGTATATTATCCGTCGAATCTCTTCTGGATATTTAAAGAAATGACTGAGGCGTTCCCAGTTGTTCCGCCAGGATTTTATCACAATCGGGTATTTGTCATTCCATTTATTTTCCAAGATATCCAGTTCTTCTTCGGCCAGATCCTTATTGACCGCTTTATAAACACGTTTTAGATCTGCCATAAATTCCTTTTTATTTTTGGAACCAACGTATTTCAATGAATTTCGGATCTGGTGGACTACGCAGAGTTGAACTTCTGTGTCCGGGAATATGGTCTCAATGGCCTCGGGAAAACCTTTTAGACCATCAACACAGGCAATCAGGATATCTTTTACCCCTCGGTTTGAAAGGTCTGTTAACACCTGCAGCCAGAAGTTCGCACCCTCATTCTCGGATATGTACAGCCCAAGAACCTCTTTGCGGCCCTCGATATTCACCCCAAGAATTGTGTAAACGGCTTTGCTGCCGACCTTTCCGTTTTCTCGTACTTTATAATGTATGGCATCAAGCCATACGATTGGGTACACATTTTCCAACGGCCTGGCCTGCCATTCTTTGACGGTATGGATGATTTTATCGGTAATGGTGCTCAGAGTGGCATTTGAAATCTCAAGTCCATAGATTTCCTGTAAATGGGAAGCCATATCATTATAACTCATGCCCAGGCCGTAAAGGGCTATTATCTTTCTTTCAATTTCATCGCTGAGCGTTGTCTGATGTTTTTTGACGATCTGTGGAGAGAAGGTTTCGGCCCTGTCACGCGGGGTTTCCAGCTCAAATTTACCATCCAGGGATTTAATGGTCTTTTTGCTTTTTCCATTACGGCGGTTGGCAGAAACTTCCTGCCCGAGATGGGACTCCAACTCTCCTTCAAGAGCAGCTTCAGCAAGATTTTTGATTAATGATGTAAGGACGCCGCCCTTACCTGTGAAGGGTTTACCTTCCTGGATGCCTTTAAGGGCTTTTTGAAAATCAAATTCGGTGTTTTCTTCGGTCATGTCAGTTCTCCTTATTTAGCTGAGTATATCAGCTTTCATTTAACTGACACAGAATTTTGAACGCCCTCTCCGTTGTCCCAAATTGTCAGTTTCTGGCCTTCAGGTTATGAAATATTCGGGGTAAACGCCTTTAAGCATGTATGGGCTATTTTATTTGTACAGGCTTTTATCCGTTCAGGCCACAGATTCCAGTACATGTATATCCGATTTAAACCTGACAGATGCCCCTCTGGCATTGGGAGCGGACCCTCTGTCCGTCCATTGAATTGGAAGAAATATCGCCGTTTTCATCATTGCGTTCCCTTTTGAACCATACGGCCTGCTATTATAACTCAATCTGAGAGGGGGCTTGCGGAGACTTTTTTATGCACAAAAAGTGTTATTGAAGTCTTACGATATGATCATCTGCTTTGCGGGCCAGGCTTGAATTTTCCGGCACCAGCCTTAGTACAAGCTGCCAGGCCTTTATTGCCTGCTTGATCCGGCCCTTGGCCTCATAGGCCTGGGCTATGTCGGCATGGAGGATGGCAGCATCGGGAGATCGCCTTATTTTTTTATGAAGAAAGGTCATGGCGCGATCATATTGACCTGTGCGTAGGTAAACCTGTGCAAGACCATGGGAGGCGGTTAGAAACCTGGGCTCCTCTTCTAGGGCCTTTAAAAAATAAGACTGGGCCTGGGGAAAATTTTGTTTCCCAAGATAGGCTCACCCGATATTGGTCAGAGGGAAATGGGGGGTAGGGTAAATCAAATCATCCAGAACAAGCTGGAATTGTTTGATGGCCGTGTCCCATTCTTTTTGTCGAAGAAAAGCGGCACCCAGGTTGTTGATGGCTTCGGTGTAGTCTGGTTTTTTTGAAAGCGCTTTTTGAAAGGCATTTTCAGCCAGTTCATATCTTTTTTTTCCCATATAGGCCAGGCCCAGACTGTTTTGAATATAGGGATCGTTGGGGACCAGTTTTTCCGCTTCAAGGAGTTTGGCCAGGGCCGTTGTATAATCCCCTTGAGCCTGATACACATCACCTTCTTTTTTGATGGCCTGGGCAATCTTGACTTTTTTTTGGGGCGTTGTCGCGCTGGTGCATGATACGACAAAGAACAAGACCAGTATTAATTGAATATTTTTTTTCATAAAGTCGGATCCTCACCCAGGTTTAACAAGGTTATTCCCTCATTTTTTAAAAAGGATTCTGCCCTTTCCAAAGGGGGAGTTCTGGTAATAAAGTATTTTTCCATCTGTGCGTTTACATAAATTCCAGAGATGGTTTCCACTTTTCCGTTTGAATTAAAAGAGGGATTTTTCCAGGTGGTATATCCGAGTTTTGCAAAAAGCATCAACGCGGTTTCTCCAAAGGTGAGATCCGGTGAAAGATTGAGTATTTCATACCCGTTTTTTTTGACAAGTTCTAAGGCCATCCCATAGACGCTGCCCGTATTGACCAGAAGGTCTGGTTTATTGTCATGGGTGATCCGTCCAAGGGATACTGTCATTTCAATATTTTTTAAGAGAATGGGGAAATGGGCGTCGGCCTCATAGGAAAAGGGCGTGGCAGATACCAGGGCCTTGACCAGGGCTTTTTGGGATTTTGGGACCTCATTCATGGCCTCTTTGTTGAAAAATATGGATTTGCGGGAAAGGGTGGTGTTAAGCTCCTCATAGTTGGATTTTTTTCCAATAGGCTTTCATGGCGGCAACAAGGTCTTTATCCAGGCTGGCTTTGGAGGCTTTCTCCGGAATGATAAGGGTCTTTTTCCCTGTGGGGTCTTCCAGTATCGGGGTTTTTGACAGATCCAGCATTTTGGCTGAATCGCCTTTTTGTCCGGGAAAATAAATTTTTCCTTCATGCATCAAGGTTCCCTGAATGAGCTGGGCATACCGTTTCAGGCGGCCCAGATCCTGGGGAGAGAGAATCGGAAGGGGGGCACTTCCTTGTTTTTTTGACATAAGCTGCTGGGAAATATCAGGCAATCCCTGGGCGAGCAGGGTTTCAAACCAGGGCTGTGACAGGATGTCCGGGTCAGGAACCAGGACGTGTGCCCCAGGATAAATTTGGTTGATATCCTGGATATCCGGGTTGAGACGGGTAAAGGTCTTTTCCCAAAAGGGTTGAAACCGTATCTCCCTTTTTTACGGAACGTTTATGAATAAAAGCTGCCAGGTTTTTTTCGTCCAGGTTAAGTGAAAATTCAAGCACTGGGACCTCAACCATCCCGTCCTCTTTTTGAACATAGGCTTTTTTGTCTACCCGTTTTAGGGGGATTAAAATTTGAATACCCGGGGCAATGGCGTCAATATTGTTGAGCTGGGGATTTATTTTTTGAAATATGGTTAAAAAGCGGGGGAAATCCGATGCTGAAATTTCTCCTTTTTGACGAAATATTTTATAAAGCCAATCATCTTTTTTAACCCGATAGGGTTCGCACAGGTAATCTTCATTTTCATAGGTGAAAATGGAATATTGCTTATAATGGGTTTTTACCCCGTCTGCGCGGGATGGCAAAGGCTGACCAAAGGATATGAGTCCCAGGGACAGCCCGACGAGTATGATTGCCCAAAGCGGTTTCATGGTTGATTACAGATCAAGGTGGTTTGCGATTTTTTGGGAGATATCATTGACAAATTTTTGGAATTCGGATTTTGCCAATCGCTTTTCCTGGGATGGGGCAAGATCTGGGTCGTCCGGGGAAATTAGAACGGGCAGGTTGATGAATTCATCATCCGGGCAAACCCGGTATGAGGCCGGCAGTTCCTTTTTAAAATAAAGATCCTGAAATCCTGAAAATTTGATGGCATGGGCCGTGGCATCCAGAATGACGGTCTCTTTTGAATGAATAATTCCCTGGGATTTTGCCTGAACCATTCCTGCCAGGCATTCACCGCCCTGGGTGCAGGTGATGTGGCCGTTTTGGTTGGCCGTCAACTGCCAGTCCATGATTTCCTGCTCTTTGACCTGTACGATAAACACCTTGGTTGCGCCCGGGTCTGCCTGGTTGTATTTTTTGGCAATTTTGATCACTCTGGGCATGGATACGGGATTTCCGATCATTGCTGCTTGGGCGACACTGGGCTGGGTATCCACTGGCTTAAATGACCGTTTTTCCTCATTGGGTTCCAGGTAATATTGGTACACAGGATCGGCATGTTCTGACTGAACCCCGATGATTTTGGGCAGGCAGGTGATGATGCCTGCCTCCAGGAATTTTAAAAATCCGTTCATCACCGCAGAAATATTGCCTGCATTACCGATGGGGAGCACCACCACCTTGTCTCTCATGTCCCAGTCAAAGTCCTGGGCAATTTCATAAGAATAGGATTCCTGGCCCAGAATACGCCAGGCGTTCTTTGAGTTTAACAGCACCACCGGATATTTGGATGAGAGATGTTCAACTACCTTCATGCAATCATCAAACACGCCCGGGATTTCAAAGACGTTGGCACCGCTTCCCAAAGGCTGGGCCAGCTGGGCAGAGGTCACCTTTTTATATGGCAGCAATACCGCTGATTTTACAGCATCCCCAAGATAAGAGGCATAGAGGGCTGCCGCTGCCGAGGTATCTCCCGTGGAAGCGCAAATTGAAATAACATCAGAGACCAGTCCCTGGTCAATCAGGTATTTAATGCTGGACAGGGCCGAGGCCATTCCCCGGTCTTTAAAGGAGGCGCTGGGGTTCTGCCCGTCATTCTTATAGTAGAATTTAAGCCCTGTTCGTTCCTGAAGCAGTCCATTGGCTTCAACCATAGGGGTATGTCCTTCTCCAAGATAGAGAATCGAGGAGAGGGGGATGGAAGGCCCGATAAATTCATGGTACCGGTAAATCCCTTTGAGCGCTGGAATTTTGAGCATTTTTCTATAGTCAAATATTTTTTGCCACATGGGCCCTGAAATTTCTTTGAGACGGGCTTTTTGCCGGTCATGGATGAGCAGGACCTGGTTGCACTCAGGGCAGACATAGAGCAGTTTTTCAATGCCGTATTCCCCACCGCAGCCCAGACATTTATAGTAAAGCTCTCCTTTGGGCTCAGGAATAATGTAGGGCCTTATCTCTTCTGGAAAAAGATCAAGATTCATTTTCAATTACCTTTTGGCCCCCCATGTACGGTACCAGTGCATCGGGTACGGTGATTGTACCGTCTTCCTGCTGGTAGTTTTCTAAAATGGCTGCAAAGGTCCGTCCCACGGCAAGGCCTGATCCGTTCAGGGTGTGGCAGAATTCTGTCTTTTTTGCATTCTGCCGTTTAAACCTGATATTGGCCCGCCTGGCCTGAAAATCCAGGCAGTTGGAGCAGGAAGATATTTCCCGATACTTGTTCTGGCCCGGCATCCACACCTCTAAATCATAGGTTTTGGTGGCTGAAAATCCAAGATCTCCCGTGCATAATGTCACGACCTGGTAGGGCAGATCAAGGCGCTGGAGAATGGTTTCCGCATTGGCCAGCAGGGAGTCGAGTTCATCAAAGGAGGTGTCCGGCGAAGTGATCTTGACCATTTCAACCTTGTTGAACTGGTGCTGACGGATCAGGCCTTTGGTGTCCCTGCCGTAAGAGCCTGCTTCTGAACGAAAGCAGGGGGTATATGCCGTGAATTTGACCGGCAGCTTTGACTCGTCCAGGATCTCTTTGGCAAAAATATTGGTGACCGGCACTTCGGATGTGGGGATGAGATAGTAGTCCAGGCCCTCAAGCTTGAAAAGGTCCTCTTCAAATTTGGGCAGCTGACCCGTGCCTGTCATGGTGGCCCGGTTAACGATAAACGGGGGCAGGGCCTCCTTGTATCCATGCTCTCTGGTGTGGATGTCAAGCATGAAATTGATCAATGCCCTTTCAAGACGGGCGCCTGCACCTAAGTACAGAGGGAACCTGGAACCTGCAAGCTTTGTTGCCCTGGCAAGGTCGAGTATGCCTAAATCTTCACCAATATCTGCATGGTCTTTGATCGTAAAGTCAAATTGTCTGGGACTGCCCCATGTTCTTTCCAGCCTGTTTTCGGTATCATCCTTTCCCTTGGGCACATCATCATGGGGTAGATTGGGCAGGGAGATGAGAAAATTTTTTATCTGGGATTCAAGATCTCCAAGTGCTTTGTCAAGCCCCTTTATCCGCTCTGACACGGCCCGCATATCATCAATGCTGGACTGGGCATCCTGTCCGGATTTTTTCATCTTGGCAATTTCATCTGAAACCGTATTTCGTTTATGTCTGAGCGTTTCTATTTCAAGCAAAAGTGTTTTTCTGCTTTCTTCGTTTTTCAAAAATTGGGAAAAATCAATCTTGGCACCCCGTTTTTCCATTCCTTTTTTAACGAAGTCCAAGTTATTTTTTAACTGTTTTATATCCAGCATTTTGGTCGTTGTCCTGCCTGGTTAATGGGTTGAAATGTCGATATTTATAAGATTTTACACAATTGTAATCAGATAACATGGGCCATGTAAACAGTCAATGATTATTGCCGGTTGACAATTGGCTTTCAGTGTATAATATTTTCCCAACACTTTTTGCTAAGGAACCAGGTGGATACAACCTGTACAGGTTGTATCCAAGTTTCACCTGATGACTAAATCAAAGGAAATACAACTATGGACGAGATGAAGAACGGAAAAAGCAGTGTATTGGCACAGGTGGCTGCTCGGATGGATGCCCTGGCTCCGGAAGTTCTGGAGGAAAAATATCAGACCATTGAAGGAAAATTATTTGAGTTCGCCAATTTTCTTGAGGCCCAGCAGGCATTTTTATATACCCCGGCCAGCACTGAAATTCCTACAGAGAAGATTATTCGGAGGGCATTGGAGATTGAGAAAGGCGTTATTCTGCCTGTGTTTACCGATGCAAAAAATGCCTTTCACCTTTATAAAATAAGTGATTATGATAAGGATCTTGTGGTCAATGCCAGTGACATGCTTGAGCCCAATCCTGACAATTGCAAAAAAATTGTTTTAGATGATGTGGATATCGCCATTATTCCAGGACTCGCCTTTGATGATAAAGGCGGCCGGGTCGGGTTTGGCAACAATTACTATACCAAGCTGATCACAAAATTGCCTGAAACCTGTAGAAAAGTTGCTTTGGCCTATGAAGAGCAGGTGGTTGACCAGATTCAAATGGAGTCAAGAAAATTTACAGTGGATATTATTATCACAGATACCCGGATTATCTATAAGATTTAGTTTTTACCCGAGGCTGTCCGAAAAAAAAGGATTTGCAGTGATTTGCCGGGGCTGAGATCTGGTCTTTTCGGGCCGGCCCCTTTTGATCTTAAAGTGACAGGGCTTTGCGAAATCCTCTTAAATCTTCTGTTTTTCCCATGACAATCAGGGTATCCCCCGGATGGATCATGGTTTCAAAATGGGGGGCAAAGTCCATCTGGCCTGCGGCATCCTTAACAGCAATGATAATGAGATTGAAATCCTGGCGGATACCCGAGTCTTTCAGGGCCTTGCCGGCGTAGGGAGAAGACTTGGGCACAAAGGCCTCTTCAATCTGGATGGCATCGCTTTTTCTTGAAATGGCCGCATCCAGAAAGTTGGAAACCGTGGGTCTTAAAAGTTTCATCCCCATTGACACGGCACCCGTGTCATAGGGAGATTCCACCTGGTTTGCACCTGCGACCATAAGTTTTTTACGAACCTTGGGGCTGGATGCTCTGGCCATGATATAAATATCAGGGTTGAGCTGCCTTGCGGTCAGCACTAGAAAGACATTGGCCGTGTCCGTTGCCAATGCAGCAACCAATGCTTTTGCTCTCCCGATCCCGGCCTTTTCAAGAATCTCTTCATCCGAGGCGTCTCCCATCATATAGTGGATTTTATCCTTTTCAAGGATGGGGATGAGTTTTTCGCTTTTTTCAACCACCACAATGTCCGGGGTGTCTTCCTTGATGAAATTGCAGAGTACCCGGCCGATGCGTCCATAGCCGCATACGACATAATGATTTTTTAATTTTTTGATCTTATTGTCCAAACGTTGCCTCCCCAGCAAAGTTTTAATTTCACCTTCCACAACCGAACCGATGATTACCCCGCCCAGATAGAGAAAGTATCCCACGCCCGCGAATATTAGGAAGATGGTGAAAATCCTTCCGGCATTGGTCTGTTCCTGGACCTCCAGGAACCCAACGGTACTCAGGGTGATGGCTGTCATATACGCGGAATCCATGACGTTCCACTCTTCAATGATCATGTATCCCAGGGTACCGCCCACATAGATACAGACTGCGATGAAAATCGCCATTTCCATTTTTAAAATCTTATTCATGACAGTTATCATTACTGATCCTGGCCTTAAAATGCAAGGCATAAGTCCGGCCAGGGAAAATTGGTATCCAGATCTTTTAACCCACGCCCTGTCAAACCATGTATCAAGGGGCGTATGCCCGGCCTCATATTATGGTTTGTCCCAAGGGGGAGGCCTGGATCATTTCCGGTTTATGGGTTTTGCCATTTGAGTTTTTATATTATACTATGACGGCTGAAGGCCAATACCGTCCAGGCAGGAGTTGGCATCCGGCCCGGTACACGTTTTTTGCCGGGCATCATATGCTGGAATCCTCAGCATCTGCAATTGGATGAGGCTTTTTAAAAACATAAGGACAGACAATGAAGATCCACCATTTAAGGAATGCCACTTTTGTGATTGAATCGGGTGAGCATTTTATCCTGATTGATCCCATGCTCAGCAATACCGGAGGGCTGCCGCCATTTGCCTTTTTCCGGCATAAGCCCCTGCGCAATCCCATTGTGCCCTTGCCGGAAAATGCCTTGGATCTTCTGGATAAGATTAGTCTTTGTTTTATTACCCATTCCCAGAAGTGGGGAATTCAGGCCCTGACCCACACGGATCACTTGGATTTGCCGGGCATCGTTTTTTTAAGGAAAAACAAGATTCCCGTGGTTTGTCACCACAAGGATGCCCCTTATCTGAGAAAGCATCAGATCCGGGTGGCGGCGGCCACGGAGTATTGGCAGCCCCTGGACCTGAGCATGGGGCGGGTGGTTGCCGTTCCGGCAAAACACGGCCATGGCTGGTATCACAATTTAATGGCAAACGGTTCGGGTTTTTATCTTGAACTTGAAAAAGAGCCTTCAATGTATATTAGTTCTGATACGGTGTTTACCCGGGAGGTGGCCCGGGCCCTGGATGAGTTTAAACCCGATATTTCCGTGGTTGCGGCAGGCGGTGCCAGCATGGATATTGGCGGGCCTATTTTGATGACTTTGGACGAAATTGTGTCTTTCGTACAAAAGGCGCCCGGCCGAGTGATTGCAAATCATATGGATGCCCTGAATCATTGCCCCATTACCCGCTCAAAATTGATTCGTTGTTTAACACAAAAAAAGTTGTTGAAAAAGACCTGGATTCCCGGAGACGGGGAAACAATTCAGGTAATTGAAGGATAAGAATATCTGATTGAGTCTGCCAAAAAAAACGGCAGAGATTGGATCTTCTATCCCCTTGGTTATATCATTATTTAAGGAGCATCATTGTGGATACCTATAAGGTCGGGCTGGTTCTGGGAAGTGGGTCTTCCCGGGGCTGGGCCCATATCGGGGCCATTGAAGCCCTTCAGGATGCATCCATTCGAGTTCATTTCATTGCCGGGTGCAGTGTGGGCGCCTTTATCGGTGCGGTCTATGCTTCCGGCGGCCTGGATGCGCTCAAGCAATATGTCATTGACATGGATGGCGAGCGCATGTTTTCGTTTTCAGATCTCTCCTTGATCCGGCCCGGGCTTTTGGACGGTGATAAAAAGCTTAATAAGCTTTTTTGCATGCACTCTGATAAAAAAGCCTTTCATGAGCTGGAAATTCCTTTAAAGGTTGTTGCCGCAGACATGCATTCCGGGGATCAGGTGGTTCTGGATTCAGGGGATTTGATCACGGCCCTGCGGGCGTCCATGTCATATCCCGGTCTTTTTGCGCCTGTACATCACAAAGGCCGGTGGCTCATTGACGGCGGAGTGGTGGACCCGGTCCCGGTGGGGGTGGCCCGTGCCATGGGCGCGGACGTGGTAATTGCGGTGAACCTTGATTCTAAGCTCATCTCCCGCAAGCTTCATCTGCCCTCAGCATCCATTTCCCAGGTCAAACTGCCGCCTTTTAATAACGAATTTTTAAACACCATTGCTGCCCGCTATGAGGCCGTAGAAAAGACCTTTATACAAAAATTGGAACAGCAGCGGGGAAAAAAAACGGCAATCCCCAGCACACCTTCGGTAATAAACGCGGCAATTGGGCTGATGCAGGAACGGATCACACGAGTGAATTTTGCTGTCAGCCCCCCGGACATTTTAATCACCCCAAGGCTTGGGGATCTTAAAATGCTTGATTATGACCAGGTGGAGCATGCCATTGAAGAGGGGTATATTGCCACCCGAAATAAGATTAACGATATTAAAATGCTTTTGGAATCAAGACAGGAAAATAAGTTCAAAAACAGATGAAGATCTCTGAAATTTGAGAATTGGGTTCATCTTTGGATTATGGGGTGGCACCCTTGTCCGTTCTGCTTGACTGGCCGTGTTGTTGCTGGTATTAAGGGGGCATGATTGACCAACCCAAAAAATATTCCCGGTGGCGAAGGGAGATGGTAGAGACCCAGGTCATGGCAAGGGGGATTACAGACCCTTTGGTGATCCAGGCCATGAATCATGTGCCCCGCCATCTTTTTGTGAGTGAGGCCCTTGTGGACAGCGCCTATGGAGACTTCCCCCTTCCCATTGGAGAAGGCCAGACCATTTCCCAGCCCTTTATTATTGCAGAAATGACCCAGAGTCTTGAACTGACCGGGTCTGAAAGGGTGTTGGAAATCGGGACCGGGTCTGGATACCAGGCTGCCGTACTGTCCAGAATCGTTTACAAGGTATTCACCATTGAACGGAATAATACCCTGTTCATGCAGACCCGGAAGCTCTTTGACCGGCTCAAATATCACAATATTGTTACCCGGTATTCCGACGGCACCCAGGGATGGAAGACCCAGGGCCCCTTTGATGCCATTATCGTAACCGCAGGCGGAAATCAGATCCCGGCTCCTTTGGTGGATCAGCTCGATCTTGGGGGCCGCCTTGTCATGCCGGTGGGCGGCCAGCATGCCCAGGAACTGCTCAAGCTTGAAAAAAACAAGACCGGTATTAAAACCACCAATCTGGGCGGGTGCCGGTTTGTCAAACTCATTGGTGAGCACGGATGGCAGCAATAAATCCTATGCATTCCGGAGATCAGGTTTAACATGGCATTCAGGGAATTTTGGCCGTCCATGGTAAAAGAGCTTGGCATGGGATTTTGCCTGGGCGTGGCAAATATTATTCCTGGTGTCTCAGGCGGTACCTTCCTTTTGGTTTTTGGTATTTACGAACAGGTGTTTTCCATTCTTAATCAGATCAATAAACCCTTTTTGATGCGATTGGCCGCATTGGTTCTGGCCCTGGTAAAAAATGTTGGCAAAAAGGGAACAGCCAGGGATTTGATTCGTTTTTTAAGGGAAAGCGGTTTTTTGTTTTTGTTCAAACTTGCAGCGGGCGCCTTTTTTGCCATCATAGCGTTGTCCAGCCTCATGAAATACCTTCTGCTCGATCATTTTTCCATGACCTATGCCTTGTTCTTCGGCCTGATCCTGGTCTCCATTATCATTCCCATTAAGATGCTTAAATGCTTTAATGCATCCATTTTTTGTTTTGTTTTGCTGGGTGCGCTACTCACCGTCTTTGTGGCCGGGTCGGTCAATCCCTATGACAAGATAAAAATGAAGTCAGATCATCTGGCCCGAGCCTATGCCCAGGCCGGTGGTGAACACGAATCGGTCCGGGCATCTTCTTCTGCCTTTACCCATGGATATGGGCTGAACGAATATCTTTATATCGGGATATGCGGGGCGCTGGCCATTTCAGCCACGGTCTTGCCCGGTATCAGCGGCTCTCTGGTTCTGATCCTGATGGGGGCTTATTTTGAGGTAATTTCCGCCATTTCCGCTTTGAAAACCCTGAATCCGGAAACCTATTTGTTTTTAGGGGTGTTCGGCCTAGGAGTGCTGTTGGGCGGGCTGTTGTTTGCCCGGCTGGTCAGTTTTGTCTTGTCCCGGTATTACAAACGGACCATGGCCTTTTTAACCGGCCTGATGATCGGTTCCTTGTATGCCCTCTGGCCCTTTAAGCAGTCCATTGTCATGGCCAGGCAGTATGTGAGGGAACAAGGAGAAATCAAGGTGATGGAAAATGTCCTGGTCCAGACCAATATCAATGTCCTGCCCGGGACTGAAGATCCTTTGATTTTACCGGTGCTGTGTTTTATTATCGGCTGCCTTGTTATGGCCGGATTTGTCCGGGCCGAGGCGGCCTGATCGTTCAGGGGGTTAGCCTTTTTTTGAGCCCTTCCAAGATGAGTTCAACTGCAAACCGGGTATCTTCAGCAATGGTTTTAAAATTAAACTGATCTGAAATCATGTATCCGTTTTTCATGTCCATGCCTCTGCTTTTCATGCTATCGGCAAGGGAGAGGATGATCCATGCGGTTTTTTGGGTATCCACGGGGTGGATGAGGTCGTCTGCCTGAGCCCGGTCTAAAATGTTTTTGATTAACTCGGATTCCTGGGCTTCAAAGTTGGCGGCCAGGGTTTTGAACATGGGTTGGAACTGAAGCTGCTCGGTGGTTTTTACCGAGAGCTTGTGAAGATTGACGGTCTCTTTCAAGTATTGCTGGCGTTCCAAAAGATAGGCCTGAATTTTGACGTCCCATTGGGACAAGCGATTGATCTTTTTTTCCAGAGAGGAGATAAAGCCTTGGCATTCTCTTTCAATGATTTTGCAGAATATGGCTTCCTTGTTTTTATAGTAATAGTACAAGGAGGCCTTGTTCAGTCCCACCAATTTGCCGATATCATCCATGGTGGTTTTGGAGAATCCGTAAAGGGCAAAGCTGTGGCTGGCAGCCTTTAGTATTTGGTTTCTTTTTTCTGAATCGGCCATATTCCTCAAATTAGCAATAAGATTTGCCCCACCTTATTTTTTGACAATGGCCCTGTCAAGGAATAATCAAAGATCCAATATAAAAAAGCCCGGGCCTGGCCGGGAATAATTCCGGCAAAATGGGCTTGGGACCTTTGCACGACTCTAATGTTTTAGTGGACTGGTTTGATAGGGGCACCTGCGTTTTTACTTCCAGGGTTCAGGGGGAAAACGGCCGGACTTTTTTTGCCCGGCCGTTTGGCAAGAAGTATGGGGGTTAAAAGAAGGAATACCGAATGCCGACGGCGCACTGGTACAATACCTTGTCATAGGTAACTTCCGGTGTGATCGTCGGGTTTCCTGGAATTGGGGTCGCGGTTACTGCCGGTGCTGTATCGTCTATATAAAAAAAACCGGCCAGGCCAAGGGTGAAGGCCAGGCGTTCGTTCCATTTATATTTACCCCCGACTGCAAGGGTGTGGCAGTCCAGGGGAGGGCTCATTTTTTCGATGATCCCGAAGTTTTGAGGCTTCATGTCCACGTCTGTGTACATATATCCAATTGTGCCGGTCCATTTTTCGCTGAAATCGTACCTAAGGCTCAGGGCAAGGTCATAGGAGTTGCCGTCCACAGAATCGTTCTGGTCTCCCCAGTCCGCATCTTTTTCAAAGTAAAGGGTGTAGGAGGGGCTGATGGTTAATTTGGGCATGATGCTCCATTCAACGCCCAGGGCCAGAACAGCCGGGAGGTCCCTGGCATAACTCTGGCCGTCCTGTCTGCCGAAAACACCGAGGATTGATTCTCCGACCGTACCTTTGGATTCACCTGCTACGGTGGTTTCCCAGTCCAGGTTAACCCTTGTTTCATATCGGATACCGATATTCACGGTGTCCGAGGGGTGGATGTTGATGCCGAAGATTCCGCCGAACCCGTCGGCTTCCTGTTCGTATTTTCCTGCCACATGGGTCATGGTACCGACCGGGTCGGTATAATCCCCGTGGATATCCACCTCCTTGTCCGTGATCACGTACCTTACGCCTGCGGCCAGGGCGAACATCTCATTGATTTTATAGGAGACCCCTGTGGTGAATGTATAATCATAGCTTTCAACATAGGCATACTCATTGGACAGGGTTCCGCCAGGCATACTCAAGCCGGGAGCACCCGCAGGAATTTGTGATGTGGGAAAACCATCTGTGAACATTCCCAGAGCACCCATGTTCCCGATCCCTTCGGTAATGATATTCCCGTTGTCGTATTCAACTTCGCCGCCCCCGCCGTTGACGGTGAAGGCGCCCCAGAATGCCCAGTTGTCGGATTTGTGAATGGCAAAGGCTGTGGGGGAGGCAAGGTTGGGGCTGGCCGTATGGGTTTCATTTCCATAGCTGTGCTCATAATCAAAGGTAAATGGCTGTATATTAAATTCGAAATGTAGCCCATTTTTTAGCATCATCATGCCGGCCGGGTTGTAGGCGGCTATATCGGGTTCGTCGGTGGCTGCATTCCGGCTCAGACTGCCGGCATAGGCCGCAGAGAAACTCTGTTTGTTGTCAATACCACTCCCAAAAGCCGGAACCGCTGAAATTGCCGTTCCCAGAATTAATACCACCAACAGCACGGGGTTAAACCATTTTTTCATCAATGTCTCCTCCTAAAAATCGGTGAATAATTATCTTACACTGGTCCATCTACGGTCCAAAGCTGAGTTGTCTGTCCCGGCATCCATCGTGTCCTGTTCCGAGACTATGTTTGATGCTATATGGAAACGGTGTTTCAAATTGTCAAGCACAAATATGTTTTGTTTGAATGTTTGTCAAGTGAAAAATCTATCCAAATCTGAGAAAAGAGATTGGAGAGAATCAAAATCCATTATGGGAGGCTTCAATTGATTTACGATAAGGTTCAAAACGACCAATGGAAGTGTATTGGTCGGCAAAATTTTATTGGGCCCTGATTATGAGAACGGCCATGGGCTGTTTAACAGCCCAGTCTACTCAGCGATAGTTAAAAACAGATGGCGGCCTGACCTGAACTGGCCAGGCCCGTTTTTTTAGACCACTGAAATGATAGGCCGGTCTGTCTCATGAACCTGGCCGATCACTGTGGTATGTTCAATCCCTTTGTCCTTTAACTGGGCGATCAGGGCTTGGGTTTTGTTTTCCGGGCAGCCCATGAGCAGTCCGCCGGATGTCTGGGGGTCAAAGAGGATGTCCCGGACCACCGGGGTGATTGTAGGGCTTAAACTTACCATATTCTGCCTGAACCGACGGTTGGCATGGGCTCCGGCAGGCACAAGGCCCATGGCGGCAAATTCCGCGGTTTTTTCTATCACAGGGACGGATGCGCCGTCCAGGGTGATTCCGGTCAAGGTCTTGTCTATCATTTCAGCCAGATGTCCCAAAAGTCCGAATCCTGTGATGTCGGTGCAGGCGGTAATGGGAAAATGGGCCATGACCTCGGCCGCATCCTTGTTGAGCTGTGCCATGAGAGCGACGACCTTTTTCATTGTATGGTCCGGGGCAAGCCCCCCTTTGATGGCCGTATTGAGTATGCCCGTGCCCAGAGGTTTTGTCAGGACCAGGCAATCGCCGGGCTCAAGGCCCTGGTTGGCCAGCACCTTTTGGGGATGGACAAATCCGGTAACGGACAACCCGTACTTGAGTTCTTCATCTTCAATACTATGGCCGCCCAGAAGAACGGTTTTTGCCTGGTTCAGCGTATGGATTCCCCCGGCCAGAATTTCTCTGAGGACCTGGCCGCCCAGCTTTGCCAGGGGAAAGGCCACAAGGTTCATGGCGGTTTTTGGCTGTCCGCCCATGGCATAGACATCAGAGAGGGCATTGGCTGCGGCAATCCTGCCAAAGTCAAAGGGATCATCCACAATGGGAGTGAAAAAATCAACGGTCTGTATCAGGGCCAGGTCCTGGGATATCTGGTATACCCCTGCATCATCAGCCGTTCCAAGACCGATCATCACATGTTCATCCCCTGGGATTTTCAGGGAGCACAACGCCTCTGCCAGGTCCCCTGGCGATAGTTTGGAGGCTCACCCGCCCCCTTTGACGTTGCGGGTCAGCTGTACTTTTTTTATCTCTTTGTCTGCTTCCATTGATTTTCTCCTGAAATTTAGGGTTTCAATACCAGGCATATGGACTTTAATCAATGAAATAAATCATGGATGCGTATGGAAAATCTGAGGTATTGAAAAATTAAATATCAACGGCAATTCCCATTGCAATAATCAATTGGATTCAAGGGATGATGAATGACAATAACCAATCTATACTATATTTATGGGAGAAAAAATGAAAGATCAATTTGTAAAAAAAAAGAGGGGGGCATTACCCTGGAGATGACCGTGCTGGAGGTGGTGTCCCAATGGGAATCCACCCAGGCGGTTTTCAAACGCTGGGACCCTGCGGCAGGAGAGTGCATCTGCTGTAATTGCCTTTTTGAACCCATTGAATACCTTGGCAAAAAATACAGACTGGATACCCAAAAGCTGATAGGTGAACTGAACCAGGCCGCATCAGGATAATGGGTTATAACATTTCTGGTGTGAATGCAACCACCTGGTCAATGGCAGGTGAATCGCAAAATAGCATGACCAGTCGGTCCATTCCCAGGGCAATGCCTGCGGCATCAGGCATGGTATCAAGGTCGGCAAGAAATTTTTCAGGCAAGGGCAAATGGGGCAGTCCATATTGGGCCCGGATTTTGTTTTCCGTTTTAAACCGGGCTTTTTGAATGTGAGGATCCGTGAGTTCTGTAAATCCGTTGGCAAGCTCAATGCCGGCCGCATAAAGTTCAAACCGCTGGGCAATGGTTTTGTTTTCTGGGTCAAGCCTTGCCAGAGAGGCCAGGCAAGAGGGATAGTCATATAAAAAACAGGGCCGTTCATTGCCCAGGTGGGGCTCAATTTTTTCAGTCAGGATTTCTTCAAACTTTCCCTGTTCAAGGGCAATTTCAGCAGATGTATTGGCAAAGGTTTTAAAGGCCTGGGCCACGGAGATTCGGTCAAAGGGCGGGGTTAAATTGATGGTGTTTCCCTGGAAGACCAAATCGTTTTTCCGGCCAAGGCCCACTGCCAGTGTACGGAGCAGATCCTGGCACTGGTCCATGAGGTCTGAATAGGTCTGGTGTTTACCATACCATTCCAGCATGGTGAGTTCAGGCAGGTGGCGATTTCCCCGTTCTTTTTTTCTAAAGCATTTACAGATCTGGAAGATCTTGTCCGCACCCATGGACAATAGGCGTTTCATGCAGAGTTCGGGAGATGCCTGGAGAAAATCGTTTTCAGCCCTTACCGGGTCAATGTGGGCCTCTGGTATGATTGCAGGCCCCATGATAGGGGTCTCCACTTCCAGGTATCCTCTGGACCTGAAAAAATCCCTTGTATGGTGAATGACAAGGGATCTTTGTTTGAGATTTTTCAGCCGGGATGCTGAATCCATGGGGTCAGCCTTGAAACTTATTGCTTGATTTCATAACTGTCTTTGGGCCGGTCCTGGAGATAAATATGCTGATATTTGGTTTTGTCTGCCTGGTCATAGAATTGATACGCCTGTTCTTTGCAGGCAGGGCAGGCATTGATGGGAATATGGACCCCTAAAATGTGGTTTCCAGGGGTGGCTTTGGAATCCACCTCAAAACTGCCGCCGCAATCCCTGCACACCCTTATTTTTTCCTTTTGGCGTTCAAAAATATTGTCGGTGTCATAAAAGACCTCCCGGTGCCTCACCAGGATCTCACCTACGGTGCCGGCCTCTTGTCTCATCTTTTCCCTTGCCGCCCAGAACCCATTGATCTGGTCCGTGGTCTTTTTAATTTTATCTGTAATGGACACGGACTGCTTGAGCTGTTCTGGATTATAGTCCGGTTCGATCACCCCTGAATAATCCAAGCCTGCCATGGCCAGGATGATGCCGAGGTTAACGTAGGGCAGGGCCCCTTCAATGGCATAGCCTCCCTCAAGAACGGCAATGTCCGGTTTGAGCATTGAGGTGAGTTTTGCATAGCCCTGGGCCGAAAAATTCATATTGGTCAATGGATCGGTATAGTGGTTGTCCTGTCCTGCGGAATTGACCACGATATCAGGTTTGAACTCTTCTAATATGGGCAGCACGCAATGTTTGATCACGTAAAGATAGCCCTTGGTGGAAGTGCCCGGGGGCAGCGGGATGTTCAGGTTCGACCCCTTGGCATTGGGTCCTCCCAGTTCTCCGGGGAATCCTGTGCCCGGATACATGGTCCTGCCGTCCTGGTGAAGTGAAATAAAGAGCACATCCGGATCATGCCAGAAAATATCATTGGTTCCGTCTCCATGGTGGCAGTCCGTATCAATGATGGCAATTTTTTTAACCCCGTATTGTGACCGGATATATTCCACCATCACGGCCTCCATATTGATGTGGCAGAATCCACGTCCCCCATGGGATACCCTCATGGAATGGTGACCGGGCGGCCGGACCAGGGCAAATCCGTTCTTGACTTCCCCTTTCATGACCGCATTGGCAATGGCCATGGCCCCGCCGGCCGAGATGAGATGGGATTCCGTGGTGATGGTCTTTTCATCGGGCACGCAAAAATGGGTACGCCGAATATCTTCCTTGGTGACCAGGTCGGGTTTGTACTCCACAATGCCTTCAATGTCGAAAATGCCTTCTTCTGTCACCTGGTCCTGGGTATAGAGCAGTCTTTCTTCCCGTTCCGGATGGGTGGGGTCAATGGCCCAGTCAAATGCAGGGAAAAAAACAAGCCCGGTTTTATGAGAAGCTTTTAACATGGTGTCCTCTTCCTTAATGCTCGCTTGGGGGATTGGGGCTGATCACGGATTCATAGCCTTTGATCAGGCCCGGTTTCAGCTGAATTTTGGTTCGAAAAATTTTCCCCCGGGGAGAAAAATTTCTGACAATGTTGAACTCCTGGAATTCAACCACCTCAACATCTTCAAGGTTCTCCGGATCCGCGCCTGAGTTTTCCGCCTTTTCCCTTAACAGGGTATAGGCGGTTTCAATGAGATCATCTTCTGAATAGGTCTTTGAAATAGGCTCTGCAAAATCTTCTTCATGGGCCGTGACAATGCCCTGTTCCGTATCTGCATTCAAGGAAACTTCACAGGTGGTCCGGGCCAGGGCAGCACCAATGGCGTTGGCCACGGAAGATTCAGGGACGGCCATGGTTTCAATTTTGTACATGTCCTGGATTTTGTCTGCAAAGAACCGGGCAGGGCCGCCAAGCAGAAGAATTTTCCGGGGACTGAGTTTATACCCTTCTAAAAAGTCGTGTACCGTATACACGGGTTTTGAATTGAGCTGGTCAATCATTTCAAAGGTTTTTTTTAGGATGATGTTGCAGCAGGAGCGGAAGATATGATCTGCTGCCTGGGTGTCTGACATGGATAATTCATCTGCGATTTCATGAATCCCCTCTCTTGCCTTTTCCATATCCCCCTGATCCATCAGCCCCAAGACCACCAGGGCGTCTGTGGGCGTCGGGCTGGTACCGCCAAAAGCCATGGCAGGCCCGATCCGGTCCGGCCCGATGGTGAGTTTCCCCTGATCCACCCGCAGGGCAGAGTCTCCGCCGATCCCTTTGGAATTTGTCCTCAAAGAGCGGATCAGGCTTTTGTAATGGCCCCTCCGGATACCCACAGGTTCGAGCAGGGGGGTTTTGTCTACCAAAAAGGCAATGTCTGTGGTGGTGCCGCCAATGTCCAGAACAATGGCATCCTGGCTTGCCGGGGCATGGGGAATGGCGCCCAGGATACTGGAGGCAGGCCCGGATAAAACGGTTTGGGCCGGAAATTCCATGGACGAGGCCAGGGTCATGGTCCCCCCGTCTGCCTTTAGAATCTGTATGGGCACGACCAGCCCTTTTTCTTCAAGGGACTTTTCCACAGCCTCAAAAAAGTTTTTGTGAAGTGAAAAAACCGCAGCATTCAGATGGGTCGTGGCAATCCGTCTTGGGAAATTCAGATTTCCTGAGACATGGTGGCCTAGAAATATTTTTTTGAAATGCTTATTGAGAATGCGTTTGATCAGTATTTCATGGGAGGGATTTCGGGTACAAAATTTACTGACCACACCCACATATTCAATGCCGGCTTTTTTCAGTTTTTGCGCAATGTCCTTGATCTCCATCTCATTGACCCGGGCCTTTTCCCTTCCCCGGTGGTTGATAGAGCCTCCCACGCAATAATACGGGCCTTTGGTTTTGAAAAATTCAGGATTAATCCCAGGGCCTGCCGATACGATCATTCCCACCGGTGCCATGGTCTGCTGTACAATGGCATTGGTGGTCAGGGTGGTGGAAATGACCACCCGTTCGATCTGGTTGGGATTTGTGTTTTCCAAAAGTTTGGAAAAGCCTGTGAGGACGGTCTTGAAAAGGTTGTCAGGATCAGTGGGTACTTTTACGCGCTCTTGAATCCCTGCGCTGCTGAGGAGAACAGCATCCGTGTGTGTGCCGCCGACATCTAATCCTAAAATCATGGTGTCTTCCTTGGCAAGGTGATTTAAATCAAATGATACCAGAGTATCTATAATAAAGCGGAGCTTGTCAGAAAACGATAAGGTTGTCAATGAAGTTTTAGCCCCTTGAAATCTGCATGGAATTGATTTATCGTCCGATAACAATGTTAATTTGTACGAATGTAAATTTAACTTTAGGAGCAGCATATGGCAGTCATTGAATGGAGAAAAGAAAATAAGATCGCAATCGTGGAAATGTGCAACGGCCCCAACCTGATGAACCAGACCTTTGCCCAGGAGATGAATCATTGTCTGGACGAGGTTCTTGAAGATCTTGATGTGAATGCCGTGGTGCTGACCTCAACAGATGAAAAAAATTTTTCCCAGGGCATTGATGTGGAGTGGATCGGGGGAAAACTGGCCGCAAAAGAAAATGAGGCGGTGATCTCTTTCATGAACGGTATGAACACCATCTTTAAACGTCTGCTGCTTTTTCCCGTGCCTGTGATTGCCGCCATCAACGGTCATGCCTTTGGCAATGGGGCCATCCTGTCCTGTGCCTGTGATTTTCGGTTCATGAAAAAAGACAGAGGATTTTTCTGTTTCCCTGAGGTGGATGTCTCCATCCCCTTTCTGCCCGGTATGATCGGGTTTGTGCGCAAGGCCATCCCCGAATACAGGTTCAACCAGATGCTTTTGTCAGGCCAGCGCATGGGAGCCGATGATTTAGAAGCCTCCAATGTGATTGTCCATGCCTGTGAAAACCAGGAGGCGCTGATGGAAGAATCCCTGGCCTTTGCCGCCACCTTTGCCAAAAAACGGGGAATTTTCCAGGAGCTTAAAAAAAGGATACACAAGGAACTGGTCCGCATTATTGATGAAGAAGATTCTGAATATATTGATACCTTGAATCTTTTTGTGGCAGATTGATTTATGCCCCACCTTGCAGAATTTTAAGGTGATGCCACAAACGGTTTTTCTTCGGGAAAACCATGAAGGCCCTATTTTCTTTGTTGGTAAGATGTTACGGTGAACGCTTTTTGCGGCAATCCTGCTGTTGTAAGCGTTCGCCTTTAAGTGCTGGGAAGAAAGTTACGGGGAAACTAAGCATTGATCTGTGATCGGTTGGGTGATGCGTTGTTGTTGCATTCATTGTCTGAGATTACCTGCAAAAAAAAAATTTAGATTGTTTGGCGTGTTACATTGGTCGGTCTGTGCCTGTCGAAACCCTGTCCATGGACTTTGACTCCTGGGTCCTTTGGGAGACCATTTCAGGCCTGGCGTATCAATCTTACGAGTGTGGTGGATACCTGACTTATATATTAATTTTGCATATACGTTGAAATCCTCAAATAGTCCTTGTCATTTATTCGGCTTACTGTTTTTTTATTAAAAATTGTGCAGACATAGGTGACCTACAATTGTTTATTCCTAGCTAAGGCGTATATTCTAAATCTCAAAAGTGATTTGCCCCAAGTTAGAAGATAGTTCTTTTGTTTTTTATCAGGAGATTGCCAACATGGCTAACGGTATCGTAAAATGGTTTAACGACTCAAAAGGTTTTGGATTTATTGAACAAAAAGACGGTGGAGAAGATGTATTTGTGCATCACTCAGGCATCAATACAACACCTCAATGAGGGGGATCGTGTTTCTTTCGATATAAAAGAAGGACAAAAAGGACCTTCTGCAACAAGCGTAACCGTGGTTTAGTCAACTGTTTTATTTGTTTTCCGGAATTAAAAAATATGTTCAGAAATTTTTAAAAAACCATCTCTTCTCTGAATGAGACGTTGCCGTTTTCCAGAAAAATCCTTATCAGGTACAGATGCATATCCTTGCAGCCTAAATTGGAATAATACAAAAACATGTTGTCGTCATTGGGATGATTGCAGGAAGACAGGGTCCCGCACATGAACTGGGTAAATGAATGCCCATGATAAAGATCCGTGGTTTTCATCAGTTCCATCTCATGGGTATGGCCACAAAAAACATTCTCTATTTTGTGTTGATGCACAAAGTCAATCAGGATGGATGAATTTTTCAAGAGGGCGTTCAAAATTCTGTGTCAGTTGAATGAAAGCTGATATACTCAGCTAAATAAGGAGAACTGACATGACCGAAGAAAACACCGAATTTGATTTTCAAAAAGCCCTTAAAGGCATCCAGGAAGGTAAACCCTTCACAGGTAAGGGCGGCGTCCTTACATCATTAATCAAAAATCTTGCTGAAGCTGCTCTTGAAGGAGAGTTGGAGTCCCATCTCGGGCAGGAAGTTTCTGCCAACCGCCGTAATGGAAAAAGCAAAAAGACCATTAAATCCCTGGATGGTAAATTTGAGCTAAAAACCCCGCGTGACAGGGCCGGAACCTTCTCTCCACAGATCGTCAAAAAACATCAGACAACGCTCAGCGATGAAATTGAAAGAAAGATAATAGCCCTTTACGGCCTGGGCATGAGTTATAATGATATGGCTTCCCATTTACAGGAAATCTATGGACTTGAGATTTCAAATGCCACTCTGAGCACCATTACCGATAAAATCATCTATACCGTCAAAGAATGGCAGGCCAGGCCGTTGGAAAATGTGTACCCAATCATATGGCTTGATGCCATACATTATAAAGTACGAGAAAACGGAAAGGTCGCCAGCAAAGCCGTTTACACAATTCTTGGGGTGAATATCGAGGGCCGCAAAGAGGTTCTTGGGCTGTACATATCCGAGAATGAGGGTGCGAACTTCTGGCTGCAGGTGTTAACAGACCTTTCAAACCGAGGGGTAAAAGATATCCTGATTGCCTGTGTTGATGGTCTAAAAGGTTTTCCCGAGGCCATTGAGACCATATTCCCGGACACAGAAGTTCAACTCTGCGTAGTCCACCAGATCCGAAATTCATTGAAATACGTTGGTTCCAAAAATAAAAAGGAATTTATGGCAGATCTAAAACGTGTTTATAAAGCGGTCAATAAGGATCTGGCCGAAGAAGAACTGGATATCTTGGAAAATAAATGGAATGACAAATACCCGATTGTGATAAAATCCTGGCGGAACAACTGGGAACGCCTCAGTCATTTCTTTAAATATCCAGAAGAGATTCGACGGATAATATACACCACAAATACCATTGAGGCTGTGCATCGACAGTTTCGAAAACTGACCAAAACAAAGGGATCATTCCCGAACCAGGACAGCCTGTTAAAGCTGCTTTACATGGGGATCCAGAACGCCAGTAAAAAATGGACAATGCCGATTCAAAATTGGTCACTGACAATTTCCCAGTTGGCAATTTTCTTTGAAGGCCGGCTGGATAAAGAGCTGGGAATTTGATAGGGATTTATTTACAGATGGAAAAGATGGTTCCAGGAACTCCACTCCAGCAAAAGTCAACTCCTCCGACGTGGCTGATTGAAGGCCCATTCTCGGACCTGACTTTTACTTCCGCTGGCGCTGAGGCAGATCCGGGAACCGAAACCGTGACACAGAATTCTGAACATTCCCTTTTTCAGGGGACAATCATCAGTGCCTAAAACAGAGTAGTGGGTCAGCAAAATCGGCAGATCATATTCCGATTGATGGATTTCCTTTGAGACGGCCTTTAAAACTTCTTCTTCAACGTACCCTTGATCGCTGTATAGCTCATTGGTGTCTATGCTGATAACCAGAATGCTCTTGTTTTTTAACGAAATGAGCTTCACATAATTTATATCCGTAAAATTATCGCGAACTTTGGTTATGTCCCGGTCTAAAAAGAGATGTTTCTTTTTTGACGGTACCATCTCAGGAATATAAATGATCTCCGGTTTATAGATGTACTTTCGGAACAGTTCATGGGAGCGCATATTTCTCTTGTCATGATTTCCGATAATGGAAATTACATTTTTACATTTGATTTTTTTTAAAAACAGGCCTGCTTTGGCATACTCATCCTCTAAGCCATCGGTTGTATTGTCTCCGGTATTAATTACAATATCAGCCTTAAATGAATTAAGTTTTTTCAAAAGAATCTTATCGTTTCCATCCCAGTGGCGAGGACCAAAATGCAGATCCGAAATATGCAGGACATTCATGATTGACTCCTTTTTGCAATAAAAATAGATTCAAACCGTGGGTGAAGTCTGATCTTTAAATGGTGTATTGTCAATGCTTAACAAAACTCTAACTCCTGGGTACAAAAGTTTGACATCGTCTATTTTTTACACGAATTCATACATGTTTTGACAAAAGAGCAGGACCTATCTATCCTATAGAAATATTGCTACAGAGGGCTATAAAAATGCAGGACACTTTTTTAAACATATTTAACAATATTCTAGGCTCGGTCCGGGAACCGCTTGTCTTACTTGATCCGGATTTGAAGGTTGTCAGTGCCAACCAATCTTTTTACCAATCTTTTTGTGTCACACCTTCCGAAACCGAAGGGGTACTGATCTACGATCTGGGCAACGGGCAGTGGAATATTCCCAAACTCAGAGAATTACTCGAGGATATTTTGCCTCAAAACAGCGTATTCAATGATTTTGAGGTCTTCCATGATTTTGAAACCATTGGGTCCAAAATCATGCATCTGAATGCCCGAAGAATCCATGGCCAAACAGACCCCGGTGACTTAATTCTTCTGGCCATAGAGGATGTAACTGAAAGAGAGCATTACAAAAGGAACCTTGAGGATATCGTTGAAACCCGAACAGCCGAACTTGTTCGGGCAAACCAAACGGCTGAACAAAGAAAACAGGTTGCCGAATCCGCAGTCTTGGAAATTCGTAAATTGAAAAATCAGCTGGAAGAAGAACGGGCATACCTGAAAGAGGAAATCAAACTCGATCACGATCATGAAAATATTATCGGGCAAAGCGACGGGCTCAAATATGTGCTTTATAAAATTGAACAGATTGCCAACAGCAACACCATTGTACTGATTCTCGGTGAAACCGGAACCGGTAAGGAGCTTGTTGCCCGGGCCATTCACGGCTATAGTAATCGGAAAAACAAAGCCTTGGTAAAAGTCAATTGTGCGGCACTGCCCTCAAGCCTGATCGAAAGTGAATTGTTCGGTCATGAAAAAGGTGCTTTCACCGGCGCCAACGCCTTGCAACTTGGACGATTTGAAATTGCCAATGGGGCCACTCTTTTTCTGGATGAAATCGGAGAACTTCCTTTGGAATTGCAATCCAAACTGCTTCGTGTGATCCAGGATGGCGAATTTGAACGACTGGGAAATTCGAAAACCATTAAAGTGGACACCCGGATTATTGCCGCAACGAACCGGAATCTGGAAAAAGAAACCCAAAAGGGACGGTTCAGGGATGATCTATGGTACCGGCTGAATGTATTTCCCATCACAATGCCACCCCTTAGGGAACGGATAGAAGATATTCCCCTTCTGGCTGATTTTTATGTCAAAAAAATTTCCAGAAGACTTGGAAAAATAATTGAAATGATTCCCCAAAACGTGATGAATGCGTTAAAAAAATATCATTGGCCGGGAAATATCCGGGAGTTGGAAAATGTTCTTGAACGCGCCGTTATAAATTCGTCTGGATCGAAGCTTCGCCTGGCCGATGACCTTGTCAAACCTTGTAAACGATTAGGGAAAACCTCAAAGACCTTGGATGTTGTCGAACGGGATTATATTATTCGGGTACTCAACCAGACCCGCTGGAAAGTCAGTGGGAAAAATAGTGCTGCCCAAATTCTGGGTCTGAATCGAAGTACCCTGCGCGCCCGAATGCGCAAGCTTGGTATCATTAAATCCTAATCGTTTTCTCTCCATTCGGATGAGAGGGGGCTCTCCTCCAAGGCCTGCCTTTCCCTTTCTACCCCACTGTATAGTCCATGAAACACGGGGCTATATATGACCTATTGCACAAGTATGACCTCTTTGTCTTCTGGTAAGGGTGAACGTATTCAGCTGATTTGAAATTTTATATATATAAATCAAGTGTTTAAATGAAACTTCGATTTTGTGGCAACATTGGCATCATGATTGCTATAGTTAATAGACGATGGGTGAGAACATTGTGTTATTCCTGGCAATAAAGATGGAGGCATAAATGGAAGGTTATCTGCCCCAAAAACAAATAATTTTCTTTAATCCGGGTAAACCAGGCATTGTATTTATCCACCCTGCAAATCAATTCATTACGGTAACACAGCTTCTCAACGTGCAGGAACATTTTGTGGAAACAACCAGCAGCCCTGTAATCTATATTGAAGATCGCAGACTGAAATCAAGATGAGCCGTTATTTCACATAAAAATAGGATACCCGTTTATGGGGCCATATATGACCAGGCTAATGAGGCTTAAATCTAAAACGAAAAAGGGAAGATAATGGCTGACAAGGGAAAAAGGGACAAGGGCAAACGTGAAGTTCAAAAAAAAAGCAAACTCACACTCAAGGAAAAACGGAAACAAAAAAAAAGCAAATAAATTTTAAATTTAAATGACCGGCACATGAAAGGATCGGTGGAAACGTTGAAATGAAAGAGCTTATCGAAACCATGGCCATGGCGCTGGTTGATGAACCCGATTCTGTCAGTGTCACCGAAGTCGGCGGAATGCACACCTCTATACTGGCACTGAAAGTTTATAAACCCGACATGGGTAAAGTGATCGGCAAGCAGGGCCGGACAGCTGATGCGCTGCGGACCATATTAAGTGCGGTCTCAGCAAAGTTGAACAAACGGGTTTTCCTTGAAATTGTGGACGATTAAATCCTTAGCTAAATTTTATACGAGGTGATCTCAATGATCGCTGTTCGAATTATTTTAGACGTACTGCCGGAAAAACAACTGGAAGTTATGCAGACCCTCTTTTCCCTGATCAAACCCGTGGGCAAAGAACAGGGTTGCAAAAGTTATAAGGTTTATTGTGATATCAAGGATAAGAACAGTTTTTGCCTATTCGAAGAATGGGAGACCCGTGAAGACCTGGATTACCACATAAAGACATTTCGATTCAAAGTATTGCTGGGCACCAAAACACTTTTACGCAAACCTCCGGAAATAAGAATTTATACCGTCAGCCGGACCCAGGGAATGGAAGCCGTGGAGGCCATAAGAATTAAAGACGTTTGATAAGAATCGATATCCTGTTGGTTTGTATCTTTTTCACCTGTTGTTTTTTTCTGACAAATATACAGCAAATTACAGAATTCAGGAGATCCCGAAATCCCTGTATGACCTTACCAATAATGGGTATTGGTTTGCCGGCTGCCGTTGGCTCACAATGATAACGGCCCCTCAAATTTCTAATCAAAAGGAGATCTATGATAAAAACTAAATCGTATTATCACAATAACCGTATTACAACAGCCCTGCTGCTTGCGGCCGGCACGGGATCACGTCTGCTCCCTCTGACGCAAAAGGCGCCTAAATGCCTTACAATGGTAAACGAAACCTGCATATTGGACCGATTGATAGCCAGCCTGAATCATCATGGTTTCAAACGCCTTGTTGTGGTAACAGGACACCTGGAAGACTGCATCCGCAATTTTTTGGAGGACAGGGCAGGCAACCTTGTCATTGAATATGTTTTCAGCCCCCGGTATAAAACCACCAATAATATTTACTCCTTGTGGATGGCCAGAAACTTTATAAGCGAGCCGTTTCTGCTGATTGAAAGCGATCTTGTTTTTGACCCCTCTTTGTTGACAGAGATGCTTTATCCCGACAGGATAGCCGTTGCAGGGATAAAACCCTGGTTGAACGGCTCCACTGTCACGATAAATCAATCCCATCGTGTTGACGCCTTTCATCGTGATACCTCACGGTCGCCAACCCGGACAAAGTATAAAACCGTCAACATTTACAGCTTTTCCCTTTCTTCATGGTACCAGGTTGTTGATCTCTTAAATGAGTATATTCACGCCGGGAGAGTCAATGACTATTATGAGGTTATATTTCGTGAAATGGTGGCTCAAAAAAGATTGTCCCTCAAAGCCGTATCCTTTGACGGCAAGCCCTGGTATGAAATAGACACCTTAGAAGATCTTGCATCGGCCGAACAATTGTTCCCTTCAAAATTCATTGCAAAACGTCCCTCGTATGACCTTAATCAAAACCGTTCTGAGCATTCGTTTGGCCCTTTGTCTGACTCTGATTGGGTGTTGAAAGGACAGAATAATGTCATTGCGTGAATATCATAATCAAGCTGAAAAATATGAGTATATTTCAAGACAGCATGGCGGATATTACCGGCACGATTTCATAGATCATGCATACCTGTATAATCTTTATTTTCCACCGGAAGAGGTATTTAATTGCTTTAAACATAATATCCATGATCTTGTGTTGAATTATCCCGTTGCCCAGGATGTCCTTGCCTCACTTGTGGGAAGAATTATTAATCAAAAGCCTGAGCATATCGTTGTGGGCAATGGTGCCGCAGAGCTCATCAAAATTGTTTCCGGGCAACTTGCCCGAAAACTCATTGTTCCCGTACCTTCCTTTAATGAATATGCCAATGCCGCACCCAAGGGATGTGTCATCCAATTCCCCCTTGAATTTCCTTCCTTTCAACTGGATGTGGAAAAATTTGCAGACCATGCCATTCTGGAAAAAGCGGATATTGCAGTGGTGGTCTCACCGAACAACCCCACTTCAATGGCTGTACCAAAGTTGGATCTGATATTCCTGGCCAAAAAATTAGGCCGGCATAATTGCCGGTTAATTATAGATGAATCCTTTATTGATTTTGTACCGGATACAGATCTGTTAACCATGGAGCCTGAAATTAAACGGTATTCCAATATCGCTGTTTTTAAAAGCATGAGTAAAGCATACGGAATCTGCGGTCTTCGCATCGGATACCTTTTAACGGCTGACCTAAAATTTGCCCGAGCCGTCCGCCAGGGTGTCCACATCTGGAACATCAACGGGTTTGCCGAAGAATTCCTAAGAATTTTGCCGGATTTCAGGGAAGATTTTATCAAAAGCTGTGAACGGGTTAAACAAGACCGGTCAAAGCTTTATGAAGATCTGAGACGGCTGCCGGGAGGAACCATTTACCCCCCGGATGCCAATTTTATTTTTTGCCGCCTGCCCGATGGCGGCCCTGCCGGTCCCGAGGTCACCCAAAGGTTATTCATTGATCATAACATGTACATTAAGCATTGTTCCGGGAAGACCATGCAGCAAGCGGACCGGTTTATCCGCATTGCCGCCCGGACAAACAAAGAAAATTCCAACCTAGTGGATGCTCTGGTTTCCATCCTTGGTTATAAAGAATTATAAAGAGCCCATAATGAATATATATAAAAAACACAGACACCAGGCTGGAATGCTTTTTTTTGCCAAAGATCTTCCCAATATCTGTTCTCTGACAGGACTCTTATGTGCACTTATGGGCGTTTATTATACAATTTTACAGAACTTTCAAGCCGCAATCATCGGTATGATATGGGCGGTTTTATTTGACTGGGCAGACGGAATCATTGCCCGGAACATGAAGAATCGGACTGATAAACAAAAGGAATTCGGAGGGCAGTTGGATTCTTTGATTGATATGGTCAGCTTTGGTATCTGTCCGGCTGTTTTTCTTTTGAGTTATGGAAATTTCAGCCCATGGTTTCTTCCGGGTGCCTTTGTCATCGTTGGGGCTGCGGCTATTCGGTTGAGCTATTTCAATGTGTTCGGTCTTGTCGACGGGGCAACATACCTGGGGCTTGCCCTTGATAATAATGTCATTATTTTTGCCTTTGTTTTTCTGTTTGAAGGCATCTTCGACCCCGGGGTTTTTTCAGGCATCATTTATGCCTTATTCCTGGTCATGGCCGCCTTGAACCTGGCGTCGATCCGCACACCCAAATTCGCAGGAAAATGGTTTTATGTTCTCATGGCATATACTGTTGGATTAACACTTATTTACGGGGGGATCATATGGACTCGGTCCTGACGAAGCCGCCCCTGAATACCGGCACTTCCTTCCGTTCGTCCATTTAACAGTCTGACAATGAACTGCTGATTTTCGGGGTGGATAATTTTTCACAATTTTCCAAACGGGACGGGTCGATTTTGTCAAGATGCAACCGGGCCCTTGCCGTTGCAGGGCAGGGGGATCTGGTTGTTTTACGCACAGAATTTGACAGGGATTATCGAGATTGGCTGCAGGCCAATGGCCTTGGAACAGATAGGCTCGTTGAGTACGGTGTTCAGTCAGATGAAATGACCCTTTCCGAAATGATCGTTAAAAATCCAGATCCCATATTGGAGGTGATTTCAACCCTCGGAAAAGACCCTGTTTATGTGCCTTGGTTCTCCGGACAAATGGAAAAAGCCGCAGCAGACATACTTGGGGCAAAGCTTTTCGGTTCTCCAAAATCTTTGACCCGAACCTACAATGATAAAGTGTGCTTTAAACGCATCTGCCGACAATTGGGGATTTCAACCATAGAGGGCAACTCCTTTGAGGTCGTTCCGGAAAGAAACGAAAATTATTTTCAGTTTGAAAAAATCGTTCACCGTCATCTGTCAACAACCCATAGGGTAATTGTGGGGGAAGCCGGTATGTCTTTATACAAAACTTCGGGTAATGATCTTCCTGAATTATACCGGCAGATAGCCGACACCGGGGAAAAAAAATTTATTATAGAGCCTTTTTTGAATGTAATTTCTTCTCCCAACGATCAATGGATCATAGACAGGAGCGGAAATGTTCACCACATGGGTATTCGGGAACAGATCTGCGAGAGGGGTATGGTATATATTGGTACGCTCAAAGGAGAACCCTATTCCCCTGCTGTTCGTGATTCTATTTTGCAAGCGTCCATGAAAATTGTAACTCATATGGCCCGCTCGGGATACACAGGCGTCGTCGGCATTGATTATATTATAACAAAGAACGGCACCTATCCTGTCGAAAATAATGCACGGTTCAATGGTTCCACTTATGTGGGGATGATCATCCTTGCAACGGATATTGAACAACTGCATCATCTGGAAAAAGAATTAAAGGAATTGGGAATAAGAAAATGAGGTTTGAAATAAATATTCAAGGTTTAACTGGAAAATTAGGATCTCCCAGTCAAGATTGATCGTGATAAATTGACGACAGAAAAGGACATATTGATTTGAAACCCAAAAAAATAGAACCAAAACAGAGGCATTTGGAATTAAAATTATATTTTTGCCCCCATTGTCAAATGTCATTGATGAAAGGAAATGTCAGAACCCTGAAAATGGAATGCCCAAATTGCCAAAAAATGATTGATTCAGATGAAAAAGACCTTTTTGAAAAATAGGAAATGTACATTTTTCAGGGGGGCCTGAAAAATCCGGATTATAATTTAAGCGCTTGCATGTTATGTTTAGAAGGGCAAAATTATTCTGATATGTGCAACACTATTTTTTCAGGCCAAAGCGATAACCTGTGGATAGACAGTCATGACTTTTGCATGGGATCCCTTTGGGTGGTTGCGAGCCGAATCTGTTCTGTTTTTTTATTGGGGTAGGACCGGCTTGGCAGAATTAAGATCCAATGGTTTTCCGGGTAAAGTCGATAAATTTTTTGCAGATGGGAGAGCGGCTCCGTTTTTTGGACAGGGTCAGATAAAAATAACGGGTCAGGTCCAGCCCTTCCACTTTCAGGGCAAAAAGACGCTTGGTGCGAAGTTCTTCCGCCACGGCAATGGTGGAGAGAATGGAGATGCCCACACGGTTGATAATTCCCTGGATCACGGAAATGGAGTTGCCCATGGTGACGTTGGGCACAAGATTCCCCGAGTTAAAGCCTGCATTGTCCATACTTTTAAGGATGGATTTCCAGGTACCCGATCCCCCTTCCCTTGCAATAAAGGGCTGGGAGAAAAGAAGATCGCAGGGAATACTTTTTCGGCCGGCCCATTCATGGCCGGCCGGAACAATGAGTTTCATCTCATCTTGAACCAGTTTTTCCTGTTCAATGACGGGATCATCTGTTTTGGCCCCGACCACCCCGAGTTCCAGCTCTCCTTGCTTGACTGCCCGGATGATTTGGCTGGTGTCTCCGGGCAGAAGGGATATGGTCACATCCGGATAGGCCTGTTTAAAATCGCCCAGAATCCTGGGGAAAAGATACCCGGCCGGTATGCTGGAGCCGCCCATGATGAGTCTGCCTTTGGTATGGCCTAAAAAATCCAGCATGGCCGTCTGGGTCTCCTCTCTCAGGGCCAGCAGTTTTTTGGCATAATCATAGAGGATGAGGCCTGCCCGGGTGGGTTCTGTGATTTTGCCCAGCCGGTCTAAAAGCCGGCACTGGAAATGTTCTTCCAGCTCTTTGATATGGGTGGATACGGTGGGCTGGGACAGATTGATGACTTCAGAGGCCTTTGAAAAGCTCTTTTTTTCAACCACAGAAACAAATATGTGAAGCTGCCAAAGATCCATGGGGCTCCTAACAGGGGTTAAGGGTTAAGTTTTGGAAATTTTTCCATGAGTTTAAGTTTAACCGGTTCGGGCACCATGTCAGAGATGTCTCCTCCGAATCTTGCTGCTTCCTTGATAATGGAAGAAGAGGTAAATATCCAGCGCAGACCGGTCATGAGAAAGACGGACTGAACATCTTTGTTCAGCTTTCTGTTCATCAATGCCATCTGGAATTCGTTTTCAAAATCGGAAATGGCCCTCATGCCCCGGATGATTGCCACGGCTTTTTTCATCCGGGCATATTCCACCAAAAGGCCGTCAAAGGTATCCACCTCAATCTGTTTATTTCCGTTAAGGCTTTTCTGGATCATGGTTACCCGCTCTTCCGGGGAAAACAAGGCCTTTTTGGATGGATTATGAAGCACTGCCACAATCACAAGGTCAAATATATCCTGGGCGCGTTTGATGACATCAAGGTGACCGTTTGTCAGGGGGTCAAAGGAACCGGGGTAGATGGCAATTTTTTTGTCTATCATACTCAATCCTTATATCATTAGGCAGTTTCTCGCAAAAAGGAAACAAATGTCTTTGAGTATTTTTTTTGACGGTAAATGTCAAGGCTGTTCAATGGATTGGCCAGTCTTTCCTTAAACGACTGCTCCACAATGATCAGCCCGTCGGGCGCAAGCAGTTTTATAAACCCCTCTTTCCCAAGGACTTTTTCCCCATATCCTTTGTTGTAGGGCGGGTCCATGAAAATTAAGTCAAAGGTTTCTGCCAGGTCTGGCAGGGGGCTTTTGACAAGGTCATGGCAGACCAGGGTGGCAGACGATGCCATGTTGCAAAGCGCTATGTTTTTTTGTATGACCTCGCAGGAGGCGGGCGCTGCATCAACAAACACGGCAGATTCTGCCCCCCTGCTCAAAGCCTCCAGGCCGAATGCGCCTGTGCCGGCAAAAAAATCCAGCATCCGCTGTCCCCGGATGGCGGGACCGATGATGTTAAACAAGGCTTCCCTGACCCGGTCCGAAGTCGGCCTGATGTCCCGGCCCTGGATTTGGATCAGCTTTTTTCCCCGGTTTTGTCCGCTGATGATTCTCATGGCCGATCAGGTGATTCTTTTTTTAATGTATTTGATGGTGGTGTTGATTTTCTGGGCAACAGATTTAAGATCCCCGTTTTCCTGTTCAACCTTTTTGCGCAAAAATTCCTGCTCAAAGGCGATTCTTGCCTCTTCCAGGTTGTCCATGGTGAACAGCCACCGTCTCTCTTTGGGGGTTTCCTGGATGAAATCCGGGTTGTAGGGCTGGGGCAGATCTTCTTTTTCAATTATTTCACCCTTGACCATGATAAAGAGCCGCTCCACTAAATTTTTAAGCTCCCTGACATTACCCTGCCAATTGCATTGGCCTAAAAGGTATAGAGCATCTTTGGACAACGTTTTTTTCACAGATGAGGACTGGGCAGACAACTTGTCCAGAAAAATATCCACCAGCATGGGAATATCTGCCTTGCGTTCTCGCAGGGGCGGTACATGGATGGGGATGACATTGAGACGGAAAAAAAGATCTTCACGGAAATTTTTATCTTTGATTTCAGCTTCCAGGTCTTTGTTGGAAGAGGTGATGAGCCTAACATCCATTTGAAGGGTTCGACTGGACCCGATGCGCTGGAAGGTTTTGGATTCTATGGCCCTTAATATTTTGGCCTGGGTATTGATATTCATGTCCCCGATTTCATCTAGAAACAGGGTGCCGCCTGAGGCCAGCTCAAATTTGCCCTTGTTTTTGGATGTGGCCCCGTCAAAGGCACCTTTTTCATGGCCGAAAAGTTCTGAATCCAGGTGTTCTTCGGGGATGGCAGCACAATTGATGATGATAAAGGGGCCTTCGGGTCGGGCGGAAAACTGGTGGATGGTCCGTGCCACCATCTCTTTGCCGGTTCCGTTTTCCCCTGAAATCAGTATGGATGCATCAGAGGGGGCGGCTGCCATGATTTCCCCGTACAATTTTTGAACTGCCGGGCTGGAACCTGTGATGGAGTTTTTTTCAATGGTCTTTTTTCTCAGGTAAATGTTTTCTTCTTCAAGTTTTCTGAAATTCAAGGCATTGTTGATGGTAACCATGACCTTGTCAATGGACAAGGGCTTTTCAAGGAAATCAAATGCACCTGACTTGGTGGCATCCACGGCAGATTCAATGGACCCATGTCCCGTGATCATTACCACGGGCAGGTTGGGACTTGTTTTTTTGATTTCCTTTAAGGTATCAATGCCGTCCATTCCCGGCATCCAGATGTCTAAGAGAACGATATCCGGGGAATGGGTTTCAATTTTTTTCAAGGCCTCATACCCGTTATAGGCATGGATGACCTCAAATCCGTCATCTGATAAAATTCCCTCTAAAGAGTCAATGATGGTGGTTTCATCATCAACAATTAAAACAGCCGGGTACATAATGATATCCTTTCAATGCATGTTTGTTTTTTGTTTGGGCCCGTGGGTCGGGTCAGGCCGGCAGTTCAATAATGAATTTAGCGCCTTTGGGCTGGTTGTCCTGAACCCGGATGACCCCGTTATGGTCGGACACAATAGAGTTTACAATGGCCAGGCCTAATCCCATACCTGATTTTTTAGTTGAAAAATAAGGTTCAAATAGTTTTGTTTTTTCCTTGTCTGAAATGCCTTTTCCTGAATCGGCAATTTCAACACGGACAATTTTTAAAATTGGCTCATAGGACAAATCAATAACAATGGTGCCGTTTTTGTTCATGGCATAGACCGCATTGTCAACAAGGTTGATAAAGGCCTGTTTCATATGCTGGTGGTCCAGTTTCAACGTCGGGATATTATCCCCGAAATTGGTCTGGATGTCCACTTGCTCCAATCCTTCTCTGTACAGGGCAATGGTTTCCATGATGATGTTGTCAATGCGGGCTGCGGCCATATTGGTGTCCGGGAACTTGGCAAAGGTGGAAAATTGATTGACCAGGTTCCGGATCAAATCCACATGCTCGACAATGGTGTCGGCACAGCCGGTAAAAATGGTATCGTTGATCTCTTTTCCGTATTTGCGTTTAAGACGCTGGGCAGAAAGCTTAATGGGAGTTAAAGGATTTTTTACCTCATGGGCGATGCGCCGGGCCACCTCCCGCCATGCCACCATGCGCTGGGCCTTTTCCAGTTCCGTGACATCATCAAAGACCAATACCGCCCCGAGATTGTGGCCGACATCATCTTTCAGGGTGGAGTAATGAAGGGAAAAATGTTTGGGCGTGCCTGCCACCGAGGCTGAGATCGGTACTTCAATATGCTGGGCCCCCTGGGCTGCCTGGGCATAGATTTTTTCAGCCATGGGCAGGTATTCACCTTTTAAAATTTGCCGAAAACTTTTGCCCAAAATGTCCAGGCTGTTGACCGCAAGCATGGATTCTGCCGCCTTGTTGATGGTGGTGATGATGCCTACCTTGTCTATGGAGATGACGCCTGCAGAGATGTTTTTCAGCACAATTTCAATGTATTGCCGGCTTTTTTCAAGCTCTGCATTCTGTTGCTTGAGCATTTTTTCGGACAGGGCAATCTGCTCTCTTCCGGTTGCCAGCTGTCGGGTCATGGAGTTGAAACTCTTGATCAGGGTGCCGATTTCATCGTCGGTTTTAAAGTCAATCTGGTAGTCAAGGTCCCCTTCAATGATTCTCTGGGTGCCTTCTGCAAACTTCATGATGGGGATGGTAATGGATTTGGCGATTTGAAATCCAAACCATATGGCGCAGAATATTACCAGCAGCGCCACAATGGACAGGGCAATATAGTATGAAATCTGGGCCGGTTTTTTGGTCAGTTTAAGCTGCTGGTATTCTTCCACCCCTTTGAGAATGGATTTTAGATTTTTTGACAAATCCGGGGAGACCAGGGTGGTGATCACGATAAACCCCTTTGCCTTGGCAGGAATTGTCCCAAATGGAACCGCTGAAACCGTTCTTAAAAATTCCCCTTCTTCAATGGCCTGGAACACGGTATGGCTGGTTTGCCCCGGGGCTATACGGGTTAAGTCGGTGGTGGTTAAAAGACCAAAATACATGGTTTCTAGCTCATTGGCCAAAGAGAGACTCACCCGTTTTGCGTCCGGGGTATATACTTCTACCCCGTGCCGGTTAAACGCCCTTTGGATCACCTGGGTATACCGGGTCAGTTTTTCCTGGTTTTCCGGGCGGAGCAGATCCCGGGAATCAATCTGAAAGGCTGCCCGCTTGGCAAAAAACGCATTTTTGTCTTCAATGTATTCATAGAGCTTCTGGCCCACGGCAAGTGATGAGTCCAGGGTCTTTTCCACGGGTGCATTGAACCAGAAGGCGATGGAGGTGGAAATAAACTGAATGGAGAAGAAAAAAAGCACTGTGGTGGGTAACAGGGCCAGGACAATAAAGGCAATGGTCAGGCGGGTCTTTATCTTTGAGCCCAGGATATTGTTTTTCTTCTCATAGTAGAGCTTGGCAAGGTTGCGGAATACCAGAAGCAAAAGACTGAGCAATAAAAGCAGGTTGATATTGATCAAAATAAACATGAGAACAGTGGACGAGAGAGGGAAATCCGTTCCAAAAGGGGTGATCCGCGTTTCCACAATGGTCAGGCCGCTGACAACCAAAAGGATGATCAGGATGAGAATTCCTTCCTTTTTACGTTTGGACTTTTCTTGTCCTATGTCTGGGGCTTCATCTCTCATGGGTGGTAGGCCTGGGTTGTGGGCAGCATGTTTATAAAAAAAATGCCGGGTTAATAGGTAAAATTAATTACATACCAGTCTGTTTCAAAATCCCAGAAAGAGACAAAAAAGAAGACATAGTGAAGGGAGAGGGGCAGGGTGACCTTTTCCAGTTCCGCCTTGATTCGGATTTGATATTTATCTGCCTTGACCAGCTGGCCTAATGGGATGACCTTGAGATTGTCCACTTCAGTCATCCAGGCCTTTGCCTCGTCAAAGGATTTGGTCATCAAAGGGGTCTCTTCTTTCCAGGGGCGAAAGACCGTGTATTCTTCTTTCAGGGAGTTGTATTTTATGGTGGATTTGATTTTTAGATCTGCAATTTTTTTATCAAACAGGTTGCCTGCGGTTTTATACAAGGTCAGATAAAAAGTAAAGGTGGTGGGAATTCCGTTTTGAACCGCCTGGATGGTTTTTGTTTTAAAGGCATTTTTTACCTTAAAATAGGCGATCAGATCATCCCGGGTGTTGGCCAGTTTGATCCCGGACAGCACGGCGTTTATATCTGCAAAAATATTTCCCGGCACCAGCAGATTAAAGCAGATTACGGAAAACAGCAGAATATAGTATTTTTTTAAAGCACCCTTTGGTTTCATTGTCACTGTATCAGCTTAGCGTTTTGCCGGTCCGGTTTCCCAGGCCTCTTTTTTATCCAGAAACTTTTTGATGAACAAATGGTTCAGGGTGTGTCCGGACTTGTGGGTGATGATATGACCCTGAATGGGCATGCCCAGCAGGGAAAAATCCCCAAGACTGTCCAAAAGTTTGTGCCGGACAAACTCATCTTCATAGTTTAACCCGCCCTTGTTTAAGATTTTATCATTATCGATCACAATGGCATTGTCAAGGCTTCCGCCCTTGCCCAGGCTGAATTTTTTTAAGAGCTCAAGGTCTTTTATAAACCCAAAGGTCCTGGCGTGGCTGATTTCTTTTTCAAAATTATTCTTGGACCGGTCATAGGTCAGCCTCTGTTTTCCGATAAGGGGATGATCAAAATCAATGGAACAGGAAATTTTAAAACAGGGCTCGGGCAGCACCCGGACAAATTTGTCTCCCTCTGTGACTTGAATGGGTGCTTTTACAATGATAAAATGTTTGGGCAGGTTCTGCTCCACGACGCCTGCAGCGGACAGGGCCCGGGTGAATTCTTTGGCAGACCCGTCCATGATGGGCATTTCATAGTCATCCACCTCAACCAGAGCATTGTCTATGCCCAGGCCTGCAAAACTGGCCATAAGGTGTTCAATGGTGGATACAATGGCCCCGTTGGTTCCTAAAACAGTTGCCAGACTGGTATCGACCACCAGTTTAAACAGGGCCGGGATATCCTGGGTTCCGGGCAGGTCCACCCGCCTGAATTTTATGCCGTGGTTTTCCTGGGCCGGCCGGATGGTCAGGTTGGTTTTTTTTCCGGAGTGGACCCCTGTGCCGGACAGGGCTACATTCCTTGCTATGGTGCGTTGGTTATGAAAATTAGTCATATTTGATTTGTTTCACAGATATTTGTTCAAAAATTGTGCTATATATATCTGATTTTAATATACAAAGCAAAACAATTGAGAAAATTCTTTGGTTTGGAATTGATTTTTGTTAAATAAGAGGAATTTTATTCTCTAAAAATTTCTTTCTGGTAAGGCATAAACCCGTTTATTGGGTTAGGTGAAACATGATTGCAAAAATGCATTCTTGTGCAGTTCAGGGCATTGACGCCATTGTGGTGGATGTGGAGGTGGATATTTCCCTGGGGCTTCTGGTTTTCAACATGGTGGGGCTTGCAGAGGCGTCGGTCCGGGAGAGTAAAGAACGGGTAAGATCCGCCATCCAGAATGCCGGATACACCTTTCCCATGGATCGGGTCGTGGTGAACCTGGCCCCTGCGGATATCAAAAAAGAGGGAACCGGCCTGGATCTTCCCGTGGCCCTGGGCATCCTCGGTGCGTCAGGCCTGTTTTCAGGCGAGGAGAGTCTTGGCTGGTTGGTGGCAGGCGAACTTTCCTTGGACGGCAGGGTGAAGCCGGTGACAGCAGCCCTTCCCTTTGCTCTGGCCGCCAGGGACAATGGGTACAAGGGGATTATCCTGCCCAGGGAAAATGGGGCTGAAGTCTCTCTGGTCAAAGATATTGAGGTCCTTGGTGTCTCCCATCTTTCCCAGGTGGTTGATTTTTTATCCCAGAAATCCAAAATTCCTGTGATGGCGCCTGATCTTGAGACATTTATTTCAAGCCGCCCAGATGATTTCGAGGTGGATTTTTCCCGAGTCCGGGGTCAGGACCATGTGAAACGCGCCTTGGAAGTGGCGGCTGCCGGCAGCCATCATATACTGATGAGCGGTCCGCCGGGCAGCGGCAAGAGCATGATGGCCAAAGGGCTTGCCTCTATTCTTCCTGAGCCTGACTTTGACGAGGCCATGGAAATTGCCCGGATTTATTCCATCATGGGAAAAAACAAAGCGCCTGGGCAGCCCATGGGCGCCCGGCCCTTCAGGGCACCTCATCATTCCATTTCAGATGCCGGCCTTGTGGGTGGGGGATCCTCCCCCATGCCCGGTGAGATCAGTCTTGCCCACAACGGGGTGTTGTTTCTGGATGAACTGCCTGAATTTAAACGGCACGTGCTCGAGGTGCTCCGCCAGCCCCTGGAGCAGGGCCGGATAACCCTGGCCAGGGCCAGGACCAGTGCCACCTATCCCGAGGGCGTTCAAAATTCTGTGTCAGTTGAATGAAAGCTGATATACTCAGCTAAATAAGGAGAACTGACATGACCGAAGAAAACACCGAATTTGATTTTCAAAAAGCCCTTAAAGGCATCCAGGAAGGTAAACCCTTCACAGGTAAGGGCGGCGTCCTTACATCATTAATCAAAAATCTTGCTGAAGCTGCTCTTGAAGGAGAGTTGGAGTCCCATCTCGGGCAGGAAGTTTCTGCCAACCGCCGTAATGGAAAAAGCAAAAAGACCATTAAATCCCTGGATGATAAATTTGAGCTAAAAACCCCGCGTGACAGGGCCGGAACCTTCTCTCCACAGATCGTCAAAAAACATCAGACAACGCTCAGCGATGAAATTGAAAGAAAGATAATAGCCCTTTACGGCCTGGGCATGAGTTATAATGATATGGCTTCCCATTTACAGGAAATCTATGGACTTGAGATTTCAAATGCCACTCTGAGCACCATTACCGATAAAATCATCCATACCGTCAAAGAATGGCAGGCCAGGCCGTTGGAAAATGTGTACCCAATCGTATGGCTTGATGCCATACATTATAAAGTACGAGAAAACGGAAAGGTCGGCAGCAAGGCCGTTTACACAATTCTTGGGGTGAATATCGAGGGCCGCAAAGAGGTTCTTGGGCTGTACATATCCGAGAATGAGGGTGCGAACTTCTGGCTGCAGGTGTTAACAGACCTTTCAAACCGAGGGGTAAAAGATATCCTGATTGCCTGTGTTGATGGTCTAAAAGGTTTTCCCGAGGCCATTGAGACCATATTCCCGGACACAGAAGTTCAACTCTGCGTAGTCCACCAGATCCGAAATTCATTGAAATACGTTGGTTCCAAAAATAAAAAGGAATTTATGGCAGATCTAAAACGTGTTTATAAAGCGGTCAATAAGGATCTGGCCGAAGAAGAACTGGATATCTTGGAAAATAAATGGAATGACAAATACCCGATTGTGATAAAATCCTGGCGGAACAACTGGGAACGCCTCAGTCATTTCTTTAAATATCCAGAAGAGATTCGACGGATAATATACACCACAAATACCATTGAGGCTGTGCATCGACAGTTTCGAAAACTGACCAAAACAAAGGGATCATTCCCGAACCAGGACAGCCTGTTAAAGCTGCTTTACATGGGGATCCAGAACGCCAGTAAAAAATGGACAATACCGATTCAAAATTGGTCACTGACAATTTCCCAGTTGGCAATTTTCTTTGAAGGCCGGCTGGATAAAGAGCTGGGAATTTGATGGATTTATTTACAGATGGAAAAGATGGTTCCAGGAACTCCACTCCAGCAAAAGTCAACTCCTCCGACGTGGCTGATTGAAGGCCCATTCTCGGACCTGACTTTTACTTCCGCTGGCGCTGAGGCAGATCCGGGAACCGAAACCGTGACACAGAATTCTGAACATTCCCAATATCATAAGCCATTTCATCGATGTAAAGGTGTTTCCCTAGACGTGGTGTGGTCAGAAATAATTAATTATTTAAGCAAACCAAATCGATGTGTAATCATATGTTATGATGTGAATGGTTATGGGCACTGCTCAGTTGTGAAGAAGGCCTCCCCAAAATGTCTCTTTCTCTTCGATTCAAATGGTGGTCAACTGATCAGAAAATCACAGTCAACCACCCCTGAATATCATGGTAGCCGATCTTGCTGCCATTACCCCTACCACACTGTCTTTCTTTCACTGGACGATTGATCATTTGTGATTTGTGGGCAAAAAATCCTACTTGATCTGGCAAGGGAGGTCAGGCAATCTCCAAGATTCCTGATTTTTACCCCTGAAATTTGGACATTGAGCCGTGTCCAAATACGAAAGGGATAACTGATCCTACGATTAAGAGTGCCATTATGATATTAAAAGTCTGCACTAACTTTTCATTTTGGATAAATTTCCTCAACACTACGCCACCCAATGCCCATGAATTGGTTGAAAGAATTGCACACAAGAAATATATGCATGAAATAACCACAACCTGAATAGTTGCGATTTGATGGTCTGTAATAAAAGCAGATGTTGATGTTATCGCTGCTATCCATGCTTTTGGATTCACCCACTGAAATAATGCGGCTTGTAGGAAAGTGAATGGTCGATCCTTGATATTCGCCGGGTCAAGCGAACCCTTTGTATTGGCTATATGCCAAGCCATCCATACTAAATATGATATTCCAACGATTTTTAAAGCCGAATATATAACTGGATAACTTTCAAATAGCTTTCCGATACCCATTCCAACACAGATAACCATTACAGGAAATCCAAAAGTAATCCCTAAAGCATGAGGTATCGTCCGTTTGTAGCCAAAGGTAAGTCCTGAGGACAATAGCATGGCATTGTTTGGGCCAGGGGTCATAGTCATGGCTAAGCCAAATGAGGCAATCGATAGCATCATTGTCGCTGTATAAAACTCGGTCATATTTATCCTAAATCCCCTTATTTTTCAGAACAGGATCATTGCTGTTGGGAATGTTCAGAATTTTGTGTCACGGTTTCGGTTCTCGGATCTGCCTCAGCGCCAGCGGAAGTAAAAGTCAGGTCCGAGAATGGGCCTTCAATCAGCCACGTCGGAGGAGTTGACTTTTGCTGGAGTGGAGTTCCTGGAACCATCTTTTCCATCTGTAAATAAATCCCTATCAAATTCCCAGCTCTTTATCCAGCCGGCCTTCAAAGAAAATTGCCAACTGGGAAATTGTCAGTGACCAATTTTGAATCGGCATTGTCCATTTTTTACTGGCGTTCTGGATCCCCATGTAAAGCAGCTTTAACAGGCTGTCCTGGTTCGGGAATGATCCCTTTGTTTTGGTCAGTTTTCGAAACTGTCGATGCACAGCCTCAATGGTATTTGTGGTGTATATTATCCGTCGAATCTCTTCTGGATATTTAAAGAAATGACTGAGGCGTTCCCAGTTGTTCCGCCAGGATTTTATCACAATCGGGTATTTGTCATTCCATTTATTTTCCAAGATATCCAGTTCTTCTTCGGCCAGATCCTTATTGACCGCTTTATAAACACGTTTTAGATCTGCCATAAATTCCTTTTTATTTTTGGAACCAACGTATTTCAATGAATTTCGGATCTGGTGGACTACGCAGAGTTGAACTTCTGTGTCCGGGAATATGGTCTCAATGGCCTCGGGAAAACCTTTTAGACCATCAACACAGGCAATCAGGATATCTTTTACCCCTCGGTTTGAAAGGTCTGTTAACACCTGCAGCCAGAAGTTCGCACCCTCATTCTCGGATATGTACAGCCCAAGAACCTCTTTGCGGCCCTCGATATTCACCCCAAGAATTGTGTAAACGGCCTTGCTGCCGACCTTTCCGTTTTCTCGTACTTTATAATGTATGGCATCAAGCCATACGATTGGGTACACATTTTCCAACGGCCTGGCCTGCCATTCTTTGACGGTATGGATGATTTTATCGGTAATGGTGCTCAGAGTGGCATTTGAAATCTCAAGTCCATAGATTTCCTGTAAATGGGAAGCCATATCATTATAACTCATGCCCAGGCCGTAAAGGGCTATTATCTTTCTTTCAATTTCATCGCTGAGCGTTGTCTGATGTTTTTTGACGATCTGTGGAGAGAAGGTTCCGGCCCTGTCACGCGGGGTTTTTAGCTCAAATTTATCATCCAGGGATTTAATGGTCTTTTTGCTTTTTCCATTACGGCGGTTGGCAGAAACTTCCTGCCCGAGATGGGACTCCAACTCTCCTTCAAGAGCAGCTTCAGCAAGATTTTTGATTAATGATGTAAGGACGCCGCCCTTACCTGTGAAGGGTTTACCTTCCTGGATGCCTTTAAGGGCTTTTTGAAAATCAAATTCGGTGTTTTCTTCGGTCATGTCAGTTCTCCTTATTTAGCTGAGTATATCAGCTTTCATTCAACTGACACAGAATTTTGAACGCCCTCCAGAAGTTCAACTCTGCGTAGTCCACCAGATCCGAAATTCATTGAAATACGTTGGTTCCAAAAATAAAAAGGAATTTATGGCAGATCTAAAACGTGTTTATAAAGCGGTCAATAAGGATCTGGCCGAAGAAGAACTGGATATCTTGGAAAATAAATGGAATGACAAATACCCGATTGTGATAAAATCCTGGCGGAACAACTGGGAACGCCTCAGTCATTTCTTTAAATATCCAGAAGAGATTCGACGGATAATATACACCACAAATACCATTGAGGCTGTGCATCGACAGTTTCGAAAACTGACCAAAACAAAGGGATCATTCCCGAACCAGGACAGCCTGTTAAAGCTGCTTTACATGGGGATCCAGAACGCCAGTAAAAAATGGACAATGCCGATTCAAAATTGGTCACTGACAATTTCCCAGTTGGCAATTTTCTTTGAAGGCCGGCTGGATAAAGAGCTGGGAATTTGATAGGGATTTATTTACAGATGGAAAAGATGGTTCCAGGAACTCCACTCCAGCAAAAGTCAACTCCTCCGACGTGGCTGATTGAAGGCCCATTCTCGGACCTGACTTTTACTTCCGCTGGCGCTGAGGCAGATCCGGGAACCGAAACCGTGACACAGAATTCTGAACATTCCCTTTAAAAGTAGAACTCCGATTCAAAGAATGATTAGAAAGTATTCTTAAATTCTCAGCTTACACTTCAAAGGAGGCAAACCAATCCATAAGTTTGGCCTTATTCTCAATTGATGGTTCTGATTCCGATAGTTCCCATCTTGCAACAGAGGTCGGGTCAACACCAAGTTTTGATGCCAATTCTGTAATAGACAAAAAGTTCTGCATCCTGGTTGCTCTGAGTTGATCACCGAAAGTTTCCTGGGTTTGGGGATAAAATTTGTCGTTTTGAAAACAGAGCTCCCAGAATTCTTCTTCCGGTATAGAGCCGTTAACGTGAGGTCTCAGAAATTCAACAACCGATTTTAATAAATGTAATTGGGGGTGCTTTCTTCTATATTCCCAGTTGATAGCGGCATCCTCGGTAACGTTCAAAAGTTTAGCTAATTCTTTAATCTCCCAACCTAAGTCCATCCTGGTTTTTCTGATCAAATCACCTAAGCAAGTAACTTCAGTTGGATAATCAGGTCTATAAACACTGATTGGAATACTACGTGAAATCTGATACTTAGATTGATATGCATTGGGCAGCAAAAAGTTGTTATTCTGTACTAAAGGGGTGTCCCTGCGGAAATTTGAGCAACCCGGACAGGCCCTGTATCTGCACGCCTGCCCAAATCAGGCAGTACAAAGCCAGGATTTCAGGACCGCTGATGGACCGGCTGGATATCCAGGTGGAAGTGCCCAGACTGTCATATGATGATCTGTCAGGTGCCTGTGAATCCGAGTCATCGGCCCAAATCCGGACCCGGGTAAAGCGGGCCAGAAAGATTCAGAACCAGCGGTTCAGCACATTGAGACAAAATGCCGCCAATCAGCCCCTTTGTTTTGCAAATGCCGGCATGAATCAGGATATGATATCAAATCATTGCAGACTTTCTACCCAATCCGGAAATACTTTGAAACAGGCCATGGAGACCCTAAAGCTTTCTGCCAGAGCCTATTCAAGCATTTTAAAATTGGCCCGGACCATTGCCGATCTGGCGGGTGAAGAAAAAATTAAAAGATCCCACATCCTTGAAGCAATTCAGTACAAGTCCTTTGACCGGGAGGATGAGGCGGGGGGATATTGAAGACTTGGGAATTATTGACAGAGAATAAAAAAAGTTTATACTGACATTCGTCAAAAATTTAATCATATGGATAGAATACATGGCTGTTTTAGACAAATATTGGAAAATGACACCCAACAAACGAATGGCAAAACACTTAGCCCTTCGTGAACTCCCTTCCCTTGTTTATGAAGCTGTAAATCTTGAAGGCGTTGCAATGACACTGCCTGAAGTTCAGACCATCTTGGACGGTGTGACTGTGGGGGGGCATAAAATCAGCGACCAGAATATGGTTATAAACCAGGCAAATACTTGGGAGCGGGTATTTGATTTGATTGACGAAGATGGTTTTGATTTTGCAAAACCAGTCGTCCTTGAACTTCACGCGATTGCAGGTAAAAACGAAGCCTTTGAATGGGGAGTATTTCGTTCTGGTCATGTTTCAATAAGCGGGTCTGGATATGAACCACCTTCACCAGAGACTCTTGATCAAGTATGGTTGCAAACCGTATCTGAAATTGAGGGTCTTACAGAAGTCTATGACAGAGCTATTGCAGCATTTTTAAAAATGGCCCGGGCTCAATTTTTTTGGGATGTCAATAAAAGAATGGGTCGTTTTATGATGAACGGAATACTGCTCAAGGAGGGGTATCCTGTTATTAATGTCCCGGTAAAACGTCAACTTGAGTTCAATAACCTCATGTTAGAATTTTATGCTTCAAATGAGATGTCCGGTATGAATCATTTTTTACGTAGCTGTATCAATGAAAAGGTGATTGCAAATTTTAAGTAGCAGTCCACAGATACTTGACACGTCCCCATTCAGGGACCGCAATTTAGTACAAGTCCTTTGACCGGGAGGATGAGGCGCTGCCCTGAATCGTTTGGATTCAAAAATCCTAAATTTACCGCCTAATTTTATATTTGTTCTAATATGGGGATGTTCCGTGCTTTTCTGACCACCAGCAAGGTACCATCTTGCGGCGTCAAACGAGCGACGAATGAGATGTATGCGTCATGCGCCCTATCTCGTATATTTCACAACGCGTTTTTGCCTTAGCTGCAAGGCACAGACCGAGAAGCCTTAGTCCTTTACTGCGAGTGGACTGTAACCCAGCAGATGAGGTAAAACACTTTGCTCGGAGGGTGAGGTTTTGTATAATGGAAAACGACTAAAAAACGGCACAACCAATTGTAATGATATGACTTTTTGGCAAAATGCTTCAAATTTCATGAAATATTCGGGATAGTGAGGAGCAAACCAAGGCAACCAAGAAGATGGTTCTGTATGGTGGATCAGGGAAAATCCCATGGTTTACATTTGTTCCTAAGTCCTTATAATACCCTAATACTTGAATACTATGGGAGTCTCCATAAAAGAAACAGACCTTTGGGAAGGGCAATGATTAAAAAAGATATTTACGACCATGATGTAAAGGCGCAGTTCAAGGCCTCGGCAAAAGACAGGCTCTATCGGTTCATGATGGCCGATGACCAGATTAAGGGGGCGGTGGTGCACTCCACCCGGATGGTCAATGAGATGAAGGCCAACCACGGGCTGGGCCCTTTGGAAACCCTGATTCTGGGTCAGGCCTATATTGCTGCCGCGCTGATCTGTTCGGGGGTTAAGGGCAAGGACAGGGTCAGCTTGAACATCCAGTGTTCAGGCCCGGTAAAGGGGCTGGATGTGGAGTCAAATGCCTTTGGGGAGGTCAGGGGTTTTTTAAAGGCCAATCCCATAGAGGTGGAAAATCCAGAGCAGATCAAATATTTGTCCACCCTTTACGGGGCCGGTTTTTTATCTGTGACCAAATATCTCGAAGACGGGGCCATGCCCTATTCCGGTCAGATTGCCCTGGTCCACGGATCCATTGCAGAAGATCTGGCCGAGTATTTTTTAAAATCAGAGCAGATTCCAACAGGGTTTAAACTCAGCGTGTTTTTTGATGAAAACGAAAGGGTGACAGGCGCCGGGGGGATTTTCCTCCAGGCAATGCCCGGTGTGGATACTGACAAGGTTGCCAAAGCTGAAACCCTGATTGAAAAAATCCAATCTCTGGGCGAATCCTTTGCCAGTGGGCAAACACCTGAATCTGTTATCAGCCAGTCTTTTTCAAGTCTTAACCCAAGATTTCTGGACAGTTCCCGGGTGGAGTTTTTCTGCCGGTGCACAAAAGAGCGTATGCAGGGCTATCTTAAAGGGCTTGCAAAAGAGGACCGGGAAGATATCTGTAAAAACGGGCCTTTTCCCCTGGAGATCCGGTGTCACCACTGCAACTCCCTGTACCGGTTTACCCGGTCGGAACTGGCATCTATTTTATAACTGCCGCTTGCCTGTGGGCTGGGAATTTAAAAAAAACAAAGATATGGAGTTTTTCTTGCAAAAGCATTTAAATATATTATAAATTTTGAAAGCGGGCTCAGCCTTGGTTTTTTGCAGCCGTGAAGATTATATCAACCTGTGATGCAAAAGAGTCATGTTGAATTTGAGTTTGCCCCTATGTTAAGAGTATAAAGAAAGACCCGGTTCAATGAGAAACAGTTTGGCACCCTTAAAAGGTAAGGGTTGAGATGCTGTTTGGCCGGGCCTTTTTAAATTGTCGAACTAAAATTAAAGAAAGGTTTAAGAATCATGTGTAACCATTGCAGTGATCATTCCCATCACCATCACCACCACGACCACCCCGAAATTGTTCAGCTCATGCCGGTTCAAAATAATTTGTTTGCCGTTTACCAGACAGACGCCCCTCTGGATTTCAGTGTGGAAACAGGTAAAAACGGCATCAGCCTGGTCCCGGTATTATTCATGGGCCTGATTCGCCTTGGAGACAAAACCATGGTGGAAGGTTTTTTTGCTTCAAATGCCATCAATTCCTGTGAAGAGACAAAGGGGTTTAAAGGATATGCCTCTTCTTTGACCCATGCGGAAAAGCTTTACGCATAGGTTAGGTCTGTCTGGTCAATCAAAAAGAATATATGGGTGAACCGGCCGGGTATGATCTGTTTAGCCATACAAAAGAATTTATCTTCCGGAGTTGAATGCCTTATGAGTGTTGCAGCACCGGAGGTGAGTCAGTCACAATTGCAGTAAATCCACAAAGGAGTGCGCATGCATAAATTGTTAAAGGACAGCCCGGGTGAAAAAATCATGCTCCTGGGCAATGAAGCCATTGCAAGGGGAGCTGTTGAGGCGGGAGTGGCCTTTGCCACCACTTATCCGGGCACCCCTTCGTCTGAAATTTCTCTGAATCTTTTCCAGATGTCCCAGGAGTCTGATCTGTATTTTGAGTACAGCACCAATGAAAAAGTGGCCCTGGAAGTGGCTGCAGCAGCAGCCAATTCAGGCTTGAGAACCTTTTGCATGATGAAGCATGTGGGGTTGAATGTGGCGGCAGATCCTTTGATGACCCTTGCCTATGTAGGGGTAACCGCAGGCATGGTCATTCTGACCGCAGATGATCCGGCCATGTTTTCCAGCCAGAACGAACAGGACAACCGCTACTATGCCAAATTCGGCGGACTTCCCATGCTCGAACCTTCGTCTGTGGCAGAAGCAAAGGATATGATAGAGCAGGCATTTGATTTGTCCGAAGAACTCAAGCAGCCTGTGCTGCTGCGCACTACCACCCGGATCAATCATTCCAACGCCTTTGTAACCTTTGGAGCGATCAAGGCCCAAAAAACAAAGGGGCGGTTTGAACGGGACCCCATGCGCTGTGTTACGGTGCCTGCCGTATCCCGGGGGCTCCATGTCAAACTCCTTGAAAAGTTGGAAAAGACCAGAGACCTTTCCGAAGCCTCTTGCTTTAACTTTGTTCAGGGCAAAGGTGATTTGGGCATTATTGCCAATGGGGTCAGCTTTCACTATGCCCAGGATGCGGTTACGGATCTGGGCATTGAAGATAAAATCCGGATTTTGCGGATGGGGTTTTCCAACCCCATGCCTGAAAACAAGATCAAGGCATTTCTCAAGGCCTGCACCCGGGTACTGGTCATTGAAGAGGGCGAACCCTTCATGGAAGAGGCGGTCAAGGCCTTTGCCCAGGAAGAGGGGATCACGATTCCCATCCAGGGAAAGTCTTCCACCCTTTTTTCCAGGCTTTCTGAGTATGATCCGGCCATGGTCCGGGAAAAAATTGCCCTTTGTTTTGGTGTTGAATATACCCGGCCGGAGACAATTGATGTTTCAGATCTGCCTGAAATTGCCAATCGTCCCCCCAACCTGTGTTCGGGCTGTTCCCACAGGGCAACCTTTTATGCGGTGCAAAAGGCAGCGGACGGGATGGATATCATCTGCCCCAATGACATTGGCTGCTATACCTTAGGATTTATGCCCCCCCTGAGCACAGGTGATTTTGTCATCTGCATGGGCTCTTCGGTGAGTACCTCCTGCGGGTTCAGTAAAGCCACGGACCAGAAGGTGGTTTCCTTTATCGGGGATTCCACTTTTTTCCATTCAGGGATCACAGGCCTTGTCAATGCCGTGTTCAACAATCATAATTTCACCCTGGTGATTCTGGAAAACGGGATTACGGCCATGACCGGCCACCAGCCCCATCCCGGGGTGGACATGGAACAAATGGGCCATTCAGGCTATGGCCGGGTTAATATTGAAAACCTGGTCAAGGTCCTGGGCGTGGAACATGTGTCTGTGATCAAGCCCTTTAAGGTGAAAAAGAGCATTGATACCATCAAAGAGGCCCTGGCGTTTAAAGGGGTGTCCGTGATTATTTCCCAGGAACCCTGTATCCTCTTTGCCAAGAGCCTTAAACTTAAAAAACCAAGGCCCTTTGAGGTGACTGACAAGTGTACTGACCACAAGGAATGCATCAACGGGATTGTCTGCCCCTCTTTTTATATTGACGAGGGCAGGGTGAAAATTGATGCTGATACCTGTGTGGGCTGCGCCCTTTGTGCCCAGATCTGTCCTGAAAATGCCATCAGGCCCCTGAAAAAATAATCAAATCAAGGAATAAAAGCATATGGAAACAACCAGACTGGTAATTGTAGCCGTGGGCGGACAGGGCAACCTTCTGGCGTCCAAGGTTCTGGGCGAAGCCGCCCTGATTGAGGGCGTGGAAGTGAGGATGAGTGAAATCCACGGCATGGCACAGCGGGGCGGGGTCGTGGAATCGGCCATTGTATTCGGCAATGCCACAAGTTCCATTATTTCAGACGGAGAGGCAGATATCCTGGTTGGGTTTGAACCGGCTGAAACCCTAAGAGCGATTAAACGATGTTCTGCAAAGACCCATGTCATCACCAATACGGCCACGCTGCCCCCTTTTACCGTGGGCATTGGCAAGGGAGCATATCCTGAAGTGGACACCATTACAAGGCTGCTCAAAGAAAAAACAGCAGGACTTGTGGCCATTGATGCCATGGCCATTGCTCGGGAGGCCGGCAGCCCCATGAGCGTGAATATTGTGCTCTTGGGTGCCCTGATTCAGACCGGGGCCCTGGGGTTTTCCAAAGAGAGTGTGATTGAGGCCATCAAGCGGAGAACCAAGCCTGCATTTTTGGACAAAAACCTTAAGGCATTTGACCTGGGATTTGAGGCGGCCTTGAACAGTGCGGCCTAAATTTTGTTTTTGAGGCTCTGGACATTGAGCCTGTAAAAGGGGTGGGTATGGAAAGAAAAATACAACCAGGCCTGGTTTATGTTATCAACGGTCCCAACCTGAATATGCTTGGCAAACGGGAACCCCGGGTTTACGGAAATTTAAGCCTTGATCAGATCAACCAGGAGCTCGAAGCCCTGGGTGAAAGACTGGGCATGGGGCTTGATTTTTTTCAGTCCAACCACGAGGGGCAGATCCTGGATCATCTTCATGGGATATTTGAAGAAAATCCTTTGGGGATTATCATTAATCCCGGAGGTCTGGCCCATACATCCATCGCCCTCAGGGACGGCCTGGCAATGTTTTCCTGTCCTGTTATCGAGGTCCATTTGTCCAATATTCACAAGCGGGAAGCCTTTCGGCGAAACTCTTACATTGCAGGGGGCTGCACGGGTCAGATCTCAGGGTTTGGTGACTTTGGCTATCACATGGCCCTGCAGGCCATTGGTCAAGGGCGAGGTTAATCCTTTGCCATGTCCCTATTGATTCTTTCTGCCACTTCTTTTGAGGTGGCAGGCCTTTTAAAGCGTGCTCCCAAGTCTTCGGGCCATATCCTGAAATCGGGCCAGGTCCTGTATTCAGGCCTGGGAAAAGAGCCTGGCTGGCATTGTCTGGTCACAGGACCCGGGGGCTTTAACACGGCCATGGGCCTTGGGGCCTTTCTTGATCATCACCGACCGGATCTTATTCTTGATACCGGTATTGCCGGTGCTTACGCGCCTTCGGGCCTGGGCGTTGGGGATATAGCCCTTGCCAGCCAGGAGCAGTATTTCCACACCGGGGTGGGCATTGATTTTCTCTCCCGAATTCCCCTTCCCTTTGATCTGATCCAGGGAAATTCCAAGACCCGGAAGGGAATTTATTCTTTTGACCGGGCGCTGGTCTCCCAATGGCTGCGTCGTCTCAAAGGCGCGTTGGGCCAGGACCGGTTTAAAATTATCCAAGGGCCTTTTCTCACCGTCTCTTCCATCACCCGGGGCCAGGACATGGCCCTGGCAATTTTCCAGCGGTTTTCTCCTGTTATGGAGGCCATGGAAGGGGCGGCTGCGGCACATACTGCGGCCTGTTACGGGGTACCCATGATAGAAATCCGGGCCGCATCCAATCGTGCTGGAGAACGGGATAAGGGGGCCTGGGATATTGATCTGGCCTGTGACCGGCTGGACAAGGTCTGCTGCATTGCCCTTGACCCGTAACCGGGGGGGTGTTTTTTAAGACACCCTTGGGGGCCTTGCCTGTGACTTGTTTTGCCTGTGCTCAGCCGGGGCCTGTCCTGGATATCTTACAACGCATTTTTGTTTTAGCGGCAAGGCCGCGGCCGAGAAGGAAAGGGTTAAGGTGTTGCCGGGCCGATCAGGGGAGCCTGTTTAATGGGAAAAAAATTAAAGTTTTTGTTTTTATGCACGGGAAATTCCTGCCGCAGCCAGATGGCCGAAGGGTGGGGCAGGGCATTAAAGCATGATGTTCTAGAGGTCTATTCGGCAGGGGTTGAAACCCATGGCCTCAACCCCGAGGCCGTCAAGGTCATGGCCGAAGCAGGAATCGATATTTCAGGCCATCGTTCAAAGGTGGTTCATGCCGGGTTTGATGATCCGCCCAGAATGGCTCAAGAACTGGCCTACAAAGGCGAGTCCGCCAAAGTTCAGCTGGACTGTTATCGAACAATCAGAGATGAAATTAAAGCCTTTGTTGAAAAAATGCCCGATAATATCATTTAAGGGTGTCTCTAATAATCAGGCTTTTGGTTTGAATTCAAGGCACAGGTAAATTTTATTCAGAGGAATATATTTAATATTTTGAGGATTTAAATTTGCCTGCAACGAAGAAATCAAGCCAAAAGACAATTATTAGAAGTGGCCGTAATTTTTAAAAGGAGGTATTTATGCCTTATGTGAATATCAAAATCACAGATGAACGTGTCAACCGGGACCAAAAGCTGAAATTGATTCAGGGGGCGATAAGGCTGTTCGAGGATGTTCTGGGCAAAAATCCAGCCACAACCGTGGTTGTCATTGATGAGGTGGATACGGATAATTGGGGGATTGGCGGGGACTCTGTCACCCGGCTGAGAAAAAGGTGAGCCCTGTTATCCCTTGCCCTAAATCCAGCGCCAAATTTTATATTTTTTAAAATCTGGCGATGTACCGCCTCTTCCTGGCCGCGGCCAAGGTTTTTGATTTTAGGCGCCAAGGAAGTGACACGTGATGAGTATAATTCCTATGCCCCAGGGAAAAAAGACCCAAGGCAGCAAAGTAAGCGGGTGCCGTATAAAGGATCAGAGCTTGCCTCCGGGCGTTGACAATTAAAGGGGGAATCGGTATTTTCAATCCTAATGCCCGGATTTGGACCGGGCAAACGAATTTGGAGCAAATGTCTATGAAAGCCAACAAGCCGGCAAAGTCTACCAATATTCTCATTCTTGGCCTTGGCGGGGTGGGATATTATCTGGCCAAACGCCTTGTACATGAGGGATATGCCATCACTGCCATTGAGCCGGACGCCCGGATGATCCGCAATGCCGACGGGGACATTGACGCCCGGTTTATTCAGGGTAACGCCATGAGCGTGGAATGCTGGAAAGAAGCGGGGGCGGACCGGATGGATTATCTCATTGCCGTTACCAATAATGATGCGGTGAATATGATGTCCTGTCTTTTGGGGGACCGGTTTGGGATTTTAAAAAAAATAGCCCGGGTCCGCTCCACCGATTTTGGAGGGAAAAATTCCATTCTCAATGCCCAGGACCTGAAAATTGATCTTATCATTCATCCGGAGGAGTTGGCTGCCCAGGAGATCTTCAGGCTCATCAAATTACGGTCCGGGGATGATATTCTGGACATGGCCCAGGAGCAAATCCTTGCCATGGCTAGCCGGATCCATGAAACCTCGCCCCTGGCCTACCAAAAATTAAAGGATATCACCAGCGTTCAAACAGGGTTTCCATTCAGGATTGTTGCCATTGCCAGGGGAATAAAGACCCTGATCCCCGGAGGGGATGATGAGCTTTTGCCCGGAGACCAGGCATTTTTCATGGCCTCAAGCGAGCATCTTCCCCAATTGATGACCCTTACGGGGACAGAACAGCAAAAGCGCCACAGGGTGATGATCATTGGGGGCGGTCTTGTGGGCAGCCGGTTGGCCCAGCTGCTGGGTAAAACCTTTGATGTTAGGCTGGTAGAAAAAGATGAGGAAATAGCCAAGGCCCTTTCCCATGAACTGGGCCATACACAAATTCTTCACGGAGACGGGTCGGATTCAAATATTTTAGTTGCAGCAGGGCTTTTGGAGATGGATACCTTTATCACGGCCACGGGTGAAAATGAAACCAATATCATGAGCTGTGTCCTGGCCAAGCATTTGATGACATCAGGGGACGTGGGGACCCGGCAGAGAAAATGTATCTCCCTGGTCAACAAGGAAGACTATGTGGTTCTGGCCGCCACCATGGGAACCGATATTGCCCTGAACAAAAAGATTCTGGCCTCCAATGAGATTTTAAAATTTATCCGCAGGGGAGAGCTGCTCTCTGTGGCCCACCTTCACGGGTTTGACGCTGAAATGGTTGAAATTGTGGCGGCTCCGGGCTCCCCCATTACCAAAACCCCCCTGTCCAAGCTTGGGGGGTATTACAATGGAAAGATCATGATCGGCGGAATCCGAAGGGACAATACCTGGCAGGTGGCTGTGGGGGACACAAGGATCCAGAGCAATGAGCGGGTGATTGTGGCCTGTATGTCCCAGAACCTTAAGGATGTTCAAAAGTTGTTTCTGGCCTGAACTCAGGGGTTGTACCGGCTTATCTTTTCCAGAACGAGGGGTAGAAGATGACCAGGGCGGAGAACATTTCCAGGCGGCCCACCAGCATGAGCCAGGATAAAAACCACTTGCCTGTGACCGAGATAAAGGCATAATTTTCACTGGGCCCCACATCCCCGAAACCAGGTCCGATATTCATGAGTGTGGCAATCACTGAACTCATGGCCGTGGTAAAGTCCATATTGTCCGAGAGCACCATAAAACATCCCCCGCCCAGAACCAGAAAGATATTGACGATAAAATAAAATACCGCTAACTGGCCGATCTGGTTGTCCACGGGCCGCTGGTTGAGCCGGACCGAGATGACTGACATGGGGGAGAAGAAAATCTGTTTGATGGTGGCAATGCCGAATTTCCATATCAGGACATAATGAACCACTTTAATGCCCGAGGTGGTGGAGCCGGCACAGGCACCAATAAAACAGACCGCATATAAAAACATTTGTGAGGACTGGGGCCAGAGCTCGTAGTCTGCCGTGGTGAATCCGGTGGTGGTGAGCAGGGAGGTCACCTGGAAGGTCCCGTATCTCAAGGCATCCCAAAAAGGATAGGTATTGTTTTGCCATAGCAGGAAGGTCACCATGCCGCAGAAAAAAAGGATAAAGCCTAAATACCACCTGAATTCGGTGTTTTTGACAATGATTTTAAGGTTGCCCATCATGAGGTGGTAAAAGAGCATAAAGGTGACCCCGCCCAAAAACATGAAGGTGATGATCACCCAGTCAAAATAGGCATTGTTGTAATGGCCGATACTGGCGTTATACGGTGAGTATCCCGAGGTGGAAACCGTGCCGAATGCATGGCAGAGAGAATCGAACAGAGACATGCCGCCTCCGCACATGAGAAGGGTCTGGATCAGGTTCAGCCCAATATAAATTCCCCAGAGCCAGACCATGGTGTCCCGGTTCCTGGGTATGAATTTTTCCCGGGTGATCACCTGGCCTGGGGAAGATTCAGCCCTGAATATTCTCACCCCGCCCATGCCGTGGGGCAGAAAAATAATGGTCAGGGTGAGAAATCCCATGCCCCCCAAAAGGTGGGTCTGGCTCCGCCAGAAAATCAGCCCATGGGGCACCACCTCAATGTCTGTGAGTATGGTGGCCCCGGAGGTGGTATATCCGGACATCATTTCAAAAAAAGCATCCGTGAATGAGGGAATGGAGCCGTGGAAGATAAAAGGAAGGGCTGAGACCGCAGAGATCAGCACCCAGCCGAAAAAGGCAATGAAAAATCCGTCCTTGATATTCAGGGTGTGGTGGTGCCGGAATATTTTCCACAGAGGAATGCCTGCCGTTATGGTGATGGCGGCCGTTGCAACAAGGGCGTCCAAATCATTTTCACCATAGATCAGGGAACAGAATATGGGGGCCAGCAAGGAGGTGCCGGTGATGATTAAAAGCTTTCCCAGCACATTGGTGATGGCTTTATAATTCATGGGCCTTATGGTCTCTTGTTATGGGTTGATCGCCCCCTTATTTACCTTAAACCTTGGGCCGGATCAACCCATTTCAGGATAATCTGATATGATTTGTTTATAGGTGTGAAAACCATTATATTGAATCTGCATTATTTTTTTTACGGTTAACGTAAGATCTTTTGGAATACTAAAAAAAAATTTTTTCGGTTCATCAGAAAATCGCGTACCTGGACTGAGAAACATCACTGGGAAGGCAATAACACAGTAAGGATTTTTATGCTTGAAATGATGGTGTGAACATGATCATGTTCTAATTTTTTTCAGTGATGTCCGGTTAGGTTTTTGCTTGCTCAATAATTTTTTGATCTTTGACAATATTGTCCCTGTTTGAACTATGAGAGCCCTGCTCCTCGCAGCCAAACAGGTCATTTAGAATGGCGGTTCGCAGCTGCCGAACTCTTTTGATCGTGACCTTTTCATTAAACTGTTTTTGGCAATGGATTGCCAGTAACAGGTAAGTGATAAGGCCGCCAAGAATCTGAACCATAAGGCCGTATTCACTGCGGGCAATGAGATGATATACCTTCAGATGTTCTTTCCACCATTTGAAAAAATCCTCAATGGTCCACCGGAGTTTATAAATTGTTGCTATTTGTTCCGCTGTTAAATCATGCCTGTCAGTTGCCACATAGTATTTGACGCCAGCAATTTTATAGCCAACAACCCGAACAGGCCTTTTCGTCTGGTTTTGATTCGGAGTACCAAGTTTAACCAGTGCATCATAAAAAATGTAGCTGTCGGAAGGGGTCTCGTGGTTATCAATAATTGTTCTTGTTGTCCTGGTTTTTATACGGCAGACAAAATGTTTGCCTTGCTCCTGAAGCAGGTCAAATTCTTTATGGGATTGATATCCACGATCCATAACACCTGTTTGCCCCTTGGAAAGTATTTTGGGAACAAAAGTGCGTTCAGCGCCGTTGCCTTCAGTCAAAAAGATTTTGTTTGGGATTCCGTGATTAATGTCAAATCCGCAATGTACTTTGGCTTTTTTACTTCCTTTTCTGTAGTTCGCCCAGTGCATTGAAAGGACTGCATTTATGAGACTACCGTCAATGGAAACCAACTCTCCTAACTCGGCGTGTTCACCCGGATGACACTCAAGAGCCTGTTTATAAAGATCCTCAAAGATAAATTGCAGTTGTTCGAGTCCCCTGTGATTGATGGCTTCACAGAAACTACTACGGCTGATACCACCGTCTGGCGCAATATTTTCTTTAGCAAAAACATTCTCCTTGAGATCCTGAATTAAATGTCGGGCAGACTTGTGCTCCTGAAGATGGAAATAAACCAAAGCATTTATCTGGTCTTCGAATGTCATTTTTAAAGGGCGGTCTCCTCGAGATTGTAATTCCGGTGCTTTTGAAAGTGACTTTATCAGAGGGCACCTGAAATTGTCAAAGTTCAGGGACCGTAGTTGTTTTTTAGGGACTGAGATGTGCGTCATTTGAGCTCCTTGAGTTAAATTTTCAAGGCGCACAAAAATTTTTACGCACATTTGTCAACACAAAACAGACTGTTTTTTCAATGATTTTAGATGCTTTTTATATGCAACAACCTAACCGGACACTACTGAATTTTTTTGTGTTATTCGCACAAAATCGGAGAATGAATTAATGTCCACAAGCTTCATATACCATGCCTTTGGCCTTCGTGACTACTTTTATAAAACAACGCGTTTCATCGGTGGAATAATCACTTTTGAACTCATACCAAAACCGGAGGCGGTAAAATGCCCGGAATGTAATTCCAGGTCCGTCACCAGGAAAGGGATTGTGACAAGAGATCTCAGAACAATACCGGTAGGTTCAAAACCCGTGATTCTCAGGACGGCTATCCAGAGAATTTGGTGTTCGTTCTGTCAATTTGTCCGGCAAATCAAACTATCCTTTGCCCAGGAGGGGAAAAGCTATACCCGGGCTTTTGAACGGTATGTCTTGGAGTTGTCTCAGTTCATGACAATCAAAGATATTGCCATCCATTTAAGGATCAGCTGGGATACGATAAAGCAGATCCAGAAAGAAGACCTGCTGAGGCGTTATCGAAATATCCCCCTTGAGAAAGTCCGGCAGATTGCCATAGATGAAATTTCCATAGGGAAAGGGCATAAATACTTGACCATCGTGATGGATCTGGAATCCGGTAGAATTCTGCACGTGGGAGAAGGAAAAGGTGGTGAAGCTTTGAAATCTTTTTGGACAAAAGTGAAAATATCGAAAGCAAAAATCAAAGCCGTCAGCATCGATATGTCCCCGGCATACTTGAGTGCTGTTATTGAAAATCTTTCTGGTTCAGCAATTGTCTTTGACAGATTTCATGTTGTTAAATTGTTCAATGAGAAACTGTCGGATTTCAGGCGAAAGCTCTACAACCTTCTTGCCAATACCGGGCAACAAAAACTTCTGAAGGGAGTCCGGTGGCTTTTGTTAAAAAATCCCGAAAACCTCAGTGATGACAAGAAGGAGGCCCAACGGTTAGAAGAAGCATTGAAAATAAATCAGCCGCTATTGGTAGTCTACTACATGAAAGAGGAACTCAGGCAAATATGGAATCAAAAGAAAAAAGAAACAGCTGAAAAGATAGTCAGCAATTGGATCAATCTGGCCAATATTTCCAAAATTCCAATGTTGATGAAATTTGCCAAGACCTTGGCTGTGCACAGGCAAAGAATCCTTTCATACTATGATTACAGGATATCTACAGGTCCTTTAGAAGGGACAAATAACAAGATAAAAACCATGAAACGGAAAGCTTATGGATACAGGGATTCGGAGTTTTTCAGGTTGAAACTTTTGGACCTTCACAATAAAAGGTACGCATTAATCGGATGAACCATTTTTTCCAATGGGGGAATTGCCAAACCATGGGTAGGATAATTTTTCATGAACTTTATTGATGTGCACACCCATCTCCATGATAAACGGATCATCGATCATGTCCCTGAAATGATCCGCAGGGCAAGGTCTTGCGGCCTTAAATTCATGGTGACCTGCGCCACCATGGCAAAAAATTTTGAATCCACTGCCAAGCTGGCTGAAACCCATGGGGATGTGCTGCCCTGTTTCGGGGTTCACCCCTGGTTTTTGGATACCCTGGAACCTTGCTGGGAGATGAATCTGGCTAGCTGGCTTGATAAAATGCCTTCGGGCGTGGGCGAAATCGGCCTGGATTTTTCAGACAAAGGCAGTGACAGAGATTTTCAGATCCGGGTGTTCAACGCCCAGATGGCCCTGGCCTCAGACTTGAACCGTCCTGTCTCCATTCATATCAGGCATGCCTGGGATGCCTTTATTCATATCCTTAAAAAAAACGGTCCATTGAAAAACAAGGGACTGGTTCATTCCTTTTCAGGGTCAGCCGACCTTGTCCGAATATTGGAAAAATACAATCTTCATATCTCTTTTTCAGGCGCTGTGACCCGGCCCAATGCCAAAAAAACAATCAAGGCATTGAATGCCGTTTCCCTGGATCGGATTCTATTTGAAACCGATGCACCCGACATATTGCCAAGCCTGGGCAATGATGAAAAAGTGTTTGATCGGTTGAATCATCCGGCCAATCTGCCTGGCATTGTGCGCATTGCAGCCCAGCACCGGAAAATGGGGTTTGAGAAATTGGCCGACCTTAGTTATACTAACGGGCTGAACCTGTTTAATTCGATAATTTTATAAGGATTTTAGATCAGATGGATGAACTTTCAGCGGGGGGGGAGGGCAATCCCTTTGCCAGAACTCAACAGCTTTTGGGCAGAACCGCCATTGAAGCATTAAAAAACTGCCGGGTGGCCGTTTTCGGTCTTGGTGCCGTCGGTTCCTTTGCCACAGAGGCCCTGGCCCGGTCCGGGGTGGGATCTCTTAAATTGGTGGATTTTGACCGGGTGGACGCATCCAATATCAATCGTCAGCTCTATGCCTTAAATTCTACAATGGGTCGGGAAAAGGCCCAGATTGCCCGGGATAGGATAAAGGATATCAATCCCCTGTGCCAGGTTGAGTCTCATTCAACCTTTGTGAATTCAGACAGCCTTGTCTCCCTTTTAAGTGATGATCTGGATATGGTGGTGGACGCCATTGACGGGCTCAACTCAAAGGTGAACCTGATTTTCGGGGCCAAAACCATGGGGCTGAACCTGGTCTCTTCCATGGGGGCTGCCGGCCGGGTTGATATTTCCATGATCCGGACAGGGGACCTGTTTGAGTCTTCGGTCTGTCCTCTGGCCAGAATGGTCCGCCAGCGGCTGAGACGGCGGGGGCTTTCCCATGGGGTGCCCTGTGTCTATTCTGTTGAACCGCCCTTGAATAAACAGCCCTTTAACCCTGAAGATGCCGGCGAGGCAATGGCGGATCACGGCCGGCCAAGACCGCCTCTGGGCACCATTGCCTGGGTGCCGGGATGTTTCGGCCTGGCCCTGGCCGGCCAGGCCGTTGAAATGATCATTTCATAAAATTTTTGGAAGGCTGGCCAGACAGACCTGTGAACTAGTCAAAGGCCATCTTTGTTTTCCATTCTTTCTAGACATTGTCCACAAGGCCTGGGCCTGGTTCAAGAGTCTTTTTGCCCGGTTTCCAGCCCGACGGAGTGGCCTGGGTCCCTTTTGATTCCCGGACCAGCTGGAATGCCTGGAGCTGCCTTAGACTTTCACTGACATTCCGTCCCACCGGAGGCGTCAACACTTCATAGCCCTGGACAATGCCGTCCGGGTCAATGATGAATCTTCCCCGGGTTTCCACACCAGCCTCTTCATCATAGATGCCGTAAATTTCTCCGATTTTTCCCCCGGCATCCGAAAGCATGGGAAAGGGGACCCCGCCCTCGACCATTTTGGAGAGTTCATGGTCATCCCACATCTTGTGGACAAACATGGAGTCGATGCTCATGGATAATACTGCCACCCCGAGTTTCTCAAATTCATTGTATTTTTCAGCAACTGCTGAAATTTCAGTGGCTCAGACAAAGGTGAAATCACCGGGATAAAAACAGAGCACCACCCATTTTCCCAGATAATCTGACAAACTGACATTGATGAATCAAGGGCGTTCAAAATTCTGTGTCAGTTGAATGAAAGCTGATATACTCAGCTAAATAAGGAGAACTGACATGACCGAAGAAAACACCGAATTTGATTTTCAAAAAGCCCTTAAAGGCATCCAGGAAGGTAAACCCTTCACAGGTAAGGGCGGCGTCCTTACATCATTAATCAAAAATCTTGCTGAAGCTGCTCTTGAAGGAGAGTTGGAGTCCCATCTCGGGCAGGAAGTTTCTGCCAACCGCCGTAATGGAAAAAGCAAAAAGACCATTAAATCCCTGGATGGTAAATTTGAGCTGGAAACCCCGCGTGACAGGGCCGGAACCTTCTCTCCACAGATCGTCAAAAAACATCAGACAACGCTCAGCGATGAAATTGAAAGAAAGATAATAGCCCTTTACGGCCTGGGCATGAGTTATAATGATATGGCTTCCCATTTACAGGAAATCTATGGACTTGAGATTTCAAATGCCACTCTGAGCACCATTACCGATAAAATCATCCATACCGTCAAAGAATGGCAGGCCAGGCCGTTGGAAAATGTGTACCCAATCGTATGGCTTGATGCCATACATTATAAAGTACGAGAAAACGGAAAGGTCGGCAGCAAAGCCGTTTACACAATTCTTGGGGTGAATATCGAGGGCCGCAAAGAGGTTCTTGGGCTGTACATATCCGAGAATGAGGGTGCGAACTTCTGGCTGCAGGTGTTAACAGACCTTTCAAACCGAGGGGTAAAAGATATCCTGATTGCCTGTGTTGATGGTCTAAAAGGTTTTCCCGAGGCCATTGAGACCATATTCCCGGACACAGAAGTTCAACTCTGCGTAGTCCACCAGATCCGAAATTCATTGAAATACGTTGGTTCCAAAAATAAAAAGGAATTTATGGCAGATCTAAAACGTGTTTATAAAGCGGTCAATAAGGATCTGGCCGAAGAAGAACTGGATATCTTGGAAAATAAATGGAATGACAAATACCCGATTGTGATAAAATCCTGGCGGAACAACTGGGAACGCCTCAGTCATTTCTTTAAATATCCAGAAGAGATTCGACGGATAATATACACCACAAATACCATTGAGGCTGTGCATCGACAGTTTCGAAAACTGACCAAAACAAAGGGATCATTCCCGAACCAGGACAGCCTGTTAAAGCTGCTTTACATGGGGATCCAGAACGCCAGTAAAAAATGGACAATGCCGATTCAAAATTGGTCACTGACAATTTCCCAGTTGGCAATTTTCTTTGAAGGCCGGCTGGATAAAGAGCTGGGAATTTGATAGGGATTTATTTACAGATGGAAAAGATGGTTCCAGGAACTCCACTCCAGCAAAAGTCAACTCCTCCGACGTGGCTGATTGAAGGCCCATTCTCGGACCTGACTTTTACTTCCGCTGGCGCTGAGGCAGATCCGGGAACCGAAACCGTGACACAGAATTCTGAACATTCCCGATGAATCCGCCTTTCTGGTAACCGGCTGCCGTAAATTCCGGGGCTTTTTTCCCTACTTTGATCATTGGTTTTATCTCCTTTTTCGCAGCGATGATTTCTTCCGGGATCTCTTTTGTCTCTTCCTGGGCAGGTCCGCCCGTGGGCCGGGTGCATCTGGCACTCACTTTTTCGGCCATAAATCCTCCTGTAATTAATTTGTTTGTGCAGAAGCTCTCGGGTTTTGAACGGCTCCTGCAAAAAAATGAAAGACCAGGTGTCATTGAATTTTGTGTAAGGCTTGTATCCTGGTATTTTAAATTATTTTTTTAAAAAAGAAAGGATTTAAATCAGTGATGTCCGGTTAGGTTTTTGCTTGCTCAATAATTTTTTGATCTTTGACAATATTGTCCCTGTTTGAACTATGAGAGCCCTGCTCCTCGAAGCCAAACAGGTCATTTAGAATGGCGGTTCGCAGCTGCCGAACTCTTTTGATCGTGACCTTTTCATTAAACTGTTTTTGGCAATGGATTGCCAGTAACAGGTAAGTGATAAGGCCGCCAAGAATCTGAACCATAAGGTCGTATTCACTGCGGGCAATGAGATGATATACCTTCAGATGTTCTTTCCACCATTTGAAAAAATCCTCAATGGTCCACCGGAGTTTATAAATTGTTGCTATTTGTTCCGCTGTTAAATCATGCCTGTCAGTTGCCACATAGTATTTGACGCCAGCCATTTTATAGCCAACAACCCGAACAGGCCTTTTCGTCTGGTTTTGATTCGGAGTACCAAGTTTAACCAGTGCATCATAAAAAATGTAGCTGTCGGAAGGGGTCTCGTGGTTATCAATAATTGTTCTTGTTGTCCTGGTTTTTATACGGCAGACAAAATGTTTGCCTTGCTCCTGAAGCAGGTCAAATTCTTTATGGGATTGATATCCACGATCCATAACACCTGTTTGCCCCTTGGAAAGTATTTTGGGAACAAAAGTGCGTTCAGCGCCGTTGCCTTCAGTCAAAAAGATTTTGTTTGGGATTCCGTGATTAATGTCAAATCCGCAATGTACTTTGGCTTTTTTACTTCCTTTTCTGTAGTTCGCCCAGTGCATTGAAAGGACTGCATTTATGAGACTACCGTCAATGGAAACCAACTCTCCTAACTCGGCGTGTTCACCCGGATGACACTCAAGAGCCTGTTTATAAAGATCCTCAAAGATAAATTGCAGTTGTTCGAGTCCCCTGTGATTGATGGCTTCACAGAAACTACTACGGCTGATACCACCGTCTGGCGCAATATTTTCTTTAGCAAAAACATTCTCCTTGAGATCCTGAATTAAATGTCGGGCAGACTTGTGCTCCTGAAGATGGAAATAAACCAAAGCATTTATCTGGTCTTCGAATGTCATTTTTAAAGGGCGGTCTCCTCGAGATTGTAATTCCGGTGCTTTTGAAAGTGACTTTATCAGAGGGCACCTGAAATTGTCAAAGTTCAGGGACCGTAGTTGTTTTTTAGGGACTGAGATGTGCGTCATTTGAGCTCCTTGAGTTAAGTTTTCAAGGCGCACAAAAATTTTTACGCACATTTGTCAACACAAAACAGACTGTTTTTTCAATGATTTTAGATGCTTTTTATATGCAACAACCTAACCGGACACTACTGGATTTAAATTATCAATGGAAAATAAGATAAGAGATTGGTTTAATCTATGGGGATTTACCAGAAGAAAATGTATTAAAGACTGGGTCTGCCAGGGGCGGTGGCCCCTGGCAGATAAAGATCAGGTCTTGGCTGGAAACCTGCTTTAGACCTCTTCGTCCCTTAACACCCGGCGCAACACTTTGCCGATGTTGGAAATGGGGATTTCATCCCTGAATTCAATGGCTCTGGGCCGTTTGTATCCGGCCATATTTTCCTTGCAGAATGCCGTGATTTCTTCCTGGGTGGCGGTTTCTCCCTCTTTGAGCTTGATATAGGCTTTAACGGATTCTCCGCTTTTTGAATCCGGCACACCAATGACGGCGCAGAGTTCCACCTTGGGATTGGTGTAAAGAATATCCTCCACATCCCTGGGGTAGACGTTGAATCCGCCCACAATGATCATATCTTTTTTCCGGTCCGTGATCAGAATATATCCGTCATCGTCAATGTGACCGATATCACCGGTGAGAAAATACCGTTTGCCCTCAAGGGTGATAAAAACCTCCTCATTGGCATCGGGCCGTTTCCAATAGCCTTTCATGACCTGGGGTCCGCAGGCGGCCACTTCACCGTCTTCTCCCTGGGCAAGTTCTTTTGAGGGATCTTCAAGATCCAGGATTTTTACATCGGTTCCGGGCAGGGGAAATCCAATGGACCCAATTTTCCGTGTTTTCCGATCCGTGGGATTGGCGGAAATCACAGGGGAGGTTTCGGTCAGGCCGTAGCCTTCAAATATAATGGCCCCGGTTTTTTCTTCAAACTGGCGGCAGACCTCGGGCGGCAAAGGGGCGCCTCCTGAAAAGCATCCCATGAGAGAAGACAGATCATAGTTGTCCAAAAGGGGATGATTGGTAAAGGCCACAAAGATGGTTGGAACCGCCGGCATGATGGTGGGCTTATGGGTCTGAACCGCCTTGAGCACTTCGGTGAACGGAGGATTGCCCGCCCTGGGATCCGGGATGCAGACCAGTTTGGAACCTGAGCCGGCAGCGGAAAGCAGGGCCACGGTGATGCCGAAGCTATGATACCAGGGCAATACCCCCAAAAATGTATGATATCCCCCGAAATACGCTTTTTCAGGCGGTTTGCCCTCGCCGTGGGAAAGGCGCAGGTATTCAAACAGGGCGGTGACATCATAGGTGAAATTGGTGTGGGTGAGTTCCGCGCCCTTGGGCACGCTTGTGGTGCCGCCGGTATACAGCATGATGGCGGTATCGTTTTCTGGGTCTATGGTGACCTGGGGGGGCTGGGGCTTAGACCGGGCCACCATATCGTCAAACATGATATGTCCGGGCTGGTGGGTGTCCGCCTTGGGAATCTTGCCCAGAAGGCCGCCTAAAAAGGCCTTGAATTTGGGCAGGTAGCTTTTGATATTGCAGACCACCACGGTTTCCACCTGGGTATTTTCAATGGCCTTTACCGTATTGGGATAAAACTCGGGGTGGTCCATGCAGAACGCCATTTTGGAGACAGAGTCCCGAAGCTGAAGGTTTAGTTCAGACGGGGTGTATACCGGGTTACAATTAACGGCGACAGCGCCTGCCTTGAGAATGCCGAACAAAATTTCCGGAAACTGGGGCAGATTGGGAAGGAAAATGGCCACCTTGTCTCCCTTGCCAATTCCTTTTTGAGCAAGGAAATAGGCAATTCTGTCCGCTGTATCCTTGACCTGGGCATAGGTTTTTGAGGCCCCGTTGAATATGGTAAATTCATTGGCAGGGTATTTTTGGGCGGCATCGTCCAAAAATTTAAAGATGGGAAAGTGGTAATCGGTCACGTTGTGGGCCACGCCTTCAGGCCAAAGGGTGGTTTTCCAGGCTTGATCCGTCATTGGGCCTCCTTTAATAAGGTTAATATCAATATTTGTGAATTGGCAAACCTCATATTGAAGAACGATGGAACAGTGAAAATCGCTCTTTCGTTTATAGCGTGGATTTCCGAGATTGGAAAGGAGTTTTTTTACAATTTTTTACTTGTTGATAACAAAGAATTGCTATATATTAAAGCCGTGATTATTCATGTTTTTGGATTATATTTATATTTTAACTGGGAGGCTGTATGAAAATTACCCAGAAGCAAAAGTTGGAAAACCGAAAAAAATTACTCGCTGCCCTGGTGGATATTGTGATTCAAAAGGATCTGAAAACGGCAACCATGAGGGAGATTGCCCGGCGCGCAGGCCTTGGGGATGCCACGATATATAATTATTTTCCCACCAAAGATGCCATGGTCTATGCCTATTACGAGGACCGGTTTGACCAAGTTACCCAGAGGCTTGTGGCCGTTCCTAAGTTTAATACCTATACCTTTCAAGAACAGCTCCAGGTTTTTTTTGAAACCAAACTTGAGCTGCTGTTGCCGGACAGGGAATTTTTGGAAAAAACATTTAAATCCGCCTTTTTCACCCTGAGCCAGGACTATGGACGGGTTCGTCCGGCAAAAGAAAAATTTTTAGCCATTGTCAGGGAGATTTTTGAGGCGGCTATTGAGGCCAAAGAAATTGAAGACCAGGTGTTTTTGGATCTTTTAATCCAATTTTTCTGGGAATATTATGTGGGGATTATCCTGTATTGGCTCAAGGATGATTCTGATAGTTTTGAATCCACCACCCTGCTCATTGATAAAAGCATTGATATTGCATCGGCAGTCATCAGGGCCGGAATCGGCAATAAAATTTTCGACATGGGGATCTTTTTGTTTAAAAACCATCTTTTGAGCCGGATGGATCTGGTCAAAGACCGGATCGACGCCCTCCACGGGATGAAACGCAGGTTCATGGACAAGACAGATGAATGAAAAACTGCCCACGGGCAAATTTTCCCGTACCTTTTCTTCAGGGAAAGCCGCGGCAAAAATGGGAACAAATCAGATCCAATATCTTGTGAAACGCCCCTTTCTTTCCCCTGACCGCTAAAAAGAATCCAAAGAAAAACGGGACAAGGACAATGCAAAAATCTTGTTTCAAGGGCTGTCCCTGCTCAGGGGAACCGCCCTTAAGGCCGCCCAGATGCTTAGTTTTGAACAAGATCTTTTACCGGATGCTTTTCAAAAAGAACTGGCCAAATCCTATTTTCAGGTGCCGCCCATCAACCGGGCCCTGGTCCGCAAGATTATTGTCAACGGGCTGGGGGCTCTGCCTGAAGATTTGTTTGACCGCTTTGATTTGACCGCTTTGATTTGACCGCTTTTGCCGCTGCAAGCCTTGGCCAGGTTCACCGGGCAAGGTCCGGGTGTGATCTTGCCGTAAAAGTACAATACCCGGACATGCAAAAGACCATTGACAACGATATCGGAATGATCCGTACCCTGGTCCGGCCTTTGGCAGAGTATGACCTGATCAGGGCAGCCCTGGATGAGATTCAAGGGGTATTGGCATCAGAAACCGACTATGAAAAGGAAGCTGAAAATATAAAATTTTTCAGGGATCATCTCAACCTGCCGCAGGTTAAGATTCCAGAGACATATCCTGATTTTTGTTCGGATCGGATCTTGACCATGTCATTTTTAAAGGGCCGGGTGCTGAGCCAATGGCTTAAAACCCGGCCTGATCAGGACAGCCGGAATCAAGTGGCCCAGACCCTGAACGATATTTTTGTTTAAGGCTTTTATGGGATGAACATGATTCACGCAGATCCCAATCCCGGCAATTTTCTGGTCATGGACAATTTAGATATCGGGCTGGTTGATTTCGGATGTGTCATGGCGGTGAGCCCTGGTTTTGTTGCCCAATACCAGGAACTGATCCGCATTGGCGGAAGCAAAAACAAAGAGGCCTATCACGCTTTGATGGTCCGGATGAAAATGATTTCCCCGGATCTAAATTCAAAAATTTTAAACCAAGTGATCTCCCTGTTCATGGACGTGGGGGAATGGATCAATCAATTGTTCAGGCATGAGTATTTTGATTTTAAGGACCATCCCGGTTTTATGGCCCAGGGACGAAATATGGGCCGGCATATCCAGAAAATTCGTCGGCATATCCAGGGGTTCCCGCCTGAATTCATTTTTTTGGACAGAACCCGTTACGGCCTGCTCAGGCTTTACGAGCAGATGGGGGTCAGAATCCGTTTCCGCAATGACCATGAGTATAACGACTATGTCTGATTCTTTGATGCAAAAGAATGAGAAAATCAAGCGGTTTTCTCATTCCCCGACCGGCTTTTTCCTTGCTGTCGCTCTTTGATTTTATGGATTTCGTCTTGATATTGGGGTGTTCCGATGGTAATGGATACCTAAATTTAAAGATGAGAGGGATATGAGATGAAATTGATGATAAAATATCTGATTTTGACAAGTCTTTTGATTTGCGGACTGGCTGCCCCCCTGTCTGCCAAGGATATCTATGTCACCGGGGTAACTAAAATTACCATGCGCACAGGTCCGGGAACAGAACATAAGATCGTTGTTATGCTGACTTCGGGAACCAAGCTGGAAATTGTCGAATATCAAAAGGACTGGTCCATGGTCAAAACCGCCCAGGGAAAATCCGGGTGGGTGTTAAGCCGGTTTTTAACCCAGGAGGTGCCCAAGGCCTTGATGGTCAAGCAGTTGGAAAAAGAAAACCAGGAATTGATTCAATCCCTTGATACGGCCCAGGCAAAAGCCAAGGACCTTGAGACAAAAAACACTGCCCTGGAAGGGATCGAAAAAAAATATAAACAATTGGAACAGGCCTCTGCCGATTATCTGAAACTGGATGCCAAATACAAGGATCTTTTAAAAAATTCAGAAGAACAGCAGACCTATATCAACGCCCTTGAGGCCAATATGAACAATGAAGAGAAAATTTGGTTTCTCTCCGGGGCAGGGGTTTTTATTTTAGGCCTGATCATAGGGGTAAGCACCAGGAAGAAAAAGAGAAGCTCTCTTCTGTCCTGATAGATAAAGCGGGTGTGAAAATGATTCAAACCGATTTTTTGATCATCGGCAGCGGTATTGCCGGTTTAAGCTATGCTCTGAAGGTTGCCCAGTTCGGGAAGGTCACCATTGTGACCAAGAAAAAAATCCACAAGACCAATACAGCCTTGGCCCAGGGAGGGGTGGCTTCTGTATTCGGCAGTACAGACTCTTTTGATCTCCATGTGGACGATACCCTTAAGGCAGGGGATGGGTTGTGCGACAGGGAAGTGGTAAAGATGGTGGTTGAAAACGGGCCGGCCCGGATCAAGGAATTGGTTGCCAGGGGCGCTCGGTTTAATATGGAGGGTGCAGGGCCGTATGATTTTTCCCTGGGCCAGGAAGGCGGCCACTCTGAAAAGCGGATTGTTTTTTCCCAGGATCTCACGGGCAAAGAGATTGAAAATGCCCTGATTGCCAATGTGGAAGCCCATGAAAATATCACCATCCTTGAAAATCATATTGCCGTTAACCTCATCACCTTTTCCACCAGCATCAGAAGCGGCCTGGTCAGGACCCAGCATGAAAATATCTGCTGCGGGGCCTATGTACTCAACAATCATTCCGGAAAAGTGGAGACCTTTTACAGCGGGGTAACCCTTTTGGCCACGGGCGGGGCATCCAAGGTCTATTTATACACCTCAAATCCGGATATTGCCACAGGCGACGGCATTGCCATGGCCTATCGGGCCGGGGCATCTGTTGCCAATATGGAGTTTGTTCAGTTCCATCCCACCTGCCTCTATCATCCGGAGGCCAAAAACTTTTTGATTTCAGAAGCGGTCCGGGGTGAGGGGGCCTATCTGATTGATGAAAAGGGCAGACTGTTCATGGAAGACTATTCCCCTGACAGGGAATTGGCCTGCAGGGACGTGGTGGCCCGGGCCATTGACAATGAGCTTAAAAAAACCGGGGCAGATTCCGTGTTTTTGGATATCACCCACAAAGATCCCGGGGTCATCAGGACCCGGTTTCCCAATATCCATGCCCGATGCCTGGGCTATGGGATTGATATCACAAAACAACCCATCCCTGTCGTGCCTGCGGCCCATTACATGTGCGGGGGGGTGGCCACGGATCTTAACGGGCGTACCGATGTCCAGCGGCTCTATGCCGTAGGAGAGACGGCCTGCACAGGACTTCACGGAGCCAATCGTCTGGCCTCCAACTCTTTGCTTGAAGCCCTGGTGTATGCCCATAATGCAGGGGCAGCTTCGGTTGAAGAATTTAAAAAGATTTCCCAGAAAGCCCCCCTGCCTTTGGCTCCCTGGGATGAAACCAATACCATGGACAGTGACGAAGCCATTGTGGTCACCCATAACTGGGATGAAATCCGCAGGCTCATGTGGAATTATGTGGGCATTGTCCGATCCGATAAGCGGCTGATACGGGCCAAAAGGCGGATTGAAAATATTCAGCATGAAATTGACGAGTACTATTGGGATTTTAAGATTACCTCAGACCTGATCGAGTTGAGAAACCTGGCCGTGGTGGCCGAACTGATCATACGATCCGCCCTGATGCGCAAGGAAAGCCGGGGACTGCACTATAATATCTGGTACCCGGAACGGGATGATGCCCATTGCCTGCATCCGACTATTTTGCAAAACCAGTTTTGATGATCTTTGTCAGGGGATTCTGGTGGCGTGAGTTCAACGGCAAGTGATTTGCGGCAAATTGGGCTTACCGCCATGGCCATGGCCAGGTCGTGAATTGAAACCTAGGATTCAGGGTCTTCCTTGGTGCAGGAGATGATGAATTTTTTTATGGGTTTCAGATAGGGGATGAGCACCATCACGCAGATGGCAGCAAATAGATATTGGACCATCTGGAACCGCTGTTCTAAAAATTCAAATCCGTAGCACCAGATGATGGTGGCCGTAAGTGTGCCAAGGGCCGTGGCCGTAAAATTGCTGACCAGTCTCATTTTCAGCATATACCCGATGATGGATCCGATCACAGGACCGGTGACGGGCAACGGCGCCATGACAAAGCTGAATATGCCGATCCAGCCCCAGCGTTTGATTTTTTCTTTTTTTTCCATGGCCTTGTTGGCCAGTTTGTTCATGAACCGTTTGATCCATTCCACCTTGAGATAATTGGTGGTGCTCAAGACAAATCCTGAATAAGTAAAACAGACAATCAAGGTTTCGATGTAAAAATTATAGGAGATGGTTGTCAGGGGATCAAACCCGTTGATTATGCAAAGCCCGATGCCTCCGGCCCGGCTGCCCACCAAATGGGCGAGAATCACCAGGACCAGGATCTTTGCCAGTGAGAAGTCAACAGCGCTGACCCCGCCCACAAGGGCGATGAATGTAAAGGCCAGAAAAACCCCGAATATCAGGATCCGGCCTTCTGTGGTATGATAAAGAATATGTTTCATCTCTATGGTTTGCTTTGTTCTGTTGCAATTTTTTTAAGGCAAAGGGTTTATAAATTAAGCTCCTGGGGTTGTCAAGATCTTCCAGATGGCTGTTATGTACGGTTTTTGATCTGCCAGCCCGGGTGTGGCAGAGGGTTTACTTATCTTTATGTTTTATAAAAATTACGTTTATATTACAATTTTAAGTGCCTTAAAGGGGTTTGGTCCCGACAAAGAGGGTGACAATCCCCAGGCTCATCTGCTTGAATTTTACATCCGTGAATCCTGCCGTTTTCATCTGGCCGGCAAAGGAAACAGGGCTGGGAAATTTTAATACAGATGCCGGCAGATAGGAATAGGCATTGCTGTGTTTGGAGAAAAAGGATCCGATCAGGGGCAATACCTGCTTGAAATATCCCAGATAAATCTGCCTTAAAATGCCTTGTTCAGGGGTTGACAGCTCGAGCACCACCAGCCGGCCCCCCCGTTTAAGGGTTCTGTGAAATTCCTGGATGGCCTTTTCCCGGTTCATGATGTTCCTGATGCCAAAGGCAATAAACAGGGCATCAAAATCATTGTTCTTCAACGGAAGGTTCAAGGCATCCCCATTGACCAGGTCAATGGTTGTGTTTTTTTTTTTGACCAGTTTGGCTTTGCTCAGATTGAGCATGCCCAAAGAAAAGTCCAGGCCGGTCACCTGTACCTCTTTGTCGAGGGCCGAAGAAATTTCAAGTCCTACATCACAGGTGCCACAGGCCACATCCACGACCTTTGCATTTTTTTTGAGCCTTGCGGCCCTGACCATTTCTTTGCGCCAGAAAACATCCTGCCGCATACTGAGCAGGCGGTTTAAAAAATCATATTTCGGGGCAATCTTGTCAAACATCTCTTTGACAAAATCCAGTTCTTCATTCATCGTTGACAACCTGAGAATCTGAGTTATTTTATTTTATTTGCCAGGCAGATTGGAAAACTATCACACAACAGGCATAAACACAAATATAAACGAGCTGGAGCGCGAGCGGACATAAAATATGAGTGAAAAACGTGATTATTATGAGATACTTGGGGTGGGTCGGGAATCAGGAAAGGCTGAGCTGAAAAAGGCTTATAGAAAACTGGCCATCAAGTATCACCCTGATAAAAATCCGGATAACAAAGAAGCTGAAGACAAGTTCAAAGAGGCTTCCGAGGCTTATGAAGTCCTTACAGATGATAATAAGCGTCAGATCTATGACCAGTTTGGTCACCAGGGGCTGGAAGGGGCCGGTCATTCCGGGCCCAGCGGGTTTGAGGATATTTTTTCAAGTTTTGGAGATATATTTGAAGACTTTTTCGGATTTGGCGGTGGGCGCGACAGCCGAGGCAGCCGGGTTCGGCGGGGGTCGGATCTTCGGTACAACATGACCATTGATTTTATGGAAGCGGCTTTTGGCACGGAAAAAACCATTTCAATTCCAAAAATGGAGACCTGTGACACATGCGACGGTTCAGGGGCCGCGCCCGGGAGTTCTGCCCAAACCTGTTCCCACTGCCATGGCACAGGCCAGTTTATCCAGAGCCAGGGGTTTTTCAAGGTTAAGACCACCTGTCCCTATTGCAAGGGTCGGGGGACCATCATTCCCAATCCCTGTCCCAAGTGCCGTGGGGTGGGCCGGGTGGAAATTACCCGCAAGGTCCAGGTTAAGATTCCGGCAGGGGTGGATGTGGGATCCAAGCTCAGGCTCACGGGTGAAGGTGAAGCATCTTCTACGCCCGCAGGTCCTCCGGGCGATCTCTACGTGGTCATCAATGTCAAGCCCCATAAGTTTTTTCAACGGGATAAAACCGATATTGTTTGTGCCATTGACATTTCTTTTATTCAGGCTGCCCTAGGAGATGAAATCACTATTCCCACCCTTGTGGGAGAGGAAAAATTTTCCATCCCCAAAGGGACTCAATACGGAGATTCATTCAGGCTGAGAGGAGAAGGTATTGCCTCGTTGAGAACCGGCAGGCGGGGGGATCAGATCATCAAGGTGATTATCAAGACACCGACCAAACTCAATCAGAAGCAAAAGGATTTGCTCAAAGAATTTGACAGGCTGGATTCCAATAAAATTTCAAACAAGCTCAAGAATCTGTTCAAGAACCTATAAGGAAATAATCAGGCGGATAACTATGTTCGAATTAAAGGTCAAGACGCATTTTGCAGGCGCCCATCAGCTGGCCATGGTCGGTGAAAAATGTGAAAACCTCCACGGTCACAACTGGCATGTGGAAGTTTGCGTAAAAGGGGATAAGCTGAATTCAGCCGGGGTTCTGGCGGATTTTGGAGATATTAAAAAGGCGGTCAGGGCGGTTGTGGACGGCGAGCTGGACCATCGATTCCTCAATGAACTGCCGGCCTTTGAAGGGGGGCAGCCCACCTCGGAGTGCATTGCCGTGTATATTGCCCAGAAAGTCCAGGCCTTTTTGGATCAAGAGGTTTCAGAAAACGTCCTCGTATCCAGGGTCATGGCCTGGGAATCTGACAATGCCTGTGCCATCTATTATCCGGAATAAAGAGCCCGCGGGTGGCCAATGCGGTTTAAGGTTCCGTTATTTCTTTGCCGGGGATGGATTTTTTCGGCCGGGTGGAATTTGATTTTTCCAAAGATTGCCACATAATCATCGGGCAAGGCTCTGTTGTCCCTTGAATTTAGCCAGAATATGTCATGACTATTTGAGAGGCCTGAATATTAATATCTTTAAATGCAGCAATTTATGATTGCTTGCCAAACTAATTTTAAAGGTACAAATTGTCACCCTTCAGGCGAATCTATTCGTGAAATATGCGGGTTGGATCGGGATTTTGATGATCGGAAAAGCCCTAGAACTTAATTTTTTGGGATTAAGCTCGAGGGCTTTTTTTATTGGGTCTCAATGATCCGTTTGGCAGGGATCAGGCCTGTGGCGGCCGCGGATACAATATTTCCGGCAACACCGGGGCCGTCTCCGGCCACGTACATCCCTTTTATCCCTGTTTCCAGGTGGTTGTTGGTTTCCACCTGGGTGGCAAAAAATTTGATTTCAGGGGCGTAGAGCAGGGTCTCGTCATTGGATACCCCGGGAACCACAAGGTTGAGGGCTTCAAGCCCTTCGATGAGGTTGGAAAGGATTCGTTCGGGCAGGGCCATGGCAATATCCCCGCAGACCACATTGGTCATGGTGGGCTCAATATATCCTTTGCGGATCCGGTTCCAGGTGGAGCGCCTGCCCCGTTTTAAATCTCCGAACCGCTGGAGTATGGGTTTGCCGCCGCCGATGATGGTGGATAAACGTCCAATGGATTCTCCGTATGCCTGGTTATCGGTCACAGGTTCGGTGAGGACCACTTTTGACAAAAAGGCAAAATTAGTGTTTGAGGATTTTTTGCCTGAATAGGCATGGCCGTTGACGCATACAAAATCCTTGTAATTTTCCAGGGTCACAAATCCGCCCTGATTGGTGCAGAAGGTCCGGGTCTGGTCGTCGTATTTCTGGGTCTGGATAAAAAAGGTGGGATCATAGATAACATTGCAAAGATCATCCATGATGTCGTTGTGAACCTCTACCCTTACCCCGACTTCAATTCCCCTCTGGCTCAAGGGGATGCCGTGTTTTTGGGCCACGGCAGATACCCAGTTGGTCCCGATGCGCCCGGGGGCCAGGATGACGTTGGGGGCGGTATGGGTGCCCTTGTCCGTGATCACACCCTGGACATGTCCGTCTTTTTCAAGGATATCCTCTACATTTTCTTTGGTACGGATATCAAGGCCTTTGGCCCTGATATGGGTTGCCATGTCCGCAATATATCCGGGAAGATTATCACTGCCCAGGTGCTTTTGCTTGATGAGCAGCAGGTCAATTCCGAATTTTTTGGCCTCCTTGCGTATGAGTTTGGCCTCGTCCAGGTTGGTGGGGAAAATCTGTCCGTCCATTTTAAACCGGGTAAAGATCTGCTCGGTCTCATTGATGAGTTCCTGGGCCTGGACCAACGGCATGAACTGGGTGAGATCTGTTTTGCCCAGCCTTGGGATAAAGTTGAGTTTCCCGTCTGAATAGAGTCCTGCTCCGCCAATACCGGACAATATGCCAATACCGGACAATATATTGCACGGATCGCACTGGATGCATTTTTGCAGTTTGTTGATGGGACATTTGCGTTTTAAAGAATCCTTGCCCTTTTCAATGAGCAAGACTCGAAGATTGGAGTTCTCGATCAGGTGGAAGGCCGCAAAAAGCCCTGCAGGGCCGCCGCCGACGATAATGACATCATAATCCATAAATCACCTTGGATAAAAAATTTTAATCAAAACTTTTATTAAATATGATTTTGGATTATAAGTCAATACCCGGATCTGGTATTTTTTTGTTATGATCGGATGTTTTTCAGCTGAAATTTTTTATTTCAGGACATTTTAACGGGTTAACCTCGGGTGGATCCAAACTTTTGGGCTTTGAAACTTGAAAGCCCGGGTTAAGATTTAAGCCGATAGGAAATGTGAATTTTTAAGTCTGGGTAAGATTTCATATTGATTTTATAAACAACAACTAATATAGAAAGGCAATTATCTTAATCTTTAAAAGATCCATTTGAATAAGAGGGGAAGATTATGTGAGCTAACGGCACAGGAGAAAAAGGAGCGCCATCGTCCCAGAAGGTATATTCGTAAAAACAACATCCTTATTGGAGAAAGACCATGAAACGATTCTTCATTGCAGTATTTTGCTTTGCTATCCTTTTATTGACTCATGATGCAATTGCCCAGGATCCTCAGACCCTGGTGCTGCCGACCGGTAACATGATTCTGGCGGCACCCGAGGGGGGAGATCGGGCGCCTAAGCTTTCTCCTGTAAGTTTTCCCCATTCCCTTCATTTTTCCTATTCCTGCAAGGATTGTCACCATAGCTGGGACGGGGTTGAGCCCGTGCAAAGCTGCGCCACTGCCGGCTGTCATGAAAACTTATGGGCATCAAAGCCCGGGGAACTTCCCCTGGATGCACGGCGGGTCAAATCCCTGACCGGTGCCTATCACCAGGTCTGCAGAACCTGTCACCGCATGGAGGCTGCCGAGCAAAAGGAGGCGGGGATTAAACATGTGGCCACCGGCCCCATTGCCTGTGACGGCTGTCATTCAGAAATTATTTCGGAAATGGAAGACTCCGGGGAAGAACTTTCCATTCCCCTGGGCAGCATGACCATTGAGCCTCCCGAAGAGGTGGATGCCAAACGGGGGCCAGTTGAATTTCCCCATGGGCTGCATTTTGAATTTGCCTGCCAGTCCTGCCACCATGACTGGGATGGGGAAAGTGATGTGGAAAATTGTACCGCCTCGGGCTGCCACGACGAAACAAGTCCTTCAGGCACCCGGAGTATCAAGGCCCCGGATAATGTGCTCTACTATCTGGCGGCTTACCATAATGCCTGCCTGGACTGCCATAGAGATATGGAAAAAGTCCGCCAGGACCAGATAAAAAAAGAGGAAAAACAAGGTTCTGTTAATGCGGCTGCACTGCCCAAGGCAGGGCCGGTAGGGTGCAAGGGCTGTCATTCCTGATTCCAAATTTGTACGGGATCTCTTTTGAATTGAAAAACCTGGCAAGTTTCCCTTATTGAGGGCTTGCCAGGTTTCTTGCGTATTGGTATAAGAAGGCTTTAATATTAGCCGGGTCAATGGAAAAGGAAGGCACGTGAAACAAAGATCTAACGGGATGTTTTTGGTTCTTGAAGGGATAGACGGATCCGGAAAAACCACCCAGATTGACAAACTTGTCCGGGGATTAAAAAAAAGAGGGCGTGATGTCATTTCAACCTTTGAGCCCACAAACGGCCCCATTGGTTCTCTGATCCGGCAGATGCTTGCAGGAAAAATTCCCGTGGACCAGCGGACCATTGCCTCTCTTTTTGCAGCAGACAGAACCGATCATCTGGTCAATCCTGACACAGGCATTGCACAAATGGTGGATGAGGGCAAGACCATTGTCTGTGACCGGTATTATTTTTCTTCCTATGCCTACCATGCCCAGTATATTGACATGGACTGGGTGATCCAGGCAAACCGTCTGAATGCGGATATTTTACGGCCCCATGCCACCATTTTTATTGATGTGGATCCTGACGTTTGTCTTGAGCGCATTCAGTCGAGTAGGGAAAATCTTGAAATTTATGAAAAACTGGATATTATGAAGCAGGTCCGGGCCAATTATTTTAAGGCCTTTGACCGGTTAAAGGGTCAGGAAACCGTTATTGTCATTGACGGAAATCAAACCCCCGAAAAGGTGGAGCAAGCCATTTGGGAACAGGTCTGCCAATGGGTATAAGTATTGCGGGATGATGTATGAAAAAAATTTGTATTATAGACGGCCAGGGTGGCGGCATTGGCTCGGCTGTTATCAAGCGGCTCAAGGAACGGTTTGAAGAGACCATCGAGGTCATCGCTCTGGGCACCAATGCCATTGCCACGGCCCAGATGCTCAAAGCCCGCGCCAACAAGGGGGCTTCGGGCAGCAATGCCATCGTCCAGACCGTGAAAAGGGCAGATGTGATTGTCGGGCCTGTGGGGATCATCATGCCCCATGCCATGATGGGGGAGGTTACTCTGGAGATGGCCGAGGCCGTGTGCCAGTCCCCTGCCAGAAAAGTGCTATTGCCTTTGACCCAGGAAAATCTTACCATTGTCGGTGTGACAGGCGCTCCTCTGCCCCAGCTGGTGGACGAGCTTCTTGATACCCACCTGGCATTTATAGGTTATTAATTAATATTTAAAATCAGGAGTGCATTTATGTGTGAGGCCAATGCATATCTCGTTGAAAAAGACGGACAGGAATCATTGTTGATGGAAGCAGTGGACAAGGTAGAACCGGACGAAAACGGCATTCGGCTCCTCTCTATTTTTGGGGAGCAAAAATTTGTCAAAGGCCGGATCCATGCCCTGTCCCTGGTGGACCATAAGGTATTTATCAAGCCTGAATAAGGTTGTAAAAGCAAAAGGCAGGTATTGGAAAAATTTTTCCAATACCTGCCTTTTTTTATGCGGCTTGACCCGTCAGGGTTTTGCTCTAAGGGCTTACCAGCCGATGGTCAGATAGTCGTGCATGGAGTTGGTAGCAGCCCTGCCTGCGCCCATGGCAAGGATAACCGTGGCAGCACCGGTCACAATGTCGCCTCCGGCCCATACGGCTTTTTTAGATGTTTTGCCGGTAACAGAATCGGCAACAATATTGCCCCAGCGGTTCAGATCCAGATTGGGAGTGGTGTTGGTCAGAAGGGGATTGGCATTTGAGCCCACAGAGACCACCACAAGATCACAGTCAATTTTATATTCGCTGCCCTCAACGGGAATGGGGCGGCGGCGGCCTGAAGCATCGGGTTCGCCCAATTCCATTTTCAGGCATTCCATGCCGGTGAGCCGTCCGTTTTCATCTCCGAAAAACTGGGTGGGATTGGTGAGCAGGACAAATTCAATTTTTTCCTGTTCAGCATGGTGAAGCTCTTCTTCCCTGGCCGGCATTTCATCCCTGGATCTTCTGTATACCACCTTGACCGAATCCGCGCCCAGTCTCATGGCGGTTCTGGCAGAGTCCATGGCCACGTTGCCAGCGCCCAAGACCACAACATTTTTGCCCCTGGCAATGGGGGTGTCGTATTCGGGAAAGAGATAGCCTTTCATGAGGTTGGTCCGGGTCAGATATTCATTGGCTGAATAGATGCCGATGAAATTTTCACCGGGCAGGTTCATGAACCGGGGAAGTCCTGCGCCCACACCAATATAGGCCGCGTCATATCCCTCTTCAAAAAGTTCATCAATGGTCACTGAGGCCCCGACCACGGAGTTGCATTGGATGTCTGCACCCATTTTTTCCAGGGTGGCCACTTCAGAGGCCACTATTTCCTTGGGCAGACGGAATTCAGGGATACCGTATACCAATACCCCGCCGGGTTTGTGAAAGGCTTCGAAAATGGTCACATCGTGCCCTTTGAGCAATAGATCGCCTGCAACGGTAAGTCCTGATGGACCGGAACCGATAACCGCCACTTTTTTGCCGGTTTTTTCGGCCACCTCAGGAATTCCGCCTGCCCCGTTTTTACGTTCCCAGTCTGCGGCAAATCTTTCAAGGTAGCCAATGGCAACGGGCTGTCCTTTTTTACCCAGAATACATCTGCCTTCACATTGTTCTTCCTGGGGGCAGACACGTCCGCAGACGGCAGGAAGTGCATTCCTTTCCCAGAGTTTATTGGCAGCGCCTGAAAAATCACCCTCGGCAATGCATTTGATAAAGTCGGGGATGAGAACTGACACCGGGCAGCCGTCCATACAGGCCGGTTTTTTACATTGAAGGCATCTTTTTGCCTCACGTATTGCCATTTCTTCACTCAATCCAATGGGGACTTCCTGAAAATTTCTGCGTCTGATATTCGGGTCCTGTTCGGGCATGACCGCGCGATCGACTTTTTCTTTTTTACCAGCCATTTATTCCTCCATATCTCCGCTAGGCGCGTTATTATGCTTTGGATTTGTTGTATGCATCCATGGATGCTTTTTCATCATCAAGGTAGGATGCCAGCCGTTTGGCCAGCTCATCAAAATCAACCTTGTGGGCGTCGAATTCAGGGCCGTCCACGCAGGCAAATTTGGTTTCTCCGCCAACCGTGACCCTGCAGCAGCCGCACATGCCCGTGCCGTCCACCATAATGGGGTTGAGGCTGACCAATGTTTTTACATTTTTTTCCTTGGTGATAAGGCTGCAGAATTTCATCATGGGAATGGGGCCGATGGCCACAACCATGTCAATGTCATCCTTTTCAAGAACATCTTTTAATACATCCGTGACAAATCCGTGGTGGCCTTCTGAACCGTCATCGGTACAGATGTGGAAATGGGTGGAGGCGGCTCTCATTTTTTCTTCCATGATCAGCAGGTCGTAGCTTCTGGAACCCAAAATGGTCGTGACCTCATTTCCGGCTTCTTTCAGGGCCCGGGTAATGGGATGGAGAACGGCGATGCCCGTCCCTCCGCCTACGCAGACCACTTTTCCCAGGTTTTCAATATGGGTGGGTGCCCCAAGCGGGCCGATCAGGGCAAAATAATCTTTTCCCACTTTAAGGTCTTTAAACCGGGCGGTTGATTTTCCAATGACCATATAGATAATGGTGATGGTGCCTTTTTCAGGATCTGTGTCTGCCATGGTCAGGGGAATCCTCTCCCCTGTCTCGTCAGCCTGGAGAATCACAAACTGACCGGGTTTGGCTTTTCTGGATATGCGGGGTGCTTCTATTTCGTTGAGTATAATAGTCCCTTGGGCCATTTCCTCACGACGTATAAGTTTTGCCATTCCTTCCTCCTGTTTTCTATTTTGAGGACAGCCGTCCTTTAACCGGTGTTCGAAAACATCGATAATATTCAGATCCTTTTATAAAATCAAGTATAAAAGCTTGGTAGATTGGTTGAAAAACAGTTTTGTTTTTGTAAAGGAAACAAAAGAAGTTTTTTAATAACGATGTTCGCATGCAAAAACATATGGTTTTAAGCCCTGGGTCATTGTAAAAAGAGCTTGATTTTGATAGGTTTTCAGCCCATGGCGTGATTTTGATGAAACCAATTTAGGTGAGAAAATGAAAAAAAATATTTGCCTGGCGGCTATGGCCTGTATCCTGATCATATCCCAAGTTGCGGCCGGACCTGTTGATAAAAAAGTTGAGGTTTTGGAAAAATCCAAGCTCACCCGCCAGATTTCCTATGCCCTGGGGTATGATGTGTTTACCCATGTCAGCGGTCAGATTGACCTGGATATGGATGCCTTTATCAAGGGGGTTCAAGATGCCCACAAGAAAACCCCTGCCCTGACCGAGGCAGAAATGAAGCAGATGCTCATGACGTATCAAGGTCTTGCCCGTAAAGCCGCAGCAGAGGCGAGTGAAAAAATCAGGCAAAAACATTTGGCTGCCGGCGCTGTGTTCATGGAAGGAAACAAGCTTAAGCAAGGGGTGATCACGCTTTCTTCCGGGCTTCAGTATAAGGTGATCACCCAGGGCACGGGCCCTGTGCCGGCCCTTACGGATTCAGTTGAATGTCATTACAGGGGAACCTTTTTGGACGGGACCCAGTTTGATTCCTCCTATTCCAGGGGGCGGCCTGCAAGCTTTCAGGTGACCAAGGTCATCCCGGGATGGACCCGGGCCTTGACCCGGATGCCTGTGGGCTCTAAATGGGAGTTGTATGTGCCTGCTGATCTTGCCTATGGAGATAAAGGGGCCGGCCAGACCATCCAGCCCGGCCAGACCCTGGTTTTTCAAATCGAACTTCTAGGTATTCTGGACTGATTTTTTCTGGGCATCCACTCCGAATTTTTTTTTGTTTGAATTGAGGCGAAAGGCGGTGAGCAGCCCCTTGTCCTTGATGGTGTAAAAGACAAGCTGCCGCTTGTTCATGGAAAATGTTTTTGTCCCGTAGCGTTTGAGCTTGTCCTCATCAATTTCAAACCCCAGGCCCGGATCATGGGTGGGATAGAGCATGCCCCGGTCATGGAAAAAGGGTTTGCGTAAGATTCCGTCCCGTTTTTCAACGGTCCAGGAGGGAGGATTCAAAGGATATTCCAGGGGTTTGATTCCGTTAAATCCAGAGGCTAGAAGCACGTGGAGATTCACGGCAAACCCGATGCCGTTGGTCCAGGTGTGGGGGGTGAACTTAAGGTGGTGTTTTTTACAATGCTGCGCCACCTCAAGGGTATGGGAGATCCCCCCTGTCATGACGGCATCGGGCTGGAAAATATCATAACATTTTTTTTCAATCATGTATTTGAGTTCTGCCTTGCCGTTGGTGTGGATCTCTCCTCCGGTAATGGGAATCTTGCTGTATTGGGTCAGTTTGGCAAGATTGTCGTAGTCATCCATGGGAAGAGGCTCTTCTAACCAGGCCACCCCCATTTCCGCACAGGCGTCACTAAAATATTTGGCCCGGTCAAGGTCCCAGAGTGGGGCGTCATTGACAATGGTCACCCGCCATGCCTGGTTGGCATCCACCCCGATGGACATCTCTTCTCCTACCGCGTCCTTTACCGCCCTTACATGGTCAATGTCTGTGTTTACATCAAAATCATGGACCCTGATTTTAATGGTTTTAAACCCCTCTTGAAGCCTTTGCCTGGCTTCAAAAATTCTTGAATCCCTGTCCTTGATTTCCCCTGTGGAGGCGTATAGCGCCACAGGTTCATTTTTTCCGCCCAAAAGCTGGTATACGGGTTTGTTCGCCTTTTTTCCTTTGATATCCCAGAAGGCAGGCTCTATCCAGTTGGCCCTGACCCCGAGGTATCCCACCTCCCTCAGCCGCTGGAGCATGAGATCAATATCGGTGGCATCATGTCCGATCAGGTATGGGGCGATGAGATTGCCAATGCCGGCGCGTTCAGATGCAATGGCAGGTCCTGCGGCATATCCCTGGATCCCGTCGTCCGTGGTGATCCGGATCAGGTCAAACCGATTGTCCGTGGCAGGGTAGCCCGGAATCCAGCTGGGGTAAAAGGGCTTGTCCAGAGGAATTCTGACATGGAAGATCTCTACCTGGGATATGATGCTCATGGATTTATCCTTATGATGAAATAAAAAAATCAGGTAAAATAATGGTGCCCTGGCTCTGGGCGAGTTCTTTGAGCTGTTTTTTTTGTTCTGCCAGGATATCAAAAAGCTGTTCGGGGATATTAACTTCCTTGGCATAGGCGGCTTCCTGGAGCTCGATGCGCTGGATGATCTTTTCCGTATAGATGGAGAACTGTTTGTCATACAGGGCTTTGGGATATTCTTTGTCAATGATCTGGCTGAACAATCGTTTTAGATCCGGGTACATCGGCAGATTTCCAATGGGGGTACAAAGGGAGCCCATCTCGCCATGGGCATATCTTTCCAGCCACGCCAGCCATGCTTTGACATCTTTTTTCTCTCCGAGAAGCTGGTCTGTCTCGCCTCCCCTGGCCCGGTCCGTGAGAAAATAGTTGAGCCCGGCCATGACCGGCTTATTGTCGTCACTGATGTCGGGGTTGCCGAAAAATTTAAACTGGGCATCCATATAATCTCCCAGGGCACCCGGGATAAAGGGAGCATTGGCCCAGGGGGCGCGTTTGACACCGGTAACCCCGACTTCCGTGGCCGTGGCAGCCGATACAATACAGGCACCGATGACCACGCCCGCATCCGAGGTTTTGGCCACCCATACCGGGGGCATGGTGTCAGCATCCCTGCCCGAATAGGTAAACACGCGGGTGAGCACCCCTTTGGGATTGGCTGCCTCAGGGGAATAGTTGTCCAGTGAGGTGGAGGCCAAAGTGCACCTGGAATTGGGATGGGACATGGGGATGGGCTCGTTTTTGTCATTGGTTTTGCCCTTGTACCAGTCTCCTTGGAAGTTGACGCCCTTGTCCGGCTGGGGTTCGAGGTTGCCCACCCAATGGGGAACCTTGTTTTCGTCAATTAATACATTTGACCAGATAACCTCGTGTCCGGGTTTTCGCAATACTTTCATGAGAAGGGGATCCCCTTCCTGGTTGACATCCTCAACAATGCCGAAAATGCCGTTTTCAGGATTGACCGACCGGATGCTTCCGTCCCTGGCAATCCACATCTGGGCCAGGTCATCCCCTACAAATACATTGCCTGCCATGGCGGTTGTGGTTTTTCCGCATCCTGAGGGGGCCGCCCCTGCACACCAGGTGGTCCGCCCGTTGGGGCCGTGGATCCCGGTGATAAACATGTGTTCGGATAATTCTTTGCCCCTGTTGGCATACACGGCCTTGTCCACGGCAAAACGGTGGTTCCCTTTTTTCAACAGCAGGGTATTGCCGGCATAGGTGCAGTTGTAGGCATAGGTGGTCTGAAATTTTCTGTCCATGAACACCCTTGCCTTGGGCAGATCTTCGGTCCGGTTAAGCCCCTCTGAATGGACATTGGTGAAAAAATGACCCCGGTCTTCCACCTCCTGGTTAAAATCATCAAAGGCATTTCTGTACAAAAGTTCGGCACTGTGGGCCACATAGGCCGAAGAGGTGATTTCAAGGGCCGGGTTGGAAACCGGTGCCCCCACAGGGCCTCGGTTGTAAAATCCCACAACCATGGTCATGTCGGCCATGATATCTGTCATGGTGGATCCAATATCCTTTAGGGCATCTTCCCTTGTCATCCGGTTGGCCAGGGAGGAAACATGGTCTTGGGGATCGGCAATATAAAAGGTGCGGTCAACAATTCTGCCCTGTTCATCGGCTAGATCAAAGTGGATGGTATGGTTGTCCATGGACAAAGACCGCTCTTCTTTTTTTTCAAGGGCCAGGGTCTTAATAAAGGCCTTGTCTTCGGCCGAACCGGTATTAATATATACCCTTTTAGGATTGCACACTGAAATGGCATTGGCGATTCTCACCAGGACATCCGGGTGGTGGATTTTTGAAATTTTTTCTAGGTGGTCGTCTTCGAGTTTCAGTTTGAAAAGTTCAAGGGCTTGGGCAGGGGAATTAATTCTTCCAAGTTTGTTTAATACGTCCATTTTTATATCCAAGAATTATATATGTGAAAATTAACCTCAAATGGGTTGACAATAAAGTTTTCTTCTACCATTTAATTACTAAAAATCAAATGGAATCTTAATAAATAGTGAAAAAAAAATTTTTATTTTCGGGCGGGGAATTTGTATAAAAACAGATGCCTACATCTTACCAGGTCGAGTAAAAAAGGAAATGGGTTCATGAAAAAAACAATATTTGCAGATCTGCACAATCACACCCAGGCCTCTGACGGGGATTTTTCTTCAAAAGAGCTGATTCAAAGGGTAAAGCAAAAAGGCATTAAGGTTGTGGGGATCACGGATCATGATACCCTGGAAGGGCTTGAAAAAGCCGTGTCACAAGGTGATGCCGCCGGGGTTAAGGTATTGCCCGGGGTGGAAATATCTGTCCGGTTCAACCTTGATTTTTTTACCGGCACCCTCCATGTTCTGGCTTATTTTTCACCGTCAAGATTAAGGGATAAAAACTTTGTAAAAGAGTTTAAGGGCTTGCTGGAAAAGGGAAGGGGGGATGGTCTGGTCCGGGCCAGGATTGATAAAATCAATGGGGTGTTCGGACCCCACGGTAGTATTCCCACGCTTTTCAGGGATCTGGCCTTTGAAGATATCTCCCAATATTCTAAAAATGCCTCAAGACGGCATTTTGCCCTGGCCCTGGAAAAGGATCTGGGTATCCAAGACAAGGCCGCAGTCAACCAAATTATCGGTAATGCCAGTCCTGCCTACCTGCCTTCGGGAATAGACCTTGCCCAGGTGGCTCAATTTTTAAAATCAGCCCCAGTGGTGGGAGTGCTGGCCCATCCGGCAGCCGGCTCCTTTCCGGGAGAAGGCCATTACAAAGAGGTGCTTCCCCCTGTTGAAATTGTGCAGACCCTGCTGCCCGAACTTTTATCCGCCGGCATCCAGGGCCTTGAGGTCTTTTATCCCGGCCATACCAAAGCCCATATGGCCCTTGTTTTAGACTGGGCAGACAAACATCGCCTTTTGGTTACGGGCGGGTCTGACTGCCATGATGCCCAGGAGAGGCCCGTTGGGATCTGCGGAATTTCGGAGCCTGAATTTTTGCGGCTGAAACAGGCCATTGAAAGGGCGGATAAAAAATATGGGGGCCTTTAAAGGTTTGGGCCCTCTCTAATCCTTGTCTTTGGGTGCTGTTTTTTTCTGCAGTCAAATTATTATTCTTAAATGATTAGCGGTATCCTTTATTCAGCCGTGCTGAATTTATTGTGAATGACGGCCGTGACAAGGCAGAGAAGACAGACCCCTGAGGTGAGGCAGAATATGGCCGTGGAATCGGGCAGCAGCTTGATCACCGGCAGCAGCAGGGCATAGCAGATAAGGGTGGACAGGGCATAGGCAATGGAAAAATCCCTGGGGCGCATTCCCATTTTCCCGGTTATACCGCTGGCACTGGATTGTGCATGTTTGCCATCTGCTTCAGGCAGTTCCAACGCCCTGCTTTATAAAATGATCGCAGCATAATCATTTTTTCTGCATTCTCCCGATACCAAAAGATGCATGGACCTTTAAGACGTAAATTCACGACTCTCCGAATCGAACTTTCAATAGCACCGCTGCCAATAGGTAAGTTCAACGCTTTTACAGTTGAGAAATTAAGCCTCAGTTCATTGCGCACAAAATAATCCCGTTCCGTCTTGATAGCCTTACTGTTTCTGCCTCTACAAAGCTTCTGGACGGCCTGTACCACCTCAATCGCCTTTCCCTTCAGCAGAAGACCTCGCTGCTTCGATACCCAGCGTTTGCGTTCCTTGGATGACCAGGTCTTCCTTAAGCCTGCTACTGTACCCAGATGCTCAACTGCATGGTAGAAATCGAGAAGTTCATACACACGCTCAGGAGCCAAACCCAATGCTTTTAGCAGTCCGGGGATTCGATTCCAAATCCAATGTGCCCCATCTGCAACAAACAGTATTTTGTCTGAGTTCTGAATATGAAGGGAGTTCAAATAACCCTTTAACAAGTGGAATACACCATCCGGTCCATTGAAACAGCCATCAATAAATGGTGAAAAGCTTTTTTCTTGTTTTCCATGGGCGTCCACTACATAAATGATCAAAAGCTTGGGTTCTCGCCATGCCCCACGAAATCGGGTTCTATCCTTTTGGGTTTTTGGTCCCCTTTTCTTCTCTCTGAGCCGAGTGCGGCCACCATCAGTGCTGATAACGACTCGCCGCCCTTCAAGTAAATCTCTATCATTTAATGGGATTCGGCCCGCTTGTTGTTCGGCTCGAGCCCGCTCTGCGTACCGATAGGTCAGTTTACGGATGACCTTTATACCCAACGTCATCCCACGGTCACAAAGCACTTGACGGACTTCTTCAAAAGAACTTAATAAGGCTGACCAAGAACTCACCATAGAAGCCAAAGCAGGCGAGCAGCGATCATGGATTCCAAGAAGGATTAAGCCAGCGTATGCACCTTTATATCTTTTTCCTTTTCGGCGGTCACAGGACCTTCGATAGTATCGAACATGAATATCAACCGAACTATCTGTACAAAGCTGAATCCAAACTGTCTCAAGCCCTTCGCTTTTCATCCGTCCCGGCCAATTGGACATCAATTCTTTTTCTTGGTCGACCTGTTCAGAGGAATCTACTGAGGCCTGGATCTTTTTTTTAAAAAAAAGGCGCTTATCCGATTTGTATACTCAAGGATTTCCTGCTCCATCTGTTCTAATTCGTTAGCGTTACGAACCAAGCGATTTGGATCTTCTTCCAGTTTTTTGAGGCATGCAAGGACTTCATCAACAGTATTACAATCTTCAGCTTTCTTCATTAGCACAATCCATTTATGTTCATTTCAGCGTAACAGAGGATATCATTCTTTTTGCTCTAAAAGACAGGCCTTTTTAAAACCGGGAAAATAGGAATGCGCCCATGTGGAAGCCCACGGAAAAAATACCGGGCCAGAATGCCCCTTTTCTGAAATTTTCATGATTTGAAAGCCGGTCACAAAGATGGGCCGCTACCCTGGCGGCCATGGAAAATTTTTCTTGCTCAAACACGGCTTTTTTGACGGCATAGAGGCTGTCCGCGGTATTGGAGAATCCCATGAACTGAACCCCTGTGGCGTTATAAACGGCCCCGCCCTGTGTCAGGTCTTTTCCTTTTTCAAGGGGACCCTGGATCATGGCCGAACAAAAGGGGGAGGGCAGGATGCGGGCAATGGTTTTGTCCAGGCAGGTAATGCCACGGACCATCTGTTCGATATAGTGGGAGACCTGGGCGTCATAGGCCTCAAAGACCTGGTCAAAGGTTTGGAATTCGGCTGGATCCCCGGTCTCACGGCCGGACAGATATCCAAAGATATTGTCCACCCCGTTGCTCAGGGCAAATTCCAGGCATTTGACCGCGTTGAACTGGACGGTAAAGGTGGAGCCGAAGCTTTTGCCCTGGGCATTGGGTTCCAGGCAGCCCACCACCCCGTAATCCCGGGCATCTTCTATGGTGTGCCCGGCATTGACCAGGGTTCTGACAATGGTTTCATCATTGAAAAAGTGGAGCAGCACCCCGTTCTGGCAGTATTGAACCGCCTTGACAAAAAAGGGTTCCGGTGTGCTGGGGCTGAGGCGCACCCCGAAGTTGGGCTGGACCGTCCGAATATCGGCATAGGCATCCAGGACAATATAGCTCAATTCATTGGTGGCATCATTTCCAAAGATATCCACCCCGCCTGCGGTCACATTCTGGGTGGTCTTGCCTTCGGTGCCTTCTCCGCCAGGAATATAGGCTTCTTCCAATACGTTTCAGATTTCATTCACCTTTAAAAATAAAAGAGAAACAAGGGGCTGGGCCCTTTTTTTCGTGATCCTGCCGCTGGCAATGTCTGCCTTGTAATAGGGAAAGAGGATCTGGTCAATACGGCCCAGGGAAATGGAGTTGCCTCCGGTCTCAATCTGGGCGACAAGGTGGATGAAATAGACCGCCTGGATCGCCTCGTGAAAGATTGTCGCCGGTGATCTGGGCACTTTTTTACAGATCCGGGCAATCTGTTCAAGTTCTTGTTTCCTGTCCGGATCGGATTCCTTTTGGGCCAGGTCTTGGGCGGATTCGGCATAGCGTTCGGCAAAGGCGATCACGGCATTTAAAGAGGTGATCACACTTTGGTAAAAAAGGGCTTTTTCCCCTTTTTTTTCTTCTGGCGCCAGTTGGTCCAGCCGGGCGCAAGTTTTTTGGATGATCCAATCAAGGCCTCGGGAGAGCACCGGGGTGTGGTCCATGGTAAAATGCCCTATGCCGTAGGTGATCTCCAGCATAAAGGTGAAAATATATTTGTCCATATCTTCGGCCACATCCAAGGCAAGATCTTTTTCAAAGCAATCTTCAACGGATCGTCCCTTCCAAAAGGGGAGAATCTAAGGGCGTTCAAAATTCTGTGTCAGTTGAATGAAAGCTGATATACTCAGCTAAATAAGGAGAACTGACATGACCGAAGAAAACACCGAATTTGATTTTCAAAAAGCCCTTAAAGGCATCCAGGAAGGTAAACCCTTCACAGGTAAGGGCGGCGTCCTTACATCATTAATCAAAAATCTTGCTGAAGCTGCTCTTGAAGGAGAGTTGGAGTCCCATCTCGGGCAGGAAGTTTCTGCCAACCGCCGTAATGGAAAAAGCAAAAAGACCATTAAATCCCTGGATGATAAATTTGAGCTAAAAACCCCGCGTGACAGGGCCGGAACCTTCTCTCCACAGATCGTCAAAAAACATCAGACAACGCTCAGCGATGAAATTGAAAGAAAGATAATAGCCCTTTACGGCCTGGGCATGAGTTATAATGATATGGCTTCCCATTTACAGGAAATCTATGGACTTGAGATTTCAAATGCCACTCTGAGCACCATTACCGATAAAATCATTCATACCGTCAAAGAATGGCAGGCCAGGCCGTTGGAAAATGTGTACCCAATCGTATGGCTTGATGCCATACATTATAAAGTACGAGAAAACGGAAAGGTCGGCAGCAAAGCCGTTTACACAATTCTTGGGGTGAATATCGAGGGCCGCAAAGAGGTTCTTGGGCTGTACATATCCGAGAATGAGGGTGCGAACTTCTGGCTGCAGGTGTTAACAGACCTTTCAAACCGAGGGGTAAAAGATATCCTGATTGCCTGTGTTGATGGTCTAAAAGGTTTTCCCGAGGCCATTGAGACCATATTCCCGGACACAGAAGTTCAAGTCTGCGTAGTCCACCAGATCCGAAATTCATTGAAATACGTTGGTTCCAAAAATAAAAAGGAATTTATGGCAGATCTAAAACGTGTTTATAAAGCGGTCAATAAGGATCTGGCCGAAGAAGAACTGGATATCTTGGAAAATAAATGGAATGACAAATACCCGATTGTGATAAAATCCTGGCGGAACAACTGGGAACCCCTCAGTCATTTCTTTAAATATCCAGAAGAGATTCGACGGATAATATACACCACAAATACCATTGAGGCTGTGCATCGACAGTTTCGAAAACTGACCAAAACAAAGGGATCATTCCCGAACCAGGACAGCCTGTTAAAGCTGCTTTACATGGGGATCCAGAACGCCAGTAAAAAATGGACAATGCCGATTCAAAATTGGTCACTGACAATTTCCCAGTTGGCAATTTTCTTTGAAGGCCGGCTGGATAAAGAGCTGGGAATTTGATAGGGATTTATTTACAGATGGAAAAGATGGTTCCAGGAACTCCACTCCAGCAAAAGTCAACTCCTCCGACGTGGCTGATTGAAGGCCCATTCTCGGACCTGACTTTTACTTCCGCTGGCGCTGAGGCAGATCCGGGAACCGAAACCGTGACACAGAATTCTGAACATTCCCGAGAATCTTGGTTTTCAGTTCCTCTTTTTCCGCTTCGGATATCAGGGCCCGCTGGATCTGGCGTTTGTCAAAATTGTCCACATCCCCTTCAATCCAGCGGCTCTTGTTTTCGGGAAACAGGGGCGCGCCTTTCAGTTTGCTGGTCCTGCAGCCCACCACCAGCTCATCTTCCCGGATAATGACCTGGATATTGTTTAACACATTGGCCAGACCCAGGCTTATCCGGGTCAAGGGATGGGCATCCCAATGGGTTTCCATGGCCTGGGTCATATACCTTGCCCGCTCCACACAGACTTGCTGGGGGGCATCCAGTATCCGCTGGCGGATCCTGGCCACTCTTGCCGTGTCCGATAAGACAGATGAAATTTTCATATGATCTGCGCCTTTTGGCCCGGGTTTTGCCCGGGCAGTGAAATGAGTTTAATCCAAAATGAGCGCCCCTGCTATTTGATTTTCATATGGCTGAGCAGGATATGATTTCTGACGGACCTGGGCAGTATCATGTTTAAAAACAGGAAAAAACGGCTCATGAAATCCACCTGGTTGTGGAACTTAAGATTTTTTGTTTTCGCGCATGGCCGGGATAAAGGCCTGGAACACGGCTGCCGTTCCCATAACATTGATTTCAATGCACTGGGCTGCCTTGGCAAGATCGGTTTCCTCAAACGGCCCGAAAAATCCAATGCCGATATTGGAGAGCACGATATCCACCCGGTTGTATTTTTCCATGACCCGGTCCCTGAATGCCAGGATTTTATCCCGGTCCAGAATGTTGATGGGTTCAAGGAGGTGGTCCCCGCCAATGGCGGTCAGCTCTTTTGAAAGGGAGTCAAGATCTGCCTGGTTCATGTCAAATCCTGCAATGGTATCTCCGGATTGGGCCAGCATTTTTGCCACCTGCCTGCCCATGCCCTGGGCCAGACCTGTTATGACGACAACCTGATTCATTTGTGCCTCCTTTTTATAACGGTGCCGGGCGAAAAGGACGGCGCCCCATGCACCTTATGTTTGCAGATCAATTATGCTTTTTGTACGCCTCCCCCAGTTCTGTCATGGATGCTTCAAAATCCGGGTAGGTCAGCTTGAACCCGGTCTCTTTTAATTTAGTATTGTTGACCCGGTAATCCCGGTCCAGGTATTTGACGGCCTCATATTCAAGCTCGGGAATTTGATTTTTGAATCCTGAGATGATCCCGTCTGCCCGGGCCGCTGCCCGCACCAGCCAAAGGGGGAGCCTGAGTTTCGGAGGAGATGATCCAAATGTCTGCGCGGCCAGGGTCAGGGCCCTTCCCAGGGTGGGGCTGGAATCATCGCAGATGTTGAACACCTGGCCTGAACTCTCTTTTTTTTCAGACAGAAAATAAAGGGCCGCAGCCACATCTTCTGCCCTTACGTTGGCCAGCACCTGTTGGCCTGTGCCCGGGATGGCCGATATGGACGTGGCCCTGGAAAATGCCTTGCCGGCCCCGTCCGTGCACCTGGGCCCATATACGGTGTAGGGTCTTACGATGATGGCAAAAAGACCTTGTTCCATCCGTTTGAAAATCACATTCTCCCCGTCCCGCTTGCTTTTTCCGTAATCGTTTTCAGGGTGCCGTTCATGGGTTTCCAAAAAGGGGATGCCGGTATAATACCCGTAAACCGAGGTTGAGGTCACATGGATAAATTGTTTGACCCCCTTTTTCAGGGCCAGACCGGTAATGGCTTCCACTCCCTGTACGTTGACCGGGGCCAGTTGCTTATAAGGGGTTGAAAAATTGCAGATGGCACCCAGGTGAAAGACGCGGTCAACCTTTCCGTCAAACAAAGGCTCAAGAGTGGCAGGATCTGAAAGATCTGCTGCCATATATTCCACGCCTAAATTTTCAAAAAAGGAAAGGTCTTTTCTGGGCCGGGCCGTTGCCCTGACCCGGACGCCCCGGCTTACCAGATATTCCACCACATGGCTGCCCATAAAGCCTGCAGCCCCGGTCACAAGGGAGATCCCCGAATCTGTCCTTTTTTTTTGCCTTTCATCGCTTTTGTTCGCTGATTTTTTTCCGGGTTGATTTGAGCCAGCCCAGAAACATGAGATTCATCTCAATGCCCAGTTCAGCCACCTGAGTGACATAGATATCTTTTGACTGCCATTTTTTCTGGTTTTGCCTGCGGGACTCCAGCTGTTTTTCATAGGAGAGAATCTGCTCGTCAATAAGTTCCAGCGCTCTTTTTGAGTTGCCAAACCCCAAAAAGACAAACCGCATCAAAAAAGGGTCCCGAAGCAGCATGCTTTTTTCAGGGGAGGCTGCAAGCCATTCTTGAAAGGCCTCTTTTCCCGCCCGGGTCAGGGTGTACAATTTTTTAGGCGGTCCTTTTTGCCCGTTCTGTACGGCCTTGCCCATGGAGACCAGCCCTTCTTGTTCCAGTTTTTTTAAATTGGGGTAGATCTGCCCGAAGTTCACGGACCACATATGGCCGAAATTTTGTTCAATATGTTCTTTGATGCGGTATCCGTGCATATCCTCGTAGTGCAGCAGGCCGAGAATGGAATATTTTAATGACATGGTATCTTCTCCGATGACGTCTTAGGCTATGTATAATTTTAATATATAGAAAGTATATATTGCAGGAAATCTGGTAGGTCAAGCAAAAAGATTAAATTTTCGGATAATGATAACTTGATTTTGCAATCACCCCCACTTGACATGGGGATGAAATGGCAAGTATGATTGCCCGCACATTAAAATAGACGGTATTTAAAAATATGGAGCTATAAAATATGTCTGCTCATGATCATTCTGCCTAGGGCCTCGTAAAATGGTTTCAAGCTCTTGAGATAAAGCAAAAGTTCACCCTTATATTCTGGATTTTGGTCTGCATGTTTACCTTGGTCTGCCTGGCCGGCTTGAGCCTGAATATCGGTTCTTCCTGGCTGGTTTTTTTAATCATCTGGGTATTGACCTGTCTTATCATTCGGGCGCTTTTGGTCTTTGCCGGTAATCAGATCGCTTTGGACATGGAAAATTTAAACACGGTTTCGGCCAGGATTGCCAAGGGAGATCTGAGGCTCGTACAAGGGGCTGATGTAAAAGATCCGGTTTTGAGCAGGGTTGTTTCAGATCTTGAGAATATCAGCCAGCTTATGACCCAGGCCGTGACCCTGGTTGACCAGAGCAGCCGCCAGCTTGTTCTCTCTTCAAGCCATGTGGATTCCATTTCCCTTGAGATATCCCAGGCCAACACAAAAGAGAGGGAAACTAGCGAACAGGTGATCCAGGCCACAGAACAGCTTCAAAATATTTCAAAGACGGTGGCAGAACATGTGGACAAGACGATGGTCACCGTGGGCCAGGCCCGGGAAAATGCCCTTGAAGGATTTACCATTGTCAGCCAGAACATTAATGACCTGGCAGATACGGGCACTAGTGTCCACAAGACAGCCCAGGAGATGGTGGCTTTAAAAAATATTATCGGAAGGATTCAGTCCATTGCCGGAACCATCCGGGATATTGCCGACCAGACCAACCTTTTGGGGCTCAATGCCAGGATTGAATCGGCAAGGGCAGGGGAGGCGGGCAAAGGCTTTGCCGTTGTGGCCAACGAGATTGTCGATCTTGCAGGGCAGACAGAAACCGAAACAGGCGGCATCGGCCAGGTGATCTCTCAGGTGATCGGCCAGGTGGATCAGTCCGTGGATTCCATGGAACAGGTGGTGACCAAGGTTAAAAATTCCCAGGACCAGTTCCAAACCTCGGTAGAGGCATTTGGATTAATAAAGGAAGATGTGGAGCGGACCATTGAAAATGCAGAGCATATCCAAGCCTATAATAAGGATCAGGCGGACCAGCTTACGCTTTTGCATGAACGTCTCAATGCCCTTTTAGAGGTCTTTGCCGTGAGTATCCAAAAATCAGCCTCCACATCCATGGTGGCCCGGGATCTTGTGGAGACATCTGAAAAACTCAACCAGATGATTGACCAATTTAAACTGGACCCGCCCAAGCCCCCCCAGCGCTCGGACAGGGAATTGCGGCGGGAGCCCCGGATTAAAAATCATCTTAAGGTGAGCATGTACCAAGACAACCGTGTGGTTGAAGGGTTTACAGATAATTTGAGCATGACAGGTCTCATGGTCAAGTGCGGGGAAGCCCTTGACCGGGACAGGGATATCCGGGTGGTGATGCAGCTGCCCCGGGAGATTTTTAATATGGAAAAAGATCAGCTTGAAATGACGGCTGTGGTGCTTCGGGAAAATCAGAAAAACCATGATTTTTATTTTGGGATGCAGTTTGTCAATATGACAGCTTCGGTACACAAAGATCTTTCTCGGGTCTTTGAATATTTTCAAAAATCTGTTGAATATGCATAATACCAAAATCCATTGTCTTTTTTTATAACCGGCGATATTGGGGCCTGGCCGCAAGCTGTTTCATCACAGGGCTATGGCGTATAAATTTGGGTTTTGATCCGGCAGGCGCAGGTTCTTTGATTGACAAATTCGTTAAAAATATATAATAATTTCGTCCTTTTATAACAGGGCTGACTGCTCTTTTTTTAATGGGGAGAACCCGTGGGTATTGTTGATAAAAAAAATCTGGAAGACGAGAAAAAAATATTAGAGGCGGTCCAAGGCTGTATTCCTTTGCTGGAAATGCTTGCAGAGTGTTCGGAAATTCTGGCAGCTCTGCCTGAGGATCAGCGAATTGCGTTGATCCGGGCGTCCGGGCGGATATCCAGGCCAAGCAAGCAGGAGATCAAAAAGAGAAATAAGGAAAAAAAGCGGCAAAAACGCTTGGCCATAGTGGAAAAAGAACGGCGGTTAAGGGCAAAAACCGGAATCAGAAAGGCCAGAACCAAGACGGTCTTTACTGCCCCAGGGCAGATTGCCTATTCAGGCCAGGCAAGCCCCGGTGAAAATCAAAAACTTGAAACACCGCGCAATTGCTACGTGTGCAAGGCAGAGTTTAAAACCCTTCATCATTTTTACGACACCATGTGCCCGGAATGTGCTGAGTTCAACTATCAGAAACGGTTCCAGACCGCGTCTTTAAAGGGGCAGGTGGCCCTGATCACAGGATCCAGGCTCAAGATCGGCTACCAGGCCACCTTGATGATGCTCAAAGCAGGCGCCCGGGTGATCGCCTCCACCCGGTTTCCCAAGGATTCTGCCCTGAGGTTTGCCCGGGAACCGGATTTCGGTGACTGGGGCCACAGGCTCCAGATCTACGGGCTTGATCTTCGCCATACCCCCAGTGTGGAGCTGTTTTGCGATTATATAGAACAGACCTACGGGCAGATGGATATCCTGATCAACAATGCGGCCCAGACCGTCAGACGTCCCCCTGGATTTTATGCCTACCTCATGGAAAATGAGGGGAAGAAGACCGGGCAGCTGCCCGCAAAGGCCAGGGGGCTTTTAGACCATTACGCCTCGTGCATTTCAGACCTGGGACCGGGTACAGGTCAAAAGGCGCTGCCCGTGACCTGGGACGGCAGGACCCCCGGGATCGGGCTGAGCAGTTCGGCCATGCTTTCCCAGATCCCCTATGCCTATGATCACTCTCTGGATTTGCCCCAAGTATTTCCCACGGCAAAACTGGATGCCGATCTTCAGCAGGTGGATCTTCGCAAGACCAACTCCTGGCGCCTGAGATTAGGAGAGATCCAGACCGCTGAAATGCTGGAGATTCAGCTGGTCAATGCCGTGGCGCCCTTTGTCCTGTGCAACCGCATGGCCGAGTTGATGAAAAAAGAGATGACCGGGCAAAAGCATATTGTCAATGTTTCAGCCATGGAGGGCAAGTTTCTGAGGTTCAAGAAAGGCAGCCGCCATCCCCATACCAATATGGCCAAGGCCGCCTTGAACATGCTGACCCATACCTCGGCCAGCGACCTTGCCAAATACGGGATTTACATGAATGCCGTGGACACGGGCTGGGTCACGGATGAGGACCCGGCGGTGCTTGCCGATCAAAAAAGAAAAATTCATGATTTTCAGCCCCCCTTAGATATTGTGGACGGGGCGGCCAGGGTCTGTGATCCTTTTTTCCACGGCATTCGCACAGGCGAGCATTGGTGCGGTAAATTTTTAAAGGATTATTTTCCCATTGACTGGTAGGTCCTGGTTAATTCAGCCGTTTTTTTAAACTGCCGGGTTTGAGAAAAAAGGACAGGGGCCTTTTAAGGGCAAAAGTCAATTTTGACTTGTCCCTGGCCTGACTCCACCCGGGCAAAGGATTCTGTTGTTTGACTGATGATTTTTCCCTTGCGGATAACAAAAAGTCTGACAGGTCTCAGCCGGATGGCCTCAAGCTTGGATCTGGCCTGGAGGATGATCATGTCTGCATTACAGCCTTTTTTCATCCCGTATCCCTCAAGGTTCAAGGTTCGGGCCCCGTTCAAGGTTACGGCGTCAAACAACGATTCCTGCTGGCCAATTCCGGTCATGTGAAGGGCATGGGCCCCCATGTGGGCGGCATCCAGCATATCGTGGGTCCCCATGGGATACCAGTGATCCATGACATCATCATGTCCCAGGGAGACGTTGATTTTATTGGCCATGAGTTCTGGCACCCGGGCAAGTCCCCTTCGTTTGGGGTAGGTGTCCTGGCGGCCCTGGAGGTTCATGTTGACCAGGGGGTTGCAGATGCAGGAAATCTTAGCCTGGGCCATGAGGGGCAACAGCTTGGTCACATAATAGTTGTCCATGGAATGCATGGAGGTGAGATGGGAGCCTGCCACCCGGCCTTCCATGCCCAGACGAATGGTTTCAAAGGCCAGATCTTCAATGTGGCGGGAGAGAGGATCGTCTGATTCGTCACAATGCATATCCACCATCATTCTCCTTTGTTCTGCCAGTTCGCACAATAGCCGGACGGATTTTCGGCCAAGCGCCATGGTCGGTTCAAAATGGGGGATCCCCCCGACGAGATCCAGGCCTTTGTCCAAAGCCCTGACCAAATTGTTCATCCCCTCTTTGTGTCTCATCACCCCGTTTTGGGGAAAGGCCACCAGCTGGAGATCCACCAGGGGGGCCATTTCTTTTTTCAGTTCAACAAGGGCTTCTACCGCCATGAGCGAAGGATCCGAGGTGTCCACATGGCTGCGGACGGCAAGGTTGCCCTTGGCAATGGACCAGAAGAGCAGTTTTTTTGCCCGGGCCTTGATCTCTTCAAAGGTGAGGTCAGGTTTGAGTTCTGACCAGATCTGAATGCCTTCCAGCAGGGTGCCGCTGAGGTTGAACCTGGGTTTTCCCATGGTCAGGCTGGTATCCAGGTGGACATGGCTGTCCACAAAGGGGGGGCTTACCAGGTATCCTCTGGCATCAATGGTTTCTAAGGCTTCTCCTTGAATATGAAGACAAAGTTCCGTGATTTTGCCTTGGCTGCACCCGATCTGCATCAGGTCTTTGTGCCCGTGTATGCGAGCATTTTTTATTTTTAAATCCAGCATATCATCGTTCTCCTTTTCTAAAGGGGATGAGCAGGGCCTTGGGATAGGCCGCCTTTCTGGACATGACAATCAGGGCAACAATGGAAAAGATATAGGGAAGCATCAGGTAAAACTGGTAGGGAATGGCCATGCCGGCCTGCTGCTGCACCCGCATCTGAAGCGCATCAAAGGCGGCAAACAAAAGGCATCCCCAAAGGGCTTTGTAGGGCTTCCATGAGGAAAATACCACCAGGGCAATGCAGATCCATCCCCTGCCGTTGACCATGCCGATATAATAGGCATCAAAGGCAGACAGGGTTAAAAAAGCCCCGCCCACGGCCATCATGGCAGAGCCTGCACATACGGCAAGGGTTCTCAGCCCAAAGACACTCAGACCCTGGGCCTCAACAGCCATGGGGTTTTCCCCGACCATGCAGATGGCAAGCCCCAGGGGGGTTTTGTACAGAACATAGGCCACCCCGACCACGGCTGCCAATGCCAGCAGGGTCAGCGCGGTCTGGGAAAAGAGGACCTCACCTAAAAAGGGAAATCCGCTTAAAAACGGGATATCCAGAGATTGAAACGGGACGATTTTAGGCGGGGTGGTGGCCTTGGGTAAAAGCATGCGGAATACAAAGGCCGACAGGCTGGAGCCCAGCATGGTAATGCCAAGGCCTGTGACATGCTGGCTAAGCCCGAGGTAAACGGAAAAAACAGAGTGTAAAAGGCCCAGGGTCATGCCCACACAGGCGGCAAACCCAATGCCTCCCCAGAGGCTGCCTCCTAAAAATACCCACATCCATCCCCCCATGCATCCGGCGGCCATAATGCCTTCAATGCCGAGATTGAGAACCCCTGCCCGTTCGCAGATTAGCTCTCCCAAGGTGCCGAAGATCAAAGGGGTGGCCATTCTGACCATGGCCACCCAGAATCCGGTTTCAAGGAAAAAATTTACAATGTCCATTTTATCTCCTCCTGATTCTGTATTTGGTAAAGAAAAGCGCCACAAGCACGGCCAAAAGGGAGACTGCCGTGGTAACGTCTGCAATATAGTTGGAAATATTGATGGCCCGGCTCATGGAATCCGCCCCGATATATATGGCAGCCACAAACAGGGCGCTGGCCACAACCCCCAAGGGGTGCAGGGCCGCCAGCATGGCCACCACAATGCCGGAATATCCGAACCCGGCAGAAAGATCTGTGGTCAGATATCCTTTGACCCCTAAAAGTTCGCTTACCCCTGCCATGGCGGCAAGCCCGCCTGAAATCATGGCGGTACGGACAATGGCGCTGGTCACGGGCATGCCGGCAAACCGGGAGGCCTTAAGGTTGGCCCCTGCGGCCCGGATTTCAAATCCCCATACGGTCCGTTCCATAAAGAGCCAGACGAGAACAGCCGTGGCCACGGCCAGAACAAATCCCAAATGGAGCCGTGTCTTTGAAAGGATCACAGGGAGAAGGGCTGAATCGATCACTGGCTCGGACTGGGGCCATCCCATGGACATGGGGTCTTTCCAGGGCCCAAAGACCAGCCAGTTGACAAAGAGCAGGACCACAAAGTTTAACAGCAGGGTGGTGACCACCTCATCCACCTTGAGATGGGTTTTGAGCAGGGTGGGGATCAAGAGAAACAATCCCCCTGCTAGGGCACCTGCCGTAAATAAATAGGGGATCATTACCCAGGCGGGCCAGGCCCCTTTTGTGCCTAAGAGTACGGCCATGCAGGCCCCGATATAAAATTGGCCTTCACCGCCGATATTCCAGAGTTTGGCCCTGAAGGCCACGGCTGCGGCAAGTCCTGTGAAAATTAAGGGGGTGGCCCGGGTCAGGATTTCAGTGATGGCAAATTTGGATCCCATGGCCCCTTGAACCATTAAAATCCATCCGTTCACCGGAGAGGCGCCGCCCCAGAGGATGAGAACCGAACAGACCGCCATGGCAGCGCCGATGGCCAGGATCAGGGCAGCAATAAGACCTGGGATGGACTGGGTTTCCCTGGGTTCAATCCGCATTCTTTTCTCCTCTTGTTTGTTGGCCTGCCATGATCAGTCCCAGTTCGTTCCGGTCCACCTCATCCACATCCATGGAGGACGAGAGTCTGCCCTGGGCCATGACCTGGATTCGGTCGGCCACCAGGAAAAGTTCGTCCAGATCCTCGGAAATGATGATAATTGCCGCCCCTTTCTGGGCCGCGGCCATGAGCTGGGAATGGACATAGGCGGTTGCTCCCACATCCAGCCCCCAGGTCGGCTGGTTGGCCAGGATGATTCTGGGATTGCTGGAAAATTCCCTGGCCAGAATCAGTTTCTGCATATTGCCTCCGGACAGGTTGCGCACCGGGGTGTGAATGTGGGGACAGCGGACATTGAATTTTTTGATCTGTTTTCGGGTATGTTCTGCCATGGCCTTGAACCTGAGCATTCCCCCCCGGGAATAGGCATTGTCCCTGTAAGTCTGGCTTGTCATGTTTTCCATGACACTCATTTCGGCGATGAGCCCTGTTCCGGTCCGGTCATCCGGTACCCGGCCTAATCCTGATTTGACCATGGTTCTGGGGCTGGGGTGTTCAACGGGTTTGGAATGAATATAGATTTTTCCCTTGTCCGGTGTTTCCAGGCCTGAAATAAGATCAGCCAGCTGTGACTGGCCGTTGCCCGACACCCCGGCAATGCCCAGGATTTCACAGGCCTTAAGGCTGAGACTGAGATTTTTCAGCCCGATGGTTTCCCCCCGGGGTTTGAGAAAGATTTCGTCCAGGGAAAGGGCCTCATTGCCCGGAATCAGGCGTTGGCGTGCCGGCCTTTGGATCTCTTCTCCCACCATGGCCCGGGCCAGCTGTTCAGGACTGGTATGGCAGGTATCTGCCTGGAACACGATTTTGCCCTGGCGCAGCACAATGCAGCGCCGGCTGACCTGCATGACTTCCCGCATCTTATGGGTGATGAAAATAATGCTCATGCCCTGGTTGACCATCTGATTCAGGGTGACAAAGAGGTGGTCTGACTCCTGGGGGGTGAGCACGGCCGTGGGTTCGTCCAGGATCAGGATCTTCGCATCCCGGAAGAGCACCTTTAAAATTTCCACCCGCTGCTGTTCTCCCACACTTAAATGTTTAACCCGGGCATCCGGGTCAATGACAAGACCGAATCGGTCCATCAGGCGGGTGAGTTTTTTTCGGGCGTTTTTCCGATGGCTTTTCAGCGTCCAGACAGGTTCTGTGCCCAGGATAATATTGTCCAGTACACTCATGTTGCCGGCCAGGGTAAAGTGTTGATGGACCATGCCGACCCCGGCATTGAGCGCAGCTTTGGGCGAGCCTTGGGCCAGGGGCCTGCCGTTGATCTCAATTGTGCCCTCATCGGCCAGGTAATGGCCGAATAAAATGGACATGAGGGTGGTTTTCCCGGCCCCGTTTTCCCCGAGAAGAGCGATGATTTCTCCAGGGTTCAGGTCAAAGGAAACATCGTCATTGGCCAGGACCTGGCCGAATCGCTTGGTGATACCGGATAATTTAAGTACAGGGTCTGACATGGAATTTATCTGGCCTGTAAAAACAGGCTCCGATCCTTTTGTCCGGGCCGGAACCTGTCTGTTGGCTTACCTTGTGTTTAAAAGGTGGATTTGGGTTCGGTATCGTTGATTTCAACAATAAAGGTGCCGGCCTTGATCTGGTCTGCCTTGGCTTTAATATCCCCAGGAATTTTATCTTCAAATTCATAAAAGGGGGAAAGGCTTGCCCCGCCTTTTTTCATCATGGTCCATTCCTTATAATCTTCTGCCTTGAATTTTCCTGCCTTTACAAGGGCAATGGCGTTGTTTACGGCAGATTCCATGTGCCAGAGGGCAGAGGCCACAACCACGTCCTGCCCGTTTTCTTCCTTGTTCATGTCGTTGACATTGCCAAAGGCTAAGATCCCTTTTTCCCTTGCCGCATCCACAACCCCTGCACGTTCTGCATAGAGGACATCCACCCCTGCCTCTACCTGGGCATAGGCAAATTCTTTGGCCTTTGGCGGATCATACCAGGACCCGATAAAAGAGACCTTGAACTCAACTTTGGGATTTACGGATTTGGCACCCGCCATAAAGGCGTTAAAGAGCCGGTTGACTTCACCGATGGGATATCCGCCCACCATGCCGATTTTATTTGTTTTTGTCATTTGACCTGCAATCATGCCCATGAGAAAGCAGGGCTCGTGAATATAGTTGTCAAAGACGGAAAGATCGGGTTGGGCAGGCCCGAATGTGTCTCCCATGAGATAGGCAGTTTCGGGATAATCTTTGGCTACTTTTCTAACGTCCCTGGAAATACCGAATGCCTCGCCCACGATCAGGTCCATGCCGTTTTCAGAATATTCCCTGAGAACCCGGATATAATCGGTATTCGAGACTTTTTCAGAATAGACATACTCAATATCTCCGGCATCCGCAGCTTTTTGCAGGGCCTTATGAAGACAGGCATCCCATTTTTGCTGAATGGGCTGGGTATAGATTCCGGCCACCTTGATTTTATCTGCGGCCATGGCCTGGGCAGTAAATAATACACAGAACATTAGACTTGCAATCATCAATAAACGCTTCATAAATCATCCTTTTGCGGCAAAAAAGTTAAATAATCAGGGAATGTTCAGAATTCTGTGTCACGGTTTCGGTTCCCGGATCTGCCTCAGCGCCAGCGGAAGTAAAAGTCAGGTCCGAGAATGGGCCTTCAATCAGCCACGTCGGAGGAGTTGACTTTTGCTGGAGTGGAGTTCCTGGAACCATCTTTTCCATCTGTAAATAAATCCCTATCAAATTCCCAGCTCTTTATCCAGCCGGCCTTCAAAGAAAATTGCCAACTGGGAAATTGTCAGTGACCAATTTTGAATCGGCATTGTCCATTTTTTACTGGCGTTCTGGATCCCCATGTAAAGCAGCTTTAACAGGCTGTCCTGGTTCGGGAATGATCCCTTTGTTTTGGTCAGTTTTCGAAACTGTCGATGCACAGCCTCAATGGTATTTGTGGTGTATATTATCCGTCGAATCTCTTCTGGATATTTAAAGAAATGACTGAGGCGTTCCCAGTTGTTCCGCCAGGATTTTATCACAATCGGGTATTTGTCATTCCATTTATTTTCCAAGATATCCAGTTCTTCTTCGGCCAGATCCTTATTGACCGCTTTATAAACACGTTTTAGATCTGCCATAAATTCCTTTTTATTTTTGGAACCAACGTATTTCAATGAATTTCGGATCTGGTGGACTACGCAGAGTTGAACTTCTGTGTCCGGGAATATGGTCTCAATGGCCTCGGGAAAACCTTTTAGACCATCAACACAGGCAATCAGGATATCTTTTACCCCTCGGTTTGAAAGGTCTGTTAACACCTGCAGCCAGAAGTTCGCACCCTCATTCTCGGATATGTACAGCCCAAGAACCTCTTTGCGGCCCTCGATATTCACCCCAAGAATTGTGTAAACGGCCTTGCTGCCGACCTTTCCGTTTTCTCGTACTTTATAATGTATGGCATCAAGCCATACGATTGGGTACACATTTTCCAACGGCCTGGCCTGCCATTCTTTGACGGTATGGATGATTTTATCGGTAATGGTGCTCAGAGTGGCATTTGAAATCTCAAGTCCATAGATTTCCTGTAAATGGGAAGCCATATCATTATAACTCATGCCCAGGCCGTAAAGGGCTATTATCTTTCTTTCAATTTCATCGCTGAGCGTTGTCTGATGTTTTTTGACGATCTGTGGAGAGAAGGTTCCGGCCCTGTCACGCGGGGTTTTTAGCTCAAATTTACCATCCAGGGATTTAATGGTCTTTTTGCTTTTTCCATTACGGCGGTTGGCAGAAACTTCCTGCCCGAGATGGGACTCCAACTCTCCTTCAAGAGCAGCTTCAGCAAGATTTTTGATTAATGATGTAAGGACGCCGCCCTTACCTGTGAAGGGTTTACCTTCCTGGATGCCTTTAAGGGCTTTTTGAAAATCAAATTCGGTGTTTTCTTCGGTCATGTCAGTTCTCCTTATTTAGCTGAGTATATCAGCTTTCATTCAACTGACACAGAATTTTGAACGCCCTCAATAATCACCCCGAGCGGGGCCCATCATGCGGTTTTGCGGGGATCTAAAAACCACACCATGAACAAAGGCTAAATTTTGCCCGGATTATTACCATTTTGATTGGAAAAATACAAGCACCCTGAAAAGGAGGTGTTGATTCATGACAAATTTGTAGTTTGGCAGGAATTGAAATCACAAATTTGTGTTCTAACCTGTGGCAGCCCCTGGGTGAATCCTGGGGATTACCCTATATTTTCTTTACATTATCCATCTTCCAGATTAAAAAACCTGTGCCTGTAAACGGCCCCAATATCATACCAACGGAGAGAACAAATGCTAGAGAAAATTGCCATTTCCCAGGACTGCGGCTTATATCGCATGACTTCGGGAAAACATATAGATTCAATTGTTGCCACCACCCCTGAAACCCGTGCCATTTCAAACAATCCCAAGGTGATGGGGCTTGATTATACCCATCAACTTAAAGCGGCTTGTGCAAGGATTTTAAAGCAGTTGTCAGCCCAGGGCATTTCCTGTCTGGAAGAAAAACAGACCATTGTTTATGATATTCTCAGGGGCGGGTTGAATTTCGGGCTCAGGGAGGCGCTGGGAAAGGCCTTTGGCTGGAACCGCCACGGGTGTTCCTTTATTTCGGCCCAGCGGGCCCGGGATGATGATTCCCCTGAACGATGGCACATTGTAGAGAGTGAATATTCCAAGGTTTATATGCCTAAAACAGCCTCCATTGTCATCGGGGATGTGGTGGCCACGGGCACCAGTCTTGAGCATGCCATGCAGGCCCTGGTGTCAGAGGCTGAAAAACAGGGCACCAAACTCCGGTCCATTGTCTTTTTTACCATTGGCGGCCCCAGGGCCGGTGAAATTCTTGAGAACATGGATGCCATGTGCCGCAAACGGTTTCCCGGTTATGAAAAAACCTGTCTTGTCTATCTGGAAGGCTGTTTTACCGTGCCCACCCAAAAGACCCGGGTCAGGATAAAGGTTACCGGAACCGATCTGCTCCGCCTCAATGCCGTCATGGCCCCTGAATTTATCACCTCCCAATATGAAGATCCCAGCTTTCCCATCCAGCGCTGTGCCATTTATGATGCCGGATCCAGGGCGTTCTGGCCCCCTGAATACCTTGACGACCTCCATGATTATTGGACCCGGGTCAAGGGATTGGCCGATGAAGGGGTGACCTTTGAACAGCTTTTGGCTGAACGCTGTCCCGACCTTGATCCCCAGCGGTTCGGACCGGTGGATTTAGGCGAGGTGTGTAATCGTTCCCTTGCCTGGATCCAATCCATGATCTAAAAAAAAATTCAGGGTCAGGCAGGTGCCTGACCCTGGCCGTTTTGATCTGGTTTTGTACGGGTAAAAGGGCAAGCCGGGTCGAAAAAGCGCAATGGGTTCCCTGGGTTATTTCCTTGAAAAAGGTTTACAATCTGTTCAGATTTCTGTAAGTATCCGGCCTTGCTTGTAAACCAGACTTAAGGAAAAATTATGGCCCCTATTTTCGGCATTGACTTTGGTACGTCCAACTCAGCGGTATCTGTTTCTAAAAACAATACCGTGACACTTCTCAATGTGGATCCTGAAAATCCCATCTCCAATTCCCTTAAATCCATCCTGTATTTTTTAAAACAGGGGGGAGATACCCGCTCTTTTGTCGGGTATGAAGGGGTTCGTCAATATATTGAGAATGAGGCCGAAGGCCGTTATATGCAGTCCATTAAAACCTTTCTGCCGGATACGGGGTTTGAAAAAACATCTATTTACGGGAAAACCTATACCTTGGAAGAATTAATTTCCATTTTTCTCAAGGTGATGAAGGAGAGGGGCGAACGCCTGATTAATGAAGAGGTGACAGACCTGGTTCTGGGCAGGCCTGTGATTTTTTCCCAGGACAGGGTGCGGGAGCAGACCGCCCAGGACCGCTTGATCCGGGCGGCCCACCTGGCCGGATTTAAAAATGTGGAATTCCAGATGGAGCCCATTGCAGCAGCACTTGCCCATGAAAAGAGCATGGCCCATGGAAAGGAAGAAATTGTCCTGGTCGGAGATTTCGGGGCGGGCAGTTCGGATTTTACCATTCACAGGGCCAGACAGGGTGCGGGGAAAACCATGGACCAGAGGCAGAAGGATATTCTTTCTGTGGGCGGGGTCTATATTGGCGGCGATAATTTTGACTCCATGATCATGCGGGAAAAAATCGCCTGGCATTATGGACGGGATGTGGAGGTCAAATCCATGTTCAGTGATAATCTTACAGGCCTTTCCCCCCTGGTGATCCGCAGGCTCATGCAATGGCATCTGATCCCCCAGCTGCGCCGGCCCGCCACATTGAACAATATCAAAGAGCTTAAGGTCGGCGCCAAGCTCAGGGATAAAAAGCGCCTGGAAAATCTTGAGAATCTCATTCATTCCAATTACGGGTATCTGCTTTTTAAGGCCATTGAAAAGGCCAAGTGCGGATTATCCGACCATGGGAGTGCCCAGGTTGTTTTTAACGATTCTGGCATGGCCATTGACGAACCTGTGTTCAGAAAAGAATTTGAAACCATGATCCAGGAAGAAATAGCCTCCCTTGACCAATGCATTGACCAGACCCTGTCCAATGCCGGGCTGGAGCCTGATGATATTGACCTGGTCTTTTTGACGGGCGGTTCTTCATATATTCCTTTGATCAGGGCCTTGTTCGAGGAAAAAATCGGACACCAAAAAATACGGATCGGTGATGCCTTTACCTCGGTGGCTTATGGCCTGGGCCTGTATGCCAGTTTTCTAGCCTAACCTTCCCGGTCTTGTTTTTTCCGGTGCTGTCGTCGGTCTCAGCTTTTTAGTATACGCTTGTATTTATTTTCGCCTTGCCGGAGGTCTTGCCAGAAGTTTTGACGGCCGTCCGGGCGGTCTTGGCGGGCGTACAATGGGCGGTGTGGGTTTGGGCTTTGGCGGGCGGACACCCGGGGGCGGGGGCCTGTGATGGTGGTGGCGGTGATGATAGGTTCCCCAGTGCATTCCGTAATGGACACTCACATAGGGATCAACACTTGTGGTGCCGCAACCGCCGGCCAAGGCAAAAACAAGGCCGGCGAACAAGAAGAAAAACAGCTGTCTGGCGCTCATTATTGATCCTCCCCAGTTGTTTGAGTTGGTAATTGCTGAACGGCAAATACCGCCCCGGACGGATCAGATATGATTGCCACATGGCCTTCCTTGACATTTGGCTCGGGGCTGACAAGGATTTTTCCGCCTAATTTTTCTGCTCTATGGGAAATCAAGGCCACATCGGCCACGGCAATATAGGGAAGCCAGTTGGGTTTAACATGGTCCCAGGTGATTTGAACAATGCCTGCCACAGATCGGTTTTCTTTGGTCAAAAAGGTGTATTGGCCAAAGGGTTCCATGCTGATTTCCCGTGTGCCATAGCCTGCGATCCCTTGGTAGAATTGAATTGCCGCATCCTTATGGGTGGTCCATAGTTCACTGCCCATCCATTGATTTTCCAATGTTTCCGGGGGCATGGGATCTCCGCCTTTGGCCCTGACAATGCCGAAGATGGCGCCCTGGGGATCAATGGCCACACAGACCCTGCCCCTGTCCGGCAGGTCTTTGGGCGGAATATAGAGGCTTCCCTTATTTTTCTGGATGATTTCGGATACCTCGTCAACATTTGTGACTGAAATAAACCCCAGCCATCTGGATTCTTTGATTTCTTTTTTCAGGGGTTTGGAATAGACGGCATTGCCAATGGGAACCCCGTTTTTCAAAATGGTCCGGACATTGGGGCTGCCCAGGTGTTCAAAAGACCAGCCAAACAATTTTTCATAAAAAAGGCTACAGCCTGTCAAATCATCTGTATATAAATCAAACCAGACAAATCGGCCCTCATGATATTGCCCTGTGGCCGTCTGGCTCATTTCAGGAAGCTTGATCCGGGTGCTGGCGCATCCCCAAAAAAAAGAGGCAAGGCAAAGATAAAAGAGCAAAATGGAAAAGACTTTAATCGGACTTGGGCATGTTTTTAAAGGCATTTTTTGTATCCCGATAGATTAACCAAAATTAAAATTGAGGATGCTATGATGAATTGTTTAGCAGATTATAGGGAAAAGTCAACTTCATCAGGGCTCACGCATGTAAATATTGTAAAGTGCCTATAGTTTTGATTGGTTCAAGTATCATCCAAACATAACTTCCTCCAGATATTTGATATCCATAGCAGCATTCAACCTTTTGGTTTTTACACTCCCTTTAAATGTCTTATTGTTCCGTAATAAATTTAATGCAATGTGCCGAATCGCTGCAAAATTCTCAGGAGAGTTCCCCTTTCTGACTCTGCTTTCGTCTTCACGGAACGCAATATCCAATACCCAATGCACTGAATTTTCAATTCCCCAATGCCTCCTGACAGCATTACCAAAAATATTGGGGTCGCTATCCAGGCTCGATATATAATATCGCTTTTCATGACTGATCTGGCCGTCCATTTCCCGGGTGGATTCAATCATTCCAATACTTTTCAAACCTTTCCAACTTTTTTTATCTTCAAACCAATCAATATCAGAGGTTATCACAGCCCTGCGCGTTTCGACTCGACCGTGCCCTCCGTCAACACTGGTCTGTTCATTAAACTGGTACCCCTGATTTTTCATTTCTTCCATTTTATTGAAAAAAAGTACCGCTTCATCATGCAAGGTTTTATGATTTTCTTTCAGGGCAAGGACATAGTCACACCCTTTGTTTATTATGGTTTCAGCGATTTTCTTTTGAGTGCCCATGGCATCAATGGTTATGGGCGCATTCCCATTTTCCCGGTTTTAAAAAGGCCTGTCTTTTAGAGCAAAAAGAATGATATCCTCTGTTACGCTGAAATGAACATAAATGGATTGTGCTAATGAAGAAAGCTGAAGATTGTAATACTGTTGATGAAGTCCTTGCATGCCTCAAAGAACTGGAAGAAGATCCAAATCGCTTGGTTCGTAACGCTAACGAATTAAAACAGATGGAGCAGGAAATCCTTGAGTATACAAATCGGATAAGCGCCTTTTTTTTAAAAAAAAGATCCAGGCCTCAGTAGATTCCTCTGAACAGGTCGACCAAGAAAAAGAATTGATGTCCAATTGGCCGGGACGGATGAAAAGCGAAAGGCTTGAGACCGTTTGGATTCAGCTTTGTACAGATAGTTCGGTTGATATTCATGTTCGATACTATCGAAGGTCCTGTGACCGCCGAAAAGGAAAAAGATATAAAGGTGCATACGCTGGTTTAATCCTTCTTGGAATCCATGATCGCTACTCGCCTGCTTTGGCTTCTATGGTGAGTTCTTGGTCAGCCTTATTAAGTTCTTTTGAAGAAGTCCGTCAAGTGCTTTGTGACCGTGGGATGACGTTGGGTATAAAGGTCATCCGCAAACTGACCTATCGGTACGCAGAGCGGGCTCGAGCCGAACAACAAGCGGGCCGAATCCCATTAAATGATGGAGATTTACTTGAAGGGCGGCGAGTCGTTATCAGCACTGATGGTGGCCGCACTCGGCTCAGAGAGAAGAAAAGGGGACCAAAAACCCAAAAGGATAGAACCCGATTTCGTGGGGCATGGCGAGAACCCAAGCTTTTGATCATTTATGTAGTGGACGCCCATGGAAAACAAGAAAAAAGCTTTTCACCATTTATTGATGGCTGTTTCAATGGACCGGATGGTGTATTCCACTTGTTAAAGGGTTATTTGAACTCCCTTCATATTCAGAACTCAGACAAAATACTGTTTGTTGCAGATGGGGCACATTGGATTTGGAATCGAATCCCTGGACTGCTAAAAGCATTGGGTTTGGCTCCTGAGCGTGTGTATGAACTTCTCGATTTCTACCATGCAGTTGAGCATCTGGGTACAGTAGCAGGCTTAAGGAAGACCTGGTCATCCAAGGAACGCAAACGCTGGGTATTGAAGCAGCGAGGTCTTCTGCTGAAGGGAAAGGCGATTGAGGTGGTACAGGCCGTCCAGAAGCTTTGTAGAGGCAGAAACAGTAAGGCTATCAAGACGGAACGGGATTATTTTGTGCGCAATGAATTGAGGCTTAATTTCTCAACTGTAAAAGCGTTGAACTTACCTATTGGCAGCGGTGCTATTGAAAGTTCGATTCGGAGAGTCGTGAATTTACGTCTTAAAGGTCCATGCATCTTTTGGTATCGGGAGAATGCAGAAAAAATGATTATGCTGCGATCATTTTATAAAGCAGGGCGTTGGAACTGCCTGAAGCAGATGGCAAACATGCACAATCCAGTGCCAGCGGTATAACCGGGAAAATGGGAATGCGCCCATGGTTATAATGCAGCCCGAGATATCTAAAAGTTTTAAAAGATTTGGAATGGCCGTAATTTCAGAGGGCGTTCAAAATTCTGTGTCAGTTGAATGAAAGCTGATATACTCAGCTAAATAAGGAGAACTGACATGACCGAAGAAAACACCGAATTTGATTTTCAAAAAGCCCTTAAAGGCATCCAGGAAGGTAAACCCTTCACAGGTAAGGGCGGCGTCCTTACATCATTAATCAAAAATCTTGCTGAAGCTGATCTTGAAGGAGAGTTGGAGTCCCATCTCGGGCAGGAAGTTTCTGCCAACCGCCGTAATGGAAAAAGCAAAAAGACCATTAAATCCCTGGATGGTAAATTTGAGCTGGAAACCCCGCGTGACAGGGCCGGAACCTTCTCTCCACAGATCGTCAAAAAACATCAGACAACGCTCAGCGATGAAATTGAAAGAAAGATAATAGCCCTTTACGGCCTGGGCATGAGTTATAATGATATGGCTTCCCATTTACAGGAAATCTATGGACTTGAGATTTCAAATGCCACTCTGAGCACCATTACCGATAAAATCATCCATACCGTCAAAGAATGGCAGGCCAGGCCGTTGGAAAATGTGTACCCAATCGTATGGCTTGATGCCATACATTATAAAGTACGAGAAAACGGAAAGGTCGGCAGCAAAGCCGTTTACACAATTCTTGGGGTGAATATCGAGGGCCGCAAAGAGGTTCTTGGGCTGTACATATCCGAGAATGAGGGTGCGAACTTCTGGCTGCAGGTGTTAACAGACCTTTCAAACCGAGGGGTAAAAGATATCCTGATTGCCTGTGTTGATGGTCTAAAAGGTTTTCCCGAGGCCATTGAGACCATATTCCCGGACACAGAAGTTCAACTCTGCGTAGTCCACCAGATCCGAAATTCATTGAAATACGTTGGTTCCAAAAATAAAAAGGAATTTATGGCAGATCTAAAACGTGTTTATAAAGCGGTCAATAAGGATCTGGCCGAAGAAGAACTGGATATCTTGGAAAATAAATGGAATGACAAATACCCGATTGTGATAAAATCCTGGCGGAACAACTGGGAACGCCTCAGTCATTTCTTTAAATATCCAGAAGAGATTCGACGGATAATATACACCACAAATACCATTGAGGCTGTGCATCGACAGTTTCGAAAACTGACCAAAACAAAGGGATCATTCCCGAACCAGGACAGCCTGTTAAAACTGCTTTACATGGGGATCCAGAACGCCAGTAAAAAATGGACAATGCCGATTCAAAATTGGTCACTGACAATTTCCCAGTTGGCAATTTTCTTTGAAGGCCGGCTGGATAAAGAGCTGGGAATTTGATAGGGATTTATTTACAGATGGAAAAGATGGTTCCAGGAACTCCGCTCCAGCAAAAGTCAACTCCTCCGACGTGGCTGATTGAAGGCCCATTCTCGGACCTGACTTTTACTTCCGCTGGCGCTGAGGCAGATCCGGGAACCGAAACCGTGACACAGAATTCTGAACATTCCCTAATTTCATTTGATTTTTCTTCGGTTTTTAATTGCCCTAAAACCACTTTATTAGACGAAGCCCACGCACTGATCATATGAATGGCTTTCTTATCATTGGAGGTATCGTGTGAACGCCTTAGAGTTTTGCCGTCGATTGCAATGACTTGACCTTTGGTCATCTTTGCAACCGACTGAACCCAGTGCATAAAACTGCTCTGAAATTCATTCGGGTTCATCCTTTCAAAAATTCTGCCAAAGGTGTCATGGGAGGGTATCCCATGGGGAAGGCTTAGAAATTTTGACAACCACCTTTTTCTCTTTTTGCCAAAGTTTTCAATTTGCTCATAAGTGTCTGCGCCAGCAACTACCGCACAAATTGCGATGATGACGACATCAATTAAATTATGAAGCTTATTGTGGTGTCTGGGGTCCTGAATATTGTCAAAAAAAGTTTCAAGAGATTTTTTTTTCGTTCATTGGCAACTCCTTGTGTTTATTGCCATATATATCGTATCTGTGCAGCGATGTCTAGGAAAATTTTGTTCGATGCTCATATACTATAGCAAGCCAGGAGAGCCAGGCTGGGATAGGGTGAAGGGGGTGGCGTGGCGTAAATGAGCGGCCCGCCAGGACGGCATAGGTCCGATCATTTCCGCTTCTTAAGCGGTCAGGACGACCGCTTAAGATTTAACGGAATCCCCCTCACCTATTCCAGCCGGGTAAGGACGAATCTTAATAAAAGTTACATGCGATGACCCTGTCAACTTCATGTGAACGCGTTGCCAGTCTGTTGTTCGTTCCCACCTCCTTTTTTATAGAGGCGGTCGAGAGGGTTCTGCACCCGATGAATATCCTTGCGCATGACATGGGTATATATTTCCGTGGTTTTTACATCAGCGTGCCCGAGAAGTTCTTGCAAGACGCGGATGTTCACACCATGCTCAAGCATATGAGTGGCAAAAGAGTGACGCAGGGTGTGGACGGTGGCTCGTTTATCAATATCGGATTTTGCCACCGCCGTTTTTACTGCTTTTTGTAATCCTGACTCAAGAACATGGTGACGCCGCTCGATCTTACTACGCGGATCAATAGAGCGGGAACGAGCAGGAAAGACATACTGCCACCCGGTTTTTTTTGCCGCGTTTTTATACTTTTTTGCCAGGGCATTGGGCAGATACACAGCACCAAAGCCCTCATCAAGATCCTGTTGGTGGAGACTTTTTACACGCGCAATTTGCTGCAACAGTTCCTCTACGACCATTTTAGGAAGATAGGTGGTACGGTCTTTTCCGCCCTTGCCATCTCTGACATAAATCTGACCCTGCCCAAAATCCACATCCTGGATGCGCAGCCTGATACACTCCATAAGCCGGATGCCGGACCCGTAGATCAGTCTCGCCATCAGCATGTGTGTGCCACGCATATGATCCAATACGCTTTTCACCTCCTTTTCTGTCAAAACAGTTGGCGGCCGTCTTTTCCGTTTTGAGCGAACAGGTGCGATTGAGGCATCAAGAGGGTTTAACAGAACATCACGGTAGAGAAATACCAGGGCATTAAGTGCCTGCCTCTGGGTAGAGGCGGCTACTTTTTCATGGGTAGCAAGGTGGGAGAGAAAACGCTCAATTTCTTTTTCCCCCATATCCTTTGGATGGACTTTTTTTTCAAAAAAATAGATATAGCGCATAATCCATTGGCAATAGGTCCTTTCTGTGGACCTTGCATAATGATAATAGCGCAACGTTTCGCGGACTTGGTCAAGCAGCTTAAAGTTTGGATTAGGAGTGAATTTTTTCTTGTTTTCCATGGCAACCATGATAATACTTGTTCTCATGGAGAATGTAAAGAATGGCTTGATATCCTGGAATAAGTTTTCCAGTTTAACAACAGTAATCAAAAATAATATGGAAAATATTTGCAGAGATAAGGCTATATGATGTAAAGTTTCCAATTATTATCACTGTTGGACGTCGTAATAAACATATGGAGGTTTAATGCCAACTTTTATAAATGATAATTTCTCTCTCTTTTATAATGAAAAGGGTTCCGGCCAGCTTTTATTGATACTTCCCGGAAATACAGCGTCTTCCGCATGTCATGAGGGAGAACTGGATCATTTTGGGAAATACTATCATACAGTATCTTTGGATTTTCGAGGAACAGGTAAGTCACAGCGTTTATCATCATGGCAGGATGATTGGTGGGATAAGTGTGCAAAACTGCGTGGTTATGGGAACAAGTGGTGGGGCGAATATAGCATTGCTTCTCGCAATCAAATATCCTGAACAAGTTACAGGAGTCATAGCAGATAGCTGTGCCGAATTATTTTCACCAAAGGATTTGCGTAAGGAAGTAGCGAACAGAGAATTACGTACCAAAGATCAGATAGACTTTTGGGAATATGCAAATGGTGATGACTGGGAAGATGTCGTGAACGAAGACAGTAAGCTATTGTTGAGTTTTGCGGATAGGGGTGGGAATCTTTTTGACGGAAGGCTGGACGCTATAAACTGCCCTGTTCTTCTTACCGGCAGTTTAAAAGATTCTTTTATTACTGATATTGGTGAACAGAACATACGTATGGCCAAACAAATTCAAAATTGCATCACCTTCTTAAGTAATGACGGAGAGCACCCTTTTATGTGGACGTGTCCCGATGTATTTCGATTTGTGTCTTATCAGTTTCTGAAAGAATGGGGTAAGTGATAGCACGCCCAACCAAAAAATTCAGCGGACGCAAAAAGCCGCGCCGCTGATTTAAATCGTTCTGTGTTTTGTGCAAATACTAAAATTTGTGTTGCGCATTGCGCATCATGCTGTATACTTAACTCATGATAAAAACCTTTAAACACAAAGGGCTGCGTAAGTTCTTTGAAACTGGTAAGTTGTCAGGTATTCAACCCGGGCACAAACAAAAGCTCAGAATTCGACTGATCGCACTTGATACGGCAACATGCATAGAAGATATGAATACTCCCGGTTGGCGGCTCCATAGTTTAAAAGGTGATCGCCAAGGATTATGGGCGATTGATGTAAACAAAAACTGGCGTATCGTTTTTGAGTTTAAAGATGGGAATGCCTATATTGTAGATTATGAGGATTATCACTAATGGCCATGTATAACCCTCCCCACCCTGGGGAATTCATCAAAGAAGTTTATTTGGAGCCTTTAAATGTATCGCCCCGCAGCGTTGCTTTACAACTCAAGGTTTCGCCTTCAACCTTCTCAAGGCTCATTAAAGGACAGAGTGCAATCAGTCCTGGAATGGCTCTACGACTATCAAAATGCTTGGGCCGTAGTCCTGAAAGTTGGCTTCGTATGCAGGACAGCTATGACCTTTGGCAAGCTAAACAAAGTATCGATCTTTCTGAAATAGAGCCACTATCAATTCCAGCTTAAGTAATTTGTCGAAAACCACACAGAACCCATCACTGGACGGGACCGCGAGCAGCTCAGCCGCCTTTTTCAAGTGCTGTGGCGCGGCCCGTCAGTTCAACCGTTATTTTTATAGCAAAAAAGGGCAGTCCCATGTTATTCGATGTATGTAACTACAATACGGGTTTTATGGAATGGAGAAACAAGTTTGACTGAAAACAAACAAATCGAAATCTATCAAAGCGAAGATGGCCAGACGCAAATTCAGGTCCGCCTTGAAAAAGAAACCATCTGGCTTTCACAGGCTCAGATGGCAGAACTCTTCGATAAAAATTCCGATACAATCGGCCTGCATTTAAAAAATATTTATAAATCCGGCGAATTGGAACAACCGGCAACGACCGAGGAATCCTCGGTAGTTCGTCAGGAAGGCAAACGTCAGGTTCGCAGGAAAATTAAGTTTTACAATCTTGATGCCATAATTTCGGTTGGTTACAGGGTTAATTCAAAAAAAGGGACTCGATTCAGAATATGGGCCACTCAGCGCCTGAAAGAATACCTTGTCAAGGGGTACAGCATCAATCAACAGCGTTTCAAACAGAATGCTGTTGAACTTCAACATGCAATGGCATTAATTCAGAAAGCTGCTCAATCGCCCTCTATGAAGACAGATATGGGACGAGGTCTTGTTGATATCCTCAGTCGATACACTCAGACCTTTCTATGGCTGCAACAGTATGATGAAGGATTGCTTAAAGAACCGGAAGGTCAAACTGGTGGCAAACTTGTGAACCCTGAAGATGCAATGGACTCGCTCTTAGAACTGAAAAAGCAACTAAAAGCCAAGGGGAAAGCTTCGGATTTATTCGCAAATCCATCTCACAGGGACAGTCTTGGCGCTATATTCGGAAACCTTGACCAAAGTGTATTTGGTCAACCAGCTTATCCGACAATTGAAAGTAAGGCTGCTCATCTACTTTATTTTGTGGTTAAAAATCACCCTTTTACTGATGGAAACAAACGGAGTGGTGCTTTTTTACTTGTAGATTTTTTACATCGAAATGGTCGTCTATTGTCCGATGCCGGGCAACCAGTGATTAATGACACTGGGCTTGCGGCACTCACATTATTGGTCGCAGAATCTGATCCAAAACAGAAAGACACATTAATCAAATTGATAATGAATCTCCTTTGTCAAAACCAACAAATCAAATGAAGCGGATAATACGGGAATGTTCAGAATTCTGTGTCACGGTTTCGGTTCCCGGATCTGTCTCGGCACCAGCGGAAGTAAAAGCCAGGTCCGAGAATGGGCCTTCAATCTGCCACGTCGGAGGAGTTGGCTTTTGCTGGAGCGGAGTTCCTGGAACCATCTTTTCCATCTGTAAATAAATCCCTATCAAATTCCCAGCTCTTTATCCAGCCGGCCTTCAAAGAAAATTGCCAACTGGGAAATTGTCAGTGACCAGTTTTGAACCGGCATTGTCCATTTCTTACTGGCGTTCTGGATCCCCATGTAAAGCAGCTTTAACAGGCTGTCCTGGTTAGGAAACGATCCCTTTGTTTTGGTCAGTTTTCGAAACTGTCGATGCACAGCCTCAATGGTATTTGTGGTGTATATTATCCGTCGGATCTCTTCTGGATATTTAAAGAAATGACTGAGGCGCTCCCAGTTGTTCCGCCAGGATTTTATCACAATCGGGTATTTGTCATTCCATTTGTTTTCCAAAATATCCAGTTCTTCTTCGGCCAGATCCTTATTAACCGCTTTATAAACACGTTTTAGATCTGCCATAAATTCCTTTTTATTTTTGGAACCAACGTATTTCAATGAATTTCGGATCTGGTGGACTACGCAGAGTTGAACTTCTGTGTCCGGGAATATGGTCTCAATGGCCTCGGGAAAACCTTTCAGACCATCAACACAGGCAATTAGGATATCTTTTACCCCTCGGTTTGAAAGGTCTGTTAACACCTGCAGCCAGAAGTTCGCACCCTCATTCTCGGATATGTACAGCCCAAGAACCTCTTTGCGGCCCTCGATATTCACCCCAAGAATTGTGTAAACGGCTTTGCTGCCGACCTTTCCGTTTTCTCGTACTTTATAATGTATGGCATCAAGCCATACGATTGGGTACACATTTTCCAACGGCCTGGCCTGCCATTCTTTAACAGTATGAATGATTTTATCGGTAATGGTGCTCAGAGTGGCATTTGAAATCTCAAGTCCATAGATTTCCTGTAAATGGGAAGCCATATCATTATAACTCATGCCCAGGCCGTAAAGGGCTATTATCTTTCTTTCAATTTCATCGCTGAGCGTTGTCTGATGTTTTTTGACGATCTGTGGAGAGAAGGTTCCGGCCCTGTCACGCGGGGTTTTTAGCTCAAATTTACCATCCAGGGATTTAATGGTCTTTTTGCTTTTTCCATTACGGCGGTTGGCAGAAACTTCCTGCCCGAGATGGGACTCCAACTCTCCTTCAAGAGCAGCTTCAGCAAGATTTTTGATTAATGATGTAAGGACGCCGCCCTTACCTGTGAAGGGTTTACCTTCCTGGATGCCTTTAAGGGCTTTTTGAAAATCAAATTCGGTGTTTTCTTCGGTCATGTCAGTTCTCCTTATTTAGCTGAGTATATCAGCTTTCATTCAACTGACACAGAATTTTGAACGCCCTCGATAATACCGCTTATTTGGGTAATTCACCTGGACATGCGTGGGCTGGCCAAAAAAAATCAGGATAATGCCATAAGCTGTTGTGTGCTTTGGATAGGTAAGGTCAACCCTGTTTTGATACGATCAACCGGATTTTTTCAGACAAGGATAAGATGTTTCAGGCTAAATTTTTAACCTGCCTTAAAAGCTGTTTGATCTTTGCCGCCTTGGGGCCCACTTTGGCCTGTTTTGCATGATTTGCTGAGCCGGGCAGGCAGACCGGGGAGTTGTTAAAATGATCAATGGGGATACTATGAGGATAGATTTTTTTTATTCACGGCTGTGATAAACGGCCATCAAGATCAGGTTTAGAAAATCTGCATGAATTGTTTTTGATCCATGGTTCGGATCTGATCGGCCAGCTCTGCAAGCTCCTTGTAGTTGTTTTTCTTTTCCTGGTCAGGATAGCGGATATTATATTGTCTGAACCGCCAGAAGGCCGCTGAGACTGCGGCATAGATCATAAAAATTTTGTATTGGTTTTTTTCTTTTCGTCCCAGAGGCAAGGTGGTCTGGTAGCCTTTGAGCATCCAGGCCACCTTGTCCATGTCAAAGCCCTGGCTGTCGGCGCAGCAGCCCACGGCTGTCATGCCCAGGTCAAAGAGAAAATAGTATTGGCAGGCCTCTTCAAAATCCAGAATCGCCGTAAGCCTTTCCCTGTCAAAGAGCAAATTGTCCCAGAAGATATCCCCGTGGATAAATCCTTTGGCCATGGAGGGATCCAATTGGGTTTGAATATATTGGGTTCATCAGAAAATCGCGTACCTGGACTGAGAAACATCACTGGGAAGGCAATAACACAGTAAGGATTTTTATGCTTGAAATGATGGTGTGAACATGATCATGTTCTAATTTTTTTGTGTTATTCGCACAAAATCGGAGAATGAATTAATGTCCACAAGCTTCATATACCATGCCTTTGGCCTTCGTGACTACTTTTATAAAACAACACGTTTCATCGGTGGAATAATCACTTTTGAACTCATACCAAAACCGGAGGCGGTAAAATGCCCGGAATGTAATTCCAGGTCCGTCACCAGGAAAGGGATTGTGACAAGAGATCTCAGAACAATACCGGTAGGTTCAAAACCCGTGATTCTCAGGACGGCTATCCAGAGAATTTGGTGTTCGTTCTGTCAATTTGTCCGGCAAATCAAACTATCCTTTGCCCAGGAGGGGAAAAGCTATACCCGGGCTTTTGAACGGTATGTCTTGGAGTTGTCTCAGTTCATGACAATCAAAGATATTGCCATCCATTTAAGGATCAGCTGGGATACGATAAAGCAGATCCAGAAAGAAGACCTGCTGAGGCGTTATCGAAATATCCCCCTTGAGAAAGTCCGGCAGATTGCCATAGATGAAATTTCCATAGGGAAAGGGCATAAATACTTGACCATCGTGATGGATCTGGAATCCGGTAGAATTCTGCACGTGGGAGAAGGAAAAGGTGGTGAAGCTTTGAAATCTTTTTGGACAAAAGTGAAAATATCGAAAGCAAAAATCAAAGCCGTCAGCATCGATATGTCCCCGGCATACTTGAGTGCTGTTATTGAAAATCTTTCTGGTTCAGCAATTGTCTTTGACAGATTTCATGTTGTTAAATTGTTCAATGAGAAACTGTCGGATTTCAGGCGAAAGCTCTACAACCTTCTTGCCAATACCGGGCAACAAAAACTTCTGAAGGGAGTCCGGTGGCTTTTGTTAAAAAATCCCGAAAACCTCAGTGATGACAAGAAGGAGGCCCAACGGTTAGAAGAAGCATTGAAAATAAATCAGCCGCTATTGGTAGTCTACTACATGAAAGAGGAACTCAGGCAAATATGGAATCAAAAGAAAAAAGAAACAGCTGAAAAGATAGTCAGCAATTGGATCAATCTGGCCAATATTTCCAAAATTCCAATGTTGATGAAATTTGCCAAGACCTTGGCTGTGCACAGGCAAAGAATCCTTTCATACTATGATTACAGGATATCTACAGGTCCTTTAGAAGGGACAAATAACAAGATAAAAACCATGAAACGGAAAGCTTATGGATACAGGGATTCGGAGTTTTTCAGGTTGAAACTTTTGGACCTTCACAATAAAAGGTACGCATTAATCGGATGAACCATATATTGCTTGTACGCCTTGAGCCAGGGAATAAAGGGATGGGAGATCTCTTTTTTGACGAGTTTTTCAAAATTTGAAACACCGTAGGGAAAGGCCTTGGGCAGGTATTCAGGGGGCGTTATCCTGTGAATTTCGGCCATGGCCTGCCCGATTTCTTTGACCATGGAACAGGTCAGCCGGGAAATGATCTGGCCGGGCAGAAACTCTTTAATATATACGGGTTTATCTTTAAAATGGATAAAGCCTTTTCCTGTCCGGGCGGGGATCAGCCGGGTTGAGGCAATCCCTTGGATTTCCAGGAGGGTCAATACCTTTGTCAGGCAATGGATCTCTTTGTCTGTTTTTTCATCTCAGACCGAGAGGGTGAATTCTCCCTTTGGAGTGGTGATTTTATAACTGGAATTGGCCTGCCCGCCTTCCAGGGCCCGGGCGTTTTCCAGGGGGCCGAGATCATAGAAGGCAAGAAGGGATTCAAGATCTTTTTGATTCAGACAGGTGTAATCAGCCATGGCTGCCTTTATTTTGATCTGTCATGATCCGGATCAGTTCTGATTCAAGATCCTCAAGTTTACATATCCTTAATTTTCTGATCGATTTGGCATTTTGAGTCAGTGATGTCCGGTTAGGTTTTTACTTGCTCAATAATTTTTTGATCTTTGACAATATTGTCCCTGTTTGAACTATGAGAGCCCTGCTCCTCGCAGCCAAACAGGTCATTTAGAATGGCGGTTCGCAGCTGCCGAACTCTTTTGATCGTGACCTTTTCATTAAACTGTTTTTGGCAATGGATTGCCAGTAACAGGTAAGTGATAAGGCCGCCAAGAATCTGAACCATAAGGCCGTATTCACTGCGGGCAATGAGATGATATACCTTCAGATGTTCTTTCCACCATTTGAAAAAATCCTCAATGGTCCACCGGAGTTTATAAATTGTTGCTATTTGTTCCGCTGTTAAATCATGCCTGTCAGTTGCCACATAGTATTTGACGCCAGCAATTTTATAGCCAACAACCCGAACAGGCCTTTTCGTCTGGTTTTGATTCGGAGTACCAAGTTTAACCAGTGCATCATAAAAAATGTAGCTGTCGGAAGGGGTCTCGTGGTTATCAATAATTGTTCTTGTTGTCCTGGTTTTTATACGGCAGACAAAATGTTTGCCTTGCTCCTGAAGCAGGTCAAATTCTTTATGGGATTGATATCCACGATCCATAACACCTGTTTGCCCCTTGGAAACTATTTTGGGAACAAAGGTGCGTTCAGCGCCGTTGCCTTCAGTCAAAAAGATTTTGTTTGGGATTCCGTGATTAATGTCAAATCCGCAATGTACTTTGGCTTTTTTACTTCCTTTTCTGTAGTTCGCCCAGTGCATTGAAAGGACTGCATTTATGAGACTACCGTCAATGGAAACCAACTCTCCTAACTCGGCGTGTTCACCCGGATGACACTCAAGAGCCTGTTTATAAAGATCCTCAAAGATAAATTGCAGTTGTTCGAGTCCCCTGTGATTGATGGCTTCACAGAAACTACTACGGCTGATACCACCGTCTGGCGCAATATTTTCTTTAGCAAAAACATTCTCCTTGAGATCCTGAATTAAATGTCGGGCAGACTTGTGCTCCTGAAGATGGAAATAAACCAAAGCATTTATCTGGTCTTCGAATGTCATTTTTAAAGGGCGGTCTCCTCGAGATTGTAATTCCGGTGCTTTTGAAAGTGACTTTATCAGAGGGCACCTGAAATTGTCAAAGTTCAGGGACCGTAGTTGTTTTTTAGGGACTGAGATGTGCGTCATTTGAGCTCCTTGAGTTAAATTTTCAAGGCGCACAAAAATTTTTACGCACATTTGTCAACACAAAACAGACTGTTTTTTCAATGATTTTAGATGCTTTTTATATGCAACAACCTAACCGGACACTACTGATTTTGAGTCAGAAAAGGGTGGGTGGCTGTTTCGGGCAGTTTGGGGCAAGGCTTGCCTTGGGCCTTGATCATGGCCATGGCCTTGGCTGTGGCCTCGGGAAATTTACCGGGATGGGCCGTGGACAGGCAGATGATTTTTGTGGCAGTTGAAAATTCAGGCTTCATCAGAAGGGCTCCTGCAATGCCTACGGCGGTATGGGGATCCACAAGGCAGGGACTTGGCCCCCCAAGACAGCGGCCCATAATTTCCAGTGTTTTTTCATCATCAATGGAAATTGCGCAAAAATCTTTTCCCATGGATCGCCTGGTGTCAGGATCAAGCACAACTTTTCCGGTTTTTTCCAATTGTTCCATCCACATTTGAATCTTTTTGCTGTCCCGGCCTGTGGCAAAGTAGAGAAACCGCCAGAAATTATAGGGCAGGACAATATCAATGGCCGAGGAGAGGGTGGAGACCCGGTGGTTTTTTTGAAATATTCCTGTGGAAAAGGCCTGGTAAAGGGTTTTATTGGCATTGACGCTGCAGATGAATTTCGTTACGGGCAGGCCCATGGCCTTGGCCAGATAGCCTGCAAAAAGATTTCCAAATGCCCCTGAGGGGACTGAAAAAACAATGGGGTCACCAATGGCGTCACAGGCTCTGAAATACCCGTAAAAATAATGAATCGACTGGACCATGATCCTGCACCAATTAATGGAGTTGACACTGGACAGGTTTAACTCCTGTTTTATTGCCTTATGACTAAACAGGTTTTCCACCACCCGGTCCAGGTCGTCACCGCCGTCCGGGCAGTTGTCCACCCCCACGGGATAGACATTGGGGGCGTCCAGGCAGGTCATCTGCCGTTCTTGTTCATCCGTGATCATGCCCATGGGAAAAAGGGGCCAGCAGTCAATGGTCTTTTTCCCGGCCGAGGCATGGGCTGCTGCAGGCCCTGTATCTCCGGTGGTGGCCAGGATCAGGTTGAGATGCTCTTTTTTTTGTTGGAGAAAATAATCCATGACCCGGATTAAAAATCCCATGGCAATATCCTTGAACGAGAGGCTGGGCCCGTGGAAAAGCTCCATGATCAGGATGGAGGGATCCAGAGAAGAGGGCACCAGGGGAAGGACTTCTCTCGGGGTAAATTGGGCAAAGCTCTCTTTGACGATTCTTTTTAAGGTCTTCGGGGGAATGATTTTTTCAGGGATGAATCTGGACAGGATCATATGGGCCAGGTCGGTATATGAAAGTTCGGCCATCTGGGAGAGTTGTTTTCGGGAGAACCAGGGCAGGGTGTCCGGAACAAAAAGTCCTTTGTCCCGGGCAAAGCCTGAAAGAATGGCCTCGTCAAATTCCACAGGCTGGCTGCGGCCCAAAGTAGAGATATATTTGATGGTCACCTTTGCCTCCTTTGGGTGGGATCGTAAACTTTTTTGCAGGCTAGAAAACAGGCAGTTCCCCATCCTAAACATAAAAGCCACAAATGGCACCACAGGGGTCTGACATCCTCCAGTGTTGCTCCCAGCTGGTTCAGGGCTAAAAATCCCTGAATGCCGGGGGTGCTGGGAACGAGATTGGACAACCAGACAATGGATTGGGGCAGGCTTTCAAGGGGCCAGATAAATCCTGCACTGAAAACAAGGGGCATGGAGCTGATCAATACCAGGACAATGACGTATTCGGTTGACGGAACAATGATGCCGGTCAATATGCCTGCAAAACAAACTGAAATTAAAAACGGGGTCAGAAAGATCATCAGGTCAAGGGGGCGGGCAAGGCAGCTGATCTGGTAAAAGTTAAAACTCCATCCAAAACAGTATAAACTTAATACCAGGTAGATGGCTGAAAATACCAGGGTCCTTGCCAGAATCAGTTTGAGCCTGCCCGGATTTTTCAAGTTGCCGGTGAGGCCGGGCCTGGTTTTTTTCGGGGTGGCCGTGATAATCCCGGCAGCCATGATCAGGGTCTGGTGGAGCAGGAGGATAAAGACCGCCGGCACAACATAGTGAACATATCCCATGGTGGGGTTAAAGCAGGGTTTGGCATTGATATGAACCGGGGCATATTGGGTCTTGGCCAGAACCATGGGCTCGTGTTTGACCATGTCCATGATTTTTATCTGGGCGCCCAGGGTGGCCTGGGCCTGGGTAATGCCCTGGGCAATGGCACCAAAGACAAGAAAGTATGAGGCATCTCCTGCATAGGCCAGGGTGGGGCTCTTCCCCAGTAAAATATCCTTATAAAAATTGGCGGGAATCACCAGGATGCCCGAGACCTCTTGTTTGAAAAAAAGATCTTTGGCCTGTTCCAGGCTTTGGCAGCGGCTGTGGATTTTTACCTTGTCAGTGGCATCTGCCATCCGTTCGAGCTGATAGCTTAACAGGCTTTTGTCATGGTTAACCACGGCAATGGGCTGTTCTTTGGGCACCTGGTTGGCATAGGGCAAAGGATATAAAAAAGAATAAAAAACAACCCCGCCAAATACCGTGAGCAGGACATAGGAGTTTGAGAAAATTGTTTTGATCTCATTGAGGACCAGGGTTAAAAAATTCATGGTTCAAGTCCTTGGCCGCTCGTGGGGGAAGGGGGTATCTGGGGGCTCTTGGCCTGGCCTTTGATCAAAAGAATCAAAAGGATCAGGACGATGAAAGACCCGGCCAGGGGAAAAAGTTTGATCAAGGACAGATGGGGCGCCACTCCGTAATTTGCCTGGTCGATCTGGACCTCCATATAATGGCTGACCGGCAGCATGGCCCGCCAGGCCATGGCCAGAAAGTTCATGTCCGACTTGGGAAAGGTCACGCCCATAAAGGCAAAGCTTGGTGCTGTAAATACACCGGCAAAGCTCAGGGCCCTGATGGGATCCATGAATAAAAAATAAAAAAGCGCCCCCACGGTCATGCAGGAAAAGACCATGGCTGCCTGGGCCGTAATGAGCATTGTCCAGCTGCCGTGCATGGGCCATCCCAAATATAGATAGAAAAATCCAAGAAAGGTCAGGCCCTGGACGAAGAAAAAGGGAGATAATACTCCCAGAGCCAAAAAAATATTTTTGATTGGTTTTTTTTCAAGAAGGATCAGCAAGGTGTTCTGGCGCATATAGGCTGACAGGGCCAAAATGGTGCCGACCACAATACATATTTGCCAGAGTGCCGGAAGAATGCCTGAAACCAGAAACTGGGCATAGTCTGTGCCCGGATTAAACAGGGCCGTGATCTGGGCGCGGATGGGCACCGCTTCGCCCAGGGCCTGGCTGATATCCGTGTTTCCTTTGGCAAGGTTTTTTCCCGTGCTGATCCCGGCATTCAAGGTGGCCTGGGCCTGGAGCACGGCTGAACTGATTTTTTTCCCAATGAGAATATACTGGGTGTTGTAGAATATGCTGATTTTAGGGGGAAGGTTTTGGTTGATATTTTTTTCCAGGTTTTTGGGGATCACCACATAGGCGTATACACGGCTGCGGACCATGGCCGCTTTGGCCTCTTGGGGGCTTGGAAAATAGGCCGTGACCTTAAGGTCGGGGCTGGCATCGTAATATCGGGCAATTTTCTGGGAAAGAGCCGAGTGGTCCAGATCCACAATGCCCATGGAAAGTTCTCTCACCATTCCCTGGGAAAAAATCATCCAGATTAAAAACCCAATGGACAGGGGCACCCAGGTTAAAAACCCCAGCAGCCATTTGTCCTTTAAAATGACCTGAAAAGGGCTGGGAACGCCCTCAGCTTTGTTTAAGGCCGGAATCATGGGGCAGGTGTTTGAATGTCAACCAGCACAGACATGCCCACGCGCAGATTGTTCACCCGATCCACGGGTCGGGCTTCGACTTCAAAGGTTTTCATATCAAATCCCTTGTTAGGATCTGTGGTGCGCCAGGTGGCAAAATCTCCCATCACCGACACATGGGTGACCTTAAAGGTGATCTCACGGTCAAGGGCGGGAATTCTTGCTGTAAATTTTTTCCCTTTTTGAAATTGGGAAAGCAGGTCTTCTCTGACGTTAAACACGGCCCAGGCATCTTCCATATCAACCACGGTTACCACGGGAAACCCCTGGGGTGCCAATTCCCCTTTTTTGAGCATCACCTGGGAGACCTCGCCTTTGAACCAGCTTTTGATCTTTGTGTCGGCCATATACGCCTGAACTTCAGCCACTGCCCCTGCAGCCATGTTTACCTTTTGGGCTGCGGCCTGTTTGGTCTCTTCCCGGGCCCCTTCCTTGGCCATTTTATACATCTGAAAGGCGGCCTGGTCCGTATATTTTGCAGCCTGCCACTGGGTAAAGGCCTCGTCTTTTTTCTGTTCTGACACCACCCCGTCTTTGAATAAATTATTCACCCGGCCATAGGTTTTTTCCATTAATCTTGATTCGGCCTGGGCCTTTTTCCATTGATCCCGGGCAGCGGAAATCCTTTGATCCCGGGTGCCTTTTTCCGCCTTTTGGGCCAGGGCCCCGGCAGCCATTTCCCCTGCCTTTGCCTGTTTGAGCCGGGCTTGAATTTCAGGGCTGTCCAGGGTGAAAATCAATTGTCCCTGGGTGATCATATCCCCTTTTTTGACAAAGACCTCATGGATGCGTCCCGGGACCTTGGAAGAGATAAAATATTGTTCCGCTTCGATCTGACCCTGCAGCTTTACAGGTTGGGGCTGGTAGGCATGATAAAAACTGATGCCGATCCACACTGCCCCCCCGATGAGGACGGCAGTGGTAAATAAGGTGGATAAGTGTTTTATTGTAATCCTCTGTCTGACAATTATTACAGGTATTGTGAAAATTGGCCCATCTGGTTGCTCAGGGCCAACAATTTGTTCAGGTTCAGCACATAGGTAAATTGGGAGACCAGCTGCTGGGTGGTGATGCCGGCAAGGTATAATTGGGCATCCACCACATCAAGGGAGGTGGACAATCCCAGGGAAAAGGCTTTTTTGCGAAGTTTTAAGTTTTCATTGGCAAGTTCAATGCTTTTGTTTAAGCCGTAATATTCTTCAAGGGCCTGCTGGGCCTGACAATATGTTTTTTCAACCAATACGCTCAGATCGCTTTGGGCCTGGGTTCTCAGCCGTTTGACCTGGGACAGGGCCCGATGGGCCGCCCGGACCTTGTCTTTACGGCCGCCATTGTCAAAAATGGGGATATCGATCCCGGCCCCCAGCATCCATTCGGGTAATATCTGCCCTGTCAGGCTCTCCCGTTCGTATAGGCTGTAATTTCCATAAACAAGCAGGTTGGGGTAATATGCGCTTTGTTCGGCCTTGATAAGGCTTTGGGCCTGTTTTTCTTTTGCATCCAGCAGGGAAAGCCCTGGAAAACTGGCCAGTGTTTTTTCAAGATATTGCTTCAGGGGCTCAAGGTTGCTGTTTGCAAACAAAGGGGTTTCAAGGGTGAAATCGGTCTCGGTCTTGAGCAGCCGGGCCAGGGTAAGTTTGGCAATTTCTATATCCCGTTCGGCTTTTTTACGGTCCACCCGTGCCTTGGAAAGGGAGGCTTCAGCCTGGAGGCGTTCCACCTTTGCAATCTGTCCCTGGGTTTCCAGCTTAAGGGCGGAATCCAGGTGGCTGGCAAGCCCTTTTTCAACGAAGCGCTTGGTGTCAACAACCTGGCGGGTCAGCACCACACTGAAATAAAATTTTGTCAAATCTTCATATTTTGCCTGGTATTTCATTTCCAGCAGGCTTTGGGCTTCATCTGTCCTGCCCTGGGCGGCCGTGATCTTCCAGCCGGTGAAGGCCGGCCATACCGCCCGAATGGAAGAGGTGAATATGTCTTTTTCTTCAAGGGTTGATGTGATGGAGGTCAGCCCCGGGGGGAGAATATGACCTAAAGCGCCGTAGATCGCTCCCAGGGCAGCCTGGCCCTGGGCGCCGGTGCTTTCAATGATCTGGTTTCCGGACACGGTGATATCATCGTCAAGCCGGGTATAATTTCCCGTCAGGTCGACTTTTGGCAGGTCCAGATCCAGGCTTGCCTTGTGCAGGCTTTGATACCGGAAAAGATTTTCCTGGGCCGCCGCAATGGTATCATTTTTTTTTGAACCCTTTGCCAGGCCGAGTCAAAGCTGATGGATTCGGCCCGGGTCTGAACTGAAAAAGCCAGGACGCAGAGGGTTGATGTTAATAAAATTGCGACCTGTTTTACAAGGCCTTGTATTCTAAGTTTAAAAGGCAAAGGGGTTGGGGATAAAATAAGACTGCAGACTAATGGGTTCATCTAAGACTGCAGACTAATGGGTTCATCTAAGACTGCAGACTAATGGGTTCATCGTTGTTTTGACCATATAAAAATAAAACTACTTTATAAGGAAAGGGGTAATGCTTGTCAATACGTTATCCTTGTTCGTTATTCTTTATCGCCTGTTCGGCCTTGCCTGGAACCAAGACCGGGTGGCTGTTTTGCCACCCGGTCCCCGGTTTTATTTTTTATTGCTCTTTCTCCAGATTCCCTGGACCTGGGCTGCCTTGATAAGATCCCCCCTGAAATCAGGATGGGCCAGCCCGATGACGGCTTCGGCCCGCTGCCAGGTGGGAAGCCCGTGCATGCGCACCATGCCGTATTCCGTGACAAGGTAATCCACCATCTGTCTGGGGATGGTGGTAATGGAGCCGGGGGAAAATGTGGGAACGATGCGGGATTTTACATTCCCCTCCTTATCTGTAAATGTGGAGGCAAGACAGATAAAGCTTTTACCGTTTTTGGACCATTGGGAGCCTAGGACAAAATCCCACATTCCGCCGTTGCCCGATATCTGGGTGAACCCGTTGCTTTCTGCATTGACCTGGGAGTAAAGGTCGACCTGCAGGGCATTGTTGATGGATATAAAGTTGTCATGCTGGCTGATGATTTTCGGATCATTGGTATAGGTGACAGGATAGGAAACAACGGCAGGATTGTTGTCCATGAAATCGTACATTCGTTTTGAGCCGATGGCAAAGGTGTAGGCCACCCGGTTCCGGTCAAAGGCTTTTTTAGCCCCGTTCATCCGTCCTGCTTCAATCATGTCCACATAGGCATCCACAAACATTTCAGTGTGACCGCCCAGGTTTTTAAGATCACTTTGGGCAATCATTTTACCCACGGCATCGGGCATTCCCCCGATGCCCAGCTGAATGACGCACCCGTTAGAAATCTGCTCCATAAGTTTTGAGGCGATTTTTTTATCCGTGTCACTGGGAACCGCGGCCGGGGCTTCAAAGGGACCCTGGTCTTTGGGGGCTTCCACGATAAAATCCACATTGGATATATGAACGGCCTCCTCTGCCCCGCCTAAACAGACCGGCAGGTTCTGGTTCACCTCAACAATGACTTGATGGTTTACCTCCATTTTGGTCAGGGTCTCTGAATTCTGGGGGCCCAGGTTGAACCAGCCCTTGTCGTCCATGGGGCAGACCTGGTAGATGCCTACGTTTCTGGCTTCTGATTCGCCGTTTCTGATCAGCCGGGGCAAGAGGTGATAGAGCACGGGCATGTAAAAGAGGTTCTTGTTTTCCAGTGCAAGAATCCGGGTCAGTTTGCTGAATTGCAAATCATTGTATGTAAACGCCTGGGGCTGGGTGGCCACCATGGGCACCGGGGGAAGGGAGACCGCCCCGAAAACATGGACATCTTCGAGTTCATCGGCCCGGTTTGCCAGGGCCTGGTCGCATACTGCGGGCTTTCCGTTGAAAAAGCCGTAGTCGACATTGTCTCCGGAATTTACAATTTTAACGGCATCGTCCGGGGTTCTGAGTTTTTCCTGGTATTCGCTTTGGTATGACAATACAAGTCTCCTTTTATTCAATCAATAGTCCGTTAAAGAAAAACGTTTCAATCAACTCCACCCGTTTTTCCATTGTCATTTGGGGCTCATTGTCTTGGTTGTTCATGAAAAAACCGTTGATAATACTGCGCAGGCACATCATGGGAGCCCCCTTGGGAAAGGCGTTGAACCGGCCCTTTTGTTCTCCTGTCCTGATGGCTTTTTCAACATGTTTCCCGCAGGCCCTGTACCGGGATGCAAGGGATTCGGGCAGCCCGTACCCAAGGTCTAAACCGACCCCTGCCGTGTCCCGCAGATACATGGCCATCTGTTTGGGGTAGGCATCATACACGGCCGCTGCTGACCGGATATATTGGCGGATGATCTCAACCTCATCTCCTGCCTGGGCCGTGAAAAAGTCTACTTTTTCTTCAAAGGCCTGAACCACGATGGTCTGCATGGCATGGTAGATTTCTTCTTTTCCGCCGGGAAAAAGGCGGTAAAGCGTGCCCACGCCAAATTCAACGGCCCTGGCAATTTCAGGCACGGTCACCCCCTTGTATCCTTTTTCAAAGAACAGGTTTACCGTGGCCCAGAGTACCTCCTGGCGGTTGCGTGCCTGGTTGCGCTTCTTCCGGTCTTCTCTTTTGTCTCCCATGGGTTTTCTCCATAACAATCAAGCGGAATAACTGTTCCATTTTTGAATACTTATTCCAATATAGACTCTTTTTTGAAAAAAATTCAAGTGATTTATTCTATGAACCTTATGAGAGTGGCCAAAACAATGTTTTGGGAAACAATAGCAGTTTGTCGATATTCCACGATCAAACCCCGTAGCAGCGGATTTTCAGGCCCTGGGTTTTGGGGATTAAATTGGAACGAAATTAACCCTTGGCCATCTCTATGGTAAGGGGGCCTTAAAGCCAAAGGCCATCAAAGGCGTGTTTTCTGGGGGATGACCCCCGGGAAAATAACCGTCCTATGGGGGGTTAAAAGGATTCGTTTGAAATGCTTTGAATCAGATGGTCAATGGAATAGGTGAACAGAGAGTTGAACTTTTCACCCTGGAGCAGGGTGGTTTTCATCTTTTTATAATGAAGCAGGCCCTGAAGTGCCCCCCAGAACATGATGGTAAACCGTTTGGCATGAATTTTTTTAAACTCACCACTCTCTATGCCTTCTTCAACAACCCGGCATACAAATGCGATGATTTTTCCCCCGTGACGGTCAACTTTGATTTTAAGTTCCTGGGAGAGCAATATTTCCGGAGCGTTTAAAAAATAGATGATGATGTCGTAATAGTCTTTACACTCTTCACTGAATTGAAGGAGTGCCAGGGCGGAATTTTTTAGTTTTTCCTTTGGCAGTGCATCATCTTTGTGGGACTGACGGATTTTTGTGTAGAGAAGCTCAAGTCCCTCTTCCTGAAGTTCGGCGAAAATTTCTTCCTTGCTTCGATAGTAAAAATAGATGGTCCCCACCCCAAGTTCTGCAACTTTTGCAATCTGGCTGATGGAGGTTGCTTTGATGCCTTTTTCAAACAGCAATGCCCGGGCGGCATTGAGAATTTGTTTTCGCCTCAGTAATTTTTCCCTGAGTCTTCTCTCACTCAGCCCCATATTCCCCCTTTGGTTGGTTTGTTCCGGCAACATAAACAGATCAGGCTGGATAGACCTTTTAAACAGATGCCCTTTGTATCAAAAAATATGGTTCATCCGATTAATGCGTACCTTTTATTGTGAAGGTCCAAAAGTTTCAACCTGAAAAACTCCGAATCCCTGTATTCATAAGCTTTCCGTTTCATGGTTTTTATCTTGTTATTTGTCCCTTCTAAAGGACCTGTAGATATCCTGTAATCATAGTATGAAAGGATTCTTTGCCTGTGCACAGCCAAGGTCTTGGCAAATTTCATCAACATTGGAATTTTGGAAATATTGGCCAGATTGATCCAATTGCTGACTATCTTTTCAGCTGTTTCTTTTTTCTTTTGATTCCATATTTGCCTGAGTTCCTCTTTCATGTAGTAGACTGCCAATAGCGGCTGATTTATTTTCAATGCTTCTTCTAACCGTTGGGCCTCCTTCTTGTCATCACTGAGGTTTTCGGGATTTTTTAACAAAAGCCACCGGACTCCCTTCAGAAGTTTTTGTTGCCCGGTATTGGCAAGAAGGTTGTAGAGCTTTCGCCTGAAATCCGACAGTTTCTCATTGAACAATTTAACAACATGAAATCTGTCAAAGACAATTGCTGAACCAGAAAGATTTTCAATAACAGCACTCAAGTATGCCGGGGACATATCGATGCTGACGGCTTTGATTTTTGCTTTCGATATTTTCACTTTTGTCCAAAAAGATTTCAAAGCTTCACCACCTTTTCCTTCTCCCACGTGCAGAATTCTACCGGATTCCAGATCCATCACGATGGTCAAGTATTTATGCCCTTTCCCTATGGAAATTTCATCTATGGCAATCTGCCGGACTTTCTCAAGGGGGATATTTCGATAACGCCTCAGCAGGTCTTCTTTCTGGATCTGCTTTATCGTATCCCAGCTGATCCTTAAATGGATGGCAATATCTTTGATTGTCATGAACTGAGACAACTCCAAGACATACCGTTCAAAAGCCCGGGTATAGCTTTTCCCCTCCTGGGCAAAGGATAGTTTGATTTGCCGGACAAATTGACAGAACGGACACCAAATTCTCTGGATAGCCGTCCTGAGAATCACGGGTTTTGAACCTACCGGTATTGTTCTGAGATCTCTTGTCACAATCCCTTTCCTGGTGACGGACCTGGAATTACATTCCGGGCATTTTACCGCCTCCGGTTTTGGTATGAGTTCAAAAGTGATTATTCCACCGATGAAACGCGTTGTTTTATAAAAGTAGTCACGAAGGCCAAAGGCATGGTATATGAAGCTTGTGGACATTAATTCATTCTCCGATTTTGTGCGAATAACACAAAAAAATTCAGTGATGTCCGGTTAGGTTTTTGCTTGCTCAATAATTTTTTGATCTTTGACAATATTGTCCCTGTTTGAACTATGAGAGCCCTGCTCCTCGCAGCCAAACAGGTCATTTAGAATGGCGGTTCGCAGCTGCCGAACTCTTTTGATCGTGACCTTTTCATTAAACTGTTTTTGGCAATGGATTGTCAGTAACAGGTAAGTGATAAGGCCGCCAAGAATCTGAACCATAAGGCCGTATTCACTGCGGGCAATGAGATGATATACCTTCAGATGTTCTTTCCACCATTTGAAAAAATCCTCAATGGTCCACCGGAGTTTATAAATTGTTGCTATTTGTTCCGCTGTTAAATCATGCCTGTCAGTTGCCACATAGTATTTGACGCCAGCAATTTTATAGCCAACAACCCGAACAGGCCTTTTCGTCTGGTTTTGATTCGGAGTACCAAGTTTAACCAGTGCATCATAAAAAATGTAGCTGTCGGAAGGGGTCTCGTGGTTATCAATAATTGTTCTTGTTGTCCTGGTTTTTATACGGCAGACAAAATGTTTGCCTTGCTCCTGAAGCAGGTCAAATTCTTTATGGGATTGATATCCACGATCCATAACACCTGTTTGCCCCTTGGAAAGTATTTTGGGAACAAAAGTGCGTTCAGCGCCGTTGCCTTCAGTCAAAAAGATTTTGTTTGGGATTCCGTGATTAATGTCAAATCCGCAATGTACTTTGGCTTTTTTACTTCCTTTTCTGTAGTTCGCCCAGTGCATTGAAAGGACTGCATTTATGAGACTACCGTCAATGGAAACCAACTCTCCTAACTCGGCGTGTTCACCCGGATGACACTCAAGAGCCTGTTTATAAAGATCCTCAAAGATAAATTGCAGTTGTTCGAGTCCCCTGTGATTGATGGCTTCACAGAAACTACTACGGCTGATACCACCGTCTGGCGCAATATTTTCTTTAGCAAAAACATTCTCCTTGAGATCCTGAATTAAATGTCGGGCAGACTTGTGCTCCTGAAGATGGAAATAAACCAAAGCATTTATCTGGTCTTCGAATGTCATTTTTAAAGGGCGGTCTCCTCGAGATTGTAATTCCGGTGCTTTTGAAAGTGACTTTATCAGAGAGCACCTGAAATTGTCAAAGTTCAGGGACCGTAGTTGTTTTTTAGGGACTGAGATGTGCGTCATTTGAGCTCCTTGAGTTAAATTTTCAAGGCGCACAAAAATTTTTACGCACATTTGTCAACACAAAACAGACTGTTTTTTCAATGATTTTAGATGCTTTTTATATGCAACAACCTAACCGGACACTACTGAAAAAAATTAGAACATGATCATGTTCACACCATCATTTCAAGCATAAAAATCCTTACTGTGTTATTGCCTTCCCAGTGATGTTTCTCAGTCCAGGTACGCGATTTTCTGATGAACCAAAAATATTTTTTTTGCAAGATCTCGGAATCGAACAATAGACAGAAAAAATCAGTGTTCATGGCAATTTGATCTCTGTGGAGGCGCTGTTTTTAATGTGTATTTTAAAGGTAAACAGTTGAAATTATATAATATTAATTTTTTTAAATCGAGTTTAAAAATCGATAATCTTAGTTTTGGATGGCCTAATTTATTTTGTAATATTCATCTTGACACCCGTTTTTTTTAGAATACTTTTTTAGTAAAGCTGAATGGATTCCATATATTTAACCATAATCAATGGAGGGATCTATATGTGGATTAAATTTCTGAATATCTGTTTTCTTTTTCTTCCTGTCTATTTCCTGGTGATTCTGCCCTGTCCCCAGCTTAGTGCCCAAGAGGCCAACCCGGCAGGTACTATCAAAACCAACCTTTACGCTTCGGCCCTTATTTCTCCAGATAAAATTTTAATGGTGGGCAGTGCCGGCAAGATTTTTTTAAGTCATGATGCAGGGTCCCATTGGACAACCATTGACAGCGGCACCTAAAATTCCTTGTTTTCTGTGAGCTTTCCCACGGGCCATACCGGCTGGATTTGCGGTAAAAACGGAATCATCCTTAATTCCAGGGATGGGGGGCTGACCTGGCAGCCCTAGAACAATGTTGTGGACAAACATTTGTTTGCCATCAGTTTTTTTGACCCGGATCATGGCACGGCCGTGGGGGACTGGGGCACCATCCTCATGACCGACAACGGGGGCAAGTTTTGGCAGAAATACAGGCTCAATGAAGATGTGATCCTCTATGGTGTTGCCAGGCTTTCGGTCGAGACCGCCTGTGCTGTGGGCGAAATGGGCCGGATTTTTATCACCAGAAACAAGGGGGTCTCCTGGCAGGAGGTCGATTCCCCTGTGGCCTCCACCCTTTTTTGTCTCTGCCATGAAAAAAACCTTCTTTGCGCGGCCGGACTGGACGGTGCTGCCGTCTATTCAAGGGACATGGGTCTTACCTGGAACCAAGGCCAAACCCCTGTCAAAGAATCCATCTATGGGATCTCCATCTGCGGGACACGCGTATTGGCCGTTGGAAACAGCGGAACCCTCATGGGCTCTGAAAACGGCGGCGCACAATGGGAGAGATTTACAACAGCCAATGCCCTGCCGTTCTGGCTGGGCACCATCTCCTGGGCAAGGTCCGGTGCCAACGCTTTTTCAGGGATCATTGCCGGTGCCAACGGCCGGCATATTTGTTTGAACAATAAGACCATCCATTGGCCAAAACGCCTTGTGGGCTGTGGAAAGGAGGCCCCATGAACATAAAGACAATACCATCAGGTGTTTCATGGATCAGATGGATCCTGAATCATCCCATGGCCATTTTGGCCGTGTTTTTACCCCTGACCCTTTTTTTCGGGTATCAGCTCAAGGGTATCAACGTCAGCAAAGATATGAATTTTTTGTTCCCGTCCTTTCACCCGAATATGGTGTTGAAAAAAAAGTTTAACCAGATGCTGGCAAGCCCGGACAAGCTCGTCTGCGTGCTCGAGGTTAAGCAGGCAGATATCTATACCCCCCAGAGTATCGCCCTGATCCGTCAGCTCACACATGAGGTGATGAATCTTCCCGGCTGTGATGCATCTGATATCAAATCCATTACCGAAACAAGCGTCAAGTATATGGCGGCCACGGCCTGGGGGGTGGAAACCCATCCCATTATTTTTCCCCGTGACCCTGAAACCCCCCGGGAGTTTGAGCAGTTGAAAAAACGGGTGCAGTCCGATGCGGGAATTCATGGCATTTTTGTCTCCTATGACGGAACCGCTGCCGCCATTATGGCCAAATGGAAAAAAGGGGATAACCTTAAGCTCTTATACCGGGACCTTGTGGACATTTGTCAGGCAAATACCAATGAAAAATTCAAGGTCCATTTTGCAGGGGCGCCGGCCTTGGGGGCACACCTGGTCCATTTGACAGGCCAGATCAAACCTGCTGCCCTTTGGATGCTCATCCTTTTGCTGGCAGGACTTGTCCTTTACCAGGGCAGTCTGACCGGCATTTTATTGTCATTGACAACCATGGTCCTCAGCATTGTCTGGGCCGGTGGTATGGCAGCGGTTCTGGGGATTTCCATTCATTTTTTGGCCCTTGTCTGGGTCTTGTTTTTCTGCGGGATCTGCACCTCTTTTTCAGCCTTTTGCTTCAACCAATACCGGTATTGTTCAATGGTGGTTTCAGAAAAACAATCGGCATTGGAGGCTGGATTTGCAAACAGCCTGATGCCTGGGGGGTTAGGGTTCCTCGTTTTTTGGCTGTCCTGCCTGACCCTTTCGGTCTCAGATCTGGCCCTGCTTTCGGGCACCGGATATCTGGGGGCCTGCTGGGCATTGTCAGGCGGGATCATTGTGCTGGTGATGAATCCTATTTTTCTTTGGTTTCTGCCAATTTCAAAGCCCAGGGCGATTTCTAAATCCAATATTGTTTTTAAGGAAAGTAAATCGCTGGCAGTCCTGGTCGTACTTGTGCTCGTGGCCGCAGGCGCCTTTGGCGCAACCCGGCTCAAGATCGGTAACAATGAGCCAGGATCTGCCTTTTTCTTTTCCGATCATCCCTATAACCGGGCCTTTTCATTTTTCAATGAAAAATTTATCGGTGCCTACAATATGACCATCGTGGTCGAGGGCAGGGATAAAGGTGCATTAAACAATGCAGAAACCATGGAATTGATCCGTGAATTTCAAACCTACATGGAAAATGAAACCGATGCCAGGGCATGTATCTCCATTGCCATGATGATAAGGCTTTTGAACCGGGTCTACCATGAGGGCAATCCTAAATGGGCACTCATCCCCAATGATCAAAAGGACCTTTCTTCCCTGGGCGGTGCCATCAAAATGGGGGGAACGGCCGGCAAGTGGCTGGACAACACCTGGACCCACGGGTCCATCCAGGCCATGTACGGAGATGATTCAAGTCAATTGATTGAAGAACGCCTGTCAAAAGCCCGGGCCTTTGTTTTGGCCCATCCCTCAGACCGGGTGGATTTCAGGCTTTTTACAGGCTTTTTAGGGGTGATTGACGTCATGAACCATGCCGGGGCCCGGGCCTATTGGACCTCTCTTTTAGGATCTCTGGCCCTGGTTTTTCTGGTCTGTCTTTTCGTGTTTCAAAGGCCCGGTTCCTGTATGGTCATGGGGCTTACCATGGCAGCACCCCTGGCGGCAACATGGACGGTTATGGTGTTCAAGGAGATCTGCATCAGTATTCATACGGCCCCGGCAGCGCCCCTGGCCATTGGCCTGGGATCAGCATTGGGCCTGGGCCTGGCCTCATATTACCAGAACGGACAGTCCAGATATACCAAACCTGATTCCCAGAACCGATTGGGAGATATTTTCCGGGCCAGGTCATTGGCCGGCCTGGTCCTGATTCCGGCGGTGATGATGCTGCCCTGGATCTTTATCCATATCCGTTTCATGGCGGAATCCGCAGCTTTGATCGCTGTTTTTCTTTTGGCACAAATGATTGTGGCCATGGTGATTCTCTCTTTTCTGGCAGATGATCTCAACCTGGAAAAGGAAGCTTAATTCAAATTGCAATACCCTAGAGGGGGACAACATGAATTTATATAGACCAATCAAAATTTTGGGCCTTGCCTTGTGCCTTGCCCTATTCTTTTCCGGGGCTGTCCGGGCAAAAGCCCTGAACGATTCCGGAACCCTTATTCTCACAGGAAAAATTGAAATCCGAAATACGGTCAGGATTGAAGATTCTGATCAGTACAGGTGGCCCCGGGCCAAGGCCGGGGACATGGTTCAGCAGCGCAACACCTTGCAGTTGGAGCTGGACCATGACTTGGGCGAAATTTCAGATTCCAGCCTGTCTGTTAAATACCACCTGTTGGGTCGGGCATGGTATGACGGGATTTTTTATTATGGCCCCTCGGTGTGGCGGGATGCCAGAAATTCAAGCCCGGCGGTTAAAGAGGGGATTGACGATCATAAATGGGATGTGGATCTTCGGGAGGGGTATATGGATCTGTCGACCGGGCCGGCTTTTTTAAGGGTGGGCCGCCAGAATCTGGCCTGGGGAGAGACCGATGCCAAACGACTGCTGGACGGAATCAACCCCTTGGACGGCACCATCCCCTTTCTCAAGCTGGATGACCGGCGCATCCCCTTGTGGATGGTCCGGGGAAGCTATAACCTGGGGGATTACGGATTTTTGTCCAGCCTGAACATTGAAAGTTTTGTCTCCCCTTGTTTTGGAAGCATGGACGACCGGGTCGGTCCTGCCACACCTGCGGGCTCCCCCTATTCCTTTGCTGAGGCCGAGCCCTCATCTGAATTGATTCCAGGGTCGGGCATTCCTTTGCACACGGATCGAAACGGACCGAGTTCAGATTTGAAGGATGCCCGGTGGGGGGTTCGCATCGGCGGGATTCTTGGCGATAATCTGGGCTTTACCCTGGCCCATTATAAAAGCTACCAGACAATGCCCAGCCCTTGCCGGGGGCGCCCCTGGCGGCATGCCCCCGGCCCATGTTGCCCAGCTCAATGCCCTGGGCAGCATGAGTATTTTTCCGGACTCTTTTACCAGAGAAATGGTTTATAACAGTATCCATGTGACCGGCGGCTCCATCAACTATTGGGTGGAACCCCTGGATTTTGTTCTCCGCAGTGAAATGGCCTATTTTCAGGATGAGGCCTTTTTTACCGAGAAAGATAATATTAACATGATCATGGATCAGGCCCACCTGGTGTCAACCCTGTCCCAGGACGGCCGTGTCCCCACTTCCGACGTGATTCGTTTTGCCGTGGGACTGGACAAAATGTTCTGGGTCAGGACCCTGAATCCCAGGGTTCGGTTTACCCTTGTTGCCCAGTATTTCGGGGCCTATATACGAGATTATGATTCGGATTTTTGTCTGCCCCTGACCAATCCTGATACCGGCACCTATGATTCGGTGAGACGATACGAACAGGCCATGACCCTGAAAGTGTCAACCACATATCTCAATGGCAGCTTAAAGCCTGAATTGTCCGTACAATAAGATCTCAGAGGCAATTGGGCGATCCAGCCCTGCTGCGAACTGGAAAAGGATATGTGGCGCTACAAGGCAGAAGCCACCATTGGAACCGCCAATTCCATGACCGGTACGGGGGCTGCCCGGGACCGGGATGAGATTGCATTTACCGTTGGGTATTTGTTCCGTTAACATATGAAAATTCAACATCATTCAATTGAATGATATCAAGGAGGTAAATTTATGAAACCATTAAGCAGACACCTGTGGATAATGGGTCTGTTCCTGATCTTTGCCCTGGTCCCGAACCGGGCCATGGCAGACGAAATCATTGGAACTGACAATTGGCAGAAAATACAAGGCATGGTTCCGGATACGGTTCTGGAATGGGTGAAAAAGGGGGATACCACCATCACCATTGTGGACCAGCTTAAATTTGACACCTCAAAGATCATGGCCCTGCCGGGATTTGCAGCTGAAAGTAAAAATAATAAGGGACGGTTTGCCATTCAGGAGGGATCCATTGTTGATGTGAACACCGGCAAGAGCGCAGGCTTTATATCAGGCCTTCCCTTTCCTGGCAACCTTTCTGCCGAAGACCCGGATGGGTTTCACAAGCTGTGCTATAACCGGTATTACAACCTCCACCGGATCGGCAGTATCCGCTTTGTTTTTCTATGAGAATTGGTGGGCCGAAAAACCGGGCTGGAAAAAAAGGTCATGGGAAATTTTCTCAACTATTCGTTTGACGGTTACACCCCCCAACAAGAGGTGCCCAATCCCAAAGATATCATGTTCATCAATAACATCACCTTTCCCTACGACATGAAAGGGGCGGCATCCATGATGTGGCGGTATCGGGGAACCAAAAAAGATATGTGCTACAATTATCTTCCCGGGATTCGAAGGGTTCGCAGGGGAAGTCCTGCGGGACGGTCTGATGCCTTTGCAGGGTCTGACTTGACCCTGGACGACCAGGGCGGATACCAGGGGCAGCTGGCGGCCATGAAAACCCGGGTCATTGAAGAGAAAATTGCCCTGGTGCCCTGGATAGACGATACCCCTGTCCCGGTTTACGAAAATGAAAAAGGGGAATGGGTCACGGGAAAAGATGCCCCGCTTCTGGATCTGGGGTTCAGAAAAGATGGATGGCAGGGTGCGCCCTGGGCCATGCCCGGGCTCAAGTATGTCAAACGCAGGGTATGGGTCGGAGAGATGATCTCAAAGGACCCCAGCTACAATTACGGCCTCACCCATATGTGGTGTGACAAGGAGACCGGCATGGCCTGTTATAAAATTAATTATGACCGGAAAAAAGAGTATTGGAAGACCATGATTTTAGGGCTTGCCGCCTTTGCTGCCAAGGATAATCCCGACCATACCTGGTTTGAAATGGGCTCGACCCTGATCGTGGACGACAGGGCCGATCACGGCACCGTCATCGAGCAGGTCAATCCTGAATACCCCTATGTTTTTTATGCGAAAAACGAACGGAACGATTTTTCTTTGGGAGGGTTTAATAAGTATTGTAAATAAAAGGTTAGCCCCAATCCTGCACCTCTTTGTTCAAGGGGGGCAGGATTGGGTCCCAAGGTGTACACGCGTGTTTTTTACATCAATTTTTCCAGGCCGGTACTGTTTTTTTCCTTGGCTGCGGCAGGCTTCCCCATTGGCTTTTTTACTCACAAGCCAACGTAATATCAACCCAGGTCTTTTTCAATATTATTATCCCGGGCAGCAGCTCTGGTCCACCATTTCTGGGATCACGGGATTGACCTTGCCCGGCATGATGGAAGAACACAGGCTGCATAAAGACCGATTGATTTTATTCAGCCCTCACCGTGGGCCCGAAGACATCCACCCAAGATCGTTGCGGGTTTTAGACTCCTGAACTGCGGTTTTTTAATAATAGTCTAGGGCTTTGAAGCCTGCATTGGGGGAGAAAAGCCTGATAGCCCATAGTGAAAAAACGCAAAGATACCGATACAAACCCAAACTGTTTTTCGCTAAAAGTTGAAGTCAGGATAATGCAAGTATGTTTGATTCTGATTAATTCTAAAAAGGAAATTTAACAGGGCATAAAATTTACTGTTGCAATTTTTGACAGAGAGTGCTTAATCAATTCAATTGAATTTAAAGGAGTTACGCAAATCGGGATAACATTAAAATTGTCTTGTTATACAGATAGATAATCAATTTTGAATGATACTCAGATCTGCTGATCATCTTAGCCAAGCAAAAACGGAAAATCAATGTCATATAAATTCATTGACTTACTAAAAAAGTTCAACCGAAAAGAACGATTTTACTTAATAGGGATGGCTTTGGGAAAAAAAGATTTCTCACTATCTGAAAAATTTATTCTTGAACTACAGAAGGCATTTCCCAACAATGGCATTGATTTTTCTAACCCTCTATTTTCAGCCATGGACTATCATATTGATTGGATCTATGCATCTCTCTTCCTTTCTTCAAAGTCTCCTAATGTCAAAAAATACATTGGTGATATCGCCCTATATTCTAGAGATATTGACAAACAATTGATTACAGGAACCCAGCAAGACATTGACTTTATTTCGGTGTTTTCGGATAAAACTAATCCTGAACGTAGTCACCTCATAATGTTGGAGGCAAAAGGGGCTACTGGTTGGACCAATGACCAATTGCAATCCAAAGCCCAAAGATTAAGAGCAATTTTTAATAACGATGGGAAAAAATATCATGACATCGTGCAACCTCATTTTGCTATATTGTCACCCAAAAAGCCTTCAAAGAAATTAAAGACAACAGAATATTCGGAATTTATGACACCAAATAATCAACTTGTTTGGATAAAACGGGAATGTTCAGAATTCTGTGTCACGGTTTCGGTTCCCGGATCTGCCTCAGCGCCAGCGGAAGTAAAAGTCAGGTCCGAGAATGGGCCTTCAATCAGCCACGTCGGAGGAGTTGACTTTTGCTGGAGCGGAGTTCCTGGAACCATCTTTTCCATCTGTAAATAAATCCCTATCAAATTCCCAGCTCTTTATCCAGCCGGCCTTCAAAGAAAATTGCCAACTGGGAAATTGTCAGTGACCAATTTTGAATCGGCATTGTCCATTTTTTACTGGCGTTCTGGATCCCCATGTAAAGCAGTTTTAACAGGCTGTCCTGGTTCGGGAATGATCCCTTTGTTTTGGTCAGTTTTCGAAACTGTCGATGCACAGCCTCAATGGTATTTGTGGTGTATATTATCCGTCGAATCTCTTCTGGATATTTAAAGAAATGACTGAGGCGTTCCCAGTTGTTCCGCCAGGATTTTATCACAATCGGGTATTTGTCATTCCATTTATTTTCCAAGATATCCAGTTCTTCTTCGGCCAGATCCTTATTGACCGCTTTATAAACACGTTTTAGATCTGCCATAAATTCCTTTTTATTTTTGGAACCAACGTATTTCAATGAATTTCGGATCTGGTGGACTACGCAGAGTTGAACTTCTGTGTCCGGGAATATGGTCTCAATGGCCTCGGGAAAACCTTTTAGACCATCAACACAGGCAATCAGGATATCTTTTACCCCTCGGTTTGAAAGGTCTGTTAACACCTGCAGCCAGAAGTTCGCACCCTCATTCTCGGATATGTACAGCCCAAGAACCTCTTTGCGGCCCTCGATATTCACCCCAAGAATTGTGTAAACGGCTTTGCTGCCGACCTTTCCGTTTTCTCGTACTTTATAATGTATGGCATCAAGCCATACGATTGGGTACACATTTTCCAACGGCCTGGCCTGCCATTCTTTGACGGTATGGATGATTTTATCGGTAATGGTGCTCAGAGTGGCATTTGAAATCTCAAGTCCATAGATTTCCTGTAAATGGGAAGCCATATCATTATAACTCATGCCCAGGCCGTAAAGGGCTATTATCTTTCTTTCAATTTCATCGCTGAGCGTTGTCTGATGTTTTTTGACGATCTGTGGAGAGAAGGTTCCGGCCCTGTCACGCGGGGTTTCTAGCTCAAATTTACCATCCAGGGATTTAATGGTCTTTTTGCTTTTTCCATTACGGCGGTTGGCAGAAACTTCCTGCCCGAGATGGGACTCCAACTCTCCTTCAAGAGCAGCTTCAGCAAGATTTTTGATTAATGATGTAAGGACGCCGCCCTTACCTGTGAAGGGTTTACCTTCCTGGATGCCTTTAAGGGCTTTTTGAAAATCAAATTCGGTGTTTTCTTCGGTCATGTCAGTTCTCCTTATTTAGCTGAGTATATCAGCTTTCATTCAACTGACACAGAATTTTGAACGCCCTCTAGGCTGTTGAAACGCATTATTGATGAGGCTGGACAATAAATTTTATGTCTGGTTAATCAAGGTGCCTGAGTCGGGCTGAAATCCCTGGGGGCATTAGAATTGAATTGTTCTCGCTTTTATATCTGAATGAAATGTAAGGTTTTTTTATAAAATAATATCATGCTTGATCAAATAAAATATCAAGCAACTAACAATTGAAATGACACAATACATTTCAGATTTTGAAACTGAGGCATATAAACGTTTCAGGCTATCATACTTTAAATCTGTTTCTTTTTTAATCCATCTATCAATATTGGCTCGATCTCTTTTATTTTTTATACTCAAACCATGACCCTTTACGCGGCCTAACGCTTTCCATTTTTCTTCATGATTTTTTTGTAATTCACCCAAAAAGAGGTTCATTGAAATGACATATTTTACCATAAAGGTAATCGAAAATATGGCAGAAATGATGATACAAATTGTAACCATTATTTTGAAATCCTTTTTTTTACAGCCTCAACTTTTGAGCTGAGAGGTTCGCCAGTTATGGCGCATCCTTCGTTAGTGCTTTGTTTTTGTAAAACTATAGTATTCTGGAGGCTCAAACAGGCCTCCGCAAGTGCATGTTTTAACTCCAATCACATCTTTTTTCTGGCAAGTATTGCATATTTTGAATCCAGGATCCTCTAAAAAAGATTTACCACGATAGATTTGGATCACATAATAAACAAACGATAGAATGCGCCTACCCCCAATCTTAAACCACGAAACGAGATTTCTTAAGTGGAAACTGCGCTCTCTTGTTTAGTAATATAGGCGACCTACGAGCCGCTCGTTTTTTATGCTGCTCTCTTTCCCATGTTTCTGTCCTTAATGCGTTAAATCCTCGCGCCTTAGCGCGGAACATATACCCAGTAGGGCCGCCGGAGGCATATTTGATCATAATTTCTTATGACCTCCTTTTGTGACTGTCCCTTTGATGAATACCTCAGCTGGGGTTTGCTTGTCCAGTGCAGAATGCTTCCGCTCGCAGTTATAGTAGCAGAAATAGGCATCCAGCCCTCTGTACAGCGAGTGCCCATCGCTGTAAGCTTTAGGGTAGACGTCCTCATACTTGAGTGTCCACCAAAGACGTTCGATGAATACATTGTCGATAGCTCGTCCGCGCCCATCCATGCTCAGAGCGATTTTTTTGTCTAACAACACACCCGTGAAGGCATCCGAGGTGAATTGTGAACCTTGGTCTGTGTTAAAGATCTCCGGGGTGTCTTGTTCCAAGGCCCGTTCCAGCGCTGCAATGCAGAAAAGACTGTCCAATGAGTTCGACAGCTCCCACGAAATAACATAGCGGCTATACCAGTCGATTACAGCATTCAGGTACATGAACCCATGCCGCATCGGAATGTAGGTGATGTCGGTGCTCCAAACCTGGTTAACGCGTTCAATCTCAACATTACGAAGCAGATATGGATATACTTTATGTTCAGGAGCAGGCTTGCTTGTGTGTGGTCCTGGCGTGATGGCCTGAATTCCCATACGCTGCATCAGACGAGCTACCCGCTTTCGGTTGGTACAGTGTCCCTGATCACGGAGCCAGTTCGTCATGCGCGGATAACCGAATTCCGGATGCCTCATATATTGCTCGTCGATCATACGCATCAGCAGAAGGTTTTCATTTGTTTCAGGGACGGGTTTATAGTAGAAACCCGAACGAGGTGCGCCTGCCAGTCGACATTGGCGTCGGATCGAATAGACGGAGTCAGGTTTCACCCAACTCCGACGCGTTGAAACCGGCAGGCTCATAACTTTTTTTCAAGCCACTTGATGTCCATTTTCAGTCGCCCGATCTCCTCGTAAAGTGGGGCAGTGATTTCTTCCTCGGTCTTTGGCCGCCGTTTTTTCCCTGATGGGAAAAGCTCTAGGGCATTGGTGAGCAGTTGTTTCTTCCAAGCCGATATTTGATTTGGATGAACCTTATAGGCCGTTGATAGCTCGGCTAAGGTCTTCATTCCCTTGATGGCTTCGACCGCCACTTTGACTTTAAATTTTGCCGAAAATTGTCTTCTTTTACGTGTCATTTTCATGCGTCCTTTCTTACCATTTTCAGGACGCGGATTCCACTTAAGCAAGTGGTCCTAAAATCGGGGGTAACCGCAGAATGACTGAACTATAGAGTGTCCATAAATTTGTAGCGTTATCTTCCGATGGGGTAATGAGAAGTGTGAAAATCAGATTTAAGAATAAAAACAGGGATATTGGTATAGTCGGGTTGAACCTTGATCTTTTCTGCTTGGACTGAATAAGTGAGATTTCCTTTTCTGTTTTTCTAAACCATTTACCCGTATTTTTTCCGCTCTTTAACTGGGAGACGTTATTCAGAATCTTAGAGTAGTACTTTATTGAAAAGTCTAAAAACAAGCAAACACTGAATCCGATAACCAGAGCGATATATACGCCTTCGGCAAAATTATGTCCGCCGTTTAAAGTCCACAGAATCTTACCTGGTATGTAAAATAAGTATCTCCATATTGGGTCTAATTCAATTAGGGCTTTTATTATGAAAGTGTCTCCATAGTTTGGGATAGCAGCCTGAATAATTTGTTGAAGAATAACAACGGAAAGACCATAGAACAAAAAGGGATATTTGTTAATTAGTTTCATTTTTATAGAATCAATTGATTATCAGTTCAATCCCCCTGAAACAGATAAAATCCACCCTGATCAAGGAGCAGTCAGAATTAAAGGACCATTTGATTTGAGATTAAACTTAACTCCTGGATGATTTGCAAGTTTTTTTCCTGAAAATTAAAATTCCATAGTTATAATCAGTTTGGGTATTTGAGCAATTTACACCGTCCGGACAACAACAAAAGGCCTGCCATGTGGTTTAACCATGGCAGATTTGGATCGGGCGGCAAGGGAGTTTAAGGATTTGGGCGCCCATGGCCCGGGCCGGGGCAAGGTCATGACTGGCCATGAAAATGGTGAGGTCCTTGTTTTGGTTGAGGCAGCTTAAATCATTGGCCACAAGATGCTGCCAGTTTTTGTCCAGAAAGGCAAAGGGCTCGTCCAAAAAGAGAAGATCAGGCCCGGGCAAAAGGCTCATGGCAAGGCCCAGCCGTTTTTTCATTCCACCGCTCAGCTTGGATGGGGGCAGGTTATATGCCGGTAAAAGCCCGAGCCGGTCCAGCAGGGCTTTGATCCGGGGCTCTTTTTGGGAAGAGGGATGGGACAGGATAAATGCCATGTTGGCCCCCACACTTTTCCAGGGCAGAAAAACAGGGGTTTGAAAGGCAAAGCCCATTTGGGTGGCCGATGTGTTTACCCGGCCTGTATTCGGACAGGCAAGGCCTGCGGCAATGTGAAGCAGGGTGGATTTCCCAATGCCTGAACAGGCAGATGCTCTCCCCTTTTTTAAGCTTCATGTTCACCCGGTCTAAGATAATGGTGTTGTTGTAGGCTTTGCCGATATGATCAAGGGTCAGCATTTTGTCCTCCTTTTTTTGAGGACAATACCCGTAAGGGCCGTATCCAGAAGATTTCCATGGATACCCCAATACTGATCAGCACCAGGGCCCAGGCAAAGAGGGCTTCCATGTCCATCATGCGAAAGGCCCAGTAAACCCGGGCGCCCATGCCCTGGTCAGCGCCCAGAAATTCAGCCACGGCGGTAATTTTCAGGCAGGAGCCCAAGGCATAGGAAAATCCAGCCAGAAAATGGGGGAAAATACCGGGCAGGATCAGGTCTTTGATCATGACCCATTTTTTGATCTGGTAAATTTGGGCCAGGTCAAACAAGCGTCGGTCCAGGTGGGCTGCGGCCGTGGCCGTGGAGATAAACAGGGGAGGGAACAAAGAGGCTGTGACCACCAGGACGGGCAAAAGCGTGCCTGTGCCGGCCCAGACCATGACCAGGGTGATCCAGAGGATGGGGGGGGGGTGGTCTGGAGAATGGCGGCCAGGGGCATGATCATATCCATGATCTTTGGGTTCCGGCCGGCAGGGATGCCGGTTGCCAGCGCCAAGAGCGTTGTGATGGACAGGGCCACAATCCCGCGGAACAGGGTGATGCTGATATGGGCCCAAAAATCCGGGGTTAGGGCCAATCGCATAAGGCAGGCCATGGTTCCGGACAAAGAGGGCACCAGACCATTGCCGAAAATATGGTTGGCCGTGATCCAGGCCAGGGTCAAAATGGTTATGGAGATCCCAAACCCCATGCTTATTTCCAGAACAGATCTTTATTGTCTGGATGGGGGGTGCCGAGAACCGAGAGATAGTTTTGGATTTCTTCTTGAATCCCATGGCTTTTTCGGACCATAAACAGGTCCCGGCCCAGGGATTTTTCGATCAGATCCCGGGAAATAAAGGATTCAAAGGCCTTGGGCAGGCAGGCAATCCCCTTGGCAGGATCCTCTGAAAGCAACTGGGCCGCGGCCAGTATTTCCTGGGCCAGAAAGGCCATAAGTTCCGGGTATCGCTTTGCCGTCCTTGCGTTTACGGCAATTCCTGCAATGGGCATTCTGGCGTTTGTTTGGGTAAATCGGCCATAGGCCTGTTCAAGGTTTTCTCCCACCGTAAGGTAAGGCATTTTTTCTAAAAAAACAGTGACCAGGGGTTCGGGTACCAGGGCTGCCCTGATTTCCCCTGTTATCAATTTTGCGGCCAGCTGCCGGGGCCCATGTGAAAGGAAGATGATTCTGGGTTTGTCAGGGTCCAGGATATGGTTGAGGATGGGGATGGCCGGAGACCCCTGGGGGGCAACGGCCAAGGGTTTACCGTAAAAATCGAGGGCGTTCAAAATTCTGTGTCAGTTGAATGAAAGCTGATATACTCAGCTAAATAAGGAGAACTGACATGACCGAAGAAAACACCGAATTTGATTTTCAAAAAGCCCTTAAAGGCATCCAGGAAGGTAAACCCTTCACAGGTAAGGGCGGCGTCCTTACATCATTAATCAAAAATCTTGCTGAAGCTGCTCTTGAAGGAGAGTTGGAGTCCCATCTCGGGCAGGAAGTTTCTGCCAACCGCCGTAATGGAAAAAGCAAAAAGACCATTAAATCCCTGGATGGTAAATTTGAGCTGGAAACCCCGCGTGACAGGGCCGGAACCTTCTCTCCACAGATCGTCAAAAAACATCAGACAACGCTCAGCGATGAAATTGAAAGAAAGATAATAGCCCTTTACGGCCTGGGCATGAGTTATAATGATATGGCTTCCCATTTACAGGAAATCTATGGACTTGAGATTTCAAATGCCACTCTGAGCACCATTACCGATAAAATCATCCATACCGTCAAAGAATGGCAGGCCAGGCCGTTGGAAAATGTGTACCCAATCGTATGGCTTGATGCCATACATTATAAAGTACGAGAAAACGGAAAGGTCAGCAGCAAAGCCGTTTACACAATTCTTGGGGTGAATATCGAGGGCCGCAAAGAGGTTCTTGGGCTGTACATATCCGAGAATGAGGGTGCGAACTTCTGGCTGCAGGTGTTAACAGACCTTTCAAACCGAGGGGTAAAAGATATCCTGATTGCCTGTGTTGATGGTCTAAAAGGTTTTCCCGAGGCCATTGAGACCATATTCCCGGACACAGAAGTTCAACTCTGCGTAGTCCACCAGATCCGAAATTCATTGAAATACGTTGGTTCCAAAAATAAAAAGGAATTTATGGCAGATCTAAAACGTGTTTATAAAGCGGTCAATAAGGATCTGGCCGAAGAAGAACTGGATATCTTGGAAAATAAATGGAATGACAAATACCCGATTGTGATAAAATCCTGGCGGAACAACTGGGAACGCCTCAGTCATTTCTTTAAATATCCAGAAGAGATTCGACGGATAATATACACCACAAATACCATTGAGGCTGTGCATCGACAGTTTCGAAAACTGACCAAAACAAAGGGATCATTCCCGAACCAGGACAGCCTGTTAAAGCTGCTTTACATGGGGATCCAGAACGCCAGTAAAAAATGGACAATGCCGATTCAAAATTGGTCACTGACAATTTCCCAGTTGGCAATTTTCTTTGAAGGCCGGCTGGATAAAGAGCTGGGAATTTGATAGGGATTTATTTACAGATGGAAAAGATGGTTCCAGGAACTCCACTCCAGCAAAAGTCAACTCCTCCGACGTGGCTGATTGAAGGCCCATTCTCGGACCTGACTTTTACTTCCGCTGGCGCTGAGGCAGATCCGGGAACCGAAACCGTGACACAGAATTCTGAACATTCCCTAAAAACAGAAAAACGGGAAAAAGAGGTTGAGACCAGATAAAATTTGCGCCACCCTGTGGTGAGCATGAGTTTTACCGGCGCTCCCCTGGCCGCTGCCCGGGCAAAGCCTTGGGTGTGACCCAGCCACAAATCCCCTCTCCCGGCCAAAAGAATGCCCCTCAGATCATTCAGGTGTTTCCACTGCCTGACCCTCAGTCGGCATTTTTCAAGGATATGCCCCTGGTTTACGGCATGCCAGAAGGCCAGTTGGGGGGTTGTGGCAAGGCCTGTGGTATAAAAGGTTAAAACCGGCAGGTTTGGGTTGTCCCCCAATAAAAATTCATTTTCCGAAGGTCGGGTCAGGCATATATAGGCGCCCAGAGAGATCAGGGCCATCACCAAAAGCCCCAGAAAAATTCCCTGTATTTTGTGTGAACCTTTCATGATTTAAAATGTCATTTTCCAGGCCAGGTAGGCGTTGAATCCGGGCTCTGACAATTCAACGCCCCGGGAGGTGGACAAGTGGTTGGCATACGCTTTGTCAAGCAGATTGTCTATTCCCAGCACCAGATCATGATGGGTCTTGCCGATCAAAAATCGATATCCAGCCTTGAGATTGACTGTGGCCCATCCCGGGGTCCGGGTCTCTTCTGAACTCACCTTGTTCTGGTGTGCGGCCCAGGTCAGATTTATGTCACCCCAAAGCCCTGGGCTGTTTTTGTTGTATCCCATGCCGGCCAGGCCGTTCAAGGGCGGTATGAATGAAAGATCGGTGTTGTCGGTTTCATTGGTCCCACGGGTGTAGGCAATATTGGCATACAATTGCCAGAGGCCAAAAGGACGGTATTGGACGTCAAGTTCTCCGCCCAGCAGCCTGGCCTTGTTCAGGTTTTCCATTTGATAGACCGTGGCGGATCCTGGAACAAGGGCCTCGGTGATCATCTCATTGAGGAAATTGGCGTACAGGCCGCTGAAACTCTCAAGACCTGCGTATTGTAGTGAAGCCCGTATTCAAAAAACATGGAGCGTTCAGGGTCCAGGTCCGGGTTTCCGTATATCTGCCCGCCGGAAAAGGCAAGGTACTTATACCGCTCCATAAGATCGGGTGACCGAAAGGCGGTTGCACAAAGAAATGTCATGGAAAGATGCGGGACCCATTGCTAGGTCATGCCTGCATGGGCATTCCAGCTTAGGTCATGGCTTGACTGGGCATCACGCATTAAAGCGGGAACCATGGCGGGTAAAGGGGGAATGACCCAATTGTACAAGGCATCAGATTTTGTTTTCATATAATCGATTCGTCCCCCCAGGTTCAGGATCAGGGAGGGAAAAATTTGTATATCATCTTCCATGAAAAAACCCACCGAGGTCTGCCGGGCATCGGCCAAAGGGGTATCAATACCGGTAAGGCCCGATGAAAAATTTTTTTCGCGAAAGGTATCCATGGCCCAGGACCAGGTGTCCAGGCCCGCAACCAGGCTGTGGGCGTCAAGCTCGACCGTATTTATCCATTTGGCCCCAAAGGTTTTATGAATCCCTGTGGGCTTGATGGTGTCCATGGGGCTGGTTTTGGGAAAATCCATTTTTACGTTTCGCTCTATTTTTTGGTAATAGAGGTTGAGATCGGATTGGGACAGGACATTGGATTCCGGGGTCAGGTGGTGGGTCAGGCTGACCAGGGTCCGGTAAGTATCAGGATAGGTGATGGCGGGGCCGGCAGGAAGGGCCAATCCTTTGCCCGGGATCCCAATGTCATTTCCCTTGGTATATTGGATGTTAATTTGGGTGAGGTTGGCAGGGTTCCATTTGACCGCGGATTTGAGCCCCAGGGTATCATCCGCAAAAAAACTGTGGTCCTGGACGGTTCCTTTTCCCGTTTCATAGGGGTCATAGTCCCGTCGGCCTCCGAATGCATAGATCCAGAAGTTTTTTGAGTTCAGGGCGGTCTGGCCAAAGGCGCTGAACCCCTGGGGGTTTAAACCGGTGCTGCCCCCAATGGTGCTAGAGGTCCGGGTCTGGTCGGAAAATGTTCCTTTGCGGGTAATGATATTGATGACACCGCCCATGGTTCCGGATCCGTAAAGAGAGGATATGGGGCCTTTGAGCACTTCAACCCGCTGGATCTCATTGGGATTGATCAGGCCGAACCGGGCATTGATATCCGTTGCCGTGTTCACCCGGGTCCCGTCAATGAGAAAAACCACCTGCTCCCGGCCCAGACCCCGGATGTTCACGGCAGATCCCCAGGCAGAATCCGAAGATTTTTTCACTCCGGGAATTTGGGTCAGGGTATTGGTGATTGAAGGGTCCTGGGCCTGGAAAATGTCCTGACTTTCCATGACAGCCGTTCCTCCGGGGGTGAGGCAGACACTGCTGTCTTTTCCCCGGGCCGTGACCAGGATATCTGCTAGCGTATAGCATTCTGATGCCAATAGGGGCATGGCCTGAATCAAGACCAGGCATGCTGCAACCATGACTCCGAGTCGTTTTTGGGGTGTCATTTTATTCTCCTGTATTTTTTTGACTGCCCAGAGCAAAGTCCAAGATCCATGCCATGGCATGAAAAAAGGGTATCTGGGAAAGGGCCTTTGGTTTTAACCCCTGGAATTACACTGAGATAAACAAAAAGAAAAAATTTTACGGCCAGGATAAATTTCGGGCCGCTTTTTTGAGGGAAACAAAGTTTTTTAACACCCTGTAAAGAAAAACAACACCTGACCGGGGGGCGTGGAGGATAAATTTTTGCCAATCCCACCCTGTTCAAGGCCTTTCCAGGTTTTATTTTTTTTGGAACCCTCTGGCATGCCCATTGCTGAAAACAATGATCGGGCACCCTTGAATCTGGGTTTGACCCGGCCTTTGGGGCAATGGATGAACACAAATAAAGGAAGATCACATGGCAAAAATTATATTCGGGGTCTGGGACGGGAATGTCATTGATAATCGCGGGAAAAAGATATTTGAGATTGAAGAGCACCCCGAGTTTGGCGATTTCGATGAGTTCAATCCTGGAAACCCCATCAAGGCGTTTTTCGGGGCCCATGGGTTTTTTATCTTTGAAAAAAATGTCAACCTTCTGGATTCGGCCTTTCAATACATGGCGCGGGCCGCCCAGGAGTCCTGCGAGAAATGCACCCCCTGCAGAGTGGGCACCCAGATCATCACCTCCAAGCTGGCGGATCTGACCCAGGGCAGGGGAACCCTTGAGATGCTGGACGAAATCCAAATTGTTGCAGAACATGTCAGGGCCACTTCCCTGTGCGGCCTCGGGCAGATCGCCACCGTGGCCCTGCTGGAGATGCTCAAATATTTCAGAAACACCCTGGAAAGGGAGATCCAAGAGGGAAAGGTCATCACACCCCAGCCCTGCACCACCTATGTTACGGCCCCCTGTATTGAGGCCTGTCCCTCAAAGGTGGATGTTCCCCGGTATATTGACTATATCAAGGACGGCAAATTTACCCATTCTCTCGGGGTGATCCTCCAAAAATATCCCATGGCTGCTACCTGCGGCCGGGTCTGTGTGAGATTCTGCGAGCTGGCCTGCCGCAGAACCCAGGTGGATGAGGCCGTGGGCATCAAGGTCTTAAAACGCTTTGTTGCCGACCATGAAGCCTCTGGCCAGGGATTTTCCTCGTATATGGTTTCGGATAAAAAAGATCCTGATTTAAAGGTGGCCGTGATCGGAACCGGTCCTGCCGGTATTTCAGCGGCCTACCATTTGCTGCTCAAAGGATATCCTGTGGATGTGTTTGAGGCCAAATCCGTGCCCGGCGGGATGGCGGCTACGGGGATCCCTGAATACCGGCTGCCCAAAGATGTGTTGTCCAAGGAGATCAGCATCATTGAAACCCTGGGGGGCCAGATTTTTTACAATCGGAAAATGGGCCGGGAGTTTTCTCTGCAAAGCCTTTTTTCCAACGGGTATAAGGCGGTTTTTCTGGGGGTGGGCACCCATAAGGGCAATATGATGGGTGCCATAGGGGAAGATCCCAATCTTGAGGGATATGATTTTGGGGTGGATTTTTTGTTGCGCATCAACCACGATTATATTGACCGGGGCATTCCTATGACATTGGGAGAAAAAATGGTGGTGGTGGGCGGGGGCAACGTGGCCATGGACTGTGTCCGGTCTGCCCTGAGAATGGGGGTCAAAGAGGTTCACCTGGTCTACCGCAGAAGCCGCAGCCAGATGCCGGCTGATCCTGAAGAGATCGAGGCCGCTGAAAAAGAAGGGGTGATCTTTCATCTCCAGGTCAACCCCTGTTATTTCCCAGGACGGGAAAATAACAGGGGTTGAACTGATTGAGATGGTACTTGGAGATCCGGATGAAAGCGGCAGAAGAAGCGTTTTTCCCAAAGAGGGGTTTGAATTTGTGCTGGAAACCGACCACCTGATACCGGCCATCGGCCAGAAAGTTGAGACAGGGTTTTTGTCCCCGAAAATCGATAATGTCTCGTTTACCAGCAAAGGCACCCTCCAGGTGGGCAAGGATTCTTTGATGACCACACGCAAAGGGGTATTTGCCGGCGGAGACTGCGTCACATGGCCTGCCACCCTGGTCCAGGCCATGGCCCAGGGGGAAACGGGGGCCAGAAATATTGACGATTACCTGACCTGCGGCCGGGTCAGATTTTATCCCAGAGACCGGATGAGCCAGTTGGTGGGTCATGTCCAGCCCATGATCGATTCGGGGGTGACCCTGCTGGTAAGACACGAGTACCGGGTGAAAATAAAAGAACTGGACCCTGATGTCCGCAAGCAGATATTTGAAGAGGTTGAAAAACCCATTTCCGTGGAAGAGGCCTATCACGAGGCCCACCGGTGCATGAGATGCTACCGGGTCTATTCCGTAATCACAGAACAACAGGGGGGCAGTATATCATGAAGGGAACCATTAACGGCAAACCCGTGGAATTTATGGAAAATCAAACCATCCTGACCGTGGCAAAGCTGAACGGCCACTTTATTCCCACCCTCTGCGAGATGGCGGATATCAACCACACCCCGGGCACCTGCCGGGTCTGCCTGGTGGATATCAAACGGGAAAATGATCCAAAACACCAGATTGTCACCTCCTGCACCACACCTATGGAAGCGGGGATGGACGTGCTGACCCGGACTCCCAAGGTCAGGCAGATGCAGCGGCTCCAGGTGGAACTGCTCCTGGCCGACCACAATCAGGACTGTGCCTCGTGCATTCGCCACGGCAATTGCGAACTCCAGGACGTGGCCCAGTTTGTGGGGCTGCAGCAGACCCGGTACCATTATCCCCATTTTTATCTGAACCGGTCCAAGGATACCTCGTCTCCCTGTGTGGTCCGGGACATGAGCAAGTGTATCCGCTGTTTTCGGTGCGTGAATGTCTGTCGGGAGATCCAGGGGGTGGATACCTTGGTGATCACGGAAAGAGGGCTGGGCACCCAGATCAGTGTCAGGGACCATCTGCCCCTGGGAGACTCTGATTGTGTGGGCTGCGGCCAGTGTATCCTGGTCTGTCCGGTGGGGGCTTTGGCAGAGAAACAATGATATTGAGCAGGTCATGGATTATCTTTATGATCCGTCGGTCACCACGGTGTTTCAGTTTGCTCCGGCGGTTCGCACGGCTTTGGGAGAGGAATTTAATCTCCCTGCCGGAACCAACCTTGAAGGCCAGATTATTTCCGCCCTTAAAAAACTGGGGGCTGACCTGGTTTTGGACACCAATTTTACCGCGGACCTGGTGATCATGGAAGAGGGAAACGAACTGCTTAAAAGGGTAAAAGAAAAGGCAGAATTGCCCATGTTTACCTCCTGCTGTCCGGCCTGGGTCTCCTATGTGGAAAAAAATTATCCCGAGATGACCCCCCATATTTCCACCACCAAATCCCCCCAGCAATGTTTTGGTGCCATGGCCAAGACCTATCTGGCCGGGAAAATGGGGCTGGATCCAGGGCGCATGCGGGTGATTTCCATCATGCCCTGCACGGCCAAAAAAGGGGAGGCCAAGCGGCCTGAATTCATGACCAACGGCCAGGCCGAGGTGGATGCCGTGCTGACCACCCGGGACTTTGCAAGGCTGTTGAAACGGGAGGGCATTCACCCCCGAAACCTGGATTCTTCCGGGTTTGACAACCCGTGGATGGGGGAGTATTCCGGGGCTGCCGTGATTTTCGGCACCACCGGCGGGGTCATGGAAGCGGCCTTGCGAACCGTCCACAAGGTGGTCACAGGCGAGGAATTGGACCCCATAGAATTTCAAAAGATCCGGGGAATGGAGCATATCCGGAAAGCAGATGTGGATCTCGGCCCTGATCTGGGCACGGTTAAGGTGGCTGTGGTTCATACCCTAAAGGCTGCGGCAAAACTGGTTGATGCCGTCAAATCAGGTGAGGCGGATTATACCTTTGTGGAAGTCATGGCCTGTCCCGGGGGCTGTATGGGGGGCGGGGGCCAGCCTAGAAGCAAACATGCCTACCAGGCCTGCTGCGACCAGCGGCGCCAGGGCCTTTATGATATTGATTCCCGGGCAAAGGTCCGTCAGTCCCACAACAATCCATTGATTCAAAAACTCTATGATGAATTTTTGGAAAAACCCCTGGGCCATAAGTCCCACCGTTTGCTTCACACCTCATATACGGACCAGAAAAGAATGGTCAGGCACGCCATGAAAGATATATGGGAGGAAATTGAGAACAGAACCTGAAAAATAGACCCTGTGCCGGCCGGAAAAAAGGTTTCCGGCCGGCACAGGGTCAGGTTCTTTAGATTAATCCCTTGCCGGCCTGGGCCTGAATTGCGGTAATGGCTACGGTATTCACGATGTCCGGGATGGTGCATCCCCGGCTCAGATCGTTCACCGGTTTGTTCAGCCCCTGGAGTACGGGACCGATGGCAACGGCCTTTTCCGAAGCGCGCTGAACCGCTTTATAGGTATTATTTCCCGTGTTAAGATCCGGAAAGATAAATACCGTGGTTTGGCCGGCCACCCTGGAGTCGGGCAGTTTGGTTTTGGCCACCTCAGGATCAATGGCGGCATCGTATTGGAGCGGGCCTTCCAAGAGCAATTCAGGTGATTTCTCATTGGCGATCCGGGTGGCCTTGATGACTTTTTCTACATCCACCCCGGTGCCCGAGGGCCCTGTGGAATAAGAGAGCATGGCCACCCGGGGGTCAATGCCGAAGGTTTTTGCGGTATTTGCCGATGTGATGGCGATTTCCGCCAATTGTTCGGCCGTTGGATTTGGATTCACCGCGCAATCGCCAAACACCAGCACCCGGTCCTTGAGGCACATGAGAAAGACCGAAGAGACAATGGCGGCCTGTGACCGGGTCTTGATGATCTGAAATCCGGGACGGATGGTGTGGGCCGTGGTATTGATTGATCCTGAGACCATGCCGTCGGCATGCCCCTTTTGAACCATCATGGTGCCAAAATAGGTGGGATCCATGATCATATCCCGGGCCATATCCCGGGTGACGCCCTTTGCCTTTCTCAAATCGTAAAAGGTTTGGATATAGTTTTCTGTTTTCGGACTTTCTTCCGGAGCTATGATATTCACCCCGGCAAGGGTCAGCCCCAGTTCTTGGATCTTTTTATTGACCCTTTCAGGCTTTCCAATCAGGGTGATTTCGCAGACTTTGCGCCGTAAAAGAATATCTGCGGCCTTTAAAATTCTCTCCCCCATGCCTTCGGCTAACACGATATGCTGGAGATTTTTTTTGGCCTTTTCAATGAGGCTGTACTCGAACATCTGGGGGGTGATCCGGATTGATTTTCTGGCTGCCAGTTTTTTCCTCAGCTCATCTGTTGCCACATGGGCCTCAAAGGTGCCAAGGGCCAGGGCGATCCGTCTGGGATTTTCCGGGGAAATGCTTCCCTGGAGCCGGTTCAAGGCCGTTGCAGTGACATGGGTGGTCTCCCCGGTCTGGATGATGGGCAAAGGAACCCCTTTCCATCCCTTGATAAGCCTCATGATCGTATCGGGTATTTCAATTCCTCCGGTGACCAGAATGCCTGAAATATCAGGATATGCCGAGGAATATCTGGAGGCAAGGCAGGTCAGCACAATGCTTGACCGGTCCCCGGGGCATACCACCAGGCAGCCTTTTTTGATGTGATTGAGAAAATTGGGTGCCAGCATGGCCGCAACCACGTAATCTGAGATCTGGTTGTCCATGGCCTGTTCGCCAAAAAGAATTTTGGAACCCAAATATTTTTGAACATCCTCCATGGTCGGCTGTCCCAGGGCGGCCAGTTCCGGAATGGCATAGACCAGGCAGTCCGACCGGTGGACAGCCTTTTTCAGGCAGGTCTTGAGGGCCTCCAGGTCCTGGGAATCCACCCGGTTGACCAGAAGGCCCAATACATCCACCCCTTTATTTTCAAGGCTTTCAATGGAAAGCTGGCCCGAGGAGACCACCTCGTCAATGGGTTTATGGTGACCGTTTGACACCACCAGGGCAGGAATGCCAAGGTCGGCCATGATCTCCGCATTGATGTCAAATTCAAAGGCTTCACTGCCTGCGGCAAAATCTGTCCCTTCACAGAGAACAAACCGGCATTTTTTTTCAAGCTCTTTGTACTTGTTGAGAATGGTCTCCATCATTTGAGCCTGTTGGCCGGCATTGATCATTTTTTTGGCCTCTTCCATGGTGTAGGCATAGGTCTGTTCATACGCTGTCCCAAGATGGAAGTGGTTGAGAACAAGATCAATGTCCGGGTCTTTGCCCTGGTGACCCCGCGGATTTATGATGGGCCTGAAAAAGCCTACGATCCTTATATCTTTTAATAAAAGCTGCATAATCCCGAGAACAATCAAGGATTTTCCACTCCGGGTTTCAGTGGGGGTGATGTAGAGACTGTTTGCCATATTTTTATCCTTTTTATCTATGAAACTTAAGCCGATAATTTGCAATCGTCAGCGGTTTTTTTGTTGTGGCCAGAGGTCATTCGCCGGCCATGCCGGTGATTAAGGCGGATGGTTTAAACCCAATGCCATAGGCGTCTGGTCAATGGTATTTTACTGCCCTTGAATTGGGGCCGGAAAAATCCATCTAAGGATTCAAAAAGCAATATAAATGCCAGGTTTTTTTTGTGTGCAAATGAAAAAAAACGCCATGGCAAGATAGCTTGTATTGTCGATAAACCCAGTATAAACAAGGTGATGCATCGTTTTAGATATAGGCGTTATCTTTGGGTGACCCAACAAATTTTCATTCCAGGGGTGTCAGCCTTTTTTTCATATTGTAAAAAAGAGGCTATATTTTATTTGGGGCAATGAATCCAGCACTTTTTTTATACTGAAAGATTAAACCGGGCCATCGGAAGATCGCGCAGTGTCGGCGGCCTTGCCCCCGGGATGAATAAGGTGCCCATACGGTCATAGAGAAGACCGCCCACAAGGATTCCCACGATCCTGCCCATGCCGCCCATGCTTTCAAGCTGCCCCATGATCCGGCTTCGGTTGCCCTGTTTGTAAATATCTGAAATCATGGCGCTCCATCCGATATTGGACATGGACCAGAACAGTTCAATCACGGACAGCCCCAGAAAATGACGCAGGTAAATGGTCAGGTAGGAGAAAAAAAGCCCCCACCTGAACACGGCCAGGACCTGGAAAGAGGATATGCCGATAAAGGTTTTCATAGGAGTGTAACTCTATTAAAACAAGGTGTAAAGATCAAGGGAATCCCCATGCAGGGCTCACGCATGTAAATATTGTAAAGTGCCTATAGTTTTGATTGGTTCAAGTATCATCCAAACATAACTTCCTCCAGATATTTGATATCCATAGCAGCATTCAACCTTTTGGTTTTTACACTCCCTTTAAATGTCTTATTGTTCCGTAATAAATTTAATGCAATGTGCCGAATCGCTGCAAAATTCTCAGGAGAGTTCCCCTTTCTGACTCTGCTTTCGTCTTCACGGAACGCAATATCCAATACCCAATGCACTGAATTTTCAATTCCCCAATGCCTCCTGACAGCATTACCAAAAATATTGGGGTCGCTATCCAGGCTCGATATATAATATCGCTTTTCATGACTGATCTGGCCGTCCATTTCCCGGGTGGATTCAATCATTCCAATACTTTTCAAACCTTTCCAACTTTTTTTATCTTCAAACCAATCAATATCAGAGGTTATCACAGCCCTGCGCGTTTCGACTCGACCGTGCCCTCCGTCAACACTGGTCTGTTCATTAAACTGGTACCCCTGATTTTTCATTTCTTCCATTTTATTGAAAAAAAGTACCGCTTCATCATGCAAGGTTTTATGATTTTCTTTCAGGGCAAGGACATAGTCACACCCTTTGTTTATTATGGTTTCAGCGATTTTCTTTTGAGTGCCCATGGCATCAATGGTTATAATGCAGCCCGAGATATCTAAAAGTTTTAAAAGATTTGGAATGGCCGTAATTTCATTTGATTTTTCTTCGGTTTTTAATTGCCCTAAAACCACTTTATTAGACGAAGCCCACGCACTGATCATATGAATGGCTTTCTTATCATTGGAGGTATCGTGTGAACGCCTTAGAGTTTTGCCGTCGATTGCAATGACTTGACCTTTGGTCATCTTTGCAACCGACTGAACCCAGTGCATAAAACTGCTCTGAAATTCATTCGGGTTCATCCTTTCAAAAATTCTGCCAAAGGTGTCATGGGAGGGTATCCCATGGGGAAGGCTTAGAAATTTTGACAACCACCTTTTTCTCTTTTTGCCAAAGTTTTCAATTTGCTCATAAGTGTCTGCGCCAGCAACTACCGCACAAATTGCGATGATGACGACATCAATTAAATTATGAAGCTTATTGTGGTGTCTGGGGTCCTGAATATTGTCAAAAAAAGTTTCAAGAGATTTTTTTTTCGTTCATTGGCAACTCCTTGTGTTTATTGCCATATATATCGTATCTGTGCAGCGATGTCTAGGAAAATTTTGTTCGATGCTCATATACTATAGCAAGCCAGGAGAGCCAGGCTGGGATAGGGTGAAGGGGGTGGCGTGGCGTAAATGAGCGGCCCGCCAGGACGGCATAGGTCCGATCATTTCCGCTTCTTAAGCGGTCAGGACGACCGCTTAAGATTTAACGGAATCCCCCTCACCTATTCCAGCCGGGTAAGGACGAATCTTAATAAAAGTTACATGCGATGACCCTGAATCCCCATGTTTTTTTCAAAATTCTGACCAAGCCCTGATTATAGTTTTTTTTCATACCGTTTAAGCATCAAAGAATTTAACACAACGGACAATGAGGAGAGCCACATGGCAATACTTGCAAACTCAGGCTTGAGGGTCAGGCCGTAGGGGAAATACAGAACCCCGGCTGCCACAGGGATCATGAGCAGGTTGTAAAAAAAGGCCCAGAAAAAATTATACTTTATGGTTTTTAAGGTCTTTTTACCCAGGCGGATAGAGGGCGTTCAAAATTCTGTGTCAGTTGAATGAAAGCTGATATACTCAGCTAAATAAGGAGAACTGACATGACCGAAGAAAACACCGAATTTGATTTTCAAAAAGCCCTTAAAGGCATCCAGGAAGGTAAACCCTTCACAGGTAAGGGCGGCGTCCTTACATCATTAATCAAAAATCTTGCTGAAGCTGCTCTTGAAGGAGAGTTGGAGTCCCATCTCGGGCAGGAAGTTTCTGCCAACCGCCGTAATGGAAAAAGCAAAAAGACCATTAAATCCCTGGATGGTAAATTTGAGCTAGAAACCCCGCGTGACAGGGCCGGAACCTTCTCTCCACAGATCGTCAAAAAACATCAGACAACGCTCAGCGATGAAATTGAAAGAAAGATAATAGCCCTTTACGGCCTGGGCATGAGTTATAATGATATGGCTTCCCATTTACAGGAAATCTATGGACTTGAGATTTCAAATGCCACTCTGAGCACCATTACCGATAAAATCATCCATACCGTCAAAGAATGGCAGGCCAGGCCGTTGGAAAATGTGTACCCAATCGTATGGCTTGATGCCATACATTATAAAGTACGAGAAAACGGAAAGGTCGGCAGCAAAGCCGTTTACACAATTCTTGGGGTGAATATCGAGGGCCGCAAAGAGGTTCTTGGGCTGTACATATCCGAGAATGAGGGTGCGAACTTCTGGCTGCAGGTGTTAACAGACCTTTCAAACCGAGGGGTAAAAGATATCCTGATTGCCTGTGTTGATGGTCTAAAAGGTTTTCCCGAGGCCATTGAGACCATATTCCCGGACACAGAAGTTCAACTCTGCGTAGTCCACCAGATCCGAAATTCATTGAAATACGTTGGTTCCAAAAATAAAAAGGAATTTATGGCAGATCTAAAACGTGTTTATAAAGCGGTCAATAAGGATCTGGCCGAAGAAGAACTGGATATCTTGGAAAATAAATGGAATGACAAATACCCGATTGTGATAAAATCCTGGCGGAACAACTGGGAACGCCTCAGTCATTTCTTTAAATATCCAGAAGAGATTCGACGGATAATATACACCACAAATACCATTGAGGCTGTGCATCGACAGTTTCGAAAACTGACCAAAACAAAGGGATCATTCCCGAACCAGGACAGCCTGTTAAAGCTGCTTTACACGGGGATCCAGAACGCCAGTAAAAAATGGACAATGCCGATTCAAAATTGGTCACTGACAATTTCCCAGTTGGCAATTTTCTTTGAAGGCCGGCTGGATAAAGAGCTGGGAATTTGATAGGGATTTATTTACAGATGGAAAAGATGGTTCCAGGAACTCCACTCCAGCAAAAGTCAACTCCTCCGACGTGGCTGATTGAAGGCCCATTCTCGGACCTGACTTTTACTTCCGCTGGCGCTGAGGCAGATCCGGGAACCGAAACCGTGACACAGAATTCTGAACATTCCCGGCGGATGGCCCGGTCAACATCCAGAAGGCTGTTTCGTACAAGAACCACCTCTCCTGTTTCCTTGGCCGTGTCCGTTCCCGACCCAATGGCAATGCCGATATCTGCCTGGGCAAGGGCCGGTGCATCGTTGATCTCGTCTCCCACCATGGCCACCTTGAGTCCCTTGTCCTGGTATTTTTTAACCCAATTGATTTTATCTTTTGGCAGCACCTGGGCCTCGACCATGGAAATGCCGACTTGTTGGGCAACGGACCAGGCTGCGGCCTGGTTGTCTCCTGAGATCAGTCCGGTTTTTATGCCGGCCCGGTCAAGTCGCTGGATCGCAGCCTGGGAATCCGGCTTGATGACATCGGCCAGTCCAATGATCCCGATGACCTGGCTGTCCTGGCTGATGAAAATGGTGGTTTCCCCCTTTTGGGATAGTTCTGTTTCTTTTGATTTCAAGGCGGCCGGGATCTGGTCATTTTTTACCAGCTGAAGATTTCCTGCCTTTACCAGGCGTTTGTCCAACCGGCATTCAACCCCGTGTCCTGCCACCTCCCGCGCCTGGGTGGTTTTTTTCAGGGCAATTCCTTTGTCTTCGGCCATTTTGATGATGGGGGCAGCCAAAGGGTGGGAGGAGTTGGCTTCAGCGCTTGCTGCGATTGTTAACACATGGTCCGGGTCCACCCCTTTGGCCGGATAGATGCTGGGGGCGCATTCCCATTTTCCCGGTTATACCGCTGGCACTGGATTGTGCATGTTTGCTATCTGCTTCAGGCAGTTCCAACGCCCTGCTTTATAAAATGATCGCAGCATAATCATTTTTTCTGCATTCTCCCGATACCAAAAGATGCATGGAACTTTAAGACGTAAATTCACGACTCTCCGAATCGAACTTTCAATAGCACCGCTGCCAATAGGTAAGTTCAACGCTTTTACAGTTGAGAAATTAAGCCTCAGTTCATTGCGCACAAAATAATCCCGTTCCGTCTTGATAGCCTTACTGTTTCTGCCTCTACAAAGCTTCTGGACGGCCTGTACCACCTCAATCGCCTTTCCCTTCAGCAGAAGACCTCGCTGCTTCGATACCCAGCGTTTGCGTTCCTTGGATGACCAGGTCTTCCTTAAGCCTGCTACTGTACCCAGATGCTCAACTGCATGGTAGAAATCGAGAAGTTCATACACACGCTCAGGAGCCAAACCCAATGCTTTTAGCAGTCCGGGGATTCGATTCCAAATCCAATGTGCCCCATCTGCAACAAACAGTATTTTGTCTGAGTTCTGAATATGAAGGGAGTTCAAATAACCCTTTAACAAGTGGAATACACCATCCGGTCCATTGAAACAGCCATCAATAAATGGTGAAAAGCTTTTTTCTTGTTTTCCATGGGCGTCCACTACATAAATGATCAAAAGCTTGGGTTCTCGCCATGCCCCACGAAATCGGGTTCTATCCTTTTGGGTTTTTGGTCCCCTTTTCTTCTCTCTGAGCCGAGTGCGGCCACCATCAGTGCTGATAACGACTCGCCGCCCTTCAAGTAAATCTCTATCATTTAATGGGATTCGGCCCGCTTGTTGTTCGGCTCGAGCCCGCTATGCGTACCGATAGGTCAGTTTACGGATGACCTTTATACCCAACGTCATCCCACGGTCACAAAGCACTTGACGGACTTCTTCAAAAGAACTTAATAAGGCTGACCAAGAACTCACCATAGAAGCCAAAGCAGGCGAGCAGCGATCATGGATTCCAAGAAGGATTAAGCCAGCGTATGCACCTTTATATCTTTTTCCTTTTCGGCGGTCACAGGACCTTCGATAGTATCGAACATGAATATCAACCGAACTATCTGTACAAAGCTGAATCCAAACGGTCTCAAGCCCTTCGCTTTTCATCCGTCCCGGCCAATTGGACATCAATTCTTTTTCTTGGTCGACCTGTTCAGAGGAATCTACTGAGGCCTGGATCTTTTTTTTAAAAAAAAGGCGCTTATCCGATTTGTATACTCAAGGATTTCCTGCTCCATCTGTTCTAATTCGTTAGCGTTACGAACCAAGCGATTTGGATCTTCTTCCAGTTCTTTGAGGCATGCAAGGACTTCATCAACAGTATTACAATCTTCAGCTTTCTTCATTAGCACAATCCATTTATGTTCATTTCAGCGTAACAGAGGATATCATTCTTTTTGCTCTAAAAGACAGGCCTTTTTAAAACCGGGAAAATGGGAATGCGCCCGATGCTGGTGACTTGGGGTCGGCCCTGGGTGATGGTTCCGGTCTTGTCAAAGAGGACCATGTCCAGTTTTGAAATATGTTCAAGCGCCGCCCCTTTTTTAAACAAAATTCCCTTATTTAGCCCCACACCTGTGCCGACCATGATGGCGGTGGGGGTGGCAAGGCCTAAGGCGCAGGGACAGGCAATCACAAGTACGGCGATCATTCGTTCAAAGGCGAATAAAAAAGGAGAGACCCCGTGGCTCAGACCTGCCAGAAAATATCAATAGCAGAATGTGGCCAAAGCAATGGTTACCACCACCGGAACAAATACATTGGAGGCCATGTCTGCCAGACGCTGGATCGGGGCCTTGTCTGCCTGGGCATCTTCCACCAGTTTGATGATTCCGGCAAGCACGGTATCATTCCCTGTTTTGGTGGTCGTAAGGGTAATGGTGCCGGACTGGTTGATGGTGGGGCCGATCACCTTTTTTCCCGGGGATTTTTGGACGGGAAAGGATTCTCCTGTGAGCATGGATTCATCCACCAGGGTTTGGCCTTCAATAACGTCACCGTCCACCGGGATTTTTTCTCCGGCAACCACCCGGACGATATCCCCTTTTTCAACCATGGACGCGGGAGTGATTGTTTCTTTTCCGTTCCTGATCACCCGGGCGGTATCTGCATTCAGGGCCAGCAGCTCTTTTAATGCCTGGCCGGTCCTGCCCTTGGCATTGGCTTCAAGCATTTTGCCGATCATGATAAAGGTGATGAGCATGGCGGCACTGTCAAAAAATACAGGGGCTGCGGAATCCATGAAAAACAGGGAAAACAGAGAGTAAAAATAGGCTGCAGAGATCCCCAGAGTGATCAGAACATCCATGTTGGCAGCACGGTTTTTCAATGAATAATAGGTACCTTCGTAAAAGGCGCGGCCCGAGACAAACTGGACCAAAGAGCCCATGGCACAGAGAATATAGTTGGTAACCACCCGGTCAAAAAGCCCAAGGTGCATGATTCCCATCATGGGAAGGGTGAGGCTCAAAGCAAAGAGAAACCTGAATTTTTCTTTGCCCACGTTTTTTAAATCGCTGTTGTTTTCAGATACAGCCCCGTAACCTGCCTGGCTGACAATATTAAAGACGGCTTCATCATTCAGGATTCTGGAATCATAGGTGACAAACCCTTTTTCCAGGGGCAGGTTGATGGCGCAGGAGTCAATCCCCTCTGCCCGTTTAAAGGCTTTTTCAATGGCAAGGGAGCAGTTTGCACAGCTCATGCCCTGGATGTTAAAGGAGATGCTGGCAAGATGGGTCTCATCTTCAATGGGCGCCTTTTTTGAAACTGTGGTCTCTGTTTCCGGTTCTGGACTGCCGGATTGAGGCGTTAAAAAATATCCTTCTTGGCAAATGGTTGATTCCAGGTCTTTGACCAAGGTTTTTGCCGGGTCAAGGTCCAGAATGACCTTGTTGTTTTCAAATGAAGCCCTGACATGACTGACCCCGGGATGATTTTCCAATGCCTTTGTCACGGCTTGCTCACAATGCTGGCACATCATGCCGTAAACCTTGATTTCATGGGTTTTGATCATTTTTAATGCCTCATAAGGTGGTGGACGGCCTTGGCTGGCCGTCAATACCCCGCATATTTCACGAATCGATTTTGCTCTAGCTGCAAGGCGTCAGGCCGTAAAGCCGTAGTGAGTCTACTGCGAACGGTCTGCAACGACGCAGATGAGGTAAAATCGGTTCGCCCGAAGGGTGACCACCCTTGAAATTGGTTTGGTAATTATAACTTTCTGTATTTAAAGAAATTAATACATACCTTCCTCAAATTGTCAGTTTCTGACCTTCAGGTTATGAAATATTCGGGTCTAAAGGACTTTGGCTGTGAACCCGAATGCGGTGATCTCTTTGATCACAAGATCCATATCCACAGGGGTCTCTGATTCAAATCGGGCCGTTTGGGTCTCAAGATCCACATGAACACGGGATACATGGTCCAGGGATTCAAGATAGGTTTTTACCCGGCCCGTGCAATGGGCGCATGACATGCCTTTTACGCTCAGTTTATTTTCCATGATATCTTTCCTTTCTTTATATGAAACCGCGCCCAAGAGATTTTTCTCATAAGCGTTTTATTTTTGTTGTGGGCAAACATGGATGAAATACCAGGTCGGCCCATGGCCGTTATTTTCGGCTGTACTTGTAAACGGTTTCAATGAGTTCGTTTATCTTTTGCTGGCCTTCCCCCTTTTGAATGGCAGCGGTAACACAGGATTCCACATGGCGTTTCATGATGATTTTGGCTACCCCGTGAAGGGCTTTTTCAGCCGCTGTGATCTGGTTGATGATATCAATGCAGTATTTTTCATTTTCAACCATTTTCCCGATTCCCCTGATCTGTCCTTCAATTTTTTTTAGCCGGGTTGAGGCATCTTTTTTCACTTCCGGGTTGAACATTTTTTTTCCTTTGAGTTTGTTGTTTTCTACCATACCCCCGTAGGGTATAAAAATGGAGATCAATTCAGGATATGTCAATCCCCCGGATAAAAAAAAAGGGAATCGTTTGATTTTACAAAAAGATCAGTCTACAAAAAGAGCCAGTTACAAGAAAAAGCAGGCGGATGTGCAGAAATTAAATCGATTTAGTTGAGAAAATTAAGGGATATAACATGGGCGTTGATTTAGTTCATTTCCAGGATCTTGCATTAAAAGATCCCAAAATTGTTGTCAACGATACCGGAGCCAGGTTTGATCCTCAAACCTGCACCTTTGATCTTAAGGTATGGGACCGCAGGTATGAGGTGGATTTGAAAAAAGGGCAGGTAAGGTCTCTGGATCCTGAATTTCCCCTTTTGCATCCGTTTATGGACCTGTTCATTGTTCACTATCTTATGACCGCCGTATCCTTGCCATTGTCCGGAGTTTGGGTGTCGGAAAAGGATATTCCCGGGGGAAGTGCTTTTTTCAGGGGGCCCCACACCCTTCCCACCCGGGGGGTTGCCAAGACTTTTGGAGATGATTTAAACGGATTTACAACACTTGGCAAAACCCTTGGGGGCCGAGCCCTTGACATGGGTGATGCCGCCTTTGCCTTTGAGATTACGCCCCATATAGTTGTGGCTGTTTTGCTCTGGCAGGGGGATGAGGATTTTGAGGCCGAGGCCAAACTTTTGTTTGATAAAACCATTTCTTCTCACCTGGCCCTGGATATTATCTATGCCCTGGCCGTGATGGTCTGTGACGCGTTCAGCTGATATGGACGAGCATGTTTTTAAGAGGGCCTTCCATGGGCCCCGAAATGGTCCGGGGCCCGGTAAAGACGGTTTTCCTAGAAAATCGTTTTGGCAAGGTCTTGTATTTGAATTCCCAATTGCTCGGGGGTAAAGCAGTACTGCATGTCCAGGAAGGGCTGTCTCAGCCTTGTGATTTCATCCTTGATATCTGACCCTTTTAGAATATGGTCGGCCATGAGTTGTGCAAGGGTGTTAAAGTCTGTTTTTTTCATGCCGAACCGTGTCATTTCAGAGACCCCCATGCGCAGGGCGCCGGATGCGGTAAACCCTTCTTCTTCCGGGGTGGCCTGGTAGTTGACAATGATATTCTGGGCTTCGAGATCCTGGGCAATCTGCGCCCCTTTTCCATATCCCACGTTGAGGATGACTTGGTGGGTCTGGGTATAGGAAATATCCGGGTCTCCTGCCACATCCAGACCCTGGGATTTCAGGGCCAGGGCAAAGGCCTTTGCATTGGCAATGGTCTGGGCCTGGTAATCGTCCTTGAACTGGTTCATCTCATAGGCGGCAAACAAGAGTCCGGTCATGGTGCCCAAATGATGGTTGGACACGGATCCCGGAAAGGTTCTGCGTTTGACGGCTTCCCAGAAATCATACTCAGGGGTGCCATAATTCTTTTCGTCTAAAAAGTTGCCGGCAATCACCCCTCTCTGGGTGCCGAAAAAGGTTTTATGGGTGGAGCCTGTGATCACATGGGCGCCCTGTTTTAGGGGCTCCTGGAAATGAGGGCCGTAGAGTCCCAACACATGGGCCATGTCATACATGACCAGACAGCCCGGAGCAAATTCATCCACCAATTGTCTGATCTCTTTTACAGGCTCTTTGTGGATGATCATACTTTTGCCCAGAATGACAAGTTTGGGCTGGTGGGCTTTTATCAGGTCTTTACAGGCCTTGATATCAATTTTATAGGGGTTGTCCGCCAATACCGGGAAATTGACCACTGCAGGTTTTTCCGTTTTGGGATCCCTGGCCACAAAATCCCGTAAAGCCCCCATGGGCTGGGCGCTTAAATGGCCACCCCGGATGATATGGTTGTTCATGACCTTGGCCAGGCGGCGCTGTTCATTTTTCCGGTCGTTCCGGTTCACAAAGTCGACCAAAGCCGAGAATAAAGCGGTATTGGCCATCTGCCCTGAAATAACCCGGGATTCCACGGCATTGCAGTCAAAGAAGGTCATGAATTCCTGGTTAAGCCTTGTTTCAACCTCCTGGATAAATCCTGTGCCCTGGTAGTAAAAGACATCTTTTCCAAAAAAGGCTTTAATATCCTTGTGTTCGGCATACCGGTTCACAGGATCGGATATGGAGAGCATTCTGGTGACCAGGGACTGGCTCATCTCAGAGGGGATCAGGTTGATACAGGATTTTTGGCGCCAGCCATGGTTAAAAATGGTCTTGTCCACAAGGGTTTTGGCTGCGGACAGACTTGTGTTTGCCGGATTTTGGGGGCCTTGTGTTTTCAATTGGTCATGGGGAATGCTTCGCACATAGGGCGGGGCTTCAGACCGCATATGATAGGGCATGGTGCAGGCCGCACATCTTTTTTTTCTGATTTCAATTTCCAGGACAGCCCCTTCGTTTATGTTGCTGTCTATGAGACCCAGGGCAATGGCACGGCGTTTGGGATCTGTTTCAAAATTTCCAAAAAGTTCCGGGCCGGATCCTTTAAGATAGGGCACCATGGTGCCTGAGGTGATATAGCCCACATGGCGTCCATTGGAAAAAATTTTGTATCCTTCCCGTGCAATGCCTTTGCCGGTGACGGCAATGGGGGTGATGATTCTGGGCAGGGCCGGGTCCAGCAGACCCCCTGTCTTTTTTTCCATGGCCGCACAAAAGGCTTTGAACTGTTCGTACAGGGCCTGTTTACCGATGAATTCACCTTTTAAGGGCGAAAACGAGACAGCAAATTTAGAGAGCCTTGAGGCAAATATGGGAATCTCTTTTGTCTCGGGATCTGTGCCCAGTTCATGACCGTAAAGGGGGAGGCCTGCTTCCAGGCGCAGGGTATCCCTTGCGCCCAGGCCAATGGGAACAGCGCCGGCCTTGACCAGGCGGTCCCAGATGTCTCGGGCATGGGCATTGTCCACAAAGAGTTCAAACCCCAGGGGTTCTCCTGTATAGCCTGTGCGGGCAATATCCACCGGGGCATTTCCCATATATGCCCGGCAAAGATTGTTTCTGGCAGGTTCGGGCAGACTGCCCTGGGTGATCAACGGCAGCAGAATGGATTTTGATTTTGGACCTTGCAAAGAGATCATGGCCCGGTCAAAGGTTTTATCCTGCATGTCAACCCCGGGAAACTCATTTAGATGGGCCTTAAAATGGTCCAGATCTTTTTTTCGGTTGGAGGCGTTGACCACCAGCAGGTATTCGTCCTCAACAAAGCGATACAGATAGGCATCGTCAATGGCGCCGCCGTTTTCGTTCTGGATCAAGGTATACTGGCTTTCTACGATTTCAAGGGCAGCGGCATTGTTGGTGAGCACATGCTGGAGAAAGTCTAAGGCTTTTTCTCCTTTAAAATAGAGTCTGCCCATGTGGGAGACATCAAATATTCCGGCGATGGTCCTGCAGGCTAGATGTTCTTTGATAATGCCGTCAGGGTATTGGATGGGCATCTCCCATCCCCCGAATTCAATCAGCTGGGCTGAAAGGGTCTTGTGATTTTCAAGAAAAATTGTCTGTTTTAAATCGCTCATATTTCCTCCGTATCATAAGCAAAATACCCTTTGGCCGCCTGTTCAAAAGCCTGTGGGAATTACCTGTGGAAATTTTTGGATGTCAGGGTCTGCCATCCCGTATTAAGTTCAAGTATACTCAAGTATAAATTGGAGGGCGGCGGCCCTCCCAAGGTTAAATACCCTAGTCCTTTCCGAATATCCTGTCAATGCGTATTCAGCTTTAGGAATGAAAAACCAATTAAAAGGGATACCAGGGCCAGAATCGTACAGAAGCCTGAAACCAGGCTGATGCCCACGAGGCCGTGGTTCGTCCAGATCAGACCCCCGCAAAGCGCCCCGATCACCCGGCCGATACCGGCAACGGCATAGAAGGCTGACATGGTGGAGGCCCGAAGGCCCGGGACCAGTTCCGTGCTTAGGCTCATTGAGGTGACAAAGGTGAACTCAAAGCAGAAAAAGACCAGAAAAAGACCAGAAAAAGTCCGGCCAGGACACATCCTAGGCCCATGTCTGCGAAGGGCAGAATCAGATAGGCCCCAGCACTCAGGGCTGTGCCTGTGATCACGGATGTTTTCAGACCGATCCGGTCTGAAAACAGTGAGGTGCAGCCCTCTCCTAAAATTTCTGATATGCCGATGAATATGGTGCCGAACCCTATGGCTGCCAGGGAAAGCCCATAGGATTTTTCCAGCCATGCCCCGTAAATGACAAAAAGATTATCATTGGCCAGGGACATGAAAAATGAAAATCCCAGAATACCCAGGACCTGGGGATTTTTGACAATGGTTTTCCAATTGCTCAAAATGTTTTGTTTTGCAGGGGATCGGGGACTTGTCCCCGGGAGGCGACAACTTGTCCTTTGGCATGAATTTTAAGATAAGAAAAAAACAGACCAGGGAAAATATACCCAGGATGCAAAAGGGGGTCTGCCAGGAAAATCGTTCAATCAGAATGCCGGCCAGGGGGATCCCCGCAAGGGTAGAGCCTGCCCAGGCCGTCTCTGTGATGCCAATGACACGGCCCCTCTGTTCAATGGGTACATGCTGGCCGATAAAGCCCTGGAGGCTGGGGTCAAATATATTTTTGGTCAGCCCGGTTAAAAAAAGGGCGATCATGAGTACCGAATACATGGGGATAAGACCGGCGGCAAAGGTGCCGATGGTTAAAAACCCCACGGACAGAAGCATGAGCAGCTTATATCCGTATTTGTCGGCAAAGGAGGCCCCCACTGGGCCGAGAACGCCTGTGGCCTGGTTTACGGCAATCAAAGAGGTGATGGCAGACAGATCCACGTTCAGTCCCCTGGCAAATTCAGGGGCAAAGGGGTAGATCATCCGTTTGCTGATGTTCATCACAAGTTTGGTAAAAGTGGCAATGGAGATCAGCCCGTAAAAGGCTTTTGAGTCTTGGGTCATGGTTGTCTTTTTTCTTTAGAATGCGGCCAGAATTCTGAACTTGTCAAAAATCAGGAGCAGTCCGATGAGAATGAGCAGAATCCCTGCAATTTTATTGATGATGCCCATGATTTTTTTGGTTTTTTTCATAAAGCTGAGCATGGAGTTGATAAATATGGAGATGAGAATAAAGGGCAGGGCCATGCCTGAAGAATAAACCGCCAGAAGCCATACCCCTTTGAGTACGGTTTCCTGGCTTCCTGCCACAATGAGAATGCTGCCCAGCATGGGGCCGATACAGGGGCTCCACCCGGCCCCAAATGCCATGCCGATCGCAAAGGTGCCTGCCAGATGAAAGGGGGTTTCCTTGACATGGAAGCGTTTTTCAAATTGAAATCCCTTGATATTGATGATGCCCAGAAGATGGAGCCCGAATACCAGAATAACCCCGCCACCCACATACCTGACCACCCAGGCGTATTCTGAGGCAAGGCCCCCGAGAAAAGAGGCCGATGCCCCGAACAGAATAAAGATAAAGGAAAAGCCTGCCACATAGGCCAGGGTGGAGATGATGACTTTTTTCCTGATCGCTTTGTTGTCTGCGGTGAGTTCGTCAAGGGAGAGCCCGGTAATAAATGAAAAATACGCCGGGATCAGGGGGAGAACACAGGGCGATAAAAATGAGAGCAGTCCTGCAGCAAATGCGGCCGGAAAAGTGATGGTTTCAGTGAACACGATGATATTTCCTTTTTATCTATATTTAATCCACCCTAATCATTTTTAATTGGGTTTTCAAGCCTGGTCCGTCCGGGATGAAAAAATAATGAATATTTCAGGTCGATAAAATTTTGGCATACCCGAATAATGATTTTGGATTATATAAATTTTATATAGGAAATTTGAGTTATTTCATTCATTTCTTGACAAACTCACTCTCTTTGGGTAGGGCTGATTCTTGAAACAGACTATCATTTTTATTCGGATTATTATACCATACCTGGCTATGATGCAATTGAATCAACCCTAGTGATTGACCTTGGGAAACCACCCCGGGCAGTCCAAATTATGGAGTAAAAAGAATGGCAAAGAAGAAAAAAGAAGTTACATTGATGGATAAGGTTGTGTCCCTTTCAAAAAGAAGAGGGTTTGTATATCCGGGGTCTGAAATTTATGGCGGACTTGCCAATTCCTGGGATTTCGGCCCTTTGGGGGTTGAATTGCTCAACAACCTTAAAGCGGCCTGGTGGAAAAAATTTGTTACCGAGAGAACCGATATGGTGGGCCTGGATGCCGCCATCCTCATGAATCCGGATACCTGGGTGGCCTCGGGCCATGTGGGCAGTTTTTCCGATCCCCTCATGGACTGCAAAAAATGTAAATCCAGGGAACGGGCAGATAAACTTGTGGAAGCCTGGCAGTTTGAAAATAATTCAGAGGAAGGCCCGGCCAATTGGGCCGGTGAAAAAACCCCGCCCCAGGATATGCTGGATTTCATCAATGAGAAAAATATTACCTGTCCCCAGTGCAAGGCATTGGATTGGACCCTGCCCAAGGCCTTTAATCTGATGTTCAAGACCGAGCAGGGGGTTGTGGAAGGCAAGGGTAAAGATATCTATCTGAGACCGGAGACTGCCCAGGGTATTTTTGTCAATTTTAAAAATGTCCAGACCACCTCCCGAAAAAAAATACCCTTTGGCATTGCCCAGATCGGCAAGGCGTTCAGAAACGAGATCACCCCGGGTAACTTTGTGTTCAGAACAAGGGAATTTGAGCAGATGGAAATTGAATTTTTCTGCAAACCCGGCACTGAACTGGAGCACCATGAGTTTTGGAAAAACTTTGTCATGGACTGGTACAAGGGACTGAATGTAAACCCTGAAAATTTAAGGTTCCGGGACCATGACTCTGCCGAGCTTTCACATTATTCCAATGCCACCGCTGATGTTGAATATCTTTATCCCTTTGGCTGGGGCGAGCTTTGCGGTATTGCTTCAAGAACCAATTATGATCTGTCCCAGCATATGGAGCACTCATCCAAGGATCTTCAGTATTTTGACGAGGCTGCCAAGGAAAAGTATCTCCCCTTTGTGATTGAGCCTTCCCTGGGGGTTCAGCGCTCAGCCCTGGTATTTCTCTGTGATGCCTATGACGAAGAAGAGGTCAAGGAAGGCGATACAAGGGTGGTGTTGCGACTTCACAAACAACTGGCCCCTGTCAAGATTGCGGTCATGCCTCTGTCCAAGAAACTGGGGGAGGATGCCCAAAAGGTGTTCACCCTTCTGGTTCAGGAGTTGGGTATCAACATTGATTTTGATGTCCAGGGTAGTATCGGCAAGCGGTACCGCCGCCAGGATGAGGCCGGCACACCCTATTGCGTGACCTTTGACTTTGATTCTTTGGAAGACGGATCCGTGACCATCAGGGAGAGGGATACCATGGATCAGCAGCGGATGAAAATTGATGAACTTTCCGGATTTTTCAGGGATCAGTTCAAGTACTAAAAGATGATCATTTGCTGTGACAACGGCAGGCAGGTGGATACCTCAAGGCTGAGCCCTGAAGAGCGGCATATCATCCAGAAACTTTTGGCCTGGAACAGTCTTGCCGACTCCGTGGCAATGTTTCAAGAAAAGATTCAGGCGGCCCTGGCTGCAGGCTGGAACGATTCAGGACCTGTGGCCAGAACCCCTGGTTTATCTCTTGTTATTGACCATTTGGAAAAAAAACTCCGGAACCGGCTCATTGCCGGTTCCGGATAAAACATTAATTTAAAAGTCTTTAAAATCGTCATCCTCGTCAAAGGGGATGACTTGATCCGGCCGGATCTCTTCTTGTGACCTGATCTGCGTTTTTGGTGCCTGTGCAGGTTTATGGGCAAGGGTCCTTACCGAAGGCCGGCTGATCCGGCCCGCCTTGAGGTCCTGTTTTCCTGTGACCATCATGACAAGATCCCCAACATAATCCCTGAGCTGTTCGGCCTGGGCGTTCATCTCTTCCGATGCAGAGGCAGATTCTTCTGCGTTGGCAGCATTCTGCTGAACCACTCGGTCCATTTCGGAGATGGCCGTGTTGACCTGGTCAATGCCTTCGGATTGTTCCCTGGAGGCTTCTGAAATTTCAGCCACCAAGTCCCCGACTTTGGAGGTGCTTTGGGCGACCTGGGTAAAGGCCTCGTTGGTGGAGGAGACCAGGTTTGACCCGGTTTCCACCTTTTGAACCGTGCCCTCAATGAGCTGAGAGGTGTTTTTGGCTGCATCTGCCGCGCGCATGGCCAGGTTTCTGACCTCATCGGCCACCACGGCAAATCCCGCACCTGCCTCTCCTGCACGGGCAGCTTCCACGGCAGCATTCAAGGCCAGCAAATTGGTTTGAAAAGCAATTTCGTCAATGGTTTTAATGATTTTTGATGTTTCCTCACTGGCCTTGGTGATATCTTCCATGGACTGGTGGGCGGTTTTTACCACCCCGTTGGCCTCTTTCATCAATCCGTCCGCATGGATGGCATTTTCTGCATTCTTTTTGGTCATCGAGGACATCTCTTCCATGGAGGATGAGGTCTCCTCAATTGAGGCTGCCTGTTGTGAGGCGCCTTCGGCCATGGACTGGCTGGATGAAGAAACCTGGCCGGCAGCCGATGCCACCTGGTTGGCCCCTTCTCCAAGCCTTCCTGTAATTGTGGTCAATACCCGGATGATGCCTTTGGATATGAAAAAGGCCATGAATATGCCGATGGCAACGGCCACAGAAACCAGAATAATGACAGAGAGTTTGGTTTTCTGGGCAGCGGCAAGCATGATATCGTCGGTCATGATATTGTTCTTGGCCTCTTTTCGCAATTGCCCAAGCAGGGACTGAACTTGGTTTAAGGCCGGCAGGGTACGGGTGGTGTAAATTTGCCTGCTCTCTTTCATACCCTTGAGTTCATGCAGGGCTTCTTTTCGAAGTCCTGCCAGGCCGGCCATGGTTTTGTCTAGCAGGGGCAAAGTGGTTTTGTTAAACACCCCAATGGCCTGGTCCAGCTGGCCTGCCTGAAGGTGGGATTCAATTTGATCAGCTGAACGGTGAAGGCCGTCATGGGAGGTTAACATTTTATCCCAGGCCTGTTTAAAATCATAATCCCCTTTTTCGTAGGCCAATTTTGCCTGCTCTGTGCCCAACCATTTGCCAAGGGCACAAAGGGAGGGATCGGTTTGAACCCCGAGAGTATCCTTTTTCATGAGAAAGGCGGTCCGTATTTGGGCGGCCCATTTAAGATGGTCCACCTCCCGCTGGAGAAGAAGGGCCGGCAAATTCAGGTCAGCCTGTTTGAATGTTTTGGAAATGGCAATGGCCGAGTCATGCAGGGCTTTGTGCGGTGCTTCAATTTCTTTGAGCAACGGTGCCAGGGACGGCACCATCTGTTCTGCATGTTTTCTGCCTTCCCCAAACAGCCATTTGCCGAATCCGCATTTGTGATCATCTGTTTCAACATCAAGATCGGTAATGCTGTCATCGGTTAGCAGGGCATTGACCCGGTTGGCCCAGTTCAGGTGGTCCACCTCTTTCTGGGCCAGGTTGCCGTCCAGTTGATTACCTGAAATCACCTCTTCGGCATTGGTAACAATGCCTTTGGTCCCTGTATATGCCATGATTCCCACAATAATCAACAGGGTTAGGACAATGCCGAATCCCGTTCCTATTTTTTTCCCAATGGTCATTTCTTTCCAGCTCATATTTTCTCCTTATATTTGGGTTTCTTTGTGTACAATGGAGATTTCGGCCTGGTTCAGGACTTGGTCGATATTTAATAAAATTTTCACCCCGGTCTCTGTCTTGGCCATGCCCAGGATATAGTCTGTTGATAATTTGGTGCCAAAGGCAGGGGCATCTTCAATGGCCTCTTGAACAATGCTCAACACCTCTGATACCGCATCCACAACAATACCGATGAGCACGGTTTCCTCCTGGGTGTCAATTTCAACCACGATGATGCAGGTTCGTTCCGTATAAGGGATTGTTCCCATGTTGAATTTAAGCCTCAAATCCACCACCGGCAGAACCTTTCCCCTCAGATTGATCACCCCTTTGACAAACTCGGGTGTTCTTGGCACAGGGGTAATGGGAATCATTCCAATGATCTCTTTGACCTTGAGAATACCAATGCCGTACTCTTCATTTTCCAGGGAAAATGTCAGATATTTTCCGGTTTCCATGGTCGTGGCCCGTATGGCCTGGTCCATGTCATCACTCATCTTTCCTGTCTCCTGTTTATAAAGTAAAAAATTAAATTTTTTTAAATAGGAATTTACCGTTTTAATTCAAGGTCCCGTCCAAAGCGTCTCTCACGGTTTTAACCAGGTCGGATTTGCTGACCGGTTTTGAGAGGACCCAATTGACCTCTAAGGTTTGTGCCCGTTTGGGGTCCATTCGCTCACTGAATCCCGTACAAATGATGATGGGTATACCCGGGCATATTTTTCTGACCTTTTGGGTGAGCAAATCCCCGGTCATTTCCGGCATGGTCATGTCTGTGACAATAAGATCAAATAAATCCGGGTTGGTACGGACAAGCGCCAATGCGGTTTTGCTCGAGGTTTCGATTTGGACAGTATATCCTGACCGCTCCAGGATTTCCCGTTCAAGCCTGAGCACCTGGAGATCGTCATCCACCAAGAGCAGCCGTTCCGAGCCATGGGCCGGGTCAGGTATTGGCGCCTCTGGGTCAGCCATGGGCTGCCCTGCCTTTGCCGGAATAAAAACCTCGATCCGGGTGCCCCGGCCCGGAACAGAGTCTATTTTTATCTCTCCTCTGTATTTTTTGACAATGCCGTGAACCAGGGATAAACCCAGTCCTGTCCCTTTGCCTGCTGGTTTTGTGGTAAAATAGGGCTCAAAAATTTTTTCAAGGGTTAAAGGATCCATTCCCATGCCATTATCTTCCACCCTGAGCCGGATATACGGCCCCTGACGGGGCAGGTCATGTTCCTGTCCAAGGATGTTTTCAAGTTTGACCGTTAATATGCCGCCCTTGTCTTCCATGGCGTGAAAGGCATTGGTGATAAGGTTCATGGCAATCTGGTGGAACTGGGTGGGGTCTGCCATGATCATTTTACAATCCCGGGCCACATATTTTTTTATATGGATGAAAGAGGGAAGGGTGGACTGAACAAGCCTGATGACTTCCTTGATCACAAGGTCCGGTTTTAACGGGCCAATCTTGTGCTCGGTCTGCCTGCTGAAAGTTAAAATTTGGTCTACCAATTCCCTGGCCCGCATGGCACCGGACAGGATTTCATCAAGTCCTTTATCATGGGCAGGGCTTCCCTGAAATTCTTCTTTGAGCAATTCTGCATATCCTAAAATGGGAAAAAGAATATTATTAAAATCGTGGGCAATTCCGCCGGCAAGGGCACCCAAGGCCTCCATTTTCTGGGCCTGTCGGATTTTGTCTTCATACTCTCTTTGGGTCCGCTCCATTTGTTTGAGCCGGGTGACGTCAGTGGCGATCTGGAGCCTGGCCAGCCTGCCGTCCACCCATTTGATGGCCCGGTCGCGGTAAATATTCCACCGTCCGGTCACAGGGTGCTTGTCTTCCCAGAGATGGATGCCGGTGGGCTCTGAATTTTTGTCTGTTAAAAAACGGTTGGAACAATGGGGACAGGGCTCGTCCAGGTGTCTGAGGGCTTTCCAGCATTTTTTACCGGTCAGGTCCCCGCCAAAGAGAGTTTTCATATAATTATTCATGAACAAAATTTCATGGGTGGTAAAATCAGTCACATAGATGGTGGATTCAATGCCGTTGAGGATGGCCAGAAATCTTTTCTGGGTCAGTTCTATCTCTTCCTGGGTCTGTTTTTTGAGAACAAGTTCCCAGGCGGTATCGGCCAGTGCTTTGACCACCTCAAGATCTTGATCAAGGTAATTATTCTGCTTGTTGCCCACCCCGAGGATGGCCGTGACGGCCTGCCCCCGGATGACAGGGACCACCATCTCCCGGATCACAGGTGCGTGGCCCTGGGGCATCCCCCTTTTATGGGTCAATGCATTATAGTCGTTGTGGATCACAGGTTTTTTCTCTCTGATGCAGTCTGCCCAGACCCCTGCCTGGTGAACCGGATAATGTTTTTTTTCAGGCGCTGCTTTGCACATCTCGTCCCGCGTCCGGGTGGACCAGGCATGCAATTGAATGGTTCTTTGATCTTTGGACAGCAGGTGGAAAAAACCAATGCTGCTCTGGGTAAGTATTTCTGCCTGGTCTAAAAATTTTTGAAGGGTCTGGGCCGTGGTATGATTGGCTGAATATTTATTGAGCATGAGTTTTGATTTGAGCAGTAGCTCATGTCGGTACCGAAGGGAAATATCTTCGAGAAATCCTTCATATATTCGGGTGCTGCCGTTTGACTCGGCCTGCCTAAGATAAAGGTTTCCCCATATCTGTTGTCTGTCCCTGGACACAAGTTCCATCCGTTTGCCCTGGATCGTGCCGGTTTGATCAATTTCCAGGACCAGGTTGTCCAATTGATCAGGATCTTTGAACAGGGTGGCGATGTTTTCATTTTCCTTTAAAAGGGCCTGCTCTGATTCATATCCGAAAATCTGGGCCATTCTCTGATTTGCAAGGACCAATACCCCCTGTCGGGTTACCTGATAAATGCCGACCAGGGCGTTTTGGGACAGTGTCCTGTATTTTTCCTCGCTGGCTTTTAACTTTTGGGTGTGGCGTTTGACCTGAAGGTTTAAAAGCCGGTTCCAGAAACTGCAATGAGACCGGTGATGCCCAGAATCCATTTCAGGACAGTATCCCTATGGGATCCCAGGTTTCCATACCAGCGTGCAAGAATGGCATAATAGACCGAGTCTTTGTCTTTTTTCCACAGGGATAGACAGCGGTCTATGCCTGAAAGAATATGGCTGTTCGTTCCTTTGCGGACGGCAAAATAGGCATCAATCGGGCTGAAGAGAATCGGGGTGGGGTGTAGCTTGTATTTTTGCTGGAAATGGGCACCGTTAATGTTGTTTATGACGGCGGCATGGATTTTTTTTTCTGCCAGGGCAAGGCAGAGGTCATCGTAGACTGGAAAATCCATGAACCTGGCATTTACCTTGAATTTTTGGACAAGATTTTTTAGATGGCGGCCGTTAATATCTTTGGCCATGATTCCAATGGTTTTTTTTTCCAGATCCAGGATACTGGATATGATTTTTTGGGGTTCGGTATAAACCTGGCCCCAGGCCGTGACAACCGGAAGCGTGGAAAAATCGTAGATTTTTTGTCGTTCCGGGGTGCGGACGATGGAGATCATCAGGTCAATTTCTCCTGATTCAAGACGGGCCAGGCAGCCTGACCAATTGTCTTTGATAAATTCAAGTTCCCAGCCTTCCTTTTTGGCGATTTCCCTGAGCAGGTCCGGATAAATACCCTGGGCCTGACCGCTTTCATCCAGGAAACTTAAAGGCATATTCTGGAAAATTCCTACCTTTACACGGATTTCGCCATAGGCAGGGACAAGTCCCCAGATCAGAATAATAGAGGCCATGAAAAATTTATACATAACAGCAACAGGGCGAAAGAATATAGATGCCCGGATGTCCTTTAAATGTTTAAACGAGTTTTGACAAATGTTCTCAGTTTAGTCGAGATAAATTAATGTTTAATTTATAATAATTTTATCAACAAGGCAAATGATTTTCCTCAATGGGTCTTGCCTTGTTTGGAGTGCGAAATAATTTAGGGGATAGCCCAATAGATCAAAAATCAAAGAGACTGTTTGCTTTGATTTGGCCAAAAATATAGAATATCCCGGTTTTTAAACCATGGTTGACAGGTTGGTCAATGCCTTGTCCAGGCGCTTGGCAGAAACCTTGAACCGGGTTTTCAATTCCTGGGCATACACAGATATCTTGTATTCTTCAAGCATCCAGAAAAAATCTTCAACAGCCCTGGTTTTTTCCGGGGATGCATTTTCGGTCAGCCCTGAGATCAGGGATTCAAGCCTGCGTTCAAACGGGGCGATCAATTGCGCTTTTTGGCTTTCTTTGGTTGGGTTGTCAACGGCTTTTCTGGCACGGATGCCCAGGCAGGTGATGATCTTGGGCAAATGGGACATCCGGTTAAAATTGTAAAGTTCTGGAAAATGGGGAGGGCAAATATTTTTAAGCTCTTTAAATACACGGGTCAGGGCTTGGAAGGGCCCGGGTCTGTCCTTGTACTGCAAGGAGAATTTCTGGATCAGGGAAAAACAGTCTCCATAAGCATCTCCTGCGGCTATGACCAGGGCTGAGGCTTTTTGGCCCAGGGCATAAAGCCTGGGGCGGATTTCTTTGACATGGGCCTGGAAATCCTGCTGTGTTCTGATGTCTTTTTCAAGGTATTGTCTCACAATGGCCGAAACCACCATCTCCTGAAATTTTCCTTGACCTTTGAACCAGGGGGAAATTCGGCGAAGTCCAGAATCTTTGTTTATATCTTTTTTCAAGGCTTTGATATCGTCGGGATATTCAAGCTCAAACAGACGGGAAATTCCTTTTTTATGGCTATTTATGGCCTGGTCTTTTGATTTGAACAGGCGCAGGGCCAGTGTTTGTTCTATTCCTTCAACGGCAAGCCCCGGGAAAGCCATTCGGGCAAACCCGGTTTTATCGTCCAGGGGAATGCCGGGCAAAAGATCCGGGAAATTCCAGGACTGGATATCTGTTTTTTCGTAACGAGACCGGGCCTGGTCAAAGGCATTGTTTTTGGACGCTGGCCTTTTTTGGGCAAAGGTGCCGAGCCTTGACAGATCTCTTAAAGATTTGATCTCTCTGTTTTTTTCATCCCTGATGGAGATCCGCATTTTCAGGTGGTCAGGCAGATCTTTGTCCGACCAGGTTGACGCCGGGATAATGAGGTTGTAATGGGCCCGGATAAATTCAGAGAGCAGGGTGTACAGGGGTTTGTCCTCTTTGGGTATGTTTTGGGCAATAAAGGCGGCTTTTTCCTGGATGGGCATGAGCCTGACCCGATGTTTTTTGGGCAGGGCCTTGATCAGAGCCACTATCTTTTCCTTGAACAGTCCGGGCACCAGTGTTTCCACCTGAAAGGCGGAAACCAGGGATGCTGAATCTGCCGGAACCTTGAGGGTGACCCCGTCTGTTTCTGAACCGGGGTTGAACTCATAGCCCAGGGCGAATTCCCCCTGGTCCATGGCCAGGTGGTCGGGAAATTGAGAGAGCAGGGTATGGTCCACCTGGGTTTTTTGAAGATTTTTTCGGGTCATGCGTAAAAACAAGTCATCATCCTGGTCCTTGAGAAATTTTGCAAAGGTCCGGATATTGAAAAAGGGGGTTGGCAGTCTTGACTGGTAAAAAAGGTAGATGTCTTCCTCAGATGCCAGGATATCCCGTTTTCGGGTCTTGTGTTCCAGGTCTTCAATCTCTTGGATCAGGGTCTGGTTATGGTCCATAAAGGCGAATTTTTGGAAAATCTCTCCCTCGACCAGGGCATGGCGGATAAAAATTTCCCCTGATTCCTGGGGGTTGATTTTCCCATAGGCCACCTTTCTTTTGTCCACGATTACAAGCCCGAACAAGGAGACCTGTTCATTGGCCACAACTTCTCCTCGTTTTTTTTCCCAATGGGGATCGCTATAGGTCTGGACACAAAGATCCTGGCCGATCTCCTCCAGCCAGGCCGGATCTATATTGGCCACACACCGGGCAAAAAGCTGGCTGGTCTTGACATATTCCGAAGCCACGATCCAGGTGCCTGCACGGTTAAACAGGGCAGAGCCCGGAAAGATCATGGCCAGTTGACCCTTGGCCGCCATGAATAGATTTTTTTCTTTTTTATGTGCGATTCCGGCAAGATATCCCCGGAGCAGGGCCTTGTGTATGGCGGTGTACAAGGGCCCGCCATGTTCAAACTCTTTGGATTTCTGGGGATCAGACGCCTGAACCGGCAATGGGTTTTGGGGGCCGATTTTATGTTCTTTGAGCATCCGGGTGATCTGGCGGTGGATATCCTGCCACTCCCGGAGACGCTTAAAGGAAAGATAGTTTTCAATACACCATTTTCTGACCCTGGATCTTGATTTAAGCCGTTTACCGGCATCTTCACAACTATTCCAAATATTGAGCAGGGTAATAAAATCTGAAGAGGGATCCTTGAACACCCCGTGTTTTTGGTTTGCGGCCTGGAGTTTGTCCGCCGGACGCTGGCGAATGTCGGAAACGGTCAGGGCCGTGGCAATGATCACTGCCTGTTCTAGGCATCCGGTCTGGGCTGCCTGTATAAGAATTCTGGCAAGTTTCGGGTCCACAGGCAGCCGGGCCATGGTTCTGCCCATGGGGGTGAGAAAAAAAGAGCGGCCCGGTTTCGACCCCTGTTTTTTGCCTGTTTTTTTTTGCCTGATGGCAGATAATTCCAGGAGGGTGTCAAACCCGTCCTTGATGCTTTTGGGGGACGGGGGATCAATAAAGGGGAAGGTGGCAACATCCCCGAGGTTCAAAGAGATCATTCTCAGGATGACCTCAGCCAGGTTGGATCTTAAAATCTCAGGGGCGGTGAAAAAGGGCCGGGACCCAAAGTCTTCTTCATCGTAGAGCCGGATACAGACGCCGTTTTCCACCCGGCCGCAACGCCCCATTCTCTGGTTGGCTGAAGACTGGGAAATGGGCGAAACCGGCAGGGCTGTGGTCCTGGTTCTTGGGGAATATGAGGGGATTCTGGCAAGGCCTGTGTCCACCACATATTTGATTCCCGGTATGGTTAAAGAAGTTTCCGCCACATTGGTTGAAACCACCACTTTTCGGCCCACCCCTTTTGAAAAAACCCGGGCCTGTTCCTTGCCGGAAAGCCTTGCAAACAAGGGCAGAATACTTACCCCTGCCAGGTTTTTTCCTCTCAGGATTTCCATGGTTTCTCCGATATCCTGTTCCGTGGGCATGAAAATCAACAGATCCCCCTGCCGGGTCCGGCTTAGGATATTGGCTGCGGTCTGGGCTGCGGCTTCTACATACCCCTGGTCATCGCTGTTCGAACGCTGGGATTTGCTTTTTTCTTCCGACCGGGAAGAGAGCATGGGGGCATAGGTCAGTTCCACCGGGTACATCCGGCCGGATACCTCTATTACCGGGGCATTGTCAAAGGCTTTGGAAAATTTTTCAGTGTCAATGGTGGCCGAAGTGATGATCAGCTTTAAGTCTGATCGTTTTTTGACCAGCCCCCGTAAAATACCCAGGGTGAAGTCAATGTTCAAACTTCTTTCATGGGCTTCGTCCACAATCAAGGTGTCGTATTGGGTTAAAAAACGGTCCTGCTGGGTTTCGGCCAAAAGGATGCCGTCGGTCATCAGTTTAATATAGGCATGGGCAGGTGTTTTATCGTCAAACCTGATCTTGTATCCCACGGATGCCCCCAAAGGCTCGTTGAGCTCAAAGGCGATTCGCTTGGCCACGGTCATGGCGGCGATGCGCCGGGGCTGGGTACAGCCGATCATTCCGCTGCAGCCGCAGCCGGCCTCAAGGCAGAATTTGGGGATTTGGGTGGTTTTACCCGACCCGGTTTCTCCTGAAATAATCACCACTGGATGGTTCTGGATGGCCTGGATAATTTCGTCTTTTTTGGCTGTGATGGGCAGGTCCGGGTCGAATCCTAATTGTTGGGGCCGGTTGTCCATTCGAAGCTGTCTGCAATTTGCAGAGGCCCTGGCTTTTTTTAACAACCCAAGGGCTGAAGATTCTTTTTTTTTTACGGCATCAGAAGCGTCTGCTTTTGTTTTTCTGATTGAATTTAGACGCTTATGGATGGTATGCTTGTCCTTGCACATTGCTTTTGGAACAAGGGCTTTTATTTGGTTTAGGTGTTTCATGGCAGCTTGAATATTAGCTCTCAGATTGAAAATGTCAAATTAGAATGGATTAAATTTTTTATTGACATGATCTATGGAATAGGAGAAAAAGGAAACTTGCATTTAAAAATAATGGGGGAATTAGGTTTAATTGCAAAGTGAACGAGTATTGTACGATTGCATTTTTAATCTCATTTAAGATAGGGGGAAAATAATAGCATGGGAGAATCAGCTATTAAAATTGGAGGCGCCAGGAAGAGCGTCTTCAAAGACAAGGTTATGACGCTTTTGCCCGACGGTGGAAACCTCAATGCCTGTTTGACCTGCGGGGCCTGTGCATCAGGGTGTCCTGCAACAGGGCTGGACGGGATGGATCCCAGAAAATTTCTTCGCATGGCCGCCCTTGGCATGGACGAGGAAATTTTGAAATCCAATTGGGTATGGATGTGCTCCATGTGCACCCGCTGCATGTATGTATGTCCCATGCAGATCAATATCCCGCAGCTGGTATTTAATGCCAGGGCTACCTGGAAAAAAGAAGACAAACCCAAGGGGATCATCGGATCCTGCGACATGGCGTTGAAGCATGATACCTGTTCTGCCATGGGCGCCAACGAGGAAGATTTCCAGTTTGTTGTGGAAGATGTCCTAGAAGAGTACCAGGAGTCCCAGCCTGAATTTGAGACGATGAAGGCCGATGTCAACCGTAAGGGGGCTCACTATTTTCTGAATCAGAACTCCAGAGAACCGGTGACCGAGCCCGATGAAATGGTGCCCCTGTGGAAGATCATGCACCTGGCCGGAGCCGACTGGACTTACGGGACCAAAGGATGGGCCGCTGAGAATTATTGCATGTTTTCCGCTGATGATGAAAACTGGGAAAAAATTGTCAGAACCAAGGTTAAGGCGGTGGAGGATTTAGGCTGTAAGGTCTGGCTCAACACCGAGTGAGGGCATGAACTCTTTGCAGTCCTGGCAGGACTGAAAAAATTTGACATCCCTTACAACTTTGAAATTAAATCTATTATTCAACTTTACGCCCAGTGGATCAAAGAGGGAAAGCTTAATCCCTCTTCAGACTGGAACAAGGACCGCAAGGTCACATTTACGGTCCAGGATCCCTGTCAGCTGGTAAGAAAATCCTTTGGCGATCCGGTTGCCGAAGATTTAAGATACGTGGTCAAGGCAGTGGTGGGTGAAGAAAACTTCATTGATATGACACCCAACCGGTCCAATAATTTCTGCTGCGGCGGGGGCGGGGGATATCTCCAGTCCGGGTTCCAGGAACAGCGCCGTGCCTATGGTCAGACCAAGGCCAACCAGATTCTGGCCACCAAGGCAGACTATTGCATTACTCCCTGCCATAACTGCCATGCCCAGGTCCATGATATGGCAGATGTCAATGAGCATGCATGGGAAACCGTTCATCTCTGGACCCTTTTGAATCTTTCTTTGGGCATTCTCGGACCCAATGAAAGGGAATACCTGGGTGAAGATCTCAAGGAAGTGGATGTATTCCACCCTGAGTCTGCCATGTAGACCCATGCCCAATATGAAATAAAAAAGCCCGGCCTCTGGCCGGGCTTTTTTATTGAAACCGCTGGATATTCACGGATGTTGATAAAGAGAATCTTGTATCGTATCTGTTTGCCTCTCCGTTTTAATTGTGATAAGAAAATTGGATTATGACTCAAATTATCAGTATTGTAAATCAAAAAGGCGGTGTGGGCAAGACAACAACAGCAGTAAACCTGGCTGCGGCCCTTGCCAAGCTGGGCAAAAAGGTGTTGCTTGTCGATTGTGATTCCCAGGCCAACGCCACCACGGGGTTAGGCATAGACAAACCCTCTTTACCCGCCTCCTTGTATCAGGGATTAATCGGAGAGTCAGGCATTGAAGAGGTGCTTTTACCAACGATGCTGCCCAAGCTTATGGTGATCCCGGCCAATGTTGATCTTATCGGCTTTGAGGTGGAAATGGTTGCTGCCCCGCAGCGGGAGGCCCGGTTAAAATCGTTTATCGCCCCTGTGGCTGAACGGTTTGACTATATTTTTATTGACTGCCCGCCTGCATTAAGTCTTTTAACCCTCAATGCCTTTGCCGCTTCCGATTCTGTGATTATTCCCCTTCAAAGTGAATTTTTTGCTCTGGAAGGGTTGGGCCAGCTTTTAGATACCATTAAGCGGGTCAAAAATGCCTTTAACCCGGGATTGAAAATCAAGGGCATTTTATTGACCATGTTTGATAGCCGGACCAATTTATCCCAGAATGTCGTGGATGATGCCAGGCAATACTTTAAAGATCTTGTGTTCAAGACTAAAATACCGCGGAATGTTAAACTCGGTGAGGCGCCCTCCTACGGCCTGCCGGTTATTTTATACGATAAATTATCACAGGGATCTAAAAGTTATATGGCCTTTGCCAGGGAATTGCTAAAACGATGATGAAAAAGAAAAAGAAACAGACCGGCCTTGGCCGGGGAATCTCTGCTCTCATTCCGGATCTGGACCTGGACAAACCTGAGGCTGGTTCTGATTTTTTTTATTGCAGTGTGGGGGAAATCAGTCCCAACAGATACCAGCCCAGAACCCGGTTCAGTGAAAATGAACTGGAACGCCTTAAATCTTCCATTGCCCAGCAAGGGGTGCTCCAGCCCCTGTTGGTCCGCAATATGGACGGGGCATATGAGCTGATTGCCGGAGAAAGGCGGCTTCGGGCTGCAAAGGCAGCAGGACTTGAACAGGTGCCGGTGGTGGTGCTGGATCTTTCCGACGAGCAGGTCCTGGAAGTTTCCATTATCGAGAATATCCAGCGGGAGAATCTCAACGTTCTTGAAGAGGCTGAAGCCTATTTCAGGTTGATTGACGAATTTGGGTATACCCAGGAAAAGGTGGCGCGAAAAATCGGGAAAAACCGGTCCACCATTGCCAATCTTTTGAGACTGCGCAGTCTTCCCCAGGAAATTAAAGAGAGTTTGATTTCTGAAAAGATCAGCATGGGACATGCCCGGGCCCTTTTAGGGGGCGGGTCTGTGGAAAGCCAGCTCTATCTGTTCAACCAGGTGATCGACCGGGGTTTGTCTGTGAGGGAAACCGAACGCCTGGTGAACCAGGCCAAGCAGCAGCCCAAGAAACTGGCGCTCAAAATGTCTGCACAAGAGCAGCGTTTCCTTGAACAGACCTCTTCTAAAATTTCCTCTTGGATCAACACCCCCGTGAAAATTAAAAAGAACGGGGACAAGGGAAAAATAGAAATCAAATTCAAGTCCGGCTCTGAATTCAACCGTCTTGTGGATCTTTTAAGCCGCATTTCATGAAGATTTCCATAGCAAAAACAGCCGGCTTCTGCATGGGGGTCCGGCGGGCTGTTGATATGGTTCTGGATGCCTCAAACATGGCCAAAGAGCCTATTTTTACCTATGGCCCGTTGATTCATAATCCCCAGGTGCTGGAGATGCTGGAAAGCAAAAAAATTTTCCGTCTGGACACCATTCCTGAAACAGGGGAGGGTACAGTCCTGATCCGTGCCCACGGCGTACCACCCGAGGATGAAACCGCTCTTAAAAAGGCCGGGTTTAACGTGATCAATGCCACCTGTCCCAGGGTGGTCCGTGTCCAGGTCATCATCAATAAATTTGCCCAAAAAGGATATACCACCATTATTATCGGTGATGAAAAACATCCTGAAGTGGTCGGGCTGTTGGGGTATGCCAAGGGAAACGGCCATACCATCACCTCCATGGAACAATTTTGCGCCCTTCCTGAATTTGAAAATGCCGTGGTGGTCGCCCAGACCACCCAGAATACAAAATTTTATGACCAGATCAAACGTTTTTGCGCAAGCCATGCACCCCATTATAAAATATTTGACACCATCTGCGGGTCCACGGAAAAAAGGCAGGACGAGGTCAGGGAACTTGCCAAAACCCATGATGCAGTGATTGTCGTGGGGGGCAAACAAAGCGGGAACACAAAGCGCCTGGCCCAGGTGGCAAGGGAAACCCACACCCAGGCCACCCATATTGAAGATGCAAAAGAGATAGATTATAAGGCCCTGGTCTCGGCAAACTCCATTGCCATCACCGCCGGAGCATCCACCCCCAACTGGATTATTAAAGATACCTGCCAAAAGGTGGATCATGCATTAAAGCATAAGCGGCCTCTGCTGGGAAAATTGACAGGAGGGCTTGATGTGCTGCTCAAGACCAACCTCTTATTGGCCGCAGGTGCGGCTGGATTGACATATGGGGCAGCTGAAATCCAGGGCGGGGCCAATACCCTTATCTATGCCGCCATTGCCATGCTCTATGTCTTGTCCATGCAGATTATGAACAATCTGATGACCATTAGATCAGACACCTATAATAAACCGGACCGTGCTGCATTTTATAGAAAATACGGAATTTATCTTCGGGCCCTGGCCTTTGTATCCGGAGGGGCAGGGCTTTACCTGGCCTATACCCAGGGCCTGGTCTGTTTCGGGGTGCTGTCTGCCATGAGCCTTTTGGGACTTTCCTATAATCTGAACATTATTCCGGCCTTTTTCGCGGGCAGCCGTATTCAGAGTTTTAAAGATGTGCCCGGATCAAAAACCATCCTCATTGCCTTGGCCTGGGGCATTGTCACCAGTCTTTTGCCGGCAGTGGTGGAAAAAAGCCAAATTGGGGCCGCAGGTCTGGCCTTTGGCTTTTCAACAGGCCTGGCCTTTGCCAGGACGGCTTTTGTGGATATTCTGGCAATTCAGGGCGACAGGATTGCCGGCAAGGAAACCCTTCCCATTCTCCTGGGCGAGACAAAAAGCTTTACGGTGATTGGAGCCTGTCTGATACTGACGGCAGCAATGCCTTTGGCAGCAATGTTTTTTCCCCGGGGAAATATGGTGTTCTGGCTTGCTTTGGTCCCTGTTTTTATGCTTTTATTGATCAGACTATTTCGGGAGGATAGTTTTTTATCCGGCAGTCCCTATGAGTTTTTGTTTGAATCAAGTTTTTTGCTGGCTGGTGTTATGGCTGCTGTGATTTAACCTAAATTCCCTTGGAGGCGTCATGACAGACAAGTATAGAAAGAAGAAAAAAGTGCCCCTGATCGGGATGCTTGCATTGAAAAATCAATTGGTGACCAAGGCCGAACTCGAGGTCGCCCTGACCCAGTGTCAGGGATCCAAAAATATTGAAGCCGCACTGAAAAATTATTTTTTATCCAAAGAACTGATTTCCGAGAAAAACATTAAGCGCCTGACCCTGGCGGCCAAAGCCGTTTCCATTCGCCAGAAAGAATATACCTTTGGTGCCGTTGCCATGGCCAAGGGGTTTATTAATAAAAGTGTATTGGACCTGGCATTGGAGGAGCAGCAGGCGGACTTGAAAACCCGTCAAAAACCCCGGTTGATCGGTGATATGATGGTGGAAGCAGGATTGCTGACAATTAAGCAGCGCGACTATATTCTCAAGCTTCAGAACCGGTATCGCAAGGCGGCATCCCAAGCCCTTGCGGGGGATCAGGCATCTGAAAAATCGTTTGGGAAAACAGAACTCCCGGAGACTGAGGCCTTGGCGGATCCGGCAGTTTCAAACCAGGATGAGGCGGACAATGAAAATTCAACCCCAAAAGAAGGCACGGCTCCCCAGGAGGCTGAAGAACCGACCCTTCTGGAACCTGAGATGCTTACCGGCGGAGTCCAGCTTCAGGTGTCCAGTGATTTTATGTCTGCGTTTTTGTCCAAGTCCCCGGAGTTTGACGAAGACGTGCTGGCCTTTGATCTCCGAGATGAATTATTCGACCGGGGGATTATTTCAGGCGTGGTGGCCGATGACCTGATCGACGGATTTATCCGGTCGTCGGGATTCAAGACCCAGGCATTTCGGGTTGCCAAAGGTATTCGGGCCATCCAGGGGCAGGATGCAAAAGTTGAATTCTTTTTTAACATCGATTACCTCAAAGCCGGGGGCATGGGCGAAGACGGCACCATTGATTTTAAGGAAAGAGGGCATATCCCTTTGGTTGAAAAGGGAACGGTGCTTGCGGAAAAAACGCCCAAGGTCGAGGCCCGGTGGGGTCAGAACATCTATGGTGATGAAGTGGAAACGGTCAAGGGAGAGGACAAGGCCCTCAAGTTTGGCAAGGGCGCGGTCCTGTCCGAAGACGGGCTTAAAATTCTTGCAGGACTCAGGGGCTATCCCAAGTATTCTTTGGCCGGAGTTATCTTTGTCCATGATGAATACATCACTTCCGGAGATGTGGATTTTGAAACCGGGCATATTGAATTTGACGGCAATGTCAATGTCAAAGGCTGCATTAAATCAGGATTCAAGGTAAGAGGAAACGATATTGCCACGGTGGAGCTGGACGGGGGGAGTGTGGAAGCCGACGGCGATCTGAAGGTGGTCGGCGGTATCAATGAAGGCCATGTCTATGCCCGTGGTAATGTCTATGCCAAGTTTATTCATAATTCCACCATTGTCTGCATGGGAGACGTGTTTGTTCAAAAAGAAATTGTGGATTCCGCCATTGAGTCTTCAGGCGCCTGTTCCATTGTGAATGGCAAGCTGATTTCATCCAAGGTCTCTGCTAAAATGGGGTTTTCAGCCAAAAATATCGGTACTGAAATGGCTTCTGCCTCGTACATCAAGGTGGGACACGATGCCTTTACCCAAAAGGAGTTGAAAATAAACAAGGTCAATGTGGCAAAGATCAAGGAGAAAATTTTGGGCCTTGAAGAGAGAAAATCACAGATAACACAAGAGAACGCTGAGCTTCAAAAGGAAATTACAAAGCTGGCTCATATTCAGGACAGGACCCAGCTGGAACAGCGGGAAATGGAAGAAAAACTCAAAGATCCGGCCCATTCAGATGAGGTGGACCAGATCAAGCCCAGACTTGCCGAACTGGGAGTCAAGGTTGAAGAGGCTGAAAAAAATCTTGATCTTTGTTTTGAAAAAAGTGAAGCCTTTGACAAGTTGATTGAACAGGTTACCCGGAATATTTTAAAGTTAAAAAAATCAAGGGATATTCTGGTTGAGGAAAAAAATAATCTGGTTAAATGGTCCAAAGGGAATCCCGGGAAATCGGTGGTGGCTGTGGACGGCGTTATTATGGCAGGGACTGTTATTTCAGGAAAACACAGCGAATACACCGTGGACAAGATGATCCGGCATGCCAAAATCAGTGAGGTTTTGTTTAAAAGCGATGACAGCGGTGAAGAACGGACCACCTACCAGATGAATGTGGGGAGTTTTTAGACCTGACGTGCAGACATTTTTAATCAGTGCCTCCCTTCGTTCTCTCCGTCCCCTTGATATCTCCTTAATATTTCATCTGTTTTTAAGAATTCGGCTGATTTCATTCGTGTGACCCCTAATATTTTTTTGGATAAGGTCATATTCAGATGGGCCGGCATGCCATGAATTCACCATCCTGGCTGTGATTGCCTCAAGCTGATCTGAACTGAAATTTAAAATAAATTCATGAAAGATTTCAGGCAGGTCCTGGAAAAATCCTTTATCCATAGCACTCTGTCCCGGACCTGCCTCAGCCTTGCCGGCCAGGGCCTTGAAAAACCCGTTTACGGATGCCTGTGCCACTTGTTTTTTAAGAAAGACGGCAGGGCCGGTGCCATCCAGCCGGTCCAGCCGCATACGCAGAATTGTGCAAAGAAAGAAAAACAACAGGGAGGGCAGTCTGGCATCCTTGCAGGATTTCGTCTCTGCAAGAGGCGAAAACCCCCTGGCCGTGATCAGCCGTACCGGCAATCCAGCTGCTGTGGGGTTTACCACAAAGTCACCAGCCCCATGATGCCAGGGGAAAATAGATGCGCCAGTGCTGACATCATAATATAAGGTGAGGATGTGGGCCGCCTGTTCATAGAGCGGGGCTGCCGTTTCATAGGAAAGGTCCTGCAGATTTTTTCCCCAAACCGCAATGCCCTCTTTTTTCCCGGTCCGGGTCACGTGAAATTCATAAAATCCCTCCAGCCATTCCCCTAAAAAAAAGGCGGTTTCCATTCCTCTGATTTTCTGCCGGCCCGCTCCAAATACTTTGGGAAGACAGCAGGGAGTGAAGGCAGCACCCAAATCCGCCATCAGCTGGCATTCCTGCTCAACAAGGTCCAGGCCGGGACGGTCAACCGCCCCGTTGAGCACCAGGGTACAGCCGTGGTTGTCATTGGATTTTACGGTAATTTTTAGGGGATGGTAAAATGCCCCGTGTTTTTCCAGGGAAATATTCAGACCCTTGACCTGCCCATGGCTTCCGGTGAGGGTGGTTACGGCATTTTCAAGGGCCGGATTATCCGTGTTTGTGAGAAAATGTTCAGCTGCAAGAAAATATTGGCCCACGGCCAAGGTGCCCGGCGATTGGTCTTTACCGGGTAACGACAGGTCCCACAAAGGAGACCCGGGGCAAATCGGTTGGTTTTTTCCTGATATGAAAAAGGAAATCTGCTCGGGCCTGATCATTCAACCCTCCTTGGTTTACCCTTTTGGGTGCAAATCAAGTCAGTTCATTTGCCAGGTTATCCTGAACATTGGCAGGATTGCAAGGGAAATGGTATCCGGCGGCTGTCTAAATTGCCCTTGCCGATATAAAACTAACAACGCCCCGCTCAGTTAAGTCTGTGGTAATTTTATATCGTGTCCCTTCTATACCGGGTGTGGAAAAATCCATCCTGCCATCCCGGGGGGTATACCCTCTCCACGGGGTGGCATGGGGCCGAAACGCTGTTAACCTTATGAATTTATCATTTTCAAGGATAAAAAAACAATGAATAGCAGATTTTCTTCCCCAGACCTTGAAAACCAATTTTCCAATATACCTTCCAGGGGCAATATCCGAAATTTTATATTTTTGGGGATTTAAACCGTCCTGGGCTGCATCTTTAAATCGGTATGCTTTGGATGCACAGATGATATTTTCTCTTTTTAAGGTGGCATATGTAAAAGGGTCGAGTTTTACGCTGGGTTGCATGAACTTAAAAATTGCCCGGGTTTCACAATACTCAATAAACTCTTCAGCATCTTTTTTAGGGAAATTTCGTTGGGTCAGGGGTCTGCCGGATTTGGGGCAGATTTGCTGTGAATAAAAAGAGCGTTTTAACAAATGGCAGCCCGGAGTTTTTTTAACTTTTTGGATTCTATTAATGGATACGCCCAGCCGCTTGGCGATTTCAATAAATGAGTAGGCATCCTTATACAGATCTTTAAATGCCTGCAAAGACGATACTGACACACGGAGATTGGGTGTGTTTTTCCCTGTTTTAACCTCTGAGAAAATATTGGGATGGGTATCCATGATTTTTAAAACTTGGTTCGGCCCAACTTCGATCACAAGCGCGGCATCTTCCAATGAACAGGTGTTTGTCATGATATTCTTACTCCGGAAACTAAAAAAAATTGTATATTCACATTAAAATTGTTTTTTGGCAGGTTGTTTTGTCGGTGCACTGAGCCTGTGATGATGATTATCAAAGGGGTGTTTCATTGCTTCTTTATATGTATTCAGGGTGATAAAAAAAAGATAAATGCCATGTTAAGGCGTTTGAGTCAAGCCATTGTCTTGGTCTGGAATGCAAAAAGGAGAGATTTTTTTGATATATTGATTCTTCCAGAGTCAAGCTGACTTGCATGACCTGGTTTGGCCCATGGTGAAAATCGGGTTTTGAATATGTTTTGCCCAGATAAAACTGCAAATTTTTTGATCGAACTTGAGGGCGTTCAAAATTCTGTGTCAGTTGAATGAAAGCTGATATACTCAGCTAAATAAGGAGAACTGACATGACCGAAGAAAACACCGAATTTGATTTTCAAAAAGCCCTTAAAGGCATCCAGGAAGGTAAACCCTTCACAGGTAAGGGCGGCGTCCTTACATCATTAATCAAAAATCTTGCTGAAGCTGCTCTTGAAGGAGAGTTGGAGTCCCATCTCGGGCAGGAAGTTTCTGCCAACCGCCGTAATGGAAAAAGCAAAAAGACCATTAAATCCCTGGATGGTAAATTTGAGCTAAAAACCCCGCGTGACAGGGCCGGAACCTTCTCTCCACAGATCGTCAAAAAACATCAGACAACGCTCAGCGATGAAATTGAAAGAAAGATAATAGCCCTTTACGGCCTGGGCATGAGTTATAATGATATGGCTTCCCATTTACAGGAAATCTATGGACTTGAGATTTCAAATGCCACTCTGAGCACCATTACCGATAAAATCATCCATACCGTCAAAGAATGGCAGGCCAGGCCGTTGGAAAATGTGTACCCAATCGTATGGCTTGATGCCATACATTATAAAGTACGAGAAAACGGAAAGGTCGGCAGCAAAGCCGTTTACACAATTCTTGGGGTGAATATCGAGGGCCGCAAAGAGGTTCTTGGGCTGTACATATCCGAGAATGAGGGTGCGAACTTCTGGCTGCAGGTGTTAACAGACCTTTCAAACCGAGGGGTAAAAGATATCCTGATTGCCTGTGTTGATGGTCTAAAAGGTTTTCCCGAGGCCATTGAGACCATATTCCCGGACACAGAAGTTCAACTCTGCGTAGTCCACCAGATCCGAAATTCATTGAAATACGTTGGTTCCAAAAATAAAAAGGAATTTATGGCAGATCTAAAACGTGTTTATAAAGCGGTCAATAAGGATCTGGCCGAAGAAGAACTGGATATCTTGGAAAATAAATGGAATGACAAATACCCGATTGTGATAAAATCCTGGCGGAACAACTGGGAACGCCTCAGTCATTTCTTTAAATATCCAGAAGAGATTCGACGGATAATATACACCACAAATACCATTGAGGCTGTGCATCGACAGTTTCGAAAACTGACCAAAACAAAGGGATCATTCCCGAACCAGGACAGCCTGTTAAAGCTGCTTTACATGGGGATCCAGAACGCCAGTAAAAAATGGACAATGCCGATTCAAAATTGGTCACTGACAATTTCCCAGTTGGCAATTTTCTTTGAAGGCCGGCTGGATAAAGAGCTGGGAATTTGATAAGGATTTATTTACAGATGGAAAAGATGGTTCCAGGAACTCCACTCCAGCAAAAGTCAACTCCTCCGACGTGGCTGATTGAAGGCCCATTCTCGGACCTGACTTTTACTTCCGCTGGCGCTGAGGCAGATCCGGGAACCGAAACCGTGACACAGAATTCTGAACATTCCCTCGAACTTTAATTTTCAGGTGTATAAAAATAGTTGCCCTTTGAGCGGTGAATCTGTAAAAGTGCCGAGGTGCATATCAAGACCATACTATGTTTGGGTGTAATAACAATCAGCTTTTTTGGTACATGCTATCCCGAATATTTCATGAACTTTTAAGTGTTTTGTCAAAAAAACATATTATTACAATTGGTTGTGTCGTTTTTTAAGTCGTTTTCCATTATACAAAACCTAACCCTCCGGGCAAAGCGTTTTACCTCATCTGCTGGGTTAAAGTCCGCTCGCAGTAAAGGACTACGGCTTCTCGGTCTGTGCCTTGCAGCTAAGGCAAAAACGCTTTGTAAAATATGCGGTCTATGGGGAATTCATACATAAAAGACTTCTTCTTCACCATAAACTTAGCGCTACCTTTATCGCACCAGGTTCTGAGGGGGATTACATTATCAGCCGGGGCTATCACCTTGATAATGAAAAGGATACAATCCAAGACTATTCTGATCTTGATCTTTCCTATGTCTGGAGTGCAGGGGGACTGTGTCAACTGCAAAGGACCTTGGCCAATGGATTAGGCTTGTAGGGACGGATCAGGCCGTTCCTCTGTCCGTGAAAGAGTATGCTCACAAAGGGATGAGCATTGAAAAAATATATATTACACTGCCGGAGTGATCAATGAGCCTGAAAAGATTTGGCCTAATGGTATTGTTATCGGATTCCACGGAGAGATGTGTTATGTGAAAAACAAAGGTCTTGCCGTTGTCGTTCTTTCCAATTGTACTATTGCCGATGCCGAAGGTGACCCGGTCAAGGAGATCCTCAACAGCATCATTAATTTTTGCAGTCAATAGGCCGACAGGGCTGAATTTATTAAATTCCCCATGGTCTATAGAATCATCCCTTTATGGGCATGATCTGCTTTTGCTTTTTTTCCTTTTCCTCCCAGAGGCGGTTTAGCCAGTCACAGAACTCTTGTTTGAACCCAGGGTCGCTAAAATAATCCCCCATGAGTTCCGGTCCTGTCGAAGTCACCTCAATATCCACAATGATCTGGCTGACCTTGCCGGAGATATAGTCCCAGAATGTGGGGATCCCGTTGGGATAGACAATGGTGACATTGATGATTTTGTGAAGGTATTCCCCCATGGACCCCAGGACAAAGGCGATTCCGCCGGCCTTGGGCGGTAAAAGGTTGGAGAACGGGGAGTTGAATTTTTCATGTTTTTCCGGTGTGAACCGGGTCCCTTCAACAAAGTTCATCACAGAGACCGGGGTGTGTTTGAATTTTTCGCAGGCCTTTTTGGTGCTTTCAAGGTCCCTGCCTGCCAGGTGGGGGTTGGCCGCTAAGAATTTTTTTGAATAACGTTTCATAAACGGAAAATCAAGCGCCCACCAGGCCAGGCCCAGAAAGGGAACCCAGATCAACTCTTTTTTCAGGAAGAATTTGAGCATGGGAATTTTGCGGTTCAGCACTTTTTGAAGGACCAGGATGTCCACCCAGGACTGGTGGTTGGAGATGACCAGATACCACTCTTTTTTTTTGAGCTGGGCAAGCCCGGTCACATCCCAGCGGATCTGGCTGAAAATACGGGAGTTGAGCCCGTTGATGCTGATCCACAGGGTGGCAATGCTGATGAGTATTTTGTCGAGGATCACAATGAATCCTTTGACCGGAATGAGAAATTTGAAAAAGGACAATAGGATGAGAGGAACGGTCAAAAGGATGGTGTTTAATGCATAAACAAGAAAGGAGAGAATGCCTTTGACCGGAGAAGGAAGAAAATGGAGCATGGATGCTTATCCTTGGGTATAATAGTTTATATCTTTTTTAATGGTCCGCCTGTCCAGCCCGGTTTTCCGGGCCACTTTTTCATATGTGCCAAATGCATCGTACAAGAGTTTACAATAGCCTGACACAAGATCGGGCACGGCAATGCTCTTTTCCCGGATACCCTTGCCCAGAACCTGTGCCAGGTCTGTTTGATCGGTATCCAGGGTTTCCTTGCCCGTATAATCCCTTCTGAGCAGGATTGATCTGACGCATTGCTCCAGTTCCCGCACGTTACCTGGCCATTGATAATGTTTTCCCAGGTTTCGGTCAATAATTCTTTTTATTTTTTCAATAAGATCCGGAGCATGGGCGCCTGTCATCCGCTCTATGATAAAGCCGAGAAGATGGTCCAGCTCTTCCGGGGCCTCACTGATACGCACGCTTAAAGGGGGGACTTCAATGATGTCCGAGCAGAGTCTATAATAAAAATCATCCCGAAATGTTTCTCCGCCGACGATTTGTTTTTTGGGCCGGTTGGTGGCGGCAATCACCCGGCCGTTGAACCGGGATGATTCATGGGCGCCCACTGGGGTGAAATGTCTTTCCTGGAGGACCCTGAGCAGTTTGATCTGAACATGTCCGGGGATTTCTCCGATTTCGTCAAGCAGGATGGCCCCGTAGGGACTGCACCGGTTAAATGCGCCCCTATAATTTTCAACCGCCCCTGTGAATGCGCCCTTGGTATGGCCGAACAATTCTGATTCCAGCAGGGTTTCAGGGTATTGGGAAAGGTTGATGGAGGAAAATGCCCGGGTAAAGCTTTGGGCAAATCGTTTTTTTTCAGGATCAAATGGGATAAACCCGCTGCTGCCGATGGCCTTGGCCGCTGTTCCCTTGCCCGTGCCTGTCTCTCCTAGAAGCAGAGTGGAAAAATCTTCCATCCGGTTCCATAAATATTTGTCATACAGTCCGATGTTATGGGTGAACACATTGTACCATAAATGTTTTTTCAGGGTGCGCATGCATGGGCTTGAACCCACCAGGCTGTTTGAAATAAAATAAAAGGCCCTGCGCAGTTGAAAAGACAGGGCAAAATAATGGTAAAATTTATCCGGATCAAACCCTTTATCCAGCCAGATTTGTTTTGCATCATCCACAAAATCGACTTTGATGGGGGTATCTTTGGCCTGGAGCTGGGTTTTGATGTGGTTGTCAAAATTTTCCCTGAACTTGTGGAAAATATCAAAAAGGTAGACCACCCTTAAAATTTCTCTGTCCGAGTCCTGATAGGCATTGATATCAGCCCGGTTAGCCCTTTTCAGCAGGTCTAAGCGTAGGTCCACCTCCCGCACGCAGTCATCCTTGCTTTTTCTTCGGGAGGCAGAGGAGATCAGGCCGGCAATCCGCCGGTCCAGCCGCTCCCTTAACCGGGAAAAAGGGTTGGCAAAGGCGGCATTGTAAACCGTCTTAAAAAAATGTCTCTCTTCTCTGTCCAGTGTCAGTATGGTTTGTCTTTGAGGCATATTCAGTCTTTTCTATAAAAGGTGTGCAAAATTGTACATTGAATGTTCATAAAATGCAAGGCAACTCCAAAGCCACTCGGGGGGCGTATAGTGAGGTGCTTAAAAAAAACTTATTATTTCAAGGTCTTGTGTTCTTTATCCTCGGTTTTCTCCTTGGGGCATTGATCTTGGAATTGGCACAAATATTTTACGGAGATTCAACAATGATCAGAAGAATACTGGGCTCAAGACTGCCTTTGATGATTTATACCCCCTCTAAGGTTTTTGACCTCAAATATATCAAGGCAATATCTGGGGCCGGTGCCCTGCCCGTGTTTGACACCGAGTTTTTAACCCGGGAAGATATCCTTGAAAAAGCCTCGCTGCTTTCCAAAGAGGGGCTTGGGTTCGGTTTGAGGCTGGCCTGTTTTGACAAGAATATTATCAATGAGCTGAAACAGAAAAATCTGCTGAATCTGGATCTTCTGGTGGTTCCTGTTGACCCGGAAGATGATTCCTTTGACCTAAAAACAGGCCTGAAAGATTTTGGAGATACCAAGATCCTTCTCGAAATTCTGGATATAGGGCTCAATGAGGTCATTGGAGAAATAGAGCCCCATGCCTTGGTGGTTAAAGGGAATGAAGCCGGTGGAAGAGTGTCCCGGTATTCGTCTTTTATTCTCATGCAATGGTATCTGAAAAACAGCGGTCTGCCCGTTTTTGTCCATGGCGGGGTAGGACAGTATACGGCTGCCGGGATGTTGGCCGCAGGGGTTGCAGGGTTTGTCATGGACAGCCGGATGCTTTTGGCCGAGGAATCTCCGGTTTCAGACCGGTTTAGACAGGTCCTGGCCAATGTGGACGAAGGGGATTCCACCCAGATCCGGTTTGGAAAAAATGTGATTTTCAGGGTGTTTGCAAAACTTGGGACAAAGATTGTCAAAGACCTGAAACAAGAGGCCATACGCCTTTTTCAAGAAAAAACCGGGGATATTTATCCGCGTATTGCAGAAGAATTAACCGCCCTTGATGATCCTGAAGCTGAGTTTTTCCAATCCCTGTTTTACCTGGGCCAGGATAGTCTTTTTGCCAAGGATTTTGTCAAAAACTCAAACTCCTTATCCCAGATGGTTCATGGGTTTTTTACGCGTTTGGGGATTCATTTGGACCTGGTGGACCAGCATGATCCGGTCCGGGAAAACTCTGAATTTGCCATGGACCAGAATATCCAATATCCTTTGATCCAGGGACCCATGGCTAATATTTCAGACAATCCCGCCTTTGCTTCCAAGGTGCTGAAAGCCGGCGCGCTTCCTTTTTTTGCCGTGGGCAGCCTGCCTGTGGATCTGGCCGACAAGATGATCCGATCCGGGGCTGACAAACTGGATAATTTCGGGGCCGGCCTTGTGGGGATAGAGGCCTTTAACCCCCAGGTGCAAAACCATTTGGATATGGTCAAAAAACATAAGGTGCCCTATGCCCTGTTTGCCGGGGGCGTCCCCTCCCAGGTGGCAGAACTGGAAAAGGCCGGCACAAAAACATACTTGCATACCCCTTCGGTTTCCATGATGAAAAATGCTTTGGAAAACGGATGTACCCGGTTTATTTTTGAAGGAGGAGAGGCCGGCGGGCATGTGGGGTCTTTGACCTCAATGGTGCTCTGGGAGGCAGCCATTGCCGATCTTATCAATACCGGCCGGGATCTTTCAGGTCTTTTTTTGGTATTTGCCGGGGGGATTACCACCTGTTATGCCTCGTTTTTCATTTCTGGCCTGACCTCTTTTCTGGCGGCCAAAGGGGCCAGGATCGGCCTTCAGGTGGGCACTGCCTATCATTTTTTCAAATGAAGTCGTAGAGACACGGGCGGTTCAGAAGCAATATCAGGATATTATCCTGGAACAAAATGAGACCGTGGTCATCGGCAGGACTTTAGGGCTTGCCTCCAGAACCGCACCCACCCCCTTTGCCCGGATGATCCGGGAAAATCGCTCTTTGTCAGACCGGAAGCGCGCTTTTGAAAAGAAGAATATCGGATCCCTCCTCATCGGTGCCAAGGGATTTTTACCTGATTTTAAACAGCCTGGAGAGGAACATTATACCTGGTTTGAGGGTGAGGAGCACAGGGAAAAAGGAAATTTCCTGGTGGGGGACAGCCTGGCCTTTTTTAAGGAACCGGTTTCCATTCAAAATATCTATGAGCAGTATTTTGCAGGTAAATCTCTGATGTTCAGGCATTTAAACGGTCTGGAGATTTTTTCAAGTCCCCAAAACAGGATTCATGACGAGATTGCCGTGGTGGGCATGGGCTGCACCTTGCCGGATGCCGACACCCCGGAAGAGCTGTGGGCCCATATCGTTGACAAGCAATACTCCATTTCGCCCATGCCGGACTCTCGTATGGACCGGGCGCTTTACTATGATCCGGATAAAAAGGCCGAAGACAAAACCTATACTGATCTTGCCGGCCATATCAAGGGATTTGAGTTTGACAAAGAACGGTTTGGTTATCTTGACGGCAAGGAAAAACATTTGTCCAGAAGCCAGCAAATGGTGCTTTCCACAGCGTATAAAGCCGTGGAAAGTGCAGGGCTTTTGGATGAAAATGATAAGATGATCTGTGATGATCCCAAACGGACAGCCGTGATCATTGCCACCTGCCTGTCAAATGAGCTGGGAAACGACCTTCAGCTCAAATACTGGTATCCGGAACTGGTCTCCATGCTGGAAAAACTGCCTGGTTTTTCAGATCTGAGCCAGGCACAAATCCAGGATGTAAAAGATGCCCTCAAGGCAGGCCTTGAAGGGGAGAACAAGGGGTATAATCCGGTACACGGGATCCTTTTGAATATTGAAGCCTCAAGAATTGCCAGATATCTGGGCATACGGGGGATCAACTATATTGTGGATGCTGCCTGCGCCTCTTCCATGATCGCCATTGATGAGGCCTGCGGTGAACTTTTATCCGGGGACCATGACCAGGTGGTGGTGGGCGGGGTCAATACCCATTTGGCCCCTGAATCCTTTGTCGGGTTTGCCAAGATGGGGACCTTGTCGGCCAAAGGCTCTTTCCCCTTTGATTCCAGGGCTGACGGGTTTGTCCTGGGCGAGGGTGCCGTGGTTTATGTGCTCAAGCGGATGAAGGATGCCATCCGGGATAAAAATAAGATTTTCGGGATCATCAACGGGATCGGATCCAGTTCCGACGGGCGGGGAAAGTCCATTGCCGCTCCCAACCCCAAGGGCCAGGTCTTGAGCCTGGAACGCTGTTTTGAGGCGGTCCGCCCCGGGATCACCCTGGAAGATATCGGGTTTATCGAGGCCCACGGCACTTCCACCACAGTCGGTGACCAGGTGGAGCTGACCACTTTGGATGCGGTCTACAAAGATGCCCGGGCCGGGGTTTCCTCTATTAAATCACAGATCGGACATCTTTTGGGATGTGCCGGTGCTGCGGGCATGTTAAAGGCAATTCTGGCCGTGAACAAGGGCATGCTTCCCCCCAACGGACAGTTTGAACAGCTTTCTGAAGATCATCATTTGGATGATTCTTCTCTTTTTATTGTCAAGGATGCCCAGGCCTGGGAACCTGAGAACAAGGCCAGCAGAAAGGCCGGGATTTCATCCTATGGATTTGGCGGCATTAATTACCATCTGGTGCTCGAAGAGATGACCTCCCAATATGATCCCCTGAAGCGAAATATATTCAAGGACCTTGCCTATGATTTCAATGATGACCGTATTGTGGTGGCCGGTTTGGGGACATTTTTGCCCGGGGCTGCCAATAGTGACACATTTTGGGAAAAACTTGAATCCGGGGAAAAGCAGCTCGCCCAAATTCCCGTGGACCGGTTTGACAATCAGGCCTATGCAGATGAAAGTAAGGATTCGTTTTACCATTTGCCCATGGTCAAGGCCGGCATGGTCAAAGGCCATAAATTCAACAACCTCAAGTACAGGATGCCTCCCAAGATGGTGGCATCTGTGGAGCGGGGTCAGATATTCGGCCTTGAGGCGGCAGACAATGCCTTGAGTTCTTCAGGGCTTTTAAATGCCAAAACCGAACTGGCAAAAACCGGGGTCATTCTCGGCACCATTGCAGGAGAGCGCCAGAGCCGGAATATCATCCGGGTGAGAAAACAATTTATCGGCAATCTCATTGAAAATTGCCCGGGCCTGGACAAGACCGTGGGTAAAAATCTGTCCCGTGCCATGGTGGATGCCATTAAAAAGAGTATCCCGGAAAATAATGAAGACACCACCCCCGGGCTTTTGTCCAATATTATTTCAGGCCGGATTGCCAATTTTTTCGGCCTGAACGGTGCCAATTACGTGGTGGATGCCTCCTGCGCCTCTGCCACAATTGCATTCCGCAACAGCATCCGCCATCTGAAACAAAAGGATCTTGACTTTGTTCTGGCCGGAGGGGTGGATTGCAACCTTTACCCTGCCGTGCTCATGGCTTTCAAGCGCCTGGGGCTTTTGTCCCCGGGGGATTGCAATTTCTTTGATTCCAGGGATAGGGGGTATGTCATGGGAGAGGGGGCGGCCATCCATGTGGTCACCACCCTGAAAAAGGCAAAAGCGTCGGGCATGGATATTCTCGGAGAAATTAATGCCTGCGCCATGAGCTCTTCCGTGCTGGATCATCTGCTGGCACCTTCTGAAAAGACCTTTGTGGATGTGATTGACAAGGCCTATGAAGAATCAGGTGTCAGAAAATCCGATGTCAGCCACCTGGACCTCTTTGCCTTTTCCAATATTTTTGGGGATATGGTTGAAAAACAGGTGACCCAGGCCTGCTTTAATCATGAAATGCACTGCGGGAATGTCAAGCCCCAGTTCGGGTATTTCAAGGCAGCCAACCCGGCCGTGGCCCTGGCCAAGCTCATGCTCATGAATGCCAGGGGAAAAATTCTACCGGATTTCAACTATGATGAAAAATTTTCCATTCTCAATCAATGCGAAAATTTAAGGCCTGCCCAAAAGATGATTGACCAGACCCCGGGCAAACCATTGAGGTTTGCCGCCAATGTCAATGGGATCGGCGGCAACCACGGCCATCTGATCATGGGCAGCCTGCCCAGAGCTCTGGACCCGGCCGGAAATACCGCCGGAACTGAACCTGCCCTAACCGCTGATTCGCCTGTGGCGGCCGCCATGGCAGTCCCGGCAGCGGCCATGTCCAAAGAACACCAAACGCCTGAATCAAGAGATCTTGTGCTGACCGATACCCCCCATTCCGCAGACCCCCGTGGTAAACGACTGCGCATGGTGGCCCTTCTCTCCGGCCAGGGGGCCCAGCGTCCGGGCATGATGAAAGAGCTGTACGCGTCTGACGATCATATCCGATCGGTGATGGACAAGGGCGAAGCCATTTTTAAAAAATCCAGGGGATATTCTCTGCTGGATCTTATGTTTGGAGAAGATGATCAGCTCAACTCCACCCAGAACACCCAGCCCAGTGTGTTTCTTTCCTCTGCAGCGCTGTGCAGCCGGCTGGCCATGGAAGGGTTTTCACCCGATTATTATATCGGCCACAGCGTGGGAGAATATACCGCCCTTTTTTGTTCCGGGGTACTCGGGTTTGAAGATGCCATGAATCTGATTATCAAACGGTCGGATCTGATGTTTCAAAGCACCCTGGAAAACCCGGGCAAAATCATGGTGGTGTTTAAAAATGAAAAACTCACCCAGGCGTTGATCCGCAAATCCTATGTCTCCAATATTTATATCACCAACAAGAATTCGGAAAAACAGACGGCCGTCTCCGGCCGGGCCCAGGATATTGAGCTTTTCTGCAAGTTTTTAAGCAGGGAAGGTGAGGTGTATAAAAAACTCAACCTCACCGGCGCCTTTCACACCCCCATGCTGGACGGGGCGGCAACATCCCTTCGGACCTATCTGGATACATTGAAGTTTAGTTCCTCAGGTTATGGCCGGATTATTTCCAATACCCTGGCCAGACCCTATCCTGAAGATCCGGAAGCGGTAAAAGATCTTTTGGCCCGCCAGATCACAAGCCCTGTGGAATTTATAAAATCCATTGAATATGTATACCGGTCCGGCCAGACCCATTTCATTGAAATCGGGCCATCAAGACTGCTGGTCAACCTGCTCAAACATATCAATATCGGAGAGTTCGGCACAGCCGTGTCCGTGGACGGGCGCAAGGGTGAACTTGAGTCGTTTGAGGCCTGCCGCAAATATCTCATGGACTGCTCCAGCCTGTTTGAACCGCGGCCTGTCCAATCGGTCAATGAAAATTTTGAAAATAAAGAGGAGCTGTCCCCAATAGAAATGTCTCAGGATTTTGAGTCCTTTAAACAAAACAACAAGTCTGCAGTTGACCAGATTTTATTCAAGGAATTTAAGCGCCTTAAAGAACAGGCGGCCGTAGATGCCATGGAACGGTTTGAATTTAACACCGATGGGATTGTGATTTCAGGCGTTTCCGTGGGGCTGCCCGGCAAGGGGCGTTAGGTCTTTGCCAAGGATAATTTTGATGCCATTCTCAACGGGGAAAATTTTATTGAACCCCTGGATTCAAGGGCCCTTGCAGGATTTACCGACAAGAATATCACCAAATTGTTCAAGCAGCCCGACGGAAATGCCAGATTTGTCCAGATTACCCGAACCGAGGATGTGATCCATCTGGCAGGGCAGCTGGGCTATTTTAATCTCACCGATGAATACGGCATAAAAGAACAATATGATGTGGCCATGGCCATGGGCATTGCCGCAGGCATTGAGGCCCTCAAAGATGCCAACATCCCTCTGGTCATGCAGTACAAAAAGGTCAAAGACGGCCGTTCCATGATTCCGGACGGTTTTGCCCTGCCCCAGGAGATGCAGGAGGATACCGGCATCATCATTACCTCGCTCTGGCCCAACGGAGAGACCCTGATTTCAGAACTTGAAAAATACTATTATGAAACCTTGTTTCTCAAACCCTATGAGGAATTTGAAAAAATTTATTATTACCTCATGGAAAAGGTGAGCGATCTTGGGATCAAAGATGAGCTCACCGACTGGTTTTTCAAGGCCAAATCCCGGAAAAGAGCGGATATTGGATCCTATAAGTTTGACAGAAATTTTCTGCTCAATGCCTGTCCTCTGGGATCGGCCCACCTGGCCCAGATCATCAAGGCCAAAGGGCCCAATACCCTGGTCTCTTCTGCCTGTGCCTCCACCACTCTGGCCATGGGCATTGCCGAAGACTGGATCCGGGTGGGCCGGTGCAAACGGGTCTTGGTTGTGGGGGGAGAGAATGCCACATCCCCGCACCAGGGCCAGTGGATTGGTTCGGGATTTTTAGCCCTGGGCGCCGCCACCATTAAAAAGCGGATCTCCGAGGCAGCCAAACCCTTTGACGAGGATCGGAACGGCACCATCCTCGGTGCCGGTGCCGTGGGCCTGGTCATCGAAGACAAAGGATCTGCCGCCCAGAGGGGCATGAACGGCCAGTGCGAGATTTTGGGCACCCACATTGCCAATTCCGCCTATCACGCCTACAATATTGATGTGCCCCATATGTCCTATGAGATGAAAAAATTTATCGTCAAGGTGGAGAAAAAAAAATCATCTGACCAAGGACCAGTATGCGGACAAACTTTTGTTCATGTCCCATGAAACCTATACCCCGGCCCGGGGCGGAAGTGCCGATGCCGAAGTCCAGGCCCTGGAAAGCACCTTTGCCAATCATTTGAGCAAAATATGCATTTCCAATACCAAGGGATTTACCGGTCATACCCTGGGAGCGGCTGTGGAAGATGTGGTCATGGTCAAGGCCTTGCAGAAGAGAAAAGCCCCGCCCATTGCCAATCTTTCCAAAATTCCAAAAGAGTTTAGAAAGCTTAATTTTTCCGGCCAGAAAAAGATTGACGCTGAATACGGACTTCATCTGGCGGCCGGGTTTGGGTCTCATTTTGCCTTTGTATTTGTCAAACGGGTGGAGGAAAATCCCGTCAAAGGCAACCGGGTCTATCAAAAATGGCTAAGACAGGTTTCCGGCTCCCAGAATCCCGAACTTAAGACCATTGACAACACTCTCTGCCTGGTGGCCGGGGACAAGGCCCCCTTAAATTCCCGGGATAAGATGGTGTCGGCCAATGAAAATATGGCACCCTTGCAGAACAATAGGGCTGAAAAATCCGTTGTTCTACCGGCACTTTCCTTGACCGGGGCATCAGCCCAGGTGCTTGAGCCTGCGGCCAGGCCCGTGGCAAAGGTCAGGCAGATCATTGCCGAGCAGACCGGGTATGAACAGGATATGCTTGAAGATGATCTGGATCTTGAGGCGGACCTTGGCATTGACACGGTCAAACAGGTGGAGATCTTTGCGAAAATTGCATCTGTGTTTGAATTTTCAGTGCCCGATGACCTCAAGCTCAGGGAGCTGAACACCATTGCAAAGCTTGGGGCCTATATTGAGGCACAATCTTCGGGTACCGCCTCCAATGCCGGGGACAGGGTATATTTTCAGGCCTCGCTCAACAATGAAATCTGGATATCTGATATTAGGTTCATCCGATTAATGCGTACCTTTTATTGTGAAGGTCCAAAAGTTTCAACCTGAAAAACTCCGAATCCCTGTATCCATAAGCTTTCCGTTTCATGGTTTTTATCTTGTTATTTGTCCCTTCTAAAGGACCTGTAGATATCCTGTAATCATAGTATGAAAGGATTCTTTGCCTGTGCACAGCCAAGGTCTTGGCAAATTTCATCAACATTGGAATTTTGGAAATATTGGCCAGATTGATCCAATTGCTGACTATCTTTTCAGCTGTTTCTTTTTTCTTTTGATTCCATATTTGCCTGAGTTCCTCTTTCATGTAGTAGACTACCAATAGCGGCTGATTTATTTTCAATGCTTCTTCTAACCGTTGGGCCTCCTTCTTGTCATCACTGAGGTTTTCGGGATTTTTTAACAAAAGCCACCGGACTCCCTTCAGAAGTTTTTGTTGCCCGGTATTGGCAAGAAGGTTGTAGAGCTTTCGCCTGAAATCCGACAGTTTCTCATTGAACAATTTAACAACATGAAATCTGTCAAAGACAATTGCTGAACCAGAAAGATTTTCAATAACAGCACTCAAGTATGCCGGGGACATATCGATGCTGACGGCTTTGATTTTTGCTTTCGATATTTTCACTTTTGTCCAAAAAGATTTCAAAGCTTCACCACCTTTTCCTTCTCCCACGTGCAGAATTCTACCGGATTCCAGATCCATCACGATGGTCAAGTATTTATGCCCTTTCCCTATGGAAATTTCATCTATGGCAATCTGCCGGACTTTCTCAAGGGGGATATTTCGATAACGCCTCAGCAGGTCTTCTTTCTGGATCTGCTTTATCGTATCCCAGCTGATCCTTAAATGGATGGCAATATCTTTGATTGTCATGAACTGAGACAACTCCAAGACATACCGTTCAAAAGCCCGGGTATAGCTTTTCCCCTCCTGGGCAAAGGATAGTTTGATTTGCCGGACAAATTGACAGAACGAACACCAAATTCTCTGGATAGCCGTCCTGAGAATCACGGGTTTTGAACCTACCGGTATTGTTCTGAGATCTCTTGTCACAATCCCTTTCCTGGTGACGGACCTGGAATTACATTCCGGGCATTTTACCGCCTCCGGTTTTGGTATGAGTTCAAAAGTGATTATTCCACCGATGAAACGCGTTGTTTTATAAAAGTAGTCACGAAGGCCAAAGGCATGGTATATGAAGCTTGTGGACATTAATTCATTCTCCGATTTTGTGCGAATAACACAAAAAAATTAGAACATGATCATGTTCACACCATCATTTCAAGCATAAAAATCCTTACTGTGTTATTGCCTTCCCAGTGATGTTTCTCAGTCCAGGTACGCGATTTTCTGATGAACCTGATATTATTGTCTCACGGGAGTCCGGAAAAAAGGTCTTTGTGATCTCAGTCCCCCTGAGAAAGGGGGGGAAGATTGTGGGGGTTCTGGCCGGCGCCGTCAATGTTTCCGGGTTCAGTTCTTTTTTTATCCATGATTTTGAGCTGGGCCAGGAGGGATTTGCCTATTTGGCCCAGGAAGACGGTCTGGTCGTGTCGGTCTCAGATCCTTCCATTCCCCTGACCTGGATTGGTATCCATGAGTTCGGACAAACGATTCTGGCCACAGGCAAGGGGTCCATTGTCTTTGATTATATCCAAAGGCAATGGCTATCCGCCTATGAGACCCTGGAAAATAAAAAATGGATTTTTGTGGTGACCCAGTCTCTGGATGAAGCCTTTCTGGCAGCCCAGAAGATCGGCTGGTACACCGGGGTCATTGGGTTGGTCTCTTTGGTTCTCATTGGGGTGGTGGTGGTTTATTTTTTCAGAAAATTGGTTTATGAACGGTTTGACCGGATGCTGGATGCCATTGGCAAGGTGGAGAGAGGAGACCTGGATGTCAGAATCACAGGCGGAGATGAAAATGATGAAATCGGCGCCCTGTCCAAGGCCTTTAACCGGATGGCAGACCGGCTTAAAACCACATTGTCCAGCCTCCATGGAGAAATCCAGGTCCGGAAAAAAATAGAAGCCTCCCTGGCCAGGCACAGGGATACGCTGGAGGTCTCCGTGGCCCAAAGGACATCAGAACTGGTTTCCCTTCAGAATTATCTTGAAGATGTGATCAATTCCATGCCCTCGATCATTGTGGGCGTCACCCATGAAATGGAAATCACCCAATGGAACCTCAAGGCAGATGCGATTACGGGGATTTCAGGAAAGCGTGCCAGGGGCAGCTTGTTCCAGGACAGGTTTCCCCATCTCAAATGGATGGCCAAAGAGATGGCAGATGCCGTGGGGGATAAAAAGGTTTTTTTTAAAGCCCGGGTGGCAAGGCCGGATGACAAAAGGCCCGGGTACGAAGATATTACCCTCTATCCCCTGATGGCCAAGGATATGAAAGGGGCCGTGATTCGCATTGACGATGTGACCGAACAGGCAGCATTGGAGGCGAGCATGATCCAGACGGAAAAAATGTTTTCCCTGGGCGGACTTGCCGCGGGCATGGCCCATGAGATCAACAATCCCCTTGCCGGGATTATTCAAAATCTCCAGGTGATGAAAAACAGGATTTCTCCTGAGTTGCCCAAAAATCGTGAAACAGCAGAAGAGCTGGGCCTGGATTTAAACCTGTTTGAAAATTATATGGAAAAACGCGGGATGTTCAGGCTCATGGACTCTGCTGTCATGGCCGGGGGCAGGGCTGCTTCAATTGTGGACAACATGCTTTCGTTCAGCCGCCAGGAGTCTGCCCATCTGTCTGAGATCCACCTTCCCGACCTTGTGGACCAGGCCATTGAGCTGGCCTATAATGATTATTCTTTGAAAAAAAAGCATGATTTTAAAAATATTAAAATCATCCGCAATTATGCTGCCAAGGATTTAAGGATCAAGGGGCATCCGTCCATGCTCCAGCAGGTCTTTTTCAATCTTTTGAAAAACGGCGCCCAGGCCATGGGTGCCCCCCCCTGTCCCGGAATCCTGAGTTCACCATTTCCATTGACCTTAAGGACCGCATGGCGGTTATTCATGTTGCAGATAATGGGCCGGGCATGGATAAAAAGGTCCGTCAAAGGATATTTGAACCTTTTTATACCACAAAGGAGATCGGGGACGGTACAGGGCTTGGTCTTTCTGTCTCTTACTTTATCATTGCTGAAAACCACGGTGGTACCATTGACGTGGTGTCAGACCCTGGAAAAGGCTGTACTTTTGTAATTGAACTGCCCGTGGACGGACCTGATGGGGTCCGTCCTAAGGCCTAACCGATAGATGGGTTAAAAGGTTATAATTTTATATCCTTTTTTTGTAAAATCTGTCATTGACGGATGGCCTGACATTTTACCAACCAGCTCAATGCCTTCCTTTTCAATGGCCTCGATAGCCTTGAGTTTTGTGGCACAGGCCCTGCAAGCCCCGTAAAACAGGTTCAGGGATTTGGCTTTCTGGTAAAGGGTGTTTAAAAAATGTCCGGGTTTGGCCATTTCTTCCACCAACGTGACAGATTCTCCTTCCAGAACAATGAGCCCCTCCTGTCCTTTTTCTTTCATTTCAATACTGTTGAGCAGCACATGGATAAAGCAGAGGGGATCTCCCCTGAACGCAAATAAAACCATTTTATTCATTTTTATTTTCTCCTTTGATGAGGTTTAGCATGGAACCGGGCATGGGGGCTGCCACCACCCGTCCTTTAACACAGAGCCTGCCTTTGGCATGGACTTTGACGGAGACAACCACTTTTTTAGGGGAGATCTCTTCTGTTTTTCCTCTGATTTCAAGCTCAACTCCCAGGGGGGTGGGGGCCAGGTAATCCACATGAATGGAGGCCGTGACAAAGCGCAGGGCAGGTTCGGAATCCATGGGCCGTCCCTGTTGGCGATATGTTGCGCCAGCCGCCGTTCCTGTACCGTGGCAGTCGATTAAAGAGGCAAGAAGACCGCCGTAGACAAACCCGGGTACGGCGGGGTAATAGTCCTGGAATGCGTTTTCAGACATGGCTTTCTCCAAGATACGGGTGAACTTTTTTGTTGCAACCTTAGGGCTAAAGAACGGATCCAAGTCTAATACGATTCTGATGGGAAATCAAACAGGTTCCTTATTTTTATTTCCGCATTCCTGATACCTGGTCAAGGCCCCGGACAAACATGCCAGCGTCCTGCCGGCGAATGACCGTGTGGCTCACACCCAGGCGCGTCATGCCAATGGTCCATTGTTTTTTTCAATGGGTTTTGGATTTTATTAGTCAAATTATGAATTTGATTCTCCAAGGAGGTTTGTATTAGGGATATGTGTCTTGTACCGCCATCCTGCGGAATGCATATTTTTTCGTGAAAAAAATGAGTTGACGCGGATAAAAGTAAAAATGCGCTACCCAAAAAACGGTTGAATACCCAAAGAAGAGGAGAAAAAAATGATAGAATCCTATGAACCCATGTGGAAGGACCTTGGACTGGATCTTGAGGCCCATGACGCCCTGCTCACTGTTTTGGGAACGGCCTATACCGATATTTACCTGGCCCAGGAAAACCGGCCCGAAGGCATGGCTTATTTTGATTTTGTCATGTCCGAGGTGCATGGTCTGAGAATCAAGGAATTGTTGGATGAAAAAAAGGCGGGCCGGAAAATTATCGGCTCCTATTGCGTGTTTGTGCCAGAAGAGATCGTTCTTGCGGCCAATGCCACCCTGGTGGGGCTGTGCTCCGGTGCTGATTTTGCCATGGATGCCGTGGAAAAGTACCTGCCCAGAAATACCTGCGCTTTGATCAAATCCGCCATGGGGTTTAAACTGGGAAAGGTCTGTCCCTATCTTGAAGCCGCAGACATGGTGGTGGGGGAAAACACCTGTGACGGCAAGAAAAAAGCATATGAATCCATGAACGACCTCATGGACAATCTGTATATCATGGACCTGCCCCAGATAAAAACAGACCAGGGCAGAATTCTTTTAAAATCGGAATACAACCGGTTTAAAACTGCTGTGGAAGAACTGACCGGGACTTGCATTACAAAAGAGTCCCTTGGGGCCGCCATCGAACAGGTGAATGCCAAGCGGTCTGCCCTTCATCGCCTGGCAAAGATTAGAAGCGCTAAGCCTTCTCCCATATCCGGCCTGGATGCCCTGCTGGTAAACCAGGTGGCCTTCTATGACAATCCGGACCGGTTTACCCAGTCGTTGAACACGATCTGTGATGAATTGGAAAAACGCATTGAAAAAAAACAAGGTGGTTCCGGCCCCGGGATTCCCCGGGTGCTCATCTCCGGATGTCCCATGGCGGTGCCCAATTGGAAGCTGCCCTGGATCATAGAATCTTCAGGTGCCGTGATTGTGGGGGAAGAATCCTGTGTGGGCGAGCGGGGATGCCGAAACCTTACAGATGTTTCCGGCACTACGGTAGATGCCCTGATGGATGCCATAACCGACCGGTATTTTGGGGTGGACTGCGCCATTTTTACCCCGAATCAAGAACGGCTGGATCACATCCTTGAAATGGCCCAACGCTATGGGGCAGACGGGGTGATTCATTACGGCCTTCAATTTTGCCAGCCCTATACCATGGAAGCCATTCCCGTGGAAAAGGCATTGGAAGAAAAGGGGCTGCCCTGCCTGAGACTTGAAACAGACTATGGCATGGAAGATGTCGAGCCCATAAAAACAAGGGTAGAAGCCTTCGTGGAACAGCTGGGAGATTCTGACCGGGTATGAAGAACAATGATCAAGACGCCATTAAAAAGCCCTTGCCCTATCTTTTGTTTGACGATGTTTATTTAAAAAAGATTGAGAACAGGGGGTATGAACAGGCCGTGGCCTTGAGTGCTGGGGGAAATAAAGTTGTGGGCACCTATTGTGCCTTTACCCCCAAAGAGATTGTGGCGGCTGCCGGCGGCATACCCGTGTCCCTGTGCGCCGGGTCTGAAGATTCTTTTACCGCTGCCGAGGCCCATCTGCCCCCCGTCCTTTGTCCTTTGATAAAATCCAGTTACGGCCATGCCCTGGCAGATACCTGTCCCTATTTTCACATGGCAGACTTTCTTTTGGCCGATGCCACCTGTGACGGGAAAAAAAAAGATGTTTGAACTTTTGCCTCGGCTCAAACCTCTTCATCTGCTGCTGTTGCCCCAGAGTCCGGATCCTGAAATCAGCCTGGGTGTCTGGAAGGATGAATTGTTCTGGGTTAAAAAGTTTTTGGAAACCCAGATGGACACAAGGATCACGGATGAGGCCTTGGCCCAAAAAATCCGGCTCTATAACCGGCTTCGCAGGACTGTGGAAAAGGTGTATCAGATGAATACCGGGCCGATTCCTCTGGTCTACGGATATGAGATTAATAGGATCACCTCCATGGCGGGATTTGAATGCGATCTTGAGGCCAGGATTCAGGACATGGCCGCGGCCATGGAAAAAATCCGTGAGCGGGTCGGCCAGGATTTTCTAAACGAGATGAAACACCGGCCGAGAATACTGCTCACCGGCTGTCCCACCACCAATAAAAAGTTGCTCCACCTCATTGAGGAACAAGGCGGGGTGGTGGTGGCCATGGAGACTTGCAACGGGCTCAAACCCGTGGGGAAAAGGGTGAAAGAGGGCCAGGACCCCATGGACAGCCTGGCCCGGAAATACCTGGACATTGCCTGCGCCTGTATGAGCCCCAATACCCGACGCCTGGACCTTATCGGCGACCTCATTGAGCAATACCGGGTGGACGGGGTCATTGATCTGACCTGGAATGCCTGCCATACTTATAATGTGGAGTCATTCACACTCCAAGAAGCGGTTCAGGACCGGTTTGACACCCCCTATATCCAGATTTTAACGGACTATTCCCAAAATGATCTGGGCCAGCTTGCCACCCGGGTCCAGGCCTTTCTTGAGATGATTGTTTAATACCTTTGCCCCCCCCCTGCAATTAAACGAAAAAAGGAAACAAGGACAGGGGAGCGGATCATGATTTTGAAAATTAAATCGTTTATATAGACCCAAGATGAAGGAGTACCCATGACCTATGCTGGGATTGATATTGGATCACGGTCCATTGAATTGGTAATTATCGATGAAAACGGCCAAATAGCTGAATGCCTGAAAACAGATACCGGGTTTAATCCCGTGGCCCAGGCCCAAACACTGATAAAAGGGCGCACCTTTGAAAAGATCATGGCCACAGGGTACGGCAGGGGCCTGTTTGAAATGGCCTTTGACCATGCCCAAACCGTGACCGAGATCAAGGCCCATGCCCGGGGGGTTGTCCATGAGTTTGAGGATGCCGCTTCCATTCTGGATATCGGGGGCCAGGATTCCAAGGCCATTGCCCTGAATGCCAAAGGACGGGTGATTAAGTTTGAAATGAATGACCGGTGCGCCGCAGGCACGGGCAAATTTTTAGAGATCATGGCCAAAAACCTGGGATTTTCACTGGACCAATTCGGTGTGGCTGCCCTGGCTGCAAATCAGGATTTAAGCATTAATTCCATGTGTACGGTTTTTGCCGAATCCGAGGTTACCTCCCTCATTGCCCAGGGCGCAGACCGGCAGGAAATTGCCCGGGGCCTTCATTTAAGCGTTGTTAAAAGGGCCGCCGCCATGATCGGTCGGGTCTCCTCCCAGGGGCCCATTGTTTTTTCAGGAGGGGTGGCCAAAAATCCCTGTATCCGGGATTTGGTGGCAGAAAAAATGAATCGCCAGGTTCTGGTGCCGAAAGATCCCCAGATGATGGGCGCCATGGGGGCGGCCCTTTTGCTTTTGGACAGGGGCTGAAATCAATGACACGGTTCAATCAATTTCAGCAAATAGGGCTTTTTGTTTTTCTGGTTGCAATGGGTTTGTTTTTTAGTTTCATGTCCCCCTATTTTGCTACCTGGGAAAATGCCACCAATATTCTGGTTCAATCAACGGTTCTCATTATTGCCGGCACCGGCATGACATTGGTGATTGCCACTGCGGGCATTGACTTGTCCATTGGTTCCATTCTGGCCCTCAGCGGTATCATTATGGCTGCTGCCATGAAGGCCGGACTGGGGGTGCCCATGGGTATTTTTTTTGGCGTATTGTCCGGGGCTCTCATGGGGCTCTTGAATGGAATGGGGATCGCCCGGCTTGGCATATCCCCCTTCATCGTTACCCTGGGAACTGCTGGAATATACCGGGCACCGGACGGCTGGGCCCGTTGCCCTTATCTGCTGTCCTCGCCTTTGTTGTTCTGGGGCTTGCCTATGTGATTATTGCCTGGACCCGGTTTGGCATCAATGCCCGGGCTGTGGGTGACAACCCTCGGGGGGCTTTTTTGATGGGGATTCCCCTCGCGCATGTGCTGGTTTTTGTGTATGTGCTTTCAGGGATAGCCGCGGCCTTGGCTGGCATTGTGGTGACCTCCCGGCTGAATACCGCAGAAGCCATTGCAGGACTTGGGATGGAATTGGAGGCCATTGCTGCCGTAGTGATGGGAGGCACCAGCTTTAGCGGCGGAGAGGCAAGTCTTCTGGGAACGCTTTTGGGGGCCTTGATTATCGGGACCCTTGCCAATGGCCTGACCATCATCAATGTACCCTCCTATTACCAGCAGCTGGTCATCGGCATTGTTTTCATTCTGGCGGTAATGGCTGACAGAATAAAAAGAGGTAAAACTCAAAGATATTAACGAATTATAAGGAGTAAAAATGGAGAGAGTATTGAAACCCGTGTGGGGCTTTTCGGCCCTGATGGTAATTGCCGTCAGTTTTTTTGTCCAAGGGACCTTAAACGCGGAACCCACCCGCTGGCAAAAGGTCCGGTCCGAATCTTTTGCAAAACTTGGGGATATTCCTAAGGTCGATCTATTCACCCGCATCGGCGCCATCATCATTACTGAGGCAAACCCTTTCTGGGTGACCGTAAAAGAGGGATATTTGGCTGCCGGAAAGGAATTGGGCATTCAAATGGACGTTCAGGCAGCCCCCCAGGAAAACAGTATTGCCGCTCAATTGAACATCCTTGAAAATATGGTTGCAAAAAATTATAGCGCCATTGTGGCCCATAGCATCACCCGGCACAACCTTATTCCGGGCCTTGTAAAGGCCAATGAAAAGGAAATTGCCACCATTACCGACAGCATCCGGGTGGACATGAAGGCCGCCCGGGACGCCGGCGCCGATCCTTTTGATATTGCGCTGGTGGACTTTTTTGCCCAGGGAACCATTGGGGGAACCTATATTGTAGAAGCGCTTAAACGTCAGGGCGGCGGAAAGGTGGCCATCATCGAAGGCCTTCCCGGTGCCCCCCAGTCCCAAGCAAGAAAAAACGGGGCAAAAAAAGTCTTTGACCAGGATCCTTCCGTTTCCCTGGTCTCTGTGCAACCTGGAAATTGGAACCGCCAGAAGGCCTATGATATCACCACAAATCTGCTCCAGGCCCACCCGGATCTCAAGGGCATCATGTGTGCCAATGACGTGATGGCCCTGGCCGCAGTGGCAGCCATTGAAGAAAAGGGCAAAAAAGGAGAGGTCATGGTTGTGGGCATTGATTTCATTGCCCAGGCCAAGGATGCCATCCTCGACGGCAGCCTGGCAGGATCGGTGGCCCAAACCCCTTTTATCATAGGAGAGCTCTGCTCCCGGGCGGCGGTAAAGGCTGCTGCCGGTGAGACCATTCCCAAAGAACTTTATATTCCCCCTGTATTGGTGACAGGAGAGAACGTCAATGAATTTGCTGACTGGAAATAAAAAAATAGGAGAAAAAATGACTCGTAAATCCCTTGTTAAATTAATACTGCCTTTTATTCTGATTGGCCTTTTTCTGGTGACAGCCAGTCAACCGGCCGCCGCTGAACCCTCTTTGTTTGAAAAATCCCGGGCCCAGGCCTTTGCCATGCTCGGAGAGGTTCCAAAACCTCTTCCCGGATTTCGCATGGGCGCTGTGCTCATCACCTTGTCCAACCCCTATTGGGTTTCCATGAAAGAGGGGTATGAAAATGCCGCCAGGCAGTTTGGTATCACCCTTGACATCCAGGCGGCGCCCCAGGAAAACAGCACCACTGCCCAGTTGGACATCTTAGAAAATATGGTGGCCAAGGATTATAATGCCATTGGTGTTCATACGATCACGGCCCACAACCTGATTCCGGGCCTGGCCAAAGCCCAAAAAAAAGGGATCATCACCGTGGCCAGCAAGCGGGTGGATTTAAAGGCGGCCAAGTAAGCCGGGGCCAGTCCCATTGCTTTGTCATTGGTGGATTATTTTGCCTAGGGCAAAGCCGGGGCCACCTATATTGCCCGGGAACTTGCGAAAAAGGGCGGCGGTAAAGTGGCCATCATCGAGGGACTGCCGGCGGCTCCCCAGTCTTGGGGAAGAAAAAACGGGGCCCGGGAGGGATTCAAGACCGAACCCTCTGTTGAAATTGTTTCAGAGCAGCCGGGAAATTGGAATCGGAACAAGGCATATGACATAACCATGGGGCTGCTCCAGGCCCACCCGGATCTCAAGGGCATTATGTGTGCCAATGATGTGATGGCGCTGGCAGCCCTGGAAGCCATTGACAGCGCCGGAAAAACAGGTCAGGTCCTGGTCGGAGGGATTGACATGATTGATCAGGCCAGACAAGCCATTGCCCAGGGGAGGCTGGCCTGTTCCGTGGCCTTTAGTCCCTATGTCATCGGTGAAATTGTCACCCGCACCGCCATTGCCGCTTCCATGGGACAAAAAATTCCAAAAAATCTGCGGGTGATCAATGTTCTGGCAAACAAAGAGAATATTCACCTGCTCAAAGACTGGAAATAAAGCCAATGGCTCTTGCATTCTCCCAGCCAATGGTCCATATGACAGATACCCAAAAGCGATTTGGCCCAAAAATAGCTCTGGACCGGGCCGAATTGTCCTTGTATCAGGGCGAAATTCTCGGTTTGGTAGGGGATAACGGGGCCGGTAAATCCACCTTGCTCAAAGTCTTGTCAGGCGGTTTAAAAAAAGACGCAGGGACTATTTTTATCCAAGGTCAAAAAGCAGACATTGATTCCCCCATTCAGTCAAGAAACTTGGGCATTGAAATGGTTTACCAGGATTTTTCGCTCTGTGAAAACCTGACGGTCTGGGAAAATGTGTTCCTGGGGCGATGTAAAACCCGCCCCCTTTTTAAATCAATTCTGCCGGTTCTTGATAAGCATAAAATGGTTAAAAAACCATTGAGGTTTTAAAAACCTTTGGAATCAAGCTGTCTGACGTGAATGGTCCGGTTCGCAATCTTTCCGGTGGTGAACGGCAGGCCGTGGTCATCTGCTGCTGCCTGCTGTTTCATCCAAAGATTGTGCTCTTAGATGAACCCACCGCCAGCATGGCGCTCTGGGAACAAGAAAAAATTTTAGACCTGATCTGCACCCTTAAAGCCCGGGGATGCGCCATCATTATGGTGATCCACAATCTGCCCGAGTTATTTAAGGTGGCTGACAGGGTTCTGGTATTGAAAAATGGCCGGGATATCTGGCAGGGGTCTTTGGAAAATCTGACGCCGGATGATCTGGCCCAAATGATGTTCTTGGGAAAAGCATAAAAAGGAAATTATGGAAAAGAATCTGTATAAGAAGATCCTTGGCTGTCTAAGCATGGTGGCCATTGGAGATGCCTTGGGCATGCCCTGCCATGACATGACCACTGACCAAATCCTTGAAAGATTCAAGGGACCGGTAAAAACCTTTTACCCTCCCTTTGATGATACACGGGTTCATTCAACCCTTGGTGCGGGCAGCATTACCGATGACACCCTGCTGACTCTGGCGTTGGCCGACGCCTATATTCAAAACAAGGGTGAGATTACCCTGTCCTCAATTTGCACCTGTTTTTTAAAAACCTATCAACAGGCCGTTGATGCCGGATGCAAAACCATGTTCGGTCCTAGTACCCGGCGTGCCATGGACCTGGTGGCTGCCGGCAAGGATCCGGTGAAAGAAGGCCTGGCTCAAAACCATCCCACAGCAGGTGCGTCCAACGGGGCGGCCATGAAAATTTCCCCGGTGGGGTTGGTTCATCCGGGGGATCTGGATGCCGCCATTGAAGATGCGGTGATGGTCTGCCTTCCCTCCCATTGCACCCAGACGGCCATTGCGTCTGCCGCTGCCATGGCCGCCGGTGTGGCCCAAGCCCTGTCTGATGAGGCAGATGTTTTTAGCGTTGTCCAGGCAGCCTTGTACGGTGCCCGCAGGGGGGAAACCTTGGGTATAAAAAGGGCAAGAACCGTTCCCCTGACTTGTGTGGCAGACCGAATTGAGCTTGCGGTTTCACTGGCCGTAAAAGCCCGTGATCTGGAAGAGGCCAATCGTCTGTTTGCCAGTATTATCGGTACCGGGCTGTCGGCCTATGAATCCATCCCCACGGCATTGGGGATTTTTGTGGCTGCCGCCGGGGATCCGTGCCAATGTGTTATTGGCGGGGCAAATGTCGGATATGATACCGATACCATCGCCTCCATGGCAGGCGCCCTTGCCGGTGCGTTAAACGGATTTGACAAGGTGCCTGAAACGCTGTTCCAGGGGGTGGTCAAGGCAAATGATCTTTGTCTTGAACAAACCGCCCGTGGATTGGAGCAGATTGCCCTGGAAAACCTTAGAAAAAATGAGCATTGATGTATTGGGGCTGGGCGCCATTGCCATGGATATCCTCCTGAATTGCCAAGGCTTGCCAGAAGAAGACGGCTACGCCATCATTGACAAAGAAGCTGCCACGCCAGGAGGAAGCTGTGCCAATGTTATAACGGCATTGGCAGGGCTGGGAACCCAGACAGGGTTTGTGGCCCGTCTGGGAGAAGATGATGCAGGAAGGGTGCTTGAAGCGGATTTAAAAGCCCATGGGGTTTCCACACGATATGTCTCCGTCAAAAAAAAGGGCGTTTCCATGCATTCATACGTGGCCGTGGGAAAAAACGGTTCTAAGATCATCTTCTGCAATATGGGCGACAGTCTTTTGTCTCTGGACGAACAAGACGTCCATGAATCAATGCTTGACGGGGTCAGCTGTTTTTATACGGCATTGCAGCCGGCAAGACCTGCATTGAAGCTTGCGCGACTTTGCCGGAAAAAAGGGATCCCTGTGATTTGCAACCTTCAGGTGGAGCCCCAATTTTTAAACCGTTGCGGGGGGCATGCCTCTCTTGTTGACGAGATGCTGTCTTTGTGCAGTCTTTTGATCACATTTAAAAATGGGGTGATTCTTTATACCGGTCAAAAACAGATCCCCATGGCAGCCAGACAATTGTATGAAAAATACCGTCCGAACATGGGCGTGATCGTCACCCTGGGAAAAGACGGGGCCGTGTGGGTGGATAAACAAAAGACCTTAAGCCTCCCCTCTTTTCATGTTTCTGCAATCGATACCACCGGGGCCGGGGATGCATTTATCGGCGGTATGATCCATGCCGTTTTATTTGAAAAATTTGACCAGGCGTCTGCCATGAGATTTGCCAGTGCCTGTGCTGCACTGAAATGCACCCAGCCAGGGCCGCGGTTAAAGGCGTCAAAACAGGATATTTTAAATTTTATGGGGCAAAATGAAATCATATAAGCTTGGGATTCTTTTTGGACAAAGAGCCAATTCATTCTGGCTGAAAATGAAACAGGCATATGAAACCGCAGCACCAAAATATTCGGTTGACCCTATTTTTGCCTGGCCTGTCCCGGGCAGGGAAGAAAAAACACAACTCGTTGAATTGTTTAAACTGCTGGATGCTGATTTGGACGCCGTGATTGTGAATCCTTTGGACCGATTTAATCTGATTCCGGGAATCCTGGAAGCGGCGGGCAAACAGATACCGATTTTTGATGTGGGTGCCAAGGCAGATGCCAAGGCTGTAAGATCGGCACACCCCTTTTATGTCCCTGTGAAAACCGTTGATTTTTATCAGCAAGGAATTCTTGGGGCCGATTATATCATCCAGCGCCTCACTTCCATGGGCGGCGGCAAGGTGGCCATTCTTGAAGGATCTGAAAATTCCACCCAATCCATTGAACGGTGCAGGGGGGCTGTTGACCGATTTGCACGAGTTTCCCAAATCAGTATCGCTGGCAGGGTGGCGGCAGATTTTGACATGGACAAGGCAAGAAAGGCCTCTGCTGATATTCTTTGTTCACATCCGGATCTGGCGGCCATTTTTTGTGCAAATGATTATATGGCCCTGGGGGCTGCCCAAACCGTTGACACCTGGGGAGGGGCCAACCCGGTTATCATTGTGGGGGTTGATTTGATCGACGAGGCCAGACAGGCGATTTTGGCCGGTAAAATGGCTGCCAGCGTTGCATTTTCCGTGTCAGAGGTTGCCACCCTTCTTCTGAGGGCTGCAATTCAAGGGATTCAGGGGCAAATGACCCCTCCTGCGGGCTATGCCATTGTCAGCCACCTGATAGATAAACACAATAAGACGCTGGGCGAATGAGTTTGATCCTCCTGGATATTCCAATGACACAGCGCCATTTTTGATCTTAGAAAAAATACGGTGAGGCAATACAGAAACTTTACAAAAAAAAGGGGAATCAAATCATGGGGATTGAACCATTAATGAATGACGGGTTTGACGGGGAACCTGCCAAAAGAGTTTTGGCCTACATGGAGGACCATAAGAAAAAAGGGCACCCCATTGTGGGTATTTATTGCGGCTATGCCCCCATTGAGCTGATTTATGCCATGGGCATCGTTCCCACCGTCTTATGCGCTTTTTCCAAGGGGCCGATTCCCAGTGCAGAGGCCATCCTTCCTGCCAATCTCTGCCCCCTTATTAAATCCAGTTATGGCTTTATCCTGGAGGGTACCTGTCCCTTTTTTTCCCTGTCCCAGGCCGTGATTGCAGAAACCACCTGTGACGGGAAAAAGAAAATGTTTGAATTGGCTGCCGAGGTGAAGCCTTTGCACGTCATGGACCTTCCCCAGCTTCCTGATGAAAAGGAAGCCTTGAATAATTGGACGGTCATGATTCGCAAACTTCAAGGATTTTTGGAAGATACATTTGAAAAAAAGGTAGACGATCAGCAGATTGAAGCCGCCATTCAAAAGACCAACCTTAAGAATCGCATGATGAGAAAATTTTATGAGTTTGCCGCCATTCACCCGCCGGTGATAAATTGGCAGGAAATGTATGATGTGGGATTTCTGGCCTTGCCCTCCACAGGAGATGAAATGATTCCCATTTTAAAAACCCTGTTGGAGAAATTGGAAAAACGGGTGGAACAAGGGGTGCATTACGGGTCTCAAGATTCTTTTAGGGTGCTTGTAACAGGCTGTCCTGTCGGCGGTGATGCCCTTAAAATATTTAAGATCATCGAAGCTGCCGGCGGCCTGGTGGTGGCACCGGATGCCTGCACCGGCATCAAGGCCTTCATGGGTGAGATTAAAGAAAACACCCTATATCCTGTCCAGGCCATTGCCCAGAGGTATCTTGAGATTCCCTGTGCCTGTATGACCCCCAATGATCGCCGGTTGAGTTCCCTTTCAGAAATGATTGAAAAATTTAAGCCGGACGCCGTGGTGGATTTTGTGCTGACGGCCTGTCATTCCTATAATGTGGAAGCCCATAAGGTCGGTGAGTATGTGGGAAGACAGCATGGCTTGCCCTATTTGAAAATAGAGTCTGATTATTCGGACAATGATGAGGGGCAGATTCGAACAAAGATTGAAGCCTTGTTTGAAATGCTGGGGTAAATATCATTTGCTGAGCCAGAAAAATAGAAGCCGTATGGATTGCTTTGAGCAATTTAAGACGGCCTGACAGGCAAAGCCCCAATGTCCGGAAATCCATAAACAGCAGGTTCCCCCCTTTTTATGGGGGTTAATCCAACGCTTCCAAAACCTGGTCAAGGACCCGGACAAACATGGCAGCATCTGCCCGGGTAATGACCATGGGGGGTTTGATCTTGATCACATTTGAAAAAGGCCCGTCTGTTCCAAGGAGTATTCCCTGGTCCCTGAGGCGGTTCACTACAAAGGCGGCCTCTTTGGCCGCAGGGGCCAGGGTCTCCCTGTCCTTTACCAGCTCAATGCCCATAAAAAGGCCTGCGCCCCTGATATCCCCGATAAGGGGATGGCGGTCCATGAGAGGCAAAAGCTGGCTCAGCAGAAATTGTCCCACATCCGCTGCATTTTTTTGAAGTGCTTGATTTTCAATGACATCCAGAACAGCCATGCCGATGGCGCAGGAGACCGGGTTGTCCCCGAATGTGGCAAAGAACTCCATGCCGTTGGCAAAGGTTTGGGCAATCTTTGCAGTGGTGACCAGGGCAGACATGGGATGGCCGTTGCCAATGGGCTTGCCCATGACCACGATATCCGGCACCACATCCTGGGCCTCAAAGGCCCAGAAATGGCTGCCAATTCTGCCGAATCCCGTCTGGACCTCGTCGCAGATGCACAAGCCCCCGGCATTTCTCACATGGGCAAAGGCGGTTTTAAAATAATTTTCAGGCGGGATCACCTGGCCTCCACAGGAGAGCAGGGATTCTGTGATAAACCCGGCAATGGGCCGGTCCAATTGCTCAATGATCTTTCCCACCTCATCTCCATAGGCGGTTCCTGCGGATTTGTCTTTTCTCCTGTACTTTCCTCTGAACCCGTCAGCCACGGGCACCACATGGACCCAGGATTCGGGTCTGCCCTTTCCCCCCTTGTCCATGAATTTATAGGGGCTGATATGGATCATGGCCTGGGTATGGCCGTGGTAGGCATTGTCCACCACCAGGAGGTCGGACTGGCCGGTCACTGTTTTGGCCATGCGCAGGGCAAGTTCATTGGCCTCACTGCCGGAGTTGACAAAAAAACAGGTGTCCAGGGAAGGGGGCAGGGTGGCCGTAAGGCGCTGGGCATACACCATAAGGCTGTCGTAAAGATAGCGGGTATTGGTATTGAGTTTTGCCATCTGAGCTTGCCCTGCCGCCACCATATGGGGGTGGCAGTGGCCCACATGGCAGACATTGTTGTACAGGTCCAGGAACGGACGGCCCGAGGCCTCGTGGAGAAATTGTGCTTTTCCTTCAACCATTCTCAAGGGCCGGTCATAGGCAAGGGAGATACAAGGCCCAATGCAGGATTTTCTTTTTTGTGCAAGTTCATCATGAGTGCATCCCGGATCTGGATAGGGACGGATTTTGGTATGGGCCGCTAAGATGTTTGCCGCCTCGGCAGGTGAAAATTTTGAATAGTATTCCAGTTTTTCCCAGGCCCTTTTTTCCGAGACAAACCAGGAATCGCGTCCGGGATTGAGTTTTCTGCGCTGGGCAGAGATAATGACCGAAACCGCCAGGCGGGTGCAGACTAGGGGGAAAATGACTTTGAGTTCATTTTGGCTTAAGGGCCTTTTTTCGTGGTAGGCCTTGATGATCTGAGCGCCTGCCCCAAGGGGGTCGGGTTCATCCAGGGTATGGTAGGCCAGTCCAATGGCCAGTTCATTGACCAGGGGGTTGTCCAGGCAGTCCCCAAAGTCAAGGATGCCTGCCACCCGGGGGCCTAAGATCAGGACATTGTCATCATTGATATCTCCGTGAATGGGTCCCCTGGGCAATTCAGGCAAAAGGGGCTGAACAATGGCTGAAAATGCCAAAAAGACCTGTTCCAAGATACCTCTGTGATAAGGATCCTGGATCAGTTCTATGGATGCCCTGTGCTGGTCCGCTTTTTCAAGGTCCCAGGGATGGGTCCGGGCCAGGTCCGGATGGCGAATGTTTGACATGGCATGGGTCATCCGGGCAATGGTGGCACCTAAATTTTTGAGCCGTTCCTTTGGGGCGGGGGCATCTGTACACCAGGCAGCACCCGATACAAAGCTGAGCAGTCTTGCCCGGATTTCTCTATTGTTAGTGTCCCTGAATTTTGCCTCGATTTTTTTGTCCAGGGTGGGGATGATCCTGGGCAGGCTCAGTCCAAGATCTGCTTTTATCAGGGATTCCACAGCCAGGTGTTCTATTTCAATCATGCCTGAACGGGTATCTTCATCGGCCAGTTTGAGCACATAGGCCATGTGTTGATCTGATTCCACAAGATAGTTTTCATTTTCACCGGCAAGCCGGGTGAGTTTTGCCTTGATTTTGTATTGAACAGCTAAAAGTTCAAGGATTGTACTATGGGGGTGGGTCATGTCAGGTGCCTTGCTTTGGGGTCAGGAAAAAAATCCAGGAGATTTGTCATGGACATAATTGCCGATTCTGGTGATATGCTCTTTTTCTTCTGGCAAAAGGGGGCCTTTTTCCAGGGCGGTCAGTGCATGGGTCATCTGGTCCATATTTTTAGGACCGCACAAACAGATGTTCACCCTGGGGTCTGACAGGGAAAATCGGTAGCAGTCCCTTGCCTTGAGCGGTGCTTGACCTTTGGGCATCTGCCGTTGGGATAATAGATGTCCCCACCGGGTGGCCGTATAGGTGACCAGGCCCGGGGGATTTTCTTTTTCAAATGCGGGAAAGCAGTCCATTGCCGCGCCCTGGTGGGCCGGGTTGTACCGGATATGAAAAAGATCAAACCGAGGGTCATCTGCCAATGTTTTGAACAGCCCCCGGTTATGGCCGGACAGGCCGATGAACCGGGCCAGGCCCTTTTCTTTCATTTCCATGGCAAAATCCATGAGCCGGGCTGCGGGTGGGCTGTTGTGCCAGCCCAGCATGAGGATGTCTGCATAATCAATGTTCATGGCCGAGAGGGCCTGTTTAAAGAAAACCTTTGTCATCATGCCCATGCGGGCATAGGTCTGGATGGAGATTACCATTTTGTCCCTGTGGCCCTGGGCCACCAGGGTGCGGATGGCTTTTTTCATGGCAGACCGTTTCCTGCCTGATCCTGAATAAAAATAGTTGCACCCCTGTTCAAAGGCTTTTTCATAGGTTCGTGCAGGTGCACCATAGCTTCCGGCAAGGCCTAAGCGGCTCACCTTTAATCCGGTTTTTCCCAGGGTGGATATTCTAAAGTCAGAATCCATTTTAGATTTTCTCCTTTGCCTAATACCGTTCGTAAATCCATGATTTTTGGGGCGCAAATAGCAGATCCATCAAAAGGCCCGCCTCATCCGGTTCAATGGCCGATTTAAATCTTAAGTGCTGGTTCACAGGAAAGATATCCGGTCGGCAGTGCTGGAGCTCCTGCCATGATTTATATCCCAATACCAGGGCCGGGAAAAGGTCTTTGGGAATATTAAATGTTTTTTGGGTCTCTTTGTCATCCCCCCTGGCAATGGTCATTTTGCCATGGACAAATTTAAGGTCAATGGATTCAGTGTAGAGGTTGAGCCTTAACAGGCCTGAATAATTGTTAAACATGGTGTTTTCAAGCCTGGATTCAAGCGCAGGCCTGATCCGGTTCAAAAAACCTGTGCTGTCCCAAATTTTAATCTGCCAGGCATAGGGCCTTGAATGGACCGCCCCCATGGCCATGGCCATTTGTCCTGCAGGGGAGGCCGGGGGCAGATTGATCCGGATATGATCTTTTTCCTGCGCCCAGGCCGTTGTTTTTAGAAAATTAACCAAAGCCATAAATCCCCCATGGCTGATCTTTTCTGAAACTTCGCTGAGAATCAGTCCCTGGCCGAATCCTTCAAAGGGGACCCTGGCATAGAAACAAGGTCTGTTTTCTTTTTCCATGATCCAGAAATCAGATCCGTATTCAGTGGCTTTTGAATGGGTGAGCAGATATGCCCACTCCTCTTTGGACCGGTGCACCGAAAGAGAATGGTTTTCTTGGTAGACCCTGTCCTGGTCCATGAGAAACCCGACATCCTGAACCTTTGCCCTGCGAAACTGAAATTCTGTATTCTGGGTGCTGTTTTTTTCGGCCTTGGGTTCAATATCCGGGTCCGGGATAAGGGTCAGGGGCAGGTTCACGTGGTGTTCGAGTTCAACGGCCCAGTGAAATCCAAAATGATGATAAAATCCCGGGATTCCCTGGATCACGCAAAGATCATAGCCCTGTTCTCTGACATGGGCATCAAACCGGGTGTTTAGCTGTTTCATCAGCCCTTTGCCCTGGCAGGATTCACAGGTGCCCACCAGGCCCATTTCCGCCACCTTAAGGCGGATCCCGTTGAACGCCCAGGTCCATGGGATCAGGGCAAAGGCGGATACAGGATCACCTGTGGCCGGGTCAGCCATGGCAAACCAGTTTTCTTTTTTCATTCTGGGCAGATGGGCAGAAAAGACACGGGCCAGATCCCCCACTTTTTCAGGGTGAAATACCCGGTTGAGCAGGGTTGAAATTTTTTCCAGATCCTGGTCTGTCGTTGGTGTTTTAAATATATATGTCATTATGGGTTTCCTTTGTCATGCCCCTGGCATCCCTGAACCCGGGCGGTTTATCCTTTGCGTTTAAAATCAAATAGAGGATTTGTAGTCAAGGGTCATTCCCACCCCCACTTCCCGAACCTGTGCCACCTTTGACAGGGCGATTTTTGAACTCAGATCCGTGCAGTGGCAGGCATGGACTGCTGCCGGGGCAAGATCCTTGAAAAATGCCAGGGTGGGATCCAGCTGAGATTGGGGCGGGTCTAAAAGGTGAAATCCCCCGATAACGTCGGCCACCCGGGTCTGGTTGCAGATGTTTTGGGCATGGGCAATGGTGTTGCAGATGCCTGAATGGGCACAGCCTGCGATGATCACAAGGCCCTGGTCTGATTCATAGACCAGGGCGGAATCGTCCAGGATATGATCAGGCCCGCCTGTGTCCTGTTTAACCCCGATGGTGGTTTTGCCTTCAAAATCGTTTTTCCTGGGGATTTGCCCCAAAAAGGTCAGTCCCGGAAAAAGACAAACAGGTTCCCGGATCAGCCTGAGTTCCATGTGGCACTCGGCTTTTTTTTTGGAGACCAGACTTCCCAGTTCCGGTATCCCGTCCATGGAAACCGAGGTGAACATGTCTGGATGACCTGTGAGGACCGGCCGTTTATACGCCCTGTTTTCAATGGCCAGTTCAGTCAGATATTGAATATAATGAAAAAGACCCCAGGTATGATCCAGGTGGCTGTGTGAGATGACCAGATGATCCAGACAGGAAAGATCTTTTCCCATTTTTCCGGCGTTTTTAAGAAAAAGATCAGAGTATCCCGTATCAAAGAGCAGTGTTTTGTCTTTCTCCTCAATGAGCAGGGAAAGTCCGGGTTCTGCGGTGAAATATCTGTCAATCAGGGTATTATTGTCAACCAATACGGTGAGTTTCATAGGGGCGCCTCCTGGGTTCGGGTCATTCCGGTGTTTATTGGTTACCGACTTTCGGGGGTCGGAGCAAAATGGTGTACGAGGCTGCGGTAAACGGTTCTTTGATGGTTTTGACAGGTTCAAATCCCAGGTTTTGGTAGAACCTGAAGTTTTTGGGGGTAAAGCTTTCCGCATACACCGCCCGGCCAAGATCATCAATTTGCCTTAACACTTTTGTCATTATGCTTTTTCCAAGACCTTTTCCCTGGCAGTTTGGGGCTATGCCCAGAATGGACAAATACCAGGATTGTCCGGGGACCAGGCCCTGGGACTGCCCAGCCATAAAGTCCACCATGGTGCAATATGCCCTAAGGCTGTCCCGGCCCAGATGATGATCGATAAAATCTTTTTTCCGGTCTGATAATTTTTTTTCTGTCACAGTATCCATGGGTTTGGCCCAAATGGATGCCCCCGAAGTCCGATCCTGGGTAAATACCACCCGGCCATGGTCCTTTGCCTCTTTAAGGGCATAATCCATATAGCAGAACATGGCCTGTTTTGCCTTTTTCGGGTCTTTAAAACTTTGTTTTTCCAGGGTGATGTAAAAGGGGTCCAGGATCAGGGCGGAATAGAGAGCCTTTGCGACCGGCTGATTCATAAAGGTATAAGGGGGCATGATCATTTCCTGCTTTTATTATATCAAACCAGACCCATACCATATATGTCCAGGTTAAATCAATGTATGGCATGGGCCCTGATCCACCATCAAGGCCCCATTTCCTTTATTGCCAAGGTTTTGCGGCAGACGATTACAGGGGTAGCCTTGGTGCCTTTAATCTGCCAAATTTTATGTATCAAGCCTACAATCCGCTTCCATCCTCAGAGTTATAGATAGGCAAAGACTCGATCCTGATTTGATTTACAGCACCTGAGCTAACCGACTCTTTTTACAAGCGAACCCGTTTTGATGGGGTAATCATTTCTGCAAAGGGATGTCCCATTTTTTCATATATTTCCATACTGCTGTCCGGCTTTTCCCAATTTGTCGGGCCACCTCCGCCTTGTTCCAACCGTGTTTTTCTAATAGTCGGATCAATTTATCCTTGTTAACCTTCTGTTTTTTTACAAACCCTGCCGGGGAATGTATCGAGGTGTCATAAGATTCCGTCTGACCTGGCTTGCGGATTTCGATGGGCAGGTGCGCTATACCAATTTTATCTTTATCACAAAGGACAAAGGCATGTTCAATTGCATTTTCAAGTTCTCGGACATTGCCGATCCAGGGATGCTCAATGATCCGTTTCATGGCGTTTGTATCCGCCTGTTTAATGGACTTACCCTCCCGTTGATTCCCTTTTTTTATAAAGTGTTTTACCAGAAGGGGGATGTCATCCCGGCGTTCCCGCAGCGGCGGAACCCGGATGGGGAAAACCTTGAGGCGGTAAAAAAGATCTTCCCGGAATATACCTTCCCGGGACAGTTGGAACAGATCCTTGTGGGTGGCGGCTATGACACGGATATCGATTTTTATTTTCTTTGAATCACCCACCCGCTCAATTTCTCTTTCCTGGAGAACCCTCAGAAGCTTCACTTGCATATATGGTGTCAGTTCTCCGATTTCATCTAAAAAAATGGTGCCGCCATGGGCTTCTTCAAACCGGCCTTTCCTGTCTCGGTGAGCGCCTGTAAACGCCCCTTTGACATGGCCGAACAGCTCGCTTTCCAGGAGGGTTTCGCTTAGGGCTGAGCAGTTTACCGTTACCATGGGCTTGTCTGCAAACTGCCCCAGGTAATGGATGGCACCTGCCACCAGCTCTTTACCTGTACCGCTTTCCCCCTGGATCAGAATATTGGCCCGGCTTTTGGAAGCGGCTCTCACGGCATCAAATACATTCTGCATGGCTGCGCTTTTGCCAATGATACTGCCCAAGCTATAGTTTTTTTTCAGTTTTCTCTGGGCTTCCTCTGCCCTTTGTTTGATTTTTTTAAGTTCGGTCAGATCGGTAACGGTCTCCACAATACCGAGGGTCCGCCCGTCTTTATCCCTGGCCAGCCTGGCATTCTTTATCACGGGGACTTCATACCCTTTTTTGTGACGGATAAAGCATTCTTTTGCTTCTGTTCTGCCATGCTTGAGAACACCGCAGGTATTGACGTCTGCCGGGCACATTTTTCCAAAGCATCGGCTGCATTCGATCAGGCGGCATGTTTTTCCCACGGCCTCGCCTGCCTTATACCCGCTGATTTTTTCCATGGATTTGTTCCAGGATGTTATGTTGCCTTTAGCATCTAAGGTGAACAGCCCCTCTGCCATGGTGTCCAGGATCTGATTTAGAAAAGTTACATTCCAGATTTCATGTGTTTGCATTGTTGATCCTTTTTTATAGAGTAACGCTTGTTTGTCTGATCGTAACGTTACTATAATTATCAAAGAGGGGGCGAGTCTAATTTTTAATTATATTCCGGTAAAAGAGCGCCAATTAACATTCTAAAAAGATAACATTTATTCCGGAAAGTCAAAAGAAATATAAAAAACCGTTACTAACGTTTTGTTTGCGTTACCTTTTGTGCAGATCCGGCCCTCAGTTAGAGCAATTGTATATCTAAAATCACAATTTTGCCTATTATATCGTACAGTTATATTTTGCTGATTAATCTGGCATGAAATTTGAATTTCTTAAGTGCTAAACCACATCTTAAATACTGAATAAGAGGTAAGCATGGATAAGGTAGAATTTGAAAATCATCTAAAGGGAAAAATCGTTCTGGCGGATTTTAGCGCATCATGGTGTGGGCCCTGCGTGGCAATGGCACCTGTGATTAAGGAAGTCGCCCGTTCTTACGATGGCAGGGCTAGGGTGATGGAAATAGACATTGATCAAGAAAAACAGCTGGCCACAGACTATATGGTTCACAGCATCCCGACATTAATCCTGTTTGAAAGCGGAAAAGAAAAACAGCGGCTGATCGGTCTACAGTCCATATCTGCCATTGAAAAAGTACTGGACGCAGTGCTGGGAACCTAAGATTCGGCTGAAAGCCTGGTGCAGGCCAAATTCAAAAAAGGAAGCTAAATTATGGGAAAATGCATTAATCACCCTGAAATTGAAACCCGTTACCATTGCATAAAACACGACACTTATCTTTGCCAGGATTGCCTGGAATGCCGAGACCTATATCTATACTGTAAATTCAGGCCGTCCTGCCCAATTCATTTTATGTCCAGCAAAGGATTTGATAAAGAGAAGGAAACCCTCCGGGGACCGGGGACGGTGAATGTACGGTTTTTTCCCGGAGATCATGAAATTTTTCTGAACAAAGGGACAACTCTTTTATCAGCAGCTCAAAAAGCCGGCATTTATATCAATGCATCCTGCTCAGGCAGCGGCTCCTGCGGTAAGTGCAAGCTGATACTGGAATCCGGGAATATAGACCATCGGGAAACCCGTCTGCTGAGTCCGGGCGAAAAAGAAAAAGGCATGGTGCTGGCCTGCCAGGCTAAAATTCTTTCCGATGTCACCGTGCGGATTCCGGAAGAGGCCCTGGAAAAAAATCTTAAGGCTGCCGGCATGGGAAAAGAGGCCACCAAAAAACTTTCAGGCCTGGTCCAGGACATTGACCCCCTGGTTAAAACCTATTCTTTAACCTTAGATCCGCCTGATTTAGACGATACGGTTTCGGACCTGGAACGGCTCAAACGTGGATTAAAACAGCAGGGGTGCGACACATTCTCCATGAGCACTGATCTGCGGCTCATGCGTCAACTCACAAATGCAGTAAGAGAAGATAACTGGCATGTCCGGGTTGCGATTTTACAGAAAAAATGTTCCTCCCATATTGTGGATATCCAGCCGGAAAAGGACCATGTAAATCCTTTAGGGCTTGCCGTGGACCTGGGTACCACTTCCATTGTTGTTTATATTGTGAGCCTTGATACAGGAGATGTGCTCAGTGCGGCATCCGGCCATAACAGTCAGGCGGCCTGCGGTGACGATGTTATCAACCGTATTGTCTGTTCGGAAAAAGACGGTGTACAAAAATTAAAGAAAATGGCCTTGTCCACAATCAACAACCTGACCCAGCGGGCATTGGCACCCATCAATGAAACCCACAAGCATATACAAAGCATCGTGGTTTCGGGAAATACCACCATGGTTCATCTGGCATTAGGCATCCAGGCTTTGTATATCCGGCGGGAACCCTATATCCCTACGGTATCCGAATTTCCTGTAATCCTGGCCCGGGAGGCTGGATTAAAAGCGGCCCCCTATGCCGGCGTTTTTATTATGCCCGGACCAGCAAGCTACGTGGGCGGGGATATTGTGTCAGGTGTCCTTTACACGGGCATACACAAAAGTCCGGAGTTGACCCTGTTCATTGACGTAGGCACCAACGGTGAAATCGTTCTGGGCAGCAATGACTTTCTTATGACGGCAGCATGTTCTGCCGGTCCGGCCTTTGAAGGCGGGGGGATCCGCTGGGGCATGAGAGCTGAATCCGGGGCTATCGAAAAAATCCTTCTGGATCCTCTAAGCTTTGTACCGCAGTATTCAACCGTGGATGACAAACCTGCCCGGGGTATCTGCGGATCCGGTATGGTTGACCTGCTTTCGGAGATGATGGAAAAAGGGGTCATTGGTCAGGATGGAAAATTTAACCTTCCCGTTGACCATCCCCGGATGACCCTGTTCAATGAAGAACCCGTATTTGTCCTTGAAACCGGCGATGCTGCCGCCCAGGACGAGGACATCATCTTTACGGAATCAGACATTGGGAGCTTGACCTTGAGCAAAGCTGCTGTCTATGCCGGGTTCACCGTTCTTATTGAAGAAATCGGCATGGATTTTTCCATGGTGGAAAAGATGATCATCACCGGTGGATTTGGCCAGTACCTTGACATTGACAGGGCTGTTTCCATCGGTCTTCTGCCGGATATGGACAGGGAAAAATTCATTTATATGGGTAACTCTTCCATTGCCGGAGCCTACATGGCGCTGCTTTCCGGCGAACATCGGCGAGAAGCCATCGAGATCTGCAACAAGATGACTTATGTTGATTTTTCAAGCAATTCTAAATTTATGGACAAGTTTACCCGGGCCCAGTTTTTGCCCCATACCGATGCCCATCGTTTTCCCAGCGTTCAAATCCGGCAACCCAATTAACTTAGGAGGCAATATTTCCCAGTGTTCAGCAGCCTGACAAAAAATAACACAAGAGATAATAGGTGGAATAATGATTAAAATACTGACAAAACTGCAACAGAATCTTGTTTATGCCATACCGGTATCCATGCTGATAGGGTTGATCGGCGGCGGATTTCTCTTTGATGCCAAACCATTGAAACAATTTATCATACCGATCACCTTTTTGATGATCTATCCCATGATGACAACATTAAACGTTAAAACCATCTTCAAGGGCAGGGACACCAAACTGCAGGTCACCACCCAATTGATCAACTTTATTTTGATCCCGATCATTGTCTTTGCCTTGGGTAAAATCTTTTTTTCAGGACTGGATCCAAAATATGGGCTCTGGGCTGTTGCCCTGTTTTTGATCGGTGTCCTTCCCGCTTCCGGCATGACCATTTCATGGACCGGATTTGCAAAAGGAAATAAAGAGGCTGCAACAAAAATGCTGATTTTCGGTCTGATCATCGGTTCCATGGCCGCCCCTGTCTACACCAAAGTATTCATGGGCGCAACGGTCGACGTTGATATGGTCCATATGTTCCAGCAAATCTGTATCTTTGTGTTTATCCCTTTAATTGCCGGTTTAACCACCCAGACATATCTTCGCAAAAAACATGGGCAGCAGGCCTGGATGAATGTATATAAACCCAAATTCCCGCCTTTCTCTGCACTGGGGGTTATCATGATCGCTTTTGTTGCCATGTCTTTGAAGGCCAAAAATATCATTGCCAATCCTGCTGATCTGGTGACCATCCTGATACCCTTGACCGTATTTTACCTGATTTCTTACCTTGTATTGTCATTTATTGGGAAAATTATGTTTAAAAGGGAAGATGCCATTGCCATGGTGTATGGGGTGGTGATGCGTGATTTGTCCATAGCGCTTGCCATTGCCATGACCGCATTTGGCAAAGAGGGTTCCACCATCGCCCTTCTCATTGCCATGGCATACGTCATCCAGATTCAGTCTGCTGCCTGGTATGTCAAACTGACCAATAAAATATTCGGACCGCCTGCCAAAACGATTGATTCATCCCAGGCGGATATCTCCCCTGTCCACGTCCAACCGGATGAATCCGGGAAAGAGACCCTGGTGGTTGAAGAAATCAAAAAAATTTTGTTTGCTTCTGATATTTCGAGTACGGCAAAGTTCGCCTCCCGTTATGCATGCGGTATCGGTAATAAATATGATGCCCAGGTCTGGGTCATTCATGTGATTCCGGATGTTCTGGACACGTATTCCAGTGAGGCCGGGTATGATATTTCCGCCCATGTGGATGCAAACCAGAAAAATGAATTTAACAAAGAGGCAATTGAAACCGCCCAGCATCTGGTTCAAAAAAGAATCCGGGAAGAATCCAAAAAAGTGCTGGAACACTTTCCCCACTGTCCGCTTTCCGAAGAACGGGTCATTATCAAGGCCGGTGATCCAGTGGAAAAAATTGTGACTGAGGCTGAAACAGGCGGGTTTGATCTGGTCATCATGGGAACCCATGGTCACAGGGATATTAAAGACCTGTTTGTCGGCAGTACCGCCAGTGGCGTTATCCAGACATCTAAAGTGCCGGTGCTGGTTGCCCGGCCATCATAAACCATATAGACAACTATCCATAGAAAAAGGAAAATTAACCATGAAATCTTTCAGTAATACAGCCATTGTGGCATGCGGAACGATGAGCCCGGAACTCAACCTCCTTAAAGCGGAAGGGTTCCTTGATACCTCGCACCTTTTCTATACAACGCCCGGACTTCACCAGGACATCAAAAAGTTGGAACACCAGTTGACAAAATTCATCGCCAAAGCAAAAGAGAGGGTCAGTGATGTTATTGTCGTGTACGGCGGTAAATACTGCTATGTCAATCCGGACAATCCCACCCGGCTGATGGAGACGATCATTTCTGAGCAGGGGCTTCATGTTAAAAGGGTCAAGGCCACCCATTGCATGGGGATGCTGGCCACCGACGGGGAAATGGAACAGATCAGACAGGAGGTCGCCGGAGGTGAGCCGGTCTGGTTCATGACTCCGGGATGGGTCAAGTACAAAACCGAGGTTTTCAAAGGCTGGGACAAGGGAATCGCCAATGAAAATTTTCCCCGGCATACCGGTGGCGCCGTTGTTCTGGACGGTATTGGATACCTGGACACCTATATGGAAGAAGACCCGGAATCCTTTCTGGACTATTGCGACTGGATGGGTATCCCGATGCAAGCCTATCCCATCACCCTGGACCGGTTCAAAGGCCTTTTGCTCGACGAGCTTCTGCAAATTGAATAACACCATACCATGACCATACTTTTTATTTTTTTTATATATGGAGGCGTAATATGAAATCATTGATCATTTATTCAAGTCAGTCAGGCAATACCCAAAAACTTGCACAGGCAGTTTACGATAATATAAAAGGAGAAAAAAAGATAACGGCCGTTGAACAGGCCTCGCCCAACTGCGAGGGTTATGACCTTGTTGGCGTGGGATTCTGGCTTCAGGCCGGAAAGCCCGATCCCAAAACCTTAAAATTTCTGGACGATTTTAACGGCAGCGGCAAGGTGTTTTTCTTTGCCACCCATGGGGCGGCCCAGGACTCTGACCATGCTAAAAATGCCATGGATCACGCCACTGGATTTCTAAGGGACGACCAGGTTGCCGGCACCTTTTCATGCCAGGGAGAGGTCAATCCCAAGGTGCTTGCAAAGGTGAGGCAAAAGGATACCCCACCGGTATGGATCAATGATGCCGATGATGCTGTTGGCCACCCCGACGATGGGGATATCCAGAAATTGGTTGTCATGGTGAAGGCCATTGGGATGTGACGCTGCCCGCATTCACTATTCAGGCCTGTGCAAAAGCTGCACAGGCCTGATTTTTTTATGACTGCCGGCCCGGCCTTTGAAAGCGGCGGCAGCCTTGCTGCCTTCTTTTGATAATCCTTGGGGGGAATTGGAATAATAGACCGGATCATAGAATAGGTAATGGGCCTAACGGGCGCCTGCCACTGTGCCTATACTCCCAGAATTTTTTTCAGCAAGGATCTAAGATCTGTAACATAAAAAGAAATACCCTGGTAAGGCTCAAGGTCTGCAATATCGGACATCATTACCAAAGGAAGCTTAGCGTCATCCGGGTGGTCACTGCCGTGAATCGTACCGTGCCCGGCATGGTCGCTGATGATGATAATGAGATAACCGGGGTGAGAAATAACCTGTTCAATCAAGGGTCCTAGGCTTTTGTCTATGAAAAATAGTTCTTCCATGTATTCTGGTGACAGCCAGCCGGCTATCGGCCCAACCCGGTCAAGCCCGCTGATATGAAGGAAACAAAATTTTTTTGGGTCAGTGTTTTTAAAAAAAGAATCAGCAAGCTCAACGGTAAAATCCCGATCCAACTGATGGGTATCCACATCCCTGGATACCAGGTAGCCCAGCTTTTGCTTGGCGTAAAAGAAAGCGGTTGTAAATCCCCTGGATTTTGCGTCAGTGAAAATGGTTGGCCCGGTAACGGTCTTTTCCCCCGGCTGCCAGGAGTTATCCATTCTTCCGACCTCTGGCCCTGTGCCTGTGAACATGGCGGCATGGCTTAAAAGGGTCAGGGGAGGAACCGTGCTCTGCCCTTTAAGGGTATACCTCCCTTTTTTCATGAGAGAATAAATATTGGGGGATTGGGTTTGGCTTAAGGCCTCCGGGTGCAGGGCATCAATGGAAACGATGAGTATATAATTCGGCTCTCCCTTATTTTTATTTGTGACAGCAGGGGATTGATCCGGCCTGCACCCCGGACAAGTGATCACAACACAGCAAATCAGCAAGTTGAATAAAAATCGAATCATTTGTCTTGTCTTTCTCCCCATTGAACAAAGGCTGTCTAGGCCATGGTCCATAAAAACTTGATCCCGATAAGTATTAAAACGCAGCATAGCAGCCGCTTAACGCTTTGGGGCGTCATCTTTTTTTGCATGACCCGGGTGCCCATATATCCCCCGGTCCAGGCCGCCAGCCCTGCAAAAACAAGAATTTTAACGGACACCGATCCCATGGCAGCATAGGTTACAAATGCCGAAAACGATGAAAAAGGCACTGAAAATGCTGTGACCATGGCCACTTTCTTTGGGTTGAATCCCTGGATCACCATCAGGGGCGAAATAATGCCGCCCCCGCCAACACCAAGAAGCCCTGAGACAAACCCGGCCAGTACGCCGACACCCAAGGGGCCTGAAACCGGACGGTCTTTTCGGTATTGGTCTGCATATTTTGAACCCTTGAAAAAAATCATCATGGAACCGGAAAAGAATAAAAAACCGATGAAAATTATCAGCAGGGTTTGTGTGGGCAAAAAATGGCCGGCCCAGGCGCCCACGGGTGCCATTACAATGGATGAGGCAATGATGGGAAGGCCCAAGCGTACGTCCAGCTTTTTTTCCCTGAAATTGGACCAGGTGGCCCCGAGCATGCTCACGCAGTTGACAAAGAGCCCTGTGGGCCGGGCCAGGTTAAAGGGAACACCGACCCAGGATAAAGCGGGAATGAGAACAACAGCCGACCCCACACCTCCCAGAGCAAAAAGGAAACTTAAACCGAATGCAAGAAAAACAATAATAAGAATATGAGATTCCATTTTAACTGTCCTTTACCATGGAAAAAATACCGGCAGGCGGTTTCCCCCGTTGCCTGCCGGTATGGATATCAGTTTACATTTTGGCCAGAGGACCGGGCTTGAATGCCAGGGCCATATCCTCGGAAGAGGCCGTCAGTCCCTTTACTTCTTCATATCCGTTGGCCAAAAGATATGTGTAGGCCATGGCCCCCCGGAATACCGAGGAGCAAAAGGTGATGACAAATTTATCCATAGGGACCTCACCCAGCCGGTCCGGCAGTTCATTTAGAGGAATGTTCAGTGCAAAGGGGAAAGAATGATATTTGACCTCCTCGTGGGTTCGGACATCCAGGAAGAGAAAATGATCGTTGCCGAGCACCTTGCGCATCCCTTCGATGCTCATGCCGTGCTCGCCGGACCCGAAAAACTGAAAATCCATTTCCTTAAATACCTGATTCAGATCGTTCATGTCTATTGTCTCCTTTAAGTTATCTATTAGTGATTGTACGTTGATGTAAATGTCTGTGGGCCAGCCAAACAAGGCCGGCCCACTATGCCGGAATAGAAAATAAATTAAAATCGCTTCAATGATTATCCTGATGGTGTGGCGGGTTCATTTTTTTTTAATGTCATTCTATGCTCCCCGGGGTTTTTTGGGGTCTCTATGGTTCATCTTTTCATTTAAAGGCTGGCTTTGTCCTTTTAATAGTCCAGATTGAACTGTTTCATATACCGGGATAATTTATCTCGCTGTGGTGGACTCATCCCAGGGCAATCCTGCCCCCCTTTTGCCCCTTCAGCCACCTTTGTGGCAAAAACCATGCATGTTGGGTCCCCGCAATCTTTGCAGTTGGTTTTGGGCAGTAGCTTTAAAATTTCAATAATACCCGGCTTGGGCATTCCTTGAGTACTGGGCTCGATGTTCTCTTTGTCCTCCCAGGCCGCATTGATTTCATTTTTTAGCCATTCGACAATTTTCCGGGCTTCGATTTCATCTTTTAAGGCATTGACGGCAATTTTATTGCCATGGACGGTAATCAATTTGCCCTGGGCCCGGAAGGTGACTGTCGGCGGGTTTTGCAGGTATTCAAATCCGCCGAGGACGGTGTTAAGGTATGGAAGAACCTTGCTGACATCCTGTTGAAGATGGGCAAAACAATGCACGCCTTTTGCATCGGCCTGGCATTTTGATTTGAATATCTCAAGGCTGTAATTTTTTAAAAGCATCTATCTGTCCTATGGGATCAATAATCGTCATTTAATTCAAAAAAGGGGTGATGATAAAATATCCGCCTAAACAGGCGATGGTTGCTCCGGCAAGTTTTCTGAACCATGTTCCGGCGGAGTTCCATTTGCTGTTTTCCAGCAGTTTTTTCACCGCTGCGGTGGAACTGCCGGCAATGACGATTGGGATACAATGCCCCACAGCAAAAAGGGTGATCAGAATGACGCCCGTGGCGATTTTTTCCTGAACGGTGATGATGGCCAGTATCGGGGCAATAAACCCGAATGGGGCGCATTCCCATTTTCCCGGTTTTAAAAAGGCCTGTCTTTTAGAGCAAAAAGAATGATATCCTCTGTTACGCTAAAATGAACATAAATGGATTGTGCTAATGAAGAAAGCTGAAGATTGTAATACTGTTGATGAAGTCCTTGCATGCCTCAAAGAACTGGAAGAAGATCCAAATCGCTTGGTTCGTAACGCTAACGAATTAGAACAAATGGAGCAGGAAATCCTTGAGTATACAAATCGGATAAGCGCCTTTTTTTTAAAAAAAAGATCCAGGCCTCAGTAGATTCCTCTGAACAGGTCGACCAAGAAAAAGAATTGATGTCCAATTGGCCGGGACGGATGAAAAGCGAAGGGCTTGAGACCGTTTGGATTCAGCTTTGTACAGATAGTTCGGTTGATATTCATGTTCGATACTATCGAAGGTCCTGTGACCGCCGAAAAGGAAAAAGATATAAAGGTGCATACGCTGGCTTAATCCTTCTTGGAATCCATGATCGCTGCTCGCCTGCTTTGGCTTCTATGGTGAGTTCTTGGTCAGCCTTATTAAGTTCTTTTGAAGAAGTCCGTCAAGTGCTTTGTGACCGTGGGATGACGTTGGGTATAAAGGTCATCCGTAAACTGACCTATCGGTACGCAGAGCGGGCTCGAGCCGAACAACAAGCGGGCCGAATCCCATTAAATGATAGAGATTTACTTGAAGGGCGGCGAGTCGTTATCAGCACTGATGGTGGCCGCACTCGGCTCAGAGAGAAGAAAAGGGGACCAAAAACCCAAAAGGATAGAACCCGATTTCGTGGGGCATGGCGAGAACCCAAGCTTTTGATCATTTATGTAGTGGACGCCCATGGAAAACAAGAAAAAAGCTTTTCACCATTTATTGATGGCTGTTTCAATGGACCGGATGGTGTATTCCACTTGTTAAAGGGTTATTTGAACTCCCTTCATATTCAGAACTCAGACAAAATACTGTTTGTTGCAGATGGGGCACATTGGATTTGGAATCGAATCCCCGGACTGCTAAAAGCATTGGGTTTGGCTCCTGAGCGTGTGTATGAACTTCTCGATTTCTACCATGCAGTTGAGCATCTGGGTACAGTAGCAGGCTTAAGGAAGACCTGGTCATCCAAGGAACGCAAACGCTGGGTATCGAAGCAGCGAGGTCTTCTGCTGAAGGGAAAGGCGATTGAGGTGGTACAGGCCGTCCAGAAGCTTTGTAGAGGCAGAAACAGTAAGGCTATCAAGACGGAACGGGATTATTTTGTGCGCAATGAACTGAGGCTTAATTTCTCAACTGTAAAAGCGTTGAACTTACCTATTGGCAGCGGTGCTATTGAAAGTTCGATTCGGAGAGTCGTGAATTTACGTCTTAAAGGTCCATGCATCTTTTGGTATCGGGAGAATGCAGAAAAAATGATTATGCTGCGATCATTTTATAAAGCAGGGCGTTGGAACTGCCTGAAGCAGATGGCAAACATGCACAATCCAGTGCCAGCGGTATAACCGGGAAAATGGGAATGCGCCCCCCGAATGTGCACGACCCGGACAAGACACCATAGGCAAGGCCGAGAACAAAGGCCCCCCATTTTCCCTTGGGATTTAACTTGTACAATACCTCGCCTGACATGGTGCATTTTTCAACGCCGAGCATTCCCAGTGCCACCCAGATCAGGATCATGCCGACCAGGATCTGCCAGTAGCTGCCCACATCCCCCAGCATCCGCCCCAGCAGGGCGCAGGCAATGCCGACCAAAGCAATGGTGATAAAAAGCCCTGTTGTAAATAGAACGGAATAGATGCCTGCCTGTTTGGGCTGCACCATTTTTTCCTGACCGCCCACATATCCGACGATCAAAGGGATGGACGCCAGATGGCAGGGGCTGAACAACACACTGATCACCCCCCACAAAAAGCAGCCTGCGGCAGCAATGGCGGCACCGCCTGTCATCCATTGATTCACCGTTAAAAATATAGAATCCAGCATAAAATTATCCTTATCAATTTACAGGTCGGGTTGATCAACACCCATTTTTGTCATCTGGTTGATAATGGGTTTTTCATCCAAAAAACCGACGTGGCGGTAGACCTCTTCCCCTTTTTTATTGAAAAAAATCTGGGTCGGGATCGTCCAGATCTTAAACCTGGACGCCTGCTCCCGATTTTCCCACACATCGATAAAAATGATGTCGGCCTTTCCGTCATAGGCCTTCTCAAGTTTGACCATAATCGGTGCCATCTTCTTGCAGGGGATACATTTTTTTGCCCCAAGGTCGACCATGGTCACCTTACCTATTTCCGGAATTTTGGAAAAATCCCGGGCAGACGCCATGGGAGCGAGCAGAAAAACCGAAATAGCCGTGAGAAAAATACATTTATTTATATGGTTCAACATGATGCTTTCCTTTGTTTGAAAATGACCTGGTTATTTTTCCAGCCAGGACAATATATCTGCTTTTTTAGGCACTTTTCCCGAACATTTGACCTTACCGTCCACAATGACCGAGGGGGTGCCGAAAACACCGTATGAGGCGATCTGCATCATATCACTGACCTTTTCCACGCTGGCATCCACCCCTGTTTCCTCAACAGCTTCCCGGACCAGTTTTTCAGTCTTGGTGCATTTGGCGCATCCAGGTCCCAATACTTTGATTTCCATGTCTGACTCCTTGTTTCTTTTTTAGTGTACTGCCAAGCCCGGGCTTGACCTATTATCTTATCATTTTGCTTTAATCGGCTGTCCGGATTATAGAAGAATGTTAAACAAATACCCCACAAAAAGAATGCCGCAGGCCACAACACCGACAAATACGGCGATCAATCGGGGTTTAAGCACTTTTCTCAGGATAACCATTTCCGGCAGGGACAGGGCAATTACACTCATCATGAAGGCAAGGACAGAGCCCAGTGCCGCACCTTTGCCCAGAAGCGCCTCAACAACAGGGATAACGCCTGCGGCATTTGAATACATGGGGACACCGATCAGAACAGAGACAGGAACAGACCACCAGGATCCCTTGCCCATGATGGAAGCCATAACGCCTTCAGGAACAAAACCGTGGATACCTGCACCCACAGCAATACCTAAAATAACATAGATCCAGACCCGGCCGATGATCTCTTTTACGGCGTCCCACCCGTAGACAAACCGGTCATTCCAGGTCAGTTTTTCTTCTTCCACCTCAACATCAGCCATATTGGCCTGGATTACCCAGTCTTCGATATGATTTTCAAGCTTGAGCCGGCCAATCACCCACCCGGCTGATATGGCAACAAAAAGACCGGTTCCCATGTAAATGGCGGCAACTTTCCAACCCAGCAGCCCGTATAAAAGCCCCAGGGCAATTTCATTGACCATGGGGGCGGCAATAAGAAAGGAGAAGGTCACGCCCAGAGGAACCCCTGCTGTTACAAAACCGATAAACAAGGGGACTGCAGAGCAGGAGCAAAAGGGGGTTACAATGCCCAGAAGTGCGGCCAGGATATTGCCTGCAAACTCACTTTTGCCGGACAGGAATGCCCGGGTTTTTTCCGGTGTAAAAAAACTTCTGATAATGCCGACGCCAAAAACAACCAGAAAGAGCAGCATCATCACCTTAGGGGTGTCATAAAGAAAAAATTCTATGGAATCACCCAGGTGAGATCCCTGCTGAATTGACAATAGATTATAGGTCAGCCATTGGGATAATCCGGGCAGCTGCCTGTAGATCATCCACCACAGGACAAGGCCTGCTGCCCCCGCGAAAAGGGTCAACATCAACCCTGAATTTGCCTGTTTTTGAATTGCCTTTGTTTGGGCAGTCTTTGAACTCATTTTTAGCCTCTTCTTATGTATGGTCATTTAACGATTTTATGACTTAAAAAATTTCACCTATTCTTTTCCGACAATGTCATTACGATCAATTTGCGGCAAAATTTCATTCAATGTTTTAATTTCAGGTTCATTGTCCAGCCAATGCTTCAGGTTGCCAATCATATTCGCTGCAAAGGGCGAGTCGCTGCCATCAGACAGAGAATAATTGACCCACAATCCATCCTTGAAGCTTCTTACCAGCCCTGCATCCTCAAGGATTTTCAAATGTTTGCTTGTCGTGGATTGGGCAATTCCAAGGGTTTCTTTGATTTCACAGACGCAAAGCGGGCGGTTTTGCAGCATTTTTATCATTTTTACCCGGTTCGAATCGGACAGTGCTTTCATCACTTTTATAAAAATTTTCATGATAATGGGTTCCCTTTTTTTTGTTCATCCAATTGCGCTGCTGCCTCTAATATAAAATCCTCAAGCTTTGACTTTGACGGCACAGATCCCGCAGATTTTATCTTCCGGTTGATCACAAGGGCCGGAGATCCCATCACTCCGTAGCCTGCAATCTCTTTTATGTCTCTGACATGTTCCAGGTTCGCTGTAACCCCCATTTTCTGGATCAAATCCATCAAAGACATTTCAAGTTTGTCACAATTCGCGCACCCGGCTCCCAGCACCTTGATTTCTATCTCTTCCAAAGGCTTTGGGGGTAAGGGCTTTCCCATATGTTTTTTTGTATTCATTGAGAAAGGCTTTTTCGTATTGTTCATATGCCCCGGGGGGGATATAGTTTTTCTTTGACAGCTGCTTGATCATTTCACTGGCAATCTCGTGATCAGTTAGTCTTCCCAGATTTGCCACATTTTTCAGTGTTTTTTCAAAATCGACAATACCGGTCTTGTGTTTACCAATTCTAATCTGTGTTACAGGCGGCATGTTATCTTCCTTTTTAAATCGTTAAAACGGAATATATAGATTTGCAAAGGTGTTGTCAAGCACTATGAAAAAATAATTTCATAGCTCCACCCCCTGTTAACATAGCTAAAATACAAGAATATGAAGGGGTGAGGAATCGTCAGGGTATCAATTTTTATTGTTTCAAAAATAAATATCGGTTATATTTATTAGCCATTTGGCTAATTATAAATTCAATGGGTATTATTTTTATGGAGAAAGCCCTGGCTTTGCTGAAGGCGGTATCAGACAAAAACCGGCTGAGGATATTGAGTGTTCTGTTGGTACACGAGGAATTATGTGCCTGTCAGATCACCGAATTTTTACAGGTTGCAGGGGCAACAGCATCCCGCCTCTTGAGCCAGATGGTCAATTCAGGTGTGCTTCAAAATCGTAAACAGGGAAGATGGGTATATTTCCGGTTAAACCGGGAGGATGCCTTGCTGCCCCCTCTTTTCAAGTGGATTGATCGCAACCTTGAGCACAGCACACAGGTGACACAGGACCTGGAAGCATTGGAAAAAATACAATGTGTTTCTTGTGAGGACTTAAGCCTGAAACAAAGAAATGGCGGTAGTTGAGGCAAATATATAAAAACAAAAAAGAGGCAATCCATGGGCGAAAAACTCAAACTCCTATTTCTTTGCACGGGGAACTCATGCCGAAGTCAGATGGCCGAAGGCTGGACACGGAAATTAAAAGGCGACCGTATTGAGGCGTATTCAGCCGGTGTTGAAACACACGGTCTTAACCCCGATGCCGTAAAGGTGATGGCTGAAGCTGGAGTGGATATCGCAAGCCACAAATCAAAACTGGTAAATGAGTTCAGGGATACTGAGCTGGATGCCGTCATCACAGTATGCGGCCATGCCCATGAAACCTGTCCTTATTTTCCGCCCCGCTGCAAGGTTTACCATGTTGGTTTTGACGATCCGCCCAAAATGGCCCAGGCGCTTGCCGCAAAGGGGGAAAGCAAGGAACGGCAATTGGATTGCTATCGAAAAATCAGAGATGAAATACGGACATTTGTCGAAAAACTGCCTGCAAACATCAGTCAATAAATGATTTAAATCATGGTTGTGTTTAATCAATACAGGAAAATAAAATGAGTATAAACACGAATGAACGCAAAATGACCAGCCTGTTTGAGCGCTATCTGACGGTCTGGGTTGGGTTGTGTATTGTCGGCGGTATTCTTCTGGGCAAAGTTGCTCCCAACCTTGCCAGAACACTGGACGCACTGTCCATCAATGTAAACAATGCTCCGGTTGTGTCCATACCCATTGCGGTCTGCCTGTTTTTCATGATGTATCCCATCATGGTAAAGATTGATTTTTCATCGGTCATCAAAGCCGGTAAAAGCGGGAAACCGGTGTTTTTGACCCTGGTTTTAAACTGGTGTGTCAAACCCTTTACCATGTATGCAATTGCCCTGTTTTTTTTAGGATTTCTTTTGAAATCATTTATAGGGACAGATGCAATGGACCTTGTGAAAATGCCCTTTGGCCTTGATCTGTCCGTTGGGTCCCGGCATGGGGCCGGCCTTGTCGTACTGCAGGACGGTATTAAAATGCTCCAGATTCCCTTGTGGCGAAGCTATTTTGCCGGATGTATTCTTTTGGGGATTGCGCCGTGCACTGCAATGGTTCTTGTATGGGGATATTTGTCAGGGGGCAATGACGGCTTGACCCTGGTCATGGTGGCATTGAATTCTCTTACAATGCTGGTGTTGTATGGTTTGCTCGGCGGCTTCCTGCTTGGCGTGGGCAAACTCCCCATTCCCTGGCAGGCGCTTTTATTGTCTGTGGCCATTTATGTGGCCCTGCCGCTTGTGGCCGGATTTTTATCAAGGAAATGGATCATCCGAGCAAAAGGAGAACCCTGGTTCAAGGAAAAATTTTTAGGGGTCCTGACTCCGGTGACAATCTCTGCCCTTTTATTGACCCTTATTTTATTGTTCAGCTTTAAAGGAGAAGTCATTACGGCAAATCCAATGACCATTCTCTGGATAGCCATTCCCCTTTTCATTCAGACAATATTGATCTTTGCCATTGGGTATGCAGCGGCCAGGGTTTTAAAATTGAAATATGAAGATGCAGCCCCTGCTGCCATGATCGGGGCATCCAATCATTTTGAAGTCGCCATTGCAACTGCCGTTATGCTGTTCGGCCTGTCTTCCGGTGCCGCCCTTGCCACAGTGGTTGGCGTACTGATCGAAGTGCCGGTCATGCTGATGCTGGTCAACTTCTGCAAGAAAACCACCCATTGGTTTGAAAATGAATAAAATGATGCAGAGGGCCGCACAAAGGCCTGGGCGCTTCTCATATCTGAAAAGAAACTGGCGATACGGTTTATCCAATAAAACCAATTAAAGCTGATTCCTTGAAAAAATGTTGGGCGTGGCGTAAAGAGGGACCATTGGCGGAAGCGTTTATATTGGATACAGGCAATTGTGGGAAAGGTGCAGATCCTTGGATACGCCATTTGCAGGGAAAAAAGCAACTCGGATCTGTATAGACTTTGAATTGAAAGCCAGAGGCTGATCATGACATACAATTTTGATCCAGACAAATGGTACGATGATGAACTGTACATTCTTCAATCAAAATTGAAGAACAGGCAGATAAATGATAGCGAATACGATCAGGCAATTGAATCTTTGGACAAAAAATTTGACGAGATGCTGGGCCGCCTGGATGGAACCTACCAGATAGATCAAGGATGAAAGGCAGTGAATCAAAATGGGACCGATTTCTAAAAAAGTCATTGCAGGACTGAAAAAAGCAAAGAACAAAAAAATCATAAATTTTCAAGAATTGAAAGAAGCAAAAACACGGGCTGATAACCTTGAAAAAACAATCATATCAGAAGAGGAACTGTCCAAGCATGATCCGCTCCATGCTGTCTATATTTATGCTCAAAATAAGGTCTCGGTTTTTGTTGAGCAACTATCTGATTTATCGGCTGTTTCAAAATTGAAAACTATATTGGATCGGGCAAATGAGACTTATATGCCTTCCTTTCCACCTCAAAGTCCTGTTACACAATCTTACTTCACATGCTGGGGATTTTTCGATCTTTTTGTGGGTATTAAAAATGAATCCTTTGGAACGATAGTTCTTGATATCCTGAGGATGATAAAAGCAGACCCAGGATTGATCTCAATCATTGAATGCATGCAACATTCCAGAATGGGGGTCTTCATCCACAAAGGACACCTGGATCGATATGTCATTTTAGAAGAGCTGATCACCGGTGAAGAGTATACCGTCGTTGTATCAAGCGGTTACCAGGGGAAAGAAGGTGAAATATGGTATGCCCGGATAATGCATGAGCCTTTTGCGGAGCTGAACTATGGGTACTCTGTTGTTTTCACAACGCCATATATTCTTATCGATTTGGATGGCAAGATTGGATCTTCGGCAAAACGTGAAGACTGGGAAGCCTTTTTTGACCGGAACTTAAAAGTATCACCGGGGAAAGACCGGGTCAAAGCATATGAATCGTTTATGAAAAATGGAAAAAATAAATATTATTGGAACGAATATATCATTGAAGGATATGCGAATTATCAGTCGGATATGATTTTTCTTGCAGGTTTTCCGGACATCCCCTTGAGTATGCCCCTTTCAGCAGAGAGTCAAAAAGAGCGGGGAGAGTTGTGAAAATGATATCCATAAACAGAACGGCAATTACCATCATCCCCAGGCAGCTGTACATTGATTGGGCAAATCGTTTTGAAGATGGCAACAGGTATGACCAAAAACATGCAACAACAATCCTGATACTTGATAAATATGGTGAGTTCGATTATGAAGTCTATCTGAAAAAAATATTCAGGGATGTTTTTGAAGAACAGCTTGAGTCCTGGATGACAGATCCGGGTGACTGGCCACCCAAGAGAACGTATAAGATGTTTAAAGAGTGGTTCGAGGTTATTTGTTCAGATATGACCTGGGACTATGGGGATGGGGATATTGAGCATGATGAGTACTGATGCTGATTCATGAATGCTGAAAGAAAAGTGAATCCTTTAATTTAAAGGCCTTAAAAATTTGGACTTACAGGGAAAGTCTAAAGTGTTCGATCTGTAAAAATTCGGATTTTATCAAGCAAGTAGTCTTCGCCTCAAGACCTCGGTTTCATCAGCCAATTTTCATAAATCAGGCCTCAATAACAAAAGTAGTCAACTTCTCTTCAATAAAGGCTTGGGAGTTCTTATATACCATTAGTGTTGACTTTGGGATTACTCCTTTCCGTTTGAATGTCAACCCCTTAAAAGATTAGTAGTTTAACCACCCGGCAAGTTTCGGCTCCATTCCCTTCAACCCGGAGCTATTATTTTTTTCTTGACAGAATTTGTGATATTAAGTACGGCTTAATTAAACATGTTTAATGAACAAACGCATTTAATGGAATTATATTATGACACGAAGAGATGACTCAAAGGCGGAAACCCGGGAGCTGATCCTAAAAACAGCACGGCTCCTGTTCTGGGAAAAGGGTGTGGAGAAATGCACGATCCGTAAAATTGCAAAGGAGGCGGGCGTCTCTCCGGCTTCTGTTATCGTTCACTTCAAAAACAAGACCGCCCTGCTTGAAGCAACCCTTAACGAGGAAATTGAAACCAACATAGCCAAAACCCTGCCCAATCTGCCCACGGATCAGGATTTATCAGGGATGTTCAGGTATATCGTGTCCAGAATGCTTGCGGTTTATGATAAAAATCGGGATCTTTACCGCATTTTGATACGGGATACCTATTATGAAACTCGCCACGGCAGTTCTTCAATTGCGAGGCTGGATGAGAAATACATTCAATTTATCATGGAAATGATTGAGCGGGAAAAGGGCAAAGGGTATTTCAGGAAAGATCTTGATTCGAATCTTGCGGCCTCGTCCATTCTTTACCTCTATATGGGTGTGCTCAGAAAATTTCTCATCGATCCTGAATTCAGTGTGGCTGATGCCGAATCAACCATTGCCGTAATGTTTCAGCAATTAATCTCAGGGTTTTTATCCCATGGGGAGAAACAATGAAAAACATCAACAACAAATGTGAAACTCTCTTCCGCGGTTTCACGGCGTTTATATATGAAAAGAAGTACCTGGCCCTTACTATCATGCTCGCAGTGACGGTGGCCCTTGCGGGGCAGCTTGACAAAATCACCATTGACACCCGTGACGAAAGCTTCTTTCACGAGGATGATCCGATCCTGGTGGCTTATAATGATTTCAAAGAAAAATTTGGACAGGATGAAATCTTTATCATCGCCATTGAGCCTGACCAGGGGCTAAACAAGGCCTTTTTCAACACCCTGTACCGTCTGCACCATGAGCTCAAGGAAACCGTTCCCTACATTGATGACATCACAAGTCTTGTGAACGCAAGGATTGTCAGGGGAGAAAAGGACACAATTTACGTTGAGGACCTTTTCCAAAGACCCCCACAGACGGAGGATGATGTGGGCAGGATCAAAAAGCTTATCGATCATTTCCCTTTGTATGAGAATTTTCTTGTGTCAGGTGACCGGTCCATGGTCTCCATCATCATCAAGGCCATGGCCATAAAGGGTGCTGCACCCGACACCCTTATGGAAGGGTTTGACCAGGAAGAGGTGCTCCCGGATGCAGACCGCTATTTGGGCAACGCCGAAAGCATGGAGATGACCCGGGCGATCCAGGGTGTTATCGGTAAATATCAGGACCTAGGCCATAAGTTTTATTTTACGGGAACACCGGCTGTGGTCTCGGCACTGCAGACCGGCATTGAAAAAGATCTTGCCGCTATCATGCCCCTTTCCATGCTGCTCATCGTTTTTTTCCTCACTCTTCTTTACAAAAGAGTGTCAGGGGTCATTTTCCCCCTGCTCATTGTCGTGCTCTCTTTATTAGGTACTTTCGGGTTTATGGCAGCTGCTGGTTTCCCCATCACCATGGTCAGCCAGATACTGCCGTCCTTTCTGCTGATTGTCGGCATTGCAGACTCGGTCCACATCCTGACAATTTTCTATAGGAATTACCAAACCTGCCGTGATAAAAAACAGGCCGTCGTTAATGCTGTAGGGCTTGCGGGTATGCCCGTTCTTATGACGAGCATCACAACGGGCTGCGGACTTTTATCCTTTGCCTGGGCCGACGTGGCAACCGTAGCGGAACTGGGGGTTGTCGCCCCTGTCGGGGTATTATTTGCCTTTGTCTATTCCCTCGTTCTTTTGCCGGCCTTTATCGCCATTTTTCCAATCAAACAAAAGAAGGTCTCCGTCAGCAGCAGTAACCTCACGGACGCGGTCTTTATCTGGATCGCCAGAATTACCACCCAGCGTCCCTATGCCGTAACCCTCATTTTCAGCCTTGTCGTGGTGCTTGCCTTCTACAGCGCATTATCCGTCCGGTTTTCCCATAATATTTCCACCATGTTCCCCGGGGATTCAGATATTCGTATCGCCACAGAACGGCTTGATTCGGTGAACGGTGGATCGGTAATGCTGGAGGCATTGGTGAATACCGGCAGGAAAAACGGCCTCCATGATCCTGAGTTTCTTGCCCGTATGGACCAGGCTGTTTCAGCTATCACCAACCTTGAGGTTGCAGGTATTCAGGCCGGGAAGACCTGGGCCCTTCCCGACGTGCTCAAAGAGACAAACAGGGCCCTGAATGAGGATCAAAACAGCGCCTATGCGGTCCCTGAAAACCAGAAGCTCATTGCCCAGGAACTGATCCTTTTTGAGTCCAGCGGCAGTGATGACCTGGAGGATTTCACCGACAGCAACTACCGTGTCGGGCGATTCTCGATAATGGCCCCGTTCTCCGATGCCATCCTGTATGCCGACTACACCAAAAAGCTTACGGAATATCTGACCGGGCAGTTTCCCGACGCCTTGGTGGTGCTGACGGGAAAAATCCAGCTTTTCTCAAGACTCGTCGACAATGCCCTGGGTACCATGGCCAAAAGTTACTGCTTTGCCCTGGTGATCATCACCCTCTTGATGATCGTCATGATCGTCATGATCGTCATGATCGGACATGTCCGGATCTGCCTGATGAGCATGGTGGCCAATGTCGTCCCTCTGATCTGCATCCTCGGGGTGATGGGCGCACGAGGCATCAACATTGATTTGAGCACAATGCTTGTGGGCAGCCTGGTCCTAGGGATCATTGTTGATGATACGATTCATTTTCTCCATCATTTCAAACGGGCCTTTGAGGTTACACAGGATGTGGAACGTGCGGTCCGGGAAACCCTGCTGACCACAGGCCGTGCCCTTTTCATTACAAGCATGGTGCTCTGCGGCGGTTTTTTTATTTATATGGTCGGCTCTCTGGCAAACAATGTCCGGTTCGGGGTAATCAGCGGGACTGCCGTCATCTTTGCCCTGCTGGCCGACTTTTTTTTGGTGCCGGCCCTTCTGAGCATCCTATATCCACGTAAAATTCATGGGGTAATCATATGAAAAAAAAAAGCGGATCAAAGCAGATATTCTCCTTAAAGTACGCCTGGCTGTTTTTGCGATGATTTTGATCATCCTGCCTTCCTATGTCTTCGGCCAACCACATACGGCCCGTAAAATCATGGAGATGGTGGACGAGCGTGATGACGGAGACCGGTCAATTTCAGATATGAAGATGTTGCTCATCGACAGGAACGGCTCCCGGAGGAACCGATCCCTCAGAACTTTCGGCATTGACCAGGGGGACGACCGCTACAGCATTATGTTCTTCCTATCCCCGGGAGATGTACGGGGAACAGGTTTTATGTCCTACGATTACGACAAGGAGGGCAAAGATGATGATCAATGGCTGTTTCTGCCGGCACTCAAAAAGGTAAAGCGGATCGCATTCAGCGACAAAAGCGGCAGTTTCATGGGATCCGACTTCAGCTACGCAGATCTCACCAAGAGATGTCTGGAAGATTACACCTATGCCTTTTACAAAAAAAAGCCGGAAGTGGAGGTTTACGGTAAAAAATGCCGGGTCATTGAAAGCCTTCCCAAAGCCCCTGACGTCATTGACAAAACAGGCTATGTCAAATCCATACTTTTCGTCCGGCAGGACATTCATGTGATTGTGCGGGCCATCCACTACCTGGAGGATAACTCCATAAAATACTATGATATCAAAAGGCTTGCACGGATCGACGGCATCTGGACTGCCCTGGAAATCCATATGACCCGGAAAAAGGGAAAGAAAACCGTTCACCAAACCATTCTCACCCGGGAAAACGTTGCCTATAATAGGGAGTCGGTCAATGCGTCGCTGTTCACGACCCGTTACCTTGAAAAAGGCCTCTAGTGTCCTGACCATAGCCCTTGCCTTTTTCCATGCAACAGCCCTTGCAGAAACCCCAGAGGGTGTTGAAGATCTGTTGACGGGGTTTGAAGAGGGAAAGGTTATGGAAGCACACAGGACGCTATCCCCCAATCCCTATTTTTTTGACCGATTCAGCGGGTATGCAAAGCTGCTCTCCGTTGTGAACACGACACACAATCGACCAAGCGCAGAGGGCAGGGACTTTCAAGCCTTAGGCTTGAAGGCCAGATCGAGGCGGACTTTAGAATGGCTGCCTTCAAGACCTATGTCAGCCTCAAGGGCTTTTATGACTTCTCCTATGGCATCAACGACCGCGGAGACTACAGTGATACTGTTCTGGAAGAATACGAAAAAGAGCTGGAGTTCCAGGAGGCTTATATTCAGGGAAGTCTCACCGACAATATCGATCTGAAGTTCGGCCGGCAGATCGTTGTCTGGGGACGATCCGACAATTTCCGGGTAACGGATGTTTTAAATCCCCTTGATAACAGGGAGCCGGGGCTGGTGGATATCGAAAATCTCCGGCTGCCCGTGTCCATGACAAAGCTGGACCTTTTTTTCGGAGACTGGAATCTGGATTTGATAGCCGTCCACGAACACCGCTATGACAAAAATCCACCGCCCGGCCATTTTTTTAGCCCTTTACCGGGGTCGCTTCCCCATGAGGAAAAGCCTTCCCACAGCCTTGAAAATACGGAGTTCGGTGTCGAACTCAACGGTATTTTCTCAGGTTGGGACCTCTCGTTCTACGGCGCCAGGTTTTTCAATGATCAGGCCAGATTTGCCAAGGGGACGCAACTGAAGCTGATCCATGACAGACTGTCTATGGCCGGCACAAGCCTCAGTGTTGCCAGGGGCAACCTGCTGTATATTGCAGAGCTGGCCCATCTTCGTGGTTTACGCTTCATGAATGATGAGAAGAAGTATAACAGAAGTGATTTTCTCATCGGAATTGAATACAGCGGCTTTACAGATACGACGGTCAGCCTGGATTATGTGACCCGGTATCTGCATGATTATAAGGACATCCTTGATGCTTCCCCTGAGAATCCGTTACGAACAGACAACGCCATTGCCTGCAGGATAACAAGGACGTTCTACCAGGAGATCCTGGAGCTGGAAGCCCTTATTCAGTTAAACGGGGAGCGGGGACAGCGTGGGGCCATGCAGCGGTTCGCAGCTGAATATGATCTTACAGACAACTGGCTCATCAAGGCAGGGGTGCTGTTGTACCAGCCAAGAAACGGTCCGCTGTCAGAAGCAGGCGATATCAATCAGCTCTTTTTTGAACTTCGGCTTGATTTTTGAAAATGCTGAGTGCCCTCTCATAATTCTGATGAATGAGGAATGGTATAATACATTTAATCAGAACTTTGAAGGTAATAAATAAACCTTTGCATTTAAGACATTTTCTGCCCAGAAAAAAAATCTGAGTATTAGTAGAATTTTAAGGAAAAGCCGACCCCACACAATGTCTATACAAGCTCGCCCAAGCCTATCTTAAAGAAGCATTCAATAGCAGAAGCATTGTGGGGGGGAGTCAAATCCTTCACCGAGGACTAAGTCAAAGACGAAATCCCTAATTGCAGGTTTTAAAATCCCAAAACTATTATTAAAAGTCTCCATATTTTTGAATTAAATCCAAACTCTATATATTGTCCTCAGAGAAAATTATATCAGGTCTGCAAAAAATTCAGATAACATATTAAAATCCAGTAGTGTCCGGTTAGGTTGTTGCGTATAAAAAGCATCTAAAATCATTGAAAAAACAGTCTGTTTTGTGTTGACAAATGTGCGTAAAAATTTTTGTGCGCCTTGAAAACTTAACTCAAGGAGCTCAAATGACGCACATCTCAGTCCCTAAAAAACAACTACGGTCCCTGAACTTTGACAATTTCAGGTGCCCTCTGATAAAGTCACTTTCAAAAGCACCGGAATTACAATCTCGAGGAGACCGCCCTTTAAAAATGACATTCGAAGACCAGATAAATGCTTTGGTTTATTTCCATCTTCAGGAGCACAAGTCTGCCCGACATTTAATTCAGGATCTCAAGGAGAATGTTTTTGCTAAAGAAAATATTGCGCCAGACGGTGGTATCAGCCGTAGTAGTTTCTGTGAAGCCATCAATCACAGGGGACTCGAACAACTGCAATTTATCTTTGAGGATCTTTATAAACAGGCTCTTGAGTGTCATCCGGGTGAACACGCCGAGTTAGGAGAGTTGGTTTCCATTGACGGTAGTCTCATAAATGCAGTCCTTTCAATGCACTGGGCGAACTACAGAAAAGGAAGTAAAAAAGCCAAAGTACATTGCGGATTTGACATTAATCACGGAATCCCAAACAAAATCTTTTTGACTGAAGGCAACGGCGCTGAACGCACTTTTGTTCCCAAAATACTTTCCAAGGGGCAAACAGGTGTTATGGATCGTGGATATCAATCCCATAAAGAATTTGACCTGCTTCAGGAGCAAGGCAAACATTTTGTCTGCCGTATAAAAACCAGGACAACAAGAACAATTATTGATAACCACGAGACCCCTTCCGACAGCTACATTTTTTATGATGCACTGGTTAAACTTGGTACTCCGAATCAAAACCAGACGAAAAGGCCTGTTCGGGTTGTTGGCTATAAAATTGCTGGCGTCAAATACTATGTGGCAACTGACAGGCATGATTTAACAGCGGAACAAATAGCAACAATTTATAAACTCCGGTGGACCATTGAGGATTTTTTCAAATGGTGGAAAGAACATCTGAAGGTATATCATCTCATTGCCCGCAGTGAATACGGCCTTATGGTTCAGATTCTTGGCGGCCTTATTACTTACCTGTTACTGGCAATCCATTGCCAAAAACAGTTTAATGAAAAGGTCACGATCAAAAGAGTTCGGCAGCTGCGAACCGCCATTCTAAATGACCTGTTTGGCTGCGAGGAGCAGGGCTCTCATAGTTCAAACAGGGACAATATTGTCAAAGATCAAAAAATTATTGAGCAAGCAAAAACCTAACCGGACATCACTGATTAAAATCTGAATTTTTCAAAGAGCAGATACAAGCGGGATTATAATGTTTTATTTTTATCTCCTGTGCGTGGATGATTTCAAAACCATTTTGATATGATCAACACGATTCCTGTAGACGGTTATCACATGGTCTATGCTCAATTTACCAGTTGCTGCCGTTTTCATGACTTACTTTTTTATAGGAAATTGGAAGGATACGACTACAGTCATCACTTCCTTGGCGGTTATAAGATAGCCTTTCTGGGGTTTTCAATAGCGGATCCATGGGAGAAAATGTATTTCAATGCAAAAATCCCATTGTTTGTTTTGATATCCCTATGTTATTAGAATCTTTGTGATAAAAATTGTATATTGGAATTCTACTATGATATAGAATAAACACTTTATATATGGACAAATTATTTAACAATTAAAAATTGAGGAGAGATCATGGGACTTAAAGAAGAGTTGGAAGAAAAAGCAGAAGAGTGTGATGCACCCGAAGAGTACATTGGCGTTGCCAAAGAGATTGTCGAGGGGCTGGATGACAAGGAATGGGCGGCCGAGCTTCTTGAAGAGGGCGCTGAATGGGCTGAGACCTATGAGGATGCGGTAACCTATGCCACGGCTGCCAAGGAAATCATCGGTGATGATGAGGTGGTTTCCACCTTTCTGGAAAACGGAAAAATGCTCTGCTCCAAACCGGCTGATTTTCTGGCTCTGGGTGCGGCTGCCGGCAAGCTCGGCCTTGAAGATATGGCCAAGGAAATCACCGATGCTGCCATGGGCAAATGCGTAAAGCTGACTGACTTTCTGGAGCTGAGCAATTATCTGGCCACCGAAGCCAATGACGCTGATATGGCCCAAAAGGTTCTGGACAAGGCCTTTGACAAGTGTAAAAAACCTGAAGATTTTGTCTCTTTTGCCAAGTCCATGGTTGAGATGTTCGAGGACAAGGCCAAGGCCAAAGAGGTTTACACCAAGGGGATGGACGCCGCCAAGACCGCTGCGGATTTCAATGCCCTGGCCGCCGGTGCCATCAGCGACCTGGACGACAAAGACCTTGCCCGGGCCATTTTTGAAAAAGCCTTGGGCTCCCTTGAAAAAGGGGACGAACTGCTCAAGTTTGCCCAGATTGTTAAAGAGCAGCTGGATGATAAGGACTTTCTCCTCTCTGTCTACAAAAAAGCAGAAGACCAGTTTTCTGAGTTTTCAGACTATCTGAAACTGGCCAAGGAAGGATACGAAAATACCGAAGACAAGGCCTTTGCCTCAAGTGTATACCAGAAAGCGGCGGCCACCAATCCTGACTGCGGCCAGCTGGTGGCCCTGGCCCTTGCTCTGTCCAAGGATCTTGGGGACACGGACGCTGCCATTCCCGTGCTCAAACAGGCAGAAGGCGCCATTAAAAATAATGATGATTTTATCAAGACGGCAGATGCCATCCTGGAAATTGCCGCCCAGGACAAAGAGTGGGCAGAAGCGGTTGCCTTTCAAAAGGCAAAACGCGAAGAGTTCAAAAAATTGTACAATGACTTCAGCCTCAAAGAATCAGAGTATACCACCTGTTTTCCCATGCGCGGCCTTGCTGCCGAAGTGGTCAAGGAGACAGGAGATACCTATTATGCGGCTAAATTGTACAAACTGGCTGAATCATTTACCCTGCATTTCAGTGATTATATCAAGCTGGCCGCAGCTGTTCACCAGGACCTTGGTGACGAGGCATGGATCAGGGAGATTTATACAAGCCTTGTTGACAAGTGCAAAAGCTTTGGCGACTACAACACCCTGACCTCTGCCATTGCCGATACCCTTAAAGATGATGCATGGGTTAAAGAGATTTATAAAGACCTTGGCAGCAAAGCGGTTGACAATGGCGACCAGGTCAAACTGGCATCGGTTGCAGTTGAAAAATTTGACGACAAAGAATGGGCCAAGACGATCTTGGATGACCTGGAGAAAAAATGCACCAGCCTTTATGACTATACCTTTGCGGCCGGAGCCTTTCTCAATATCTTAGAAGACCGGGATCATGCCCTGAGCCTTTATGAAACCGCTGAAACCCTGTGCGCGGACAAGCAGGAATATGCCCGCCTGGTGGGCATGGTCAGTGCACAGACAACCGATAAGAGCATAATCGCCTATCTTTTGAACCTGGCCCGGAAAAAACTGACCCGGTTCAATGATTTGATTTTCCTGGCTGAAACCTATGCTCTGGCGGCAGGGGATGTGCAGACGGCAACTGCTGTGTATGAAGATGCCGAGAAAAAAGCCATTTCCAACCAGACCCTGTCCCAATTGGCTACCAGCATTTCCAACCGGCTGAATGATGCCAAGTGGACATCCAGGATTCTGGGGAAAATTAACTAGAAAAGACAACCTGACGGCCCTGGTTTTAATTAACCAGAGGCCATCCATGATATCAAAACCAGTTGCTGGGATTTTTCCGGCAGCTGGTTTTGTGTTTTAGGTTGCGATTCAGATGACGTAATTTTGCGACCCGCAATTTTTAAGGTGTCGATTCTGCACTCTTTGAACCCTGTGTTTTTTTTGGGGGCCCTTGGAATAAACCTGGGGTCTGCCTTTAATATATAGCGCTTTGACGATCCGGTTGAAAATTTTGTTTTCGGGTATGTTTTTTGCTCGGTTTTTCTATCCTTAGGTAAAATCATGGAAACCCCATGGCATTTTTAAATGATGGGCTTATGCTTTCAAAGGAGACAGATGATGCGCGTGCCAGCCTTGTACCGGGATAAAAAACCGGTGATTTCGTTTGAGTTCTTTCCGTTCAGAGATTCTAAAACCCAAGAGACATTCAACCGGGTTATTGATGGACTATCCCCCTTGACTCCTGACTATTATTCGGTCACCTTTGGGGCCGGGGGCTCAAACCGTGAGGGCTCCTATGATACGGTAAAGACCCTTATTAAGGACAGGCAATTGCCCACAGTGGCCTATATTGCCGGATACGGGTTAGGCCCTGAGGATATCAGGCAGGTTTTGGACCATTACCAGGACCTTGGGGTTGAAACCATTTTTGTTCTCAGGGGGGACAAACCCAGGGAAGAGGGCTTCACCCCCCATCCGGACAGCTTTGCCAATGCCTCTGATCTGATTGAATTCATTCGGTCCAACTATAGATTTTCCCTGGGATGTGCAGGTTATCCCGAAGGCCATGTTGAGGCCAAGACCCTTGAATCCGATATCCAGTTTTTAAAGCTCAAGCAGGACAAGGGTGCCGAGTATTCAGTGGTCCAGTATTTTTATGACAATGAATTTTATTTTTCCTATGTGGATAAATGCCGTAACGCCGGGATTGAAATTCCCATTATTCCGGGCATCATGCCGGTATATACCTTGAAACTGACAAAAATTTTATCCCGGGTCTGCGGGGCTGCCATTCCCCCGGCGCTTCAAAAAAAGATTGACGGGGTGGATCCGGACAATGCGTCTGCCGTCCTGGACATGGGCATTGAGTATGCCCTGGGTCAATGCCGGGGCCTGCTGGAAAAAGGGGTGCCGGGCCTTCATTTTTACACCATGAACCGGGACCGTTCCACCTGGGAAATTGTTGAGACCTTAAAAAAGGAAAATCTAATTTAATCCAGCCGTCCAAAGATCATAAAAGGATTCAGCTCCAAGGTACTCAGACCCCAAGCGCTATTGTATTGGTGCCAAGCCCCAGGGGATGAATCCTTTTATTACGTTTCCCCCCCCTAACCCAAATTTTCATTTCAGCAAGGTTCCGTATCAAGCCCGCTTTTGATTGCTGATTTCCGCTTCCAGGTAACTGATAAAAACATCTCTGGCGTTGTTTTGTTTATTTTTGTCTGTAAAAACTGCGATGGAGAACATGGGCAGTTCCGGCAGTTCCAGCTTGGAAGGCGCCTTTATCAAGCCTTGCTTTAATGCACCCATCGGTAAAACAGACAACCCCATGCCTGCCTGTACAGCGGTCTGAATGCTTGAAATGGATGTCCCTGTGAAAACTATTTTCCATTTCCGGTTTTCTTGTTCAAGGGTTTGGGTGGCAAGTTTTCTAAAATGGCAGGGAGACGGCAGCACCACAAGAGGCAGGGTGTCATCTATGTCAAATTCCATGCCTTTTCCTATTGTCCAGACTAATGGTTCCTGAACAAGCACCCGGCAGCTGCCCTGGTACATATCCTTTCCGGCAACCACCAGATCCAGATCGCCTTTTTTAAAGGCTGGGATGAGACCTGTGCCCAAATCCATTTGAACTTCAAGATAGATATTGGGATATCGTTTTTTGAACTGGCTGAGGATACCCGGCAATAGTTCGGGCAAAACATAATCTATCAGTCCGACACGGAGAAGGCCGGAGGCTTTGGGGGCGGTTAACTGGCTGACCGCTTCGTCATGGGCTGACAGAATCCGCTGTGCATGGGCCAGCAATGTTTCGCCCACATGGGTCAGGGACAGATTTTTACTTGTCCTGTTGAAAACCTTGGCATCCAAACGTTCTTCGAGCCGGCGGATTTTTGTGCTGACGCCTGCCTGGGTCAGGCCGATATTATTTCCGGCCCGGGTAAAGCTTTTGGTTTCAGCAACCTGCTTAAAACAGCGCAGCATGTTTATGTCCAGATCAATGGGTATCATGGGCGTCATAATAGTTTGTTATGGTTTGTATGACAACTATTAATTTGTATTATTTTTAACCGCTTGTATAATTCAATCCAGTTGGAGATGGCTCTCCAATCTGAATTTGTTAAAAAAATCGGCACCTTAATATCGTGGGAGCAGGTTGGGAAAATGATCACCCAGATTGTCAAATTTAATGTAAAACCCAGTAGTGTCCGGTTAGGTTGTTGCATATAAAAAGCATCTAAAATCATTGAAAAAACAGTCTGTTTTGTGTTGACAAATGTGCGTAAAAATTTTTGTGCGCCTTGAAAATTTAACTCAAGGAGCTCAAATGACGCACATCTCAGTCCCTAAAAAACAACTACGGTCCCTGAACTTTGACAATTTCAGGTGCCCTCTGATAAAGTCACTTTCAAAAGCACCGGAATTACAATCTCGAGGAGACCGCCCTTTAAAAATGACATTCGAAGACCAGATAAATGCTTTGGTTTATTTCCATCTTCAGGAGCACAAGTCTGCCCGACATTTAATTCAGGATCTCAAGGAGAATGTTTTTGCTAAAGAAAATATTGCGCCAGACGGTGGTATCAGCCGTAGTAGTTTCTGTGAAGCCATCAATCACAGGGGACTCGAACAACTGCAATTTATCTTTGAGGATCTTTATAAACAGGCTCTTGAGTGTCATCCGGGTGAACACGCCGAGTTAGGAGAGTTGGTTTCCATTGACGGTAGTCTCATAAATGCAGTCCTTTCAATGCACTGGGCGAACTACAGAAAAGGAAGTAAAAAAGCCAAAGTACATTGCGGATTTGACATTAATCACGGAATCCCAAACAAAATCTTTTTGACTGAAGGCAACGGCGCTGAACGCACTTTTGTTCCCAAAATACTTTCCAAGGGGCAAACAGGTGTTATGGATCGTGGATATCAATCCCATAAAGAATTTGACCTGCTTCAGGAGCAAGGCAAACATTTTGTCTGCCGTATAAAAACCAGGACAACAAGAACAATTATTGATAACCACGAGACCTCTTCCGACAGCTACATTTTTTATGATGCACTGGTTAAACTTGGTACTCCGAATCAAAACCAGACGAAAAGGCCTGTTCGGGTTGTTGGCTATAAAATTGCTGGCGTCAAATACTATGTGGCAACTGACAGGCATGATTTAACAGCGGAACAAATAGCAACAATTTATAAACTCCGGTGGACCATTGAGGATTTTTTCAAATGGTGGAAAGAACATCTGAAGGTATATCATCTCATTGCCCGCAGTGAATACGGCCTTATGGTTCAGATTCTTGGCGGCCTTATCACTTACCTGTTACTGGCAATCCATTGCCAAAAACAGTTTAATGAAAAGGTCACGATCAAAAGAGTTCGGCAGCTGCGAACCGCCATTCTAAATGACCTGTTTGGCTGCGAGGAGCAGGGCTCTCATAGTTCAAACAGGGACAATATTGTCAAAGATCAAAAAATTATTGAGCAAGCAAAAACCTAACCGGACATCACTGTGTAAAACCGGAATATTGCGACGCTTTTAAAAGCGCATTGATCCAAGATAAAAAAAATGCTGAGCAGGAGGCCGGGTATATTCAAATGCTGCTTTTTGCAGATCAAATACAGCCCAATCTTATTTTCTGCTACGAAGTCTGGGAAGACCAGGATGCCCTGGATTACCACCGGGAGCATCCCTATACCGTAAAAATATGTCAACTGGTGGATACGGCCCTTGTATCTCCGGTGGAAATCCTGGCCAGGCCGGCACCCTTTTAAGCGAGGCCTTAGCGGGCAATATGGACCCATGAATTTTGTAACACCAATTGATTGATAGAAGGGGAGAATCATGCAAAAAACCATTATGATCACCGGCGCAACCGACGGCATTGGATTGGAAACCGCCAGAATGCTGGCAAGACAGGGACACAACCTCATAATCCACGGGCGGCAATTTGACAAGTTACCCAGGTGATTTTTCAAACCTCAAGGATGTAAAAGAACTTGGGGCGGCAGTGGCTCAAGACCATACCAGGCTTGATGTATTGATAAATAATGCCGGTGTTTTCAGAGTTCAGAATCCTGCCACCCGGGAGGGGCTTGACCTGAGATTTGCCGTTAATGCCATTGCCCCCTACGTGTTGACCAAAAAGCTGCTGTTCCTGTTCTGTCTATCGGGCCGGATCATCAACCTCTCCTCGGCAGCCCAGGCCCCGGTGGACACGGCAGCCCTGGCAGGCCCTCCACGGCTGCCCGAGGGTGAGGCCTATGCCCAGAGCAAGCTGGCCCTGACCATGTGGTCATGCCATATGGGCCTAACCCTCAAGGAAAAAGGCCCTGCCGTCATTGCGGTGAATCCCGCCTCCTTTTTGGGCAGCAAAATGGTGAAAGAGGCATACGGGATTGACGGCAAAGATCTTGGCATCGGAGCTGACATTCTCTGCCGGGCAGCCCTGTCCCATGAATTTGCCTCAGCCTCTGGGCGTTATTTTGACAATGATTCCAAACGGTTTTCTTCTCCCCACCCCGATGCGCTCAACGATCTAAAATGTAAAACAATCATCCAAACCATTGAGTCGGTGCTGGCATAAAAAAAGACACAGGAGAATAAAATGAACTACCAAGGAAAAATATACCGGCCCTGGATCGAGGCCAACAGTCTGCTCATACAGATCACCCTGGGCTGTACCCATAATAAATGTACATTCTGTGACATGTTCAGGGAAAAAAGATTCGGAATCAGACCGCTTGAAGATATTTTCAAGGATATTGATGAGGCAAGACAGCTTTTTCCTCATGTGGGCGCTATCTTTCTCATTGACGGAAATGTACTGGCCCTAGAGACCGGATTTCTTTTAAAAGTGATTGAAAAGAGCAGGTCCACTTTTGATGAGTGCTCAAAGATTTCCCTCTACGCAGGGTTCAATGATCTTAGACGCAAATCCGTTTCAGAACTTTTTGACCTCAGACAGGCCGGATTGACCATGGCCTATTCCGGGCTGGAATCGGGCCATCCTGAAATCCTTAAACGGGTGAAAAAAGGGCTGACCCCGGAACAGGCCCTGGCCGGGATGGAACATGCAAAAGCTGCCAAAATTGATGTATTGCTCTCCTTTATCTTCGGGCTGGGGGAAAAGAGCATTCCTTTGAGCATATGGTTCAAACCACACGGCTACTCAACCTGATGAAGCCCGAAGAGATTGCCCCCATGGCCCTGGCGGTGCAGTCGGGAACCGAGCTGGCCAAAGAGATTGAGGCCAAAAAATTCATCCAGGCCACCCCCCTGCAGATTCTTGAAGAGGAAAAATATCTTCTTGAAAACCTTAGGGACTTTACCACCTTTTACTGGGGGGACCATGGCAACAATATCGTGTCCTCCAAAGGCAGGCTGCCCGAACTTCAGAAGGACTTTCTTGAAAAAATAGACCAGGCCATTGCCACCCACCCGGCAACCCAACATAAGGTGCTTAAAACATTTGCATGGTAAGTCATGCCGCGGTTGGTGGTTTTGTAAGAGAATATTAAAATCTGCATATCACCCAAGAACAATAATCGTAAATTAAAAGGATTAAATGAGATGAAACAAAACATCAGCCGGTACCCTGTACCTGAATTTGAAGATCTGCCCGAGGACCTCAAGGAAATTTTCCTTGCCGTAAAAGAGAAGATGGGATTTATGCCCAATGTCTTGTTTGCCCTGGCCCACCGGCCGGAGGAACTCCGTGCCTTTCTGGCATACAACGAGGCCCTGATGAACAGGGAAAGCGGGCTGCCCCCTGCCGACAAGGAAATGATCATCATTGCCCATTCCAATTACAATGGGTGCACCTATTGTGTCCAGTCCCATGGTGCGGCCCTTCGCCTTGCCATGAAAAATCCCCGGATCGCCGACCAGGTGTCGGTAAATTATCATGAAGCAGATATCACCCCCCGCCAGAAAGCAAAGATTGATTTTGCAATGAAGATGACAAAGGAGCCCGGAACAATCAATGAAACAGATTTTCAGACCCTTCGGACCCACGGGTTCAGTGACGAAGATATCTGGGATATTGCGGGCATCACAGCCTTTTTTAATATGTCCAACCGGATGATGACCTTTGCTGGGGTCCGCCCGGATGACCAATTTTATATGATGGGCCGCCATTGATCTTTTCATACAAATGCCGGTCCAATCGAGATCATGGGAAAAAAGAATCGTCTTAAATCAGAAAGGAAAACAAAATGACAAACTGGAAAGAACTTAATAAAGACCTGAACGAACTGCTGCAGCTGGACTCCCGGGGTATCGCCGTAAAGAGACTGGAAAAAAAAGAGGGGCTTGGGAATATCCCGGGGATGGAAAGGCCTGAATCTGCATTTACCTTTTGCCAGCTGCCCTACCTTGTCAGAAAACAGGGCAAAACCATCGGTATCACACAGGAGGATGCCAAACCCCTGGCAGATAAAATGCAGTTAAAATACCGCTGTTTGAGAATCCAGGGCCTGGCCCCGGTCGACCAGGAACAGATAGACAGCGAAGCCAAGGGGTTTGCCGGGTTCTGGTTCAATGATTATGAAACGGCAAAACAGGCCGTTGGCAGCTATCCTGTACCATCTCCCATTGAAGCCCTGGCCCTGAGTCCCCTGGATGAGGAACGATTTGAACCGGAATATCTTTTGATTTATGCCAACGGCGGGCAAATGACCCTGCTGATGAACGGACTGCAGTATTATGAATATGAACGGGTGGAATCAAGCTTTTCAGGAGAAGGGTCCTGTACAGACGCTCTGCCCCGGTGCGTGGCCACCGGCAAGCCCTCCCTTTGCCTGCCCTGCCTGGGGGAAAGAAGTTTTGGCCGGGTCAATGACGATGAAATGGTGCTGGCCCTGCCTGCCGACCGGCTGGACCGTACGGTCAAAGGGTTGAAAACCATGAAAGAGACCGGCCTTGCCTATCCTGTGGGCCACCAGGAATCGGGCATGGATGTGACCTCTTTGTTTACCAACTGGTATCCTGTTCAAGATCATTAACCCCCAAGGCGCCTGCTGTATCATAAACAGCAGGCGCTTTCTGGATGATAAAAGCCGCCACAATTTTCAACCCTATACCGACAAAGGGGCCGCCTTGATCTTTTTCAAACTATTTGATGATCCTTCCATTAAGGTAGACATCTGATTTCATCTCTGTCTCATTTTGAATGCCTTCACCCGCAAAACACATTTGAAGGGCTTGTTTTGCATAATGGGTCAATGCCTCTTTTGCTGCGCCACTTTTTACGATAACTCTGGTGGTCACATCATCCAGGTGACCTGCCATGGCGGGGGTCATAAAATGATCCTGCTGGTAGTTAAACTGGTGTTCAACTCTAAAATCATCGATATTGATCCCCTTTTTTTGAAAGTACATTTTATTGGCAGTCAGCTGACTCATCAGACAAAAGGAAGTGCCTATGGTAAAATAGTCCCTTGATGTCGGTGCCTTGTCTATCCCCTCATACCCCCGACTGTCATCGGCATAAAGCGCCCATGTCTGGTAATTTTCAGTCAGGGATTTTGCCCTTATTTTATGCAGGTATGGCCGAGACGCATCCTCTGCCGATTCGGCTATGCAGATTTCAGTAAATATAAATGGGTTGGGGAAATCATGCATATCCAGTGTGAGATCTTTTTCTATTTTTATTGTTTGCAGATCCAGATCCTCTGTTACATTGGTGATGGTGAGACCATTATCCACAGAGATTGGGGATTTTACTTTACCGGGACGAGCTTGCAATCCACCCCAGTCATCGGCATTGATAAGTATCTTCACATCAATTGTTGTTTTATTTGCCAGGCCCTCACCAACCGCCCAGGCCTTCAGTGCTTTTTCTTTTAACGTTTTTATTTTTTCAGGCGATTCACCGCTTTTGATCAGAATATTAGAGATCACCTTATCCGTATACCCGGACCAGTGATCGCTCATCGGATCAGCCCATCTGAAAAAAATTTTTGATTCTACTTTTACATCTTCAACCTTTAAATCCAATAGTTGTATCAACCTTTCAACCTGGGTCAACAAGCTTGAAGAGGCTCCGGCAGCATAATAGGTCAGAGGATTCGGCGCGGTTTGGTGATGTGCTGAACCGCCCTCGTCACTGACAAGTTCCCATGGGCTGAATGAATCTTCGCCAACAGGCTTTACCATCCCTTTTTTAAGAAAAACAGCCTCTTTGCTGACTATGTTTTGGGTGGTGGTTGCAATATTTTCACAAATAGCCCCGTTGACAGGAACGGCTTTTACCGGCGTAAATGTTGTCGGGCGCATATGATTGTCCAGCCGGGTTTCAACCTGATAAACTTTTGGGCGCTGGGATAGATCATCTTGTGCCTGCGCTGCACTCAGTGACATAAGAAGTGCCGCTATGATTGACAATATACTTAATTTTGTTTTCATTTTATGTGTTCCTTGTTCATAATTAATTTATTTTTGATGAATTAAACGAACTGAATCGCTCGTTCATGGCAGTATTTGATGCACAGGCCGCATTCCACACAATTTTCAAAATTCACGGCAAAGGATTTTACTCTTCCTTTGATCTTTGTTTTAAATTTCCCCAATATTTTCAGGGAATCATACTCATCGGTTGTGATTTTTCTAAGTTCAAACACCTGGTTTGGACAGGTATCCAGACACTTTCCATCACCGTCGCACTTGTTCATATTGATCTTAATTGTTCTATTCATCTTTTCTAAGGCGCCTTTAAGACTTTATTATCAGTCGGTTAAATTGTCTTTGACAGTTGAATGGCATCCTGGGGGCAGGCCTGGATACAGCTGCCGCACTCATCACACCGGGAGCCATTGACCGTGTAGGTTTCTTCGCCGGGAACAATGGCTTTGAAGGTACATCTGTCATAACACTCCCCGCATGCAATACATTGATCCGGATCAATATGAGTCCCGGCCGGGTTGACGGTCTCACCGCCAAAGGCGAATCGTTTACGCAGCAGTTTATGATCACGGGTCTCCATCTCGAAATCATAGTCAAACAGCTCTCCTTTTCCTTTAAAGATGCAAAAAAGTTTCATTGCCGGGTAACGGGCAGCCTCTTGCCGAGCATATTCATGGATCTGACTGCCTGCTGTCGCTTTCCTTTTTAATTCGGAGTCTGAAACCTCGCAGGTTTCACCTGTAACCCGTACAAAAAAGCCCGGCGGCCAATATGGCTGCCCATCTTTATTTTGGCCTTCTTTTCTGCCCGATGGATATATGCCGCAGATGGAAATTTGCGGATTGCTTTTAAGCTGGCGATAGAAGGGCTTTACATTCATGGTCAAAAAGTAAATACCCTGATCATCACCGCCGCAGATGCTGATGATCCGACTGTGCATCGTTTTTCCGTCAAGGGTGGTAGCCGATAAACTCCTGGTTTTTGCCAGGGCTGAACAGATTTCTTTTAAGGTCATTTTATTATTCGCCTCTTTTTTAAAAATGAAGGTCTCTGTTGGTTTTAATTTGATTATGCAAATTTTATTGCATCTAAACAACAGATGTGTTCTCATGTTACACATGAAGAAAATCGATTGGTTATCCCTGGATGGAAAAAGTCTGCGTGTATTTATCACCGTAATGGAAGTCGGCACGATCACAGGTGCTGCGGATCGACTCGGCATTACTCAATCTGCTGTCAGCCATACGGTGGAAAAACTACGAAAGATTTTAGGAGACCCCCTTTTTATCCGGGCAGGAAGAACAATTTCCCCGACAGTGTATGCACAACAGATCGTTGAAAAGGTAGAAAAAATTTTAGATCAGCTCCAAGGCCTTGTACAAACTGCCTCATTTTCACCTGCTGAAAGCGAAATAGACCTGGTTATCGCTGCCAATGATTTTCAGAGCAGCCTGCTTATGCCCCTGTTCTATGAGCAGGTCAAAAAAAAACTGAAACGCTTCACGCTCAAGGTGATTTCACCCCATTTGCCCTCGGCCGAACTGCTGCGTGACAAAAAATGCGATTTGGCCATTGTTGGATTCAGTCCCGACGCACCTGACATAATTCAAAGGGCCCTTTTCACCATGAACACGGTCGTTTTTTATGATCCAGCGGTGAGGAAGGCCCCCAAAAATATGAGGGACTACCTAAATTCCAAACATATCGGGCTCTCATTTCTCCAGAATTTTAAGGGCGGGATAGATGATTATTTAATCACCCGGGGGCAACAGCGCCAAGTTGATATTTTTGCCCCCAATTTTTCCAGTGTTGCCACCTATTTAAAGGGAACTGATATGCTTGCGACTCTGCCATCCCTGATGGCACTCACAGAAATGCGTGGTTTTGCCTGTTCTCCTTTGCCTTTTCAATTTTTGTCGGGAAAAATGAATATGATCTGGCATCAATCCTATCAGGAGGATGAACCGCACAAATGGCTGAGAAAGCAGATGGTAAAAGTTGTTAATGCTATTCTTGAAAAAGAATCATAACCCAGGGACAGATTTTTTTTCACAGTGGGGGCGGATGACTGCACTCGAGGAGAGTGGGGTGCACCCATGGGGTATTGAGATTGGGGATTGTCTGAAGTGCAAAAATGATTAAAAAACAGGGTCCCGCCTCCGGGATCTTATAAAAGGTTTGACACTTTGCTAAACAAAACGTAGATTTCTATCCTGAATATTTTACGAATCGATTTTGCTTTAGCTGTATGGCGTCAGGCCGTCAAGCCCTAATGTTTATACTGCAAAAGGCTGCAACGCCGCAGATGAGGTGAAATATTCGGGCGATCCTTATGGATACAATGAATGATGGATACAATGAATGCGTTTTTCATTTGTCCGTATCATGGGTGATACCTGTGTCACTCCATGAAAATAATATTTTAAATTAATTTATACAATGAACCAGGAATTTTGCCATGTCAGACGAACAACATATCTGTCCCAAATGTAATTCACCTTATGCCTATCCCGATGGACTTCTGTGGATATGCCCCGAATGTGCCCATGAGTGGGTACCTGATCAGGCGTCTGATGCACCTGAGCAAGAGGCGTCCCAATTTCTCGATGCCAATGGTACTCCCTTGCAGGATGGAGATACCGTCACCACGATCAAAGACCTCAAGGCCGGGAAGGATACAATGAAGCTGGGTACCAAGGTGAAAAACATCAAACTCCTTGATGACCCTGTAAACGGCCACGATATTTCCTGTAAGATTCCAGGTTTCGGCGGTATGTACCTTAAATGTTCCGTTGTTAAAAAGGCGTAAAACAAGAGACTGAAACAAGGCGGTGTCCTTTAAACCGGACACCGCCTTAAACTTTTCGTCTAGTGAATCAGCCGTTCTAACTTAACGGCCCCGACCTTGAATTCGGGAATTTTGGCCAACGGGTCAAACGCCTTTGAACTGGTCAGGATATTGGTGGGGTTTTCACCAAAATGAATGGGCAAAAACAGGTTTCCGGGTTTCACATCCCGGGTGATCCTGGCCGGCACCTCCATCTGCCCCCGCCGTGAGGTCAGCAGCACAAGATCGTTGACTTTAATCTTGAGGTCTTCGGCATTTTTGGGGTGGATTTCCACATACCCGGTTCTCTGCTCCACGTCCAGATGCTTTGATATCCGTGTCATGGTCCCGGTATGGAAATGGGCAAACATCCGTCCTGTGGTCAGTAAAAAAGGATAGTCTTCACAGGCCAGTTCAGCCGGATCCTTATATTCCACAGCATGGAACTTGCCCTTGCCCCTGGCAAATTGCTCCTTGTGAAGATAAGGGGTGCCGGGATGATCCTCGGCGGGGCAGGGCCATTGCAGACCGTTGATCCCAAGCCGTTCGTAGGTCATTCCCCCATAACTTTTTTCCGTGAGACCGGTCATCTCGTCGAAGATTTCTTCGGCAGACTCATAGGCCATCTCATATCCCATGGCCGTGGAGAGCCGTGAAAAGATTTCCCAGTCCGGCAGGGCGTTGCCCACAGGTTCAACCGCTTTCTGGGTGAGCATGCACCGCCGTTCCGTGTTGGTAAAGGTGCCTTGTCGCTCCCCTAAAGCGGCTGAAGAGAGGACCACGTCAGATACCTGGGCGGTTTCCGAAAGAAAGATATCCTGGGTGACCAGAAAGTCCAGTTTTTTCAAGGCATGGTTGAGGTGGTTCCAGTCCGGGTCACTCAGTTTGGGATTTTCTCCAATCACATACAAGGCCCGTATTTTGCCCGTGTCAATGGCTGATATCATATCGGTGATGGTCATGCCGGGCTTGTCTGAAAGTTCACAATTCCAGGCCTTGGAAAACTTTTTATTGGCCTCAGGATCATTCACAGGCTGGTACCCGGTGAACACGTTGGGCAGTCCGCCCATGTCGCAGGCGCCCTGGACATTGTTCTGGCCCCGTAACGGATTGACGCCCCCGCCTTTTACCCCTACATTTCCGCAGAGCATGGCAAGGTTGCAGCAGGATTTAACATTGTCCACCCCGGTGGTGTGCTGGGTGATACCCATGGCGTAGAGCAGGGCTGCAGGAGAATTCTGGGCGTAAGTCTCAGCCATTTTGATGATATCTTTTTCCGGCACCTGGGTGATTTTAGAGACCCGGGCCGGGGTATAGGCTTCAAGGGTGGCGGCCAGGGCCTCAAAATCCTCGCACCGGGTCTGGATATAGTCTTGGTCATGCCAATTGTTTTTGACAATAACATGCATCATTCCGTTGAGTAGCGCCACATCAGAGCCCAGGCGGTGGTGGACGGTCAGGTCTGCCAGCCGGGCCAGCTGGATATTTCTGGGGTCGGCCACAATGAGCTTGGCCCCGTTTTCCTTTGCCTGGATAATACGGCTGGCAATGAGCGGGTGACAGGCTGTGGTGTTGGAGCCGATCACAAAAATCACCTGGGAATCATGTTCAAACTCGGCAATGGAGTTTGTCATGGCTCCGCTTCCAAAAGCAGCGGCAAGACCTGCCACTGTGGAAGAATGTCACAATCGGGCACAATGATCTATGTTGTTGGTGCCGATGGCGGCCCGGGTGAATTTCTGGGCCAGATAATTTTCTTCATTGGTGATTTTGGCCGAGACCAGCACCCCGATCGCATCCGGGCCGTATGTTTCCTTTACCCTGCCAAGGCCTTGTGCTGCGGTGCTGATCGCCTCTTTCCAGGTGGCTTTTTCAAATTTTCCATCCTCTTTGATCAAAGGGGATTTTAACCGCATATAGCTGTTGATGTATTCATGCAAACTCCATCCCTTGATGCACAATTTGCCCTGGTTTACGGGATGGGATTTCAAGGGCAGGGTGGATTCTATTTTTCTGTCAATGACTTCGAACAAGACCCCGCACCCGGTTCCGCAATATGAACAGACTGATGGTACAAATTTACAGTCCATGGTTATTCTCCTTGTATATAATTGCCTGATCGACAATTTATGTGTTCAACCATTGATTAGGCATCCAATGGTTTGAGCTGGGCTTCAATCTTATCCCCGATGATGCTGAAAGGGGAGTTATCCAAACCGCTTCCCGGCTGGAAGTCAAAAATGTCAGATACAATTTCATTGGCCTCCCGGTAGAGAAGCCGCAAGGGGATATGGGCGGGGCAGGCATCCTCACACAATCCGCAGTCAATACACCGGCCGGCCATATGGGTGGCACGGACCAGATGGAAAATGGGGACTTCAGGAGGAAGCCTCCCCGGTTCGATCAGCCCTTCATGCTCAAGGCTGCACTCTTTGCAAAAACATACCGGACAGATATTTCTGCACCCGTAACATTTGATGCATTTATTAAATTCATACATCCATCTTGAAAACCGGTCCTTGTTTCCCATGGTGTCCAAAATACTCTCTGGTGAGGCGTTATAATCAATTCCATGTTCTTGTTTATATTCACCCGTGGTTTTAGGCGCAAGGTAGGAACAGTCGCCATGGGCTTTGAAAGGGGAGGGACAGCAGTTCACCCCGATGGTTTCAACTTTTTTTGGGTCCAGCTGATTCCAGGTATACAATACGTTCAATGTCCTCTGGTTGCAGTCCCTGGCAATCAGCCCGATCTTAAGATCCGAATCTTTTTTGGCCAGATGAATGGCCACCTTTTCAAGGGGGTATCGGTTCCGGCTGACACACAATCCTTCAAGTTCGTCCAGATTGTCCCGGGTATATCCATGGGGGATTTTATGGCCGCAAAGTTCCCTGTATCCCAGGAAAATATCCACCCGTTCCTGGACAAGCCATTGCCGGGCCTCCTGAATGATTTTTAATTTGGCAGTATCCATTTTATCTCACTTCCTGGGCCATTGCCCTTAAAGGGTTGGGACCCATCTCTCTGATTTTTTCGGTGAACCGGGTCACCACCTCAACATATTTTTGGGCCTCGGCTGATGAGATCCATTCAAGGTGGAGACGTCCTTCAAGTCCCATGAACTTGAGCAGTTCCTGGACAAAGGCCATGCGTTTAATGGTCATATGATTACCTGACAGGTAATGGCAGTCGCCGATATGTCAGCCGCCGACCAGGACACCGTCCGCATTGCTCTGCAGCGCCCTCAGAATATGGTGGGGGGATACGGATGCGGAGCACATCACCCTTACCGGCATGATATTGGCCGGGTATTGGAGGCGTGAGACCCCGGCCAGGTCGGCCGCGCCATAGGCACACCAATTACACATAAAGGCGATGATTTTGGGTTCAAATATGTCTGCTTTCACTGGATAACTCCTTATATTTTAAGCGCTTAATGCGCTTTTAATCTGCACATAGAGCTGTTCATTGTTAAACCCTTCCAGGGTCAGGGCTTCGGAGGGACATGCGGCCGCACAGGCCCCGCATCCCTTGCACAACGCATTGTTGATCTCGACAATGGATTGGTCCTTGTCCATTGTGATGGCCCCGTAGGGACAGACCTTGATGCAGCCCTGGCAGCCCGAACAGAGCTGGGGGTTGACCCTGGATACGATTCCGCCCACAAAGATGGTATCCCGTGCCAGGGTGGTCACGGCTCTTGAGGCTGCGGCCTTGGCCTGGGCAATGCTCTCGTCCATGGGCTTGGGATAGTGGGCCATGCCGCAGAGAAAGAGCCCGTCCGTGGCAAAATCAACGGGCCGCAGTTTTTGGTGGGCCTCTAAAAGCCAGCCGTCAGCGTCGCAGGTGACTTTGAATGCCTGGGCCAGTTCCTGGTTCTCATGGGCCTCAATTCTTGAGGCCAGGCAGAGCAGATCCGCGTCAATACTGAGCCTGCGGTCCAGGACATGGTCGGTGAATTCAACGGTAACGCATTGGTCGCCTGACTCAACAACAGGTTTATGATCGGGCTCGTACTGGAAAAACAAGATGCCCATATCCCTGGCCTGTTTGTAGATCATTTCCCGTTTGCCGTATGTCCTGATATCCCTGTACAGGATGATGACATTGGCATCGGGGTTTTTTTCTTTCACCTGGATGGCCGAATGGATGGAATGGGTGCAGCAGACCTTGGAGCAATAGGGATGGTTTTCATCCCTGGACCCCACGCATTGGATAAACACCACATTGTCCGCCCGGTCAATCCGCGGGTCTTTGTTTTTGAGCAGCCCGTCAAAATCCAGGTGGGTAAACACCCTTTCATCTTTTCCGTAGAGGTACTCCTCAGGCTTGGATTCCCTGGCACCGGTGGCCAGAACCGCCACCCCGTGCGAAATGAGATGGTCTTTTTCATCCGTGGATACACAGGTGTTGAAATTGCCCACAAATCCCTGGACCTCCTTGATTTGAGCTCCCAAAAAAACCGTGATCAGGTCTGAGGCATCTATCTGCTGGATCAATTCTTTGACATGGCCGGCAATATTTTCATTCATATAGGTGGTAAAAAGCTGCCTTGTATTGCCGCCCAGGTATTGGTCCCTTTCCACCAAAGAGACGGCAAATCCCTGGTTGGCCAGGGACAGGGCGCTGGTCATCCCGGCCACCCCGCCGCCCACGACCAGGGCAGACCTTGTCACGGGCAGCTGGGTTTCAAACAGAGGAGACAAAAGAAGGCTTTTTGCCGCTGCCATGCGGACCAGGTCCATGGCCTTTTGGGTGGCCTTTTCAGGGGTCTTGGAATGAACCCAGGAGTCCTGGTTCCGGATATTGGCCATCTCAAGAAGATATCTGTTCAGGCCGGCGTTGATCAAGGTTTCCTGGAACAGGCCTTCATGGGTTTTAGGCGAACAGGCTGCCACAACCACCCGGTTGAGCCCCTGGTCTTGAATCACCTCGGCCATTTTGTCCTGGGTATCCTGGGAGCAGGTAAACAGGTTCTCTTCGGCATAGGTCACCCCGGGAAGCGTTCGGGTATACTCAACCACGGCGGGTACATCAACCACCCCGCCGATATTGGTGCCGCAATTGCATACAAACACCCCTATTTTTGGAAATTCGCCTCCAAGGTCTCTTTCCTTGGGAATGGTTATGGCCCGGGTCAGGGTATGTCTTGCCTGGGAGATCTTTTCCCCTGCTGCTGCCGCGGCAGAGCTGGCCTCCATCACGGACTGGGGAATATCCTTGGGACCGGTGAGCACACCGCAGGCAAAAATTCCCGGAACCGAGGTGGACACGGGATGAAAGTTGTCCGTCTGGATGAAATTATGGGCATCCAGTTCAACACCCATGGTGGCGGCAAGGGCTGCAGAGGCCGCGCTGATCTGAAGACCTGTGGACAGGACAACCATATCAAAGCGTTCATCTTTCATGATCCCTGATCCATTGGCATACCGTAATCGTATGCCGTTTTTGTCCTTTTGGGGTTCCACTGAGTGGACCCTGGACCGGATAAAGCGGACCCCGCCTTTTTTTGCATTTTCCACATACCGGTCAAAATCCTTGCCCTGGGTTCTCATGTCCATGTAGAAGATGGCCCGGTCCAGGGGCGCAGCGCTGTGCTCTCCTGCCATGACCGCTTGTTTTACCGCGTACATGCAGCATACGGATGAGCAATACCCGTTTGAACATCTGTTTTCATCCCTGGACCCCACGCATTGGAGCCAGGCGATTTTTTTGGGGTGGGTCTTATGCTTTTTGTCCGAGGGCAGGCAGAGGTGACCGCCGGTGGGGCCTGTGGCTGACAGCACTCGTTCAAATCCCATGGAGGTTACAATATCCGGATGCTGGGAATAGCTTAAGTAGTCCAGAGAAGAGGGATCAAAGGAATCAAATCCCGTGGACAGGATAATGGACCCCACATGGATGGACAATTCTTTTTGGGTGTCCTGATAATTGATGGCCCCGGACGGGCAGATTTTTTCACACAGCCCGCATTTGTTTTTATTCAAAAACAGGCATTGGGTATCGTCAATGGCGTATTTGAGGGGCACTGCCTGGGAATAGGGCACATAGATGGCCTTTCTTTTGCCCAGGCCCTCATTATACTCGTCATCCACTCGTTTGGGGCATTTTTCAGCACAGAGTCCGCAGGCAATACATTTGTCCGGATCCACATACCGCGGGTGCTGGGTGACTGCAACTTTAAAATTTCCCTGTGACCCTGAAACCCGGGTGATTTGAGCAAGGGTCAAAAGTTCAATATTGACATGCCGGCCGACCTCGACCAGTTTGGGGGAAATAATTCACATGGCACAGTCATTGGTGGGAAAAGTCTTGTCCAGCTGGGCCATTTTTCCGCCAATGGCCGAAGATCGTTCGACCAGGTAAACGTAAAATCCTGAATTGGCCAGGTCCAATGCGGCCTGCATGCCGGAAATACCGCCTCCGACAACCATGGCCGATCCCTGAAGGCCTTCCGGCCTGATATCCTGTAGAGTTTCCATTTGAGTATTCATATCTTTAATTTGTTTGGGTATCTGATTCCTTGAAAGCGTTTCGAACCGCAATGATAATGTCGTCGTCATTAAAGGGTTTTGAAATATAATCGTTGGCCCCAAGCTTCATGGCTTTGACTGCATTTTTAACGGTTGAGTATCCGGTGATCACAACAACATATAATTGGGGCTTGGCTTTTTTGACCTTTTCTAAGATCTCCATCCCGTCTATGTCTTTGAGTTTCATGTCAAGCAAAAGTACATCATAGGGCAGTTCCATAACCGTTTTAAGGCCGTTAACACCCGACAGGGAATGGTCACATGCATATCCCATTTCATCCAAAATCATCTTACAGCCTTTACAGATGACGTTTTCATCATCTATGATCAATACTCTTTTTCGGTTCATTCATCTGCCTTTCGTAATATGTTCACCCTGTTCATTTAAAATGGGAAGTTTTATGGTGATCAAGGTACCGCCGGCCTGCTGGCTCATGATCTCAATATTTCCCTGGTGATTTTTGATAATACCGTAGCTCACGGCCAGTCCAAGCCCCGTTCCTTCGGCCTTGGTGGTATAAAAAGGTTCAAATATTTTTTTAAGTTTATCCTGGGGAATCCCGTATCCGTTATCCTGGATCTTGATGATGGCCATATGGTTTTCCACGTCCATTCCGGACCGGATGCTGATGATCCCTTTTTCGTCCAAGGCCTGGACAGCATTGAGCAGCAGGTTGATGACCACCTGTTCGATCTGGTTGTCGTCCAGTTGAAAGTTGATAAGGTTGGGATCCAGACGCTTTTTGATCTGGATTCGCTTGATTAAAAATTCGTTGTCCATGAGGGCTAAAGACCGTTCGATCACGGTATTGATATTGGCATCCACTTTTTCAGGCTTTTTTTCCCGTGAAAAATCAAGGAGCCCCTGGATGGTTGTTTTACACCTCTGGGTCTCGCTCATAATGATTTCCAGCCCCTCTTTAAAGGGGCCGCCTTCATCGGCTTTTTTATAGAGGTTGGAGCTGTAGAGCAGGATCCCGGTCAGGGGATTGTTGATTTCATGGGCGATCCCGGCAGCCATTCTTCCTAGAGAGGAAAGCCTGTCAATCTTGGTGGCCAGTCGATTATACTTGAGGGTATGAAATTTGATCCGGTCATTATGCTGGATGGCGCATGCCAGCTGTTCGGTCACAGCCTCGATGAAATCCAGTTCTTCCGGGGAAAACTCTTTTTGTTCGCCAAAATAGCCCCGGATACACCCGAACAGGACATTATCAAAAACCAAAGGCACATCCACCATCATCTGGATGCCTTCGTCCCAGGCTTTTTGGGGATATTTAATCCGGGGGGCATTCATGATATCCGTGATAATATGGATATTGGCTTCTCCCTCGGGCCAGGGCATAAAATCTTTGCCCGACATGGGTTCGAGTTCCAGGTATTTTTCATCAATGCCATAGGAGGCCTGGATTTTAAAAATATTGGTTTTCTTATCCAGGATACACAAGACCATCCCTTTGGCATTGAGTCCCCGGGTGGTGCTCGACACAATGAGTTTGAGTACCTCTTTCATGTCGGTTCCGCTCTTTGAATGGACCAGCTTGCTCACTTCTCTGAAAGCACGATAAAATGTTTTAAATTGTGGTAAGTCAGTCATAGTTATCTCTTTGCGTTTAAGAGTTTCAGTCGGATATTTTAGGGTTTCAGCCAGAAAAAAAGGTTACCAGGCTTCCCTTTCCAGGCGTTTGTAAACAAACATCAATTGTTTCTGGGTCAGCTCCCCGATGTTTTCATTGATCCATTTTAAGTCACCTGAGGCAATGGCGGATTTTGCAGGGGAAGAGAGGGCATATTCCGACAGGGCTGCGCTACCCTGTTCCATGAGAGAAAGCCAGAACCCGGGGTCTTCGCTGGTCCTGTTCAGCACCTTTAAGACTTCGCGTTTCTGGATGGACGGATCCTGCGCCATGCCCATGGATGAATCAATTTCCTTCATCCTGTGTTCGGCCAGAGCCTTTCTGATGGAATCCTTGATCTGTTCTTCGGTAAAGGGTTTGGCTATGAAATCATGGGCGCCCAGCTTCATGGCATCAACGGCCAGGGCACTTGTGGCATACCCGGTCATCACGATTACCTGGGTCTCGGGCCGGGTTTCCTTGATCCGCTTTACCACCTGCATGCCATCAATATCGGGCAGCCTCAGATCGGCCATGAGAAGGTCGTAATCATACTGGCCCATGGCGGCCATCGCCCCCCGGCCTGTTCCCTCAAGATCAACCTGATACCCTTGTTCACCCAGTATCATTTTTAATCCCTTGGCCACATTCAGGTCGTCTTCCATCACCAAAATATGGGATTCATCTGTGTTTTTGTTTTTTTCCTTTACGGCAGTCATATCTGCATCCTTTCCTTAGGGTTTGGGTTACAAATCCTAAGTTGCATTTGCCGTGCCGGAATGAGCCAATGAATTTTAAAGTTTTATTTTAGTGTTATTTCAATAAGTTACGCTTTTGGGCGATTGAGAATTACGACCCTGTAGTTTGAAAATTTTAAATTTCGTATAAAAAAATATATGGGAAATGAAAAAAATCAATGGGTTGGGGAGGAAATGCCCAAAAACAGGGGGGTATAAAAAAAAATACGATATATATAAAAATATATGGTTTTAACTATTTTGAATATTTGATCTGGTATTTTTTCATGAGGGTTGAAAAATTTGACCGCTGCATGCCTACATTTTTAGCGGCCCGGGAGATATTCCCGTCGGCATTTGAAAGGGCCTGTTTTAAAAAAGAGACTTCGATTTTTCCAAAATGGTTTTCCAGAAAAGATTTTTTAGCGGCCTTGAGCTCATTTAGGTTTTTGGGTGTTGACAGGTCCGTGAAATCGGTTTGTCTTTTTATTTCCAGGTGTTCGTACAAAAATTTTTGGTTTAACTGGGGCCCGTCAGACATTATCACAAGCCGTTCCACCACATTTTTCAATTGCCTGACATTTCCGGGCCAGTTGAAATTGACAAGGATTTCCAATGCCTGGTCTGAAAATCCCTTGATTTGTTTTCCTGTTTTTCGGCAGAACCGTTTTAAAAAATAATAGGCCAGCCTTGGAATATCATCTTTTCTCTCCCTCAGGGGCGGAATCAAAACAGGAAAGACATTCAACCGGTAAAACAGGTCCTGGCGGAATTTTTTTTTGCCCACCATTTTTTTAAGATCCACATTTGTTGCGGCAATGATCCGGGCATTGGTCTTTTTCATCTGGCTGGATCCCACAGCTTTAAACTCTCCTGTTTCCAGCACCCGGAGCAGTTTACCCTGAATATCCATGTCCAGATTGGAGACCTCGTCCAGAAACAGGGTGCCAGGAGAGGCAATTTCGAAAATCCCGGGGCTGGTTTTGTCTGCCCCGGTATAGGCCCCTTTGACATGGCCGAACAACTCATTTTCCAGCAGGGAGGCGGAAAAGGTGTTGCAGTCCACTGCCAGAAACCGTTCACTGGCCCGTTTGCTCCGGGCGTGGATGGCGTTGGCAAACAACTCCTTGCCCGTGCCGCTCTCTCCGTCCAAAAGCACTGTGGCTTCCATGGGGGCCACCCGTTCTATCTTATGAAAAACATCGACAATCTTTTGGTTTTCTCCGATGATATTATCAAAACTGAATTTATCGTAGAGCTGTTTTTTCAAAGAAAGGTTTTCCTGCACCAGCCGCCTGCTTTCACAGGCCTTGTCAATGGCCTTTAAAATTTCTTTGTCGTCAAAGGGCTTGGTAATATAATCAAAGGCCCCGTTTTTCATGGCATCCACGGCATTCTCCACCGTTCCGTGACCGGTCATGATGATCACATAGGTCCCTGATTTCTCTTTGTTGATTTTTTTTAGGATATCAATGCCGCAGATGTCCGGAAGCCTGATGTCCAAAAGGATAATATCAAAGCAATTGTTCGATATTTTTTCCAGAGCGTCCAGGCCGGATAATGATATGTCAGCCTCATACCCTTCTTCTGAAAGAACCAGCTGGCACCCGTTGCAAATATTGGGTTCATCATCAACAACTAAAATTTTTTCCATATTATTCAGGCTTTCAGAGGTGACATCCAAAATTATTGACCCCTGTCAATGTTTTTGTATCCTTGACCCGTTCCCACCAGATGATCATGCCCTAATCCGGGAGGGGGCGATAGTGTTTATGGCTTTTTTTCAACAGTATAAACCAGGGCAGACAGATCTTCAATATCTGATTGACAGCAGCCTGACCCTTTTTGCAGGTCTTCTCTGCCCTGGTCTGCTCGCCCGTACATCCCATTGAGATTGGGCGAGGTGAACATCAGCTTTCAATAAGTTCGATGATTGATGTCATATCGGCCAGGATTTTTTCTTTGGATACATCTTCATATCCCTCATACTTGATCCGGGTCAGTTCCTTGAGAAACCGGCCCAAAAGCTGGGTGTATTTGGCCGCACCCCCCAAGCCGTCGGTTGCACGACCCTTGATTTCACCACTCTCTCTCCGGAGTTCCTGAATGTCATTAAAGGCCTGATTAATGGACTTTTTACCGGTCTTTACCTGATCCTGGATCTGCTCATCCCCGTGTTCCATTACCTTTCTGGCTTTGTTCACCTTGGCCGGACTGATGCCCAGTTCCTTTGCCCGGTCCTGGTTCAATGCCTTTTGGGTCTTTTGGGGCGCCTCTTGTTTGTCTTCTCCTGAACCGTGGATACTATCTAAAAGGGCCAGGCATTTGAGGATGTTTTCATCGGAGATGTTCCGCCGGTTCCGCTGGATGTGAAAACTGTAGAGCAGGGCATCATCCTCGTTTTCAAATGATTTGAGGACAACCGGAACCTTTTCAAGATCCAGATCCCTTGCCGCGGTAAACCGGGTATGGCCGTCCACCACAATGGATTTTTCCTCCCAGACCACAAGGGGGAATACCGGGTCAAATCCGTTGGCCTCCATATCCTGACGTATGGCGGTCAGGGTCTCCTGTCCAATGGGGAAAAGGGAGTCAAAAGGCTCCCGGGTATTTAATGAACCTGTTTCGACTATCTTGGGGCTTGCATCCATAAGTTTTGTATTTCCTAAATATTGCGACGGTTGCATGGGGTTGTATTCAGGGTGTGGGTTATACCTGAATTCCAATAAATATTCAACGATTTGAATTCCCCTGCCGGCCAATGCCATCCATCCAGGAAACTAAAAAATACCCGGGAGTCAGCCGCCCGATTATTCAGGGTTGAATTTTTGTTCAAACGCACAGGCAATAATTCTGGTGGCTTGGCGTGCGTCCCTGATATGGTCCCGGCTGATGACAAGATCAAAGTCTTTTGGGTCATTGCCCTCTGTATTAAAAACGCTTTTAAAATATTGTTTCTGCTCTTTGTCCAGAACTTTGAGCTGATTTTCAGCCTCAGTGCGGGAAACATTGATAATGCGTGCCAGCCGATCGATCCTGTAGTCTGTACCCGAGACCAGGCTCACGGCCAACACCCTTTTCCGGGGAAGAATCAGGTGGGTGCCCCGGCCCACGAAGATGGTGGGTTCCGTACCGGCCAGGACGGTAACGGTTCTGGCCAGCTGCCTGGCATAATCGCTTTTTAAAAATGTTTTTTCACTGATCAGCATGGAAAATAATTCACTCATTTTCCCTGGATATCGCTCGTCAAAAAAGGCAATGGCCTTTTCAGACAGGTTTTTTTCCTTGGCCATATATTCCAGAATTTCCCGGTCAACCACCCGGTAAGGCAGGGCTTTGGACAGATAATCTGCTATTTTCAGGGCACCGACCCCGATCTGCCTTGAAAAACAGATGCAGGGGAAGATATCTTGATCTTGTTTTACCGGTATGTCAGGGGTTGATCGGTTATCCCACTTTTTGATATTGGCATCTGCCCAGGCCGCCGCACTCAGTCTTTTTTTACCATAGGCGCCGGGTTTATACTTGGTGTTTAATCTGTCATTGGTCATGAGTGGTTTCCTTTTTAATGGGAGATCCTTGGTTTTTTGTCTTTTGTTGACGACAAAGACAAATTAAAAGGAAAATTTAAAGGGAGTTAATTTTTTTTGCCCTTTTATCCTTTTGGCTTATACCCGTAATCATCAATCATCAAGAGCAATAACAATGCCAGGGCAAAGGAGGTCTTTTTTTTAAAAAAAAAACCTGTAAACCCTTTTTATTCAGGGGGAAAAAGGAAAACCGTTGAAAAATCAATTGAGGTTAAAGTTCAGGGGTATGTCCATTTTTCTTTCACCTTGTAAATGATTTTTTACAGCCTTGGCCTGGTTTTTATTTGTGAAAATGAGTTTGGACAAGCCGGGCCAGGCGGGTGAACCTCTGTGGGCCTGAACGGGTGCTTATAGGTCGTGTCCCTATAATTTTTTGCCCGTGGGGTTTTTAACCCCTATCCCGCATATTTCATGACAATTTGTTTCCTTGGGATTATTTTGCCAAGCCATTATAAGTTTTTGTATTTAAAGATATTTTGATCCGGATTTTTTAAATGGTCATGAAATATGCGGCCTATTGGAGATAAGGCCTTAGGGCCTGGTGAAAATGGCGGGCCATGATGGTGTAGCCTTGGCTGTTGGGATGGATGGGGTCACTCATAAGGCCGGGGGTGCCCATGATGCCGTCCAGAACGTTGGGGATTAGAACCGCGCCTGTTCGTTGGGCAAGATCCTGGTAGCCCCGGGCAAAGCCCCGGCCGTAAAAGGGGATGTCTATCCCGCCGAGGATCACCAGTGCTCCGCTCTCCTGGAGGGTGAGGATCAGGGTTTCAAGGTTGTTAAAGGCGGTTGATTTACTGACCCTGTTTTTAAGATCATTCCCTCCCAGGGTGATTATGACGATTTTGGGATCAAGTTCAAGGATTTGATCAATGCGTTCAAGGGCCTGGGCCGTGGTCTCCCCGGGAACTCCCGCGTTGATGATCTCCATCCCTGTTAAAGCAGACAGCTGGGCAGGGTAATCTATGCCCAAAGATGCGCCTGTCCCGTAGGTGAGACTGTCTCCGAAGCAGACAATACTCTCTCCTTTGGGATTCGTGTTTCTGATTTCAGAAGAAGAGGAGAATAAAAATATTAAAAGGACTGTCCCAAGGGCTGCCAAGATTAAAATTTTTTTCATGGTTAAATATTGTGAACATTCACAAGGCATTTGTCAATATGGGGGAGGGGGTGGACTCGGATAAATTATGTATGATTCTTGGGGTCTGGAGGGAATGTTCAGAATTCTGTGTCACGGTTTCGGTTCCCGGATCTGCCTCAGCGCCAGCGGAAGTAAAAGTCAGGTCCGAGAATGGGCCTTCAATCAGCCACGTCGGAGGAGTTGACTTTTGCTGGAGTGGAGTTCCTGGAACCATCTTTTCCATCTGTAAATAAATCCCTATCAAATTCCCAGCTCTTTATCCAGCCGGCCTTCAAAGAAAATTGCCAACTGGGAAATTGTCAGTGACCAATTTTGAATCGGCATTGTCCATTTTTTACTGGCGTTCTGGATCCCCATGTAAAGCAGCTTTAACAGGCTGTCCTGGTTCGGGAATGATCCCTTTGTTTTGGTCAGTTTTCGAAACTGTCGATGCACAGCCTCAATGGTATTTGTGGTGTATATTATCCGTCGAATCTCTTCTGGATATTTAAAGAAATGACTGAGGCGTTCCCAGTTGTTCCGCCAGGATTTTATCACAATCGGGTATTTGTCATTCCATTTATTTTCCAAGATATCCAGTTCTTCTTCGGCCAGATCCTTATTGACCGCTTTATAAACACGTTTTAGATCTGCCATAAATTCCTTTTTATTTTTGGAACCAACGTATTTCAATGAATTTCGGATCTGGTGGACTACGCAGAGTTGAACTTCTGTGTCCGGGAATATGGTCTCAATGGCCTCGGGAAAACCTTTTAGACCATCAACACAGGCAATCAGGATATCTTTTACCCCTCGGTTTGAAAGGTCTGTTAACACCTGCAGCCAGAAGTTCGCACCCTCATTCTCGGATATGTACAGCCCAAGAACCTCTTTACGGCCCTCGATATTCACCCCAAGAATTGTGTAAACGGCTTTGCTGCCGACCTTTCCGTTTTCTCGTACTTTATAATGTATGGCATCAAGCCATACGATTGGGTACACATTTTCCAACGGCCTGGCCTGCCATTCTTTGACGGTATGGATGATTTTATCGGTAATGGTGCTCAGAGTGGCATTTGAAATCTCAAGTCCATAGATTTCCTGTAAATGGGAAGCCATATCATTATAACTCATGCCCAGGCCGTAAAGGGCTATTATCTTTCTTTCAATTTCATCGCTGAGCGTTGTCTGATGTTTTTTGACGATCTGTGGAGAGAAGGTTCCGGCCCTGTCACGCGGGGTTTCCAGCTCAAATTTACCATCCAGGGATTTAATGGTCTTTTTGCTTTTTCCATTACGGCGGTTGGCAGAAACTTCCTGCCCGAGATGGGACTCCAACTCTCCTTCAAGATCAGCTTCAGCAAGATTTTTGATTAATGATGTAAGGACGCCGCCCTTACCTGTGAAGGGTTTACCTTCCTGGATGCCTTTAAGGGCTTTTTGAAAATCAAATTCGGTGTTTTCTTCGGTCATGTCAGTTCTCCTTATTTAGCTGAGTATATCAGCTTTCATTCAACTGACACAGAATTTTGAACGCCCTTGGTCTGGAAATTAGATGCGGGTTGGTGGCCGTTTAGGCCTTTAAAAAAAGGACGGTTTTTCAACCGCCCTTTTTGAGTTTTAGGACTTTGTCATCGTTATGCCCTTTACCCGATTAGAAGTTGATTTGCCATTTGGCGCCAAAATTAGGTGGTGTCTCCTTGTTCTGCTCCCAAATTGTCCTGTTTTTCATCCCGCTTACCAATTTCAGGAACCAGATACACTCCCGGGGCCAGTGTGATCTTGCTCTGGAGATAATAGTGCGCGGCTTCGTCGTCCTGGGATCCGTCCAGTTCTCCTTTGATATAGCCGTAACCTGCTTCAAACTTGAACATATCGTTTAGTTTGTAACCACCCACCAGAACATAACCGATATTATCATTGTCCTGAACACTGCTGCCGGTAATTGTGGGGTCTATGTCCACATTGGTTTTGAATCCATAGGTCCCCAGGTTCTGGCCGGTAAAGGCAGAGGCCTTAAGATAGGCCGGGCCAAAGGAACCTTGGGCACCCACACCCAGAACATAGGCGTCAATATCGTGGGTGTCATCCACCTCATAGGAATTATACCCGCCTAAAATCTTTAAGGACATGTTGTCAAATTTAAAGGTGTAAGAGGCTTCCACTTTAGGGATTGTAACTTCTGTGCTGGTTCCGGTGAGTTTATCCGTTTTAGGTTCAATTGCGGCGATTTTGAAATCCCCAAAAGTCAGCTGGAGCATGGATTTACGGCTGGCCGAAATGGTGTCATACCCTTCGAGGGCAGCGCCGTCGTCAAAAACAGAGGATGAGTATCCCGTGTAAATGGGGGTATAGGTTTGGCCGATCAATAGTTTACCCGGGCCAAAGTTCCCTTCACCCCAGAGCTGCCTGAGGTTGGCGGTACCGTTTTTTGTACCGTATTCAAAACGGGCCTTCAAATCATCGCTGACAGTGACCTTTGCCCCGATTCTGGCATTGGACTGCTGACCCCATACCGTGTTTTTAGTGCTGGTGCCGCTGCCCTTGTCCTCATCAACTGACATTGTTTCAAGCCTTGCGCTGCCGTAGAAATTCCAGCTGCTGGCCTGGGCCGTTGTGACCATGGTCAGTGCTGCTAACACAAGGATTACGCCTTTTACTCATTCATTCATCTTTTTTCTCCTTTGGTTATAAAACGTTTTTCGGCCTTCCACCTTTTATGGAAACGCCGGAGGATTCAGTGGGCATCACATCGTTGTGAATAACCCTCTGGACTCGATGGATATTGGCCTTTTATTGTTTTGATACAATAAGGTTTATGTGTGGGGGGTACATGGATTAAGTTAGACGCGATGAAAATGATTTATACCTGTTCTTATTTTTTGGGGAACGGATATTGTTTTATCAGGATGTGTCTTTTATGAATAGAGGGATACCCGGTAGGAAAATAGATCCCGTGCCGGGCATTTTGGAAGGTTTCTATGAAAGTCTTGGGAAAACCGATATGAACTTTCATTGTTCGTTGTGCGGCAAACCAGAGTGAAAAATCAGATCTGCCACATGGCCGTTATTGGTTTTCAGACATGGCGTTTAACTGGGCTTTAATGGCTTTGAGTTCCTCTTCCAGAGTTTTGGCCCTCGCCTCCAATGAGGTCTCGGCAAACTGAGCCTGGCCCTGACCGAGCCCCGGGCCAAACCCTCTGCCGAGTCCCCGGCCGCAGCCTCTTTTACCCCCTCGACCGCCTTGGAATCCCTGGCCTGCAAATCCGCCTCGGGCAAATCCCTGGCCTGCGCCCTGGTTCTGGCATACGCCCTGGCCCCGTCCGGTCATGGGTCCTTGTCCTTGTGGTCCTCTCTGGTTTAATCCTGGCATGGTATTTCCTCCTTTTTTAGGATGGGTGTTTATTTTCCCCGGCCCCTTCTGCATCTTCCCCGGCCATGGCCCCTGGTTCTGATCTGATAGCTTCCCCCGCTGACCTTGAGGCTGAGTCCTTCTACAATGGCTTTTGCCACCGAGGCTCTTCCCTGTTTGAGTATCCGCCCGACAGTCTGCCGGGAAACACCCATCACTTGGGCGGCGCCACTCTGGTCCATTCCTTGGTAGTCTATGAGGCGGATGGCTTCAAATTCTTCCAGAGAAAGGGTGACTTCTCCGTTGGACCTCTGCTGTTCAGGGCCAAAGGTGTCAACATCCGGTCTTGCCATGATCCGTCTTAATCGTTTGGGTCTGGGCATTGAATCTCCTATTATGATCATTTGACCATAATATAAATATGATAAATCCCGGTGTCAAGAAAATAATGATCAAATGACCAAAATAAAAAGGGAGTTTGCCTGGGATAAAAACAGTCCGGCTTAAATTTTAATCAGAATGCCGGCGGAAAAAGGCCTGGGCCTGATCGTCGGCCAGGCTGCCCAAGCTGGCGGGTCCTGCACAATATCCGGTATGAAAAAAGGGGGGGGCAGGCCTTAAACCCTGCACAGGAAATGGAGGTTAAACGGGTCGTTGGGAATCTCTTCTTGGGTCACCCGGGAGAATCCGGCCCTGGTCAGCAGATCCATGGCCTTTTGCCGGCCCCACATCATGCCAAGCCCCTGGCCCTTGTCGTTAAGTCCTATGGGCATGCAGTGCATCAGGCTGACCGTGTAGAGAAAAGGTGCCATGGGATGGTCTTTATTTTCCTGGATTTCTGACTGGGCCTTGATGTCGATCATGGAAAAGCGTCCCTCCGGCTTGAGCATGTATCGGATTCCGGCCAGGACCTGCAGGGGATGGGACTGGTCATGGACGGCATCAAAGGCGCAGATATAATCAAAATAATGTTCAAGGGATTTGTTTTGATGAACCGTTGCCGCATCCTGGAGGATGAAGCTGGCATTGGAAATGCCAAGGGCGTTGGCAGATTTTTTTGCCTGGTCAATGGCCCTGTCATGGTTGTCAATGCCGACAAATTCAGAGTTTGGAAATGCCTGGGCCATGAGGTTGAGGGCCACGCCCTGGCCGCAGCCAATATCACAGGCCCGTATTCCTGATTCAAGATTTTTGACCAGGCGGCCCTGGTCCACGGAAGGTAAAAAATCCTTGATCAGAACCTGGCCGTGTTTGGCATTGGACAGTTCTGCCATAAAGGATTGAAATCTGGGGTATTTTGAAAATGGCACCCCCTTTCCCACAGCAAAATCTTGTTGAACCTCATCCATGGCAATGGCGGTGAGCAAAGGAATCTCCTGGGTATATACCCCAAGATTGTTGTTGCCGGCCCGCCGGCACAGCAGGTCACCATGGGCTTTGGGCAGAGAAAACAATTGCTCGCCCTGTTTTTTTTCAAGCTCAACAATCTCCCCGCAGACCATGATGGAGAGCCATTCTTTAAGATATCGGCTATGAAGCCCCGAAATTTTGGCAAGTTCATCCAGGGTCAGGGCTTTTTGGGCCCCATCCATGAGATCAAAAATCTTTAAGGCATAGCCCATGCCAAGGGCCAGGTTAAGGGAACCATGGTTGAGGATTTCAACCAGTTTATCTGAAAAAGCTGTCATGACAGATCCGTTTTTAAAGGCCTTGTAAACAGGCCTGCCCCGGCCAGGCTTCCTGTAAAATCTGCTAACCAGTCCCCCACACCTGCAACCCTGCCCGGTACAAAGGCCTGGTGGATCTCGTCAGATAAGCCGAAAAGGGCGCCAAATCCTGCCGCCCAAAGAAAAAGGCTTTTTTTATTTAGCCGTGGCATTTCCGTTTTCAGTGCCCTGGCCGCTAAATAGGCCAGGAGCCCGTAAATCATCAAATGGATGATTTTGTCCTGGTGGTCAAACAAGACCTTTGTTTCAACACTTGGAAAAGAGGACATGAAAAAAATAATAAGGCTCAGGCCCAGGACAGGCAGCCAGTATAAAACCAGCCGCCCGGCAAAAGAGATTTTGGGCCCCCCGAATTTGGGGCATGATCCCGGGTTAGAGGACAATTTCATCTAATTCTCTGTTTCTGATATGGGCGCTGACCGTGGAGAGAAAATCCTCGTGGTCCATGCCCATTTTGACCTTGCCGTCCAGGGTCCTTACAGACAAGACATTCCCCTTTTTTTCCTTGTCCCCGATGGTGATGATCAAGGGGATATAATTGAGCTGGGCTTCCCTGATTTTCTTTTTCAAGGTCTCACTGCGGGCATCCACCTCGCACCGGATTTTGTGGGCCTCAAGCAGGTCTTTTACCTCCTGGGCATATCCTGCCAGATCCTGGTTAATGGGCAGCAGAACCGCCTGTACCGAAGCCAGCCATAGAGGAAATTTACCTGCAAAATGTTCCACTAAAATGCCGAAAAATCGTTCCATGGATCCGTAGATCACCCGGTGAATCATGATGGGCCGGTGTTTTTCATTGTCCTGGCCCTTGTAGCTTAAATCAAAGCGCTCGGGCAGGGCCATGTCCAGCTGGATTGTGCCGCATTGCCAGGTCCTTCCCAGGGCATCCTTGATATGGATATCGATTTTGGGACCGTAAAAGGCCCCGTCTCCCTCATTGATCACATAGTCCTGACCGTACTCTTCCAGGGCGGCTTTAAGTCCGTTGGTGGCCTCTTCCCATTTTTCGTCGCTGCCAATGGATTTTTTAGGCCGGGTGGACAATTCCAGGTGAAAGGTCAAACCGAATCGTTTGTAGATCCGTTCTGCCAGCCGGAGCACCCCTAGTACCTCTTGTCCGATCTGATCCGGGGTCATGAAGATGTGGGCATCATCCTGGTGAAAGGCCCTGACCCTGAACAGGCCTGACAGGGCGCCTGAAAGTTCGTGGCGGTGAACCAGTCCCACTTCTCCTGCCCGTACGGGAAGATCTCTGTAGGAATAGGCCTTGGTCTTGTAGAGAATCATTCCCCCGGGGCAGTTCATGGGTTTGATGGCATATTCTTCATCATCAATCACTGAGGTATACATGTTTTCCCTGTAATTGTCCCAGTGGCCGCTTTGCTCCCAGAGTTTCCGGTTGAGCATGACCGGGGTTTTGGTTTCAACATAACCGTCTTTTTTGTGCTCTTCCCGCCAATAGTCCAAAAGGGTGTTCCACATGTCAATGCCCTTGGCATGGAAAAAGGGCATGCCTGCGGCCTCGTCATGGAAGGAGTATAGATCCAGCCGGGTCCCAAGTTTCCTGTGGTCCCTTTTCTGGGCCTCTTCTATCATGTGCAGGTATTTATTGAGTTTCTTTTTGTCAAAAAAGGAGATGCCGTAAATGCGCTGGAGCTGTTCTCTTTCCTGGTCTGCCCGCCAGTATGCCCCTGAGATCTTCAGCAGTTTCACCCCTTTGATCATTCCGGTGTGGGGGATGTGGGGACCCCGGCACAGATCCACAAATTTACCGTTTTTGTACAGGGAAATCTCCTGGTCAACAAGTTCATTGATTAGCTCAAGCTTAAAGGGATTATCCTTGAACAATTCCAAGGCCTCTTGTTTTGAGACCACGCTCCGTTCAAAGTTTGCCTTGGCCTTGATGATTTTTTTCATCTCCGCTTCAATCTTTCCCAGTTCATCTTCGGAAATAGGGGCCATGTCAATATCATAGTAGAATCCGTCTTCCACCACAGGCCCGATGGTGAGCTTGGCATCGGGATAGAGGTTGAGGACGGCTTCGGCCATGACATGGGCCGAAGAGTGGCGTAAAATATCCAAGCCCTCTTCATCGTTGGCCGTGACAAAGCTGATGGCAGCATCCTTTTCAATGATCTGCCCCAGGTCAAGGAGCTGATCATCAATTTTCATGGCCACGCAGTTTCTTGCAAATCCTTCGGAAATGCTTTTGGCCACATCCAGGCCCGTGAAGGGATTGTCAAAATGTTTTACGGCATTATCCGGAAATGTGATTTGAGTCATTATTTATTTTCCCAATCTTGATTAACCATTGAATTTAGATCTAATTAAATATAAAAATAAGAATTTTAAAAGAAGTGATGTAAACAATCAAGGGAAAACTAGTGGATTATCAGTTTATTACCTCGGATGAGGCGTTAGAATCAATTTGTCGGGACCTGGACCTGGAAAAAATAATTGCCGTGGACCTGGAAGCAGACTCCATGCACAGTTTTACTGAAAAAATTTGTCTGATCCAGATTGCAGCAGGTCCAAGAGCCTTTTTAGTGGACCCTTTTGAGATTTCTGATTTTTCACCCTTTTCCCGGGTTCTTGAAAATCCAAATATTGTCAAGGTCTTTCACGGATCGGATTTTGATGTCCGCAGCCTGGACCGGGAACTGGGCGTTGAAATTAAAAATTTATTTGATACGGAAATTGCCTGCCGCTTTCTCAATGTCAAGGAACGGGGGCTGGGTGCCCTGCTCAAGGATCATTTTAATGTGCATGTGGATAAACGCTTCCAAAAGGTGGACTGGTCCAAAAGGCCTTTAAAAGAGGATATGATTGCCTATTCCGTAGGGGATGTGGCCAACCTGGTTGAACTCCACGACAGGCTCAGATCAAGGCTTGAAGACATGGGAAGACTTGCCTGGGCCCAGGAAGAGTTTGAGGCCCAGGCAAAGGTGTGTTATGAATCCAACCATCAATTGCCCTTGTTCAAACGGTTCAAGGGGGCAGGCAAACTCAACAACAGAACCCTGGCTGTTCTGGAAAATCTGCTTCTGGCCCGCCTGGACATGGCCGGAAAAAAGGATCTGCCTTTGTTTAAAATCATTTCCAGCCAGTCCATCATGACCATGGCCGTTGAACAGCCAAAGGACATCAAAACGATTTTGAACCTCAAGGCCCTGAGCAAAAAGCAGGCATCCATGTACGGGGAGGCCTGTGTTCATGCGATTAAAGAAGGACTTGCCCTTGCCCACAAGGATCTGCCCTCATACCCCAGAACCCCCACGCCCCGAAAAACCCCCAAGGTGATGGAGCGGATCAAGCAGTTGAAAAAAATGCGGGAAAAATATTCTGTTTCCGTGGGCATGGAACCCGGGTTTTTGATCAACAATAATTTAATTACCACCCTGGCCCTGGCCAATCCAGATGAAGAAAAGGATTTGTTTGGGATTGAGGGCATGAGAAAATGGCAGGTTCAGGCCCTGGGAGATGCCATTACCAAGACCCTGAGTCGCTGCCCCTGATGATAAAGATCAATGAAGGAGAGAAAATAGCCATGGAAATTGAGTTTTGGAAAATGGAAGGTCTGGGCAACGACTTTATCATGATGGATGACCGGGATGAGAAGATCATGGGGCAGATATCCTATTCAGATCTGGCCATCCGCCTTTGCGACCGGCATTTCGGCATCGGCGGGGACGGGATTATCCTGGCAAAGCATTCTGATACCCATGATATCCGGTTTGTGATCATCAATTCCGACGGCACCGAACCCCAGATGTGCGGCAACGGCATGCGCTGTTTTGCCAAGTACCTCTATGAAACAGGGATTCTGGTCAAAGAAGAGATCCGGGTTGAGACCCTGGCCGGCACAGTCATACCCAGGGTGAAAATCGATTCTAAAGATCAGGTTGTCTCTGTCCGGGTGGACATGGGAACCCCTGAACTTTCTCCTCTTAAAATTCCCTTTGTCTGTGACAAAAAAAAGGCGGTTGAAGAAAGACTTGAGACCCAAGAGGGGAACGTATCGGTCACCTGCGTGTCCATGGGCAATCCCCATGCCGTGATCTTTGTGGATGATTTAAACCGGATCAATGTTAAAAAACAGGGTATTGCCGTGGAAACCCATGAGCGGTTTCCGGAAAAGACCAATGTTGAATTTATCCAGGTCCTCTCCGACAATGAGCTGGACATGAAGGTTTGGGAGCGGGGGGCCGGCATCACCCTTGCCTGCGGCACCGGGGCCTGCGCCAGCCTTGTCGCGGCCCATCTCACCGGCAGAACCGGGGATCATGCCCTTGTCCACCTGGCCGGAGGGGATCTTGAGATCCATTGGGACAGAAAAACAGGTCATCTTTTTAAGACCGGCCCTGCCTGCCTGGCCTTTGAGGGACGGATCAGGATTTAAGCAGGATTTTTTTGTCTGGGATCCGGTTCGCAAGATGACTCTGATCAGGCCAGAGCCTTCCTGACATTGCAAGTTGTACTTAAGAAGGGGGCAATTCAATCTGATGGAAAAAAGAGATCAAGGCGATGTGTAAAGTGATTTTATAAAGTATCCATCATGGGAAATGACAAGTAAATTATCAACTTCAAAAGGAAAATTATAATGGAATTCACCGGGCGTGAATTGCAAAAATTAAGAACAAGATGCAATAAGCTAGCTGATGGTCCTGATTATCGAGTTGATGATTATGTCTTAAACTTATTAATCACTGTTTTAGATTTTCAAATGAATAGTGATGTTGTTGACGCTGCTATACATTATTTTGAAGATAATCATGGTTTCAAAACACATAAAAAAATGAAACAGATTTTGTCTGGTTTTTCTAACACTAAAAAAGGGAATTTAGCGCTTGCCAATTTTCTTTGGAATAATAGACATTGGACAAGGGCGAAGTTTTTACGAAAATTATTAGCCGCTTTTGAAGAGAGGGGCATAAAAGGACAAAAAAGTTTACAAAGATGGTTTAAAGATGCTGACTTTGAACGTGATGTAAAAGGACAATTCAAAACCAAAGAACACAGTATTGGTCCTGCATTGTTTCATTGGTTAAGGCTTCGTCTTGGTTTTTCCAATACAATTAAAGCTGACGTACACATTATGAACTTTGTTGCGGATGCAATAGGTCGAAAGATATCTCAAAAAGAGGCTTTTGAAGGGTTGTTAAAAGTTGCAGAACAAACCAGGAGAAATGCTGCGCTGCTAGATGCGGCCATTTGGCATTATCAAAAAGAAAACGGTTAACCCGGTATCATCCTCCCCTCAGCAGTGGCCGAAAATAACCTTTAACAGCAAAATCAATGTTGTGGTTTAAAAATTTAAACTTAAAGCGTTTAGGGGCTGTTTTTAAAGAGGGCGTTCAAAATTCTGTGTCAGTTGAATGAAAGCTGATATACTCAGCTAAATAAGGAGAACTGACATGACCGAAGAAAACACCGAATTTGATTTTCAAAAAGCCCTTAAAGGCATCCAGGAAGGTAAACCCTTCACAGGTAAGGGCGGCGTCCTTACATCATTAATCAAAAATCTTGCTGAAGCTGCTCTTGAAGGAGAGTTGGAGTCCCATCTCGGGCAGGAAGTTTCTGCCAACCGCCGTAATGGAAAAAGCAAAAAGACCATTAAATCCCTGGATGGTAAATTTGAGCTAAAAACCCCGCGTGACAGGGCCGGAACCTTCTCTCCACAGACCGTCAAAAAACATCAGACAACGCTCAGCGATGAAATTGAAAGAAAGATAATAGCCCTTTACGGCCTGGGCATGAGTTATAATGATAGGGAATGTTCAGAATTCTGTGTCACGGTTTCGGTTCCCGGATCTGTCTCGGCGCCAGCGGAAGTAAAAGCCAGGTCCGAGAATGGGCCTTCAATCTGCCACGTCGGAGGAGTTGGCTTTTGCTGGAGCGGAGTTCCTGGAACCATCTTTTCCATCTGTAAATAAATCCCTATCAAATTCCCAGCTCTTTATCCAGCCGGCCTTCAAAGAAAATTGCCAACTGGGAAATTGTCAGTGACCAGTTTTGAACCGGCATTGTCCATTTCTTACTGGCGTTCTGGATCCCCATGTAAAGCAGCTTTAACAGGCTGTCCTGGTTAGGAAACGATCCCTTTGTTTTGGTCAGTTTTCGAAACTGTCGATGCACAGCCTCAATGGTATTTGTGGTGTATATTATCCGTCGGATCTCTTCTGGATATTTAAAGAAATGACTGAGGCGCTCCCAGTTGTTCCGCCAGGATTTTATCACAATCGGGTATTTGTCATTCCATTTATTTTCCAAGATATCCAGTTCTTCTTCGGCCAGATCCTTATTGACCGCTTTATAAACACGTTTTAGATCTGCCATAAATTCCTTTTTATTTTTGGAACCAACGTATTTCAATGAATTTCGGATCTGGTGGACTACGCAGAGTTGAACTTCTGTGTCCGGGAATATGGTCTCAATGGCCTCGGGAAAACCTTTTAGACCATCAACACAGGCAATCAGGATATCTTTTACCCCTCGGTTTGAAAGGTCTGTTAACACCTGCAGCCAGAAGTTCGCACCCTCATTCTCGGATATGTACAGCCCAAGAACCTCTTTGCGGCCCTCGATATTCACCCCAAGAATTGTGTAAACGGCTTTGCTGCCGACCTTTCCGTTTTCTCGTACTTTATAATGTATGGCATCAAGCCATACGATTGGGTACACATTTTCCAACGGCCTGGCCTGCCATTCTTTAACGGTATGAATAATTTTATCGGTAATAGCGCTAAGGGTGGCATTTGAAATCTCAAGTCCATAGATTTCCTGTAAATGGGCAGCCATGTCATTATAGCTCATGCCCAGGCCGTAAAGGGCTATTATCTTTCTTTCAATTTCATCGCTGAGCGTTGTTTGGTGTTTTTTGACGATTTGTGGAGAGAAGGTTCCGTTCCGATCACGCGGGGTTTTTAGCTCAAATTTACCATCCAGGGACTTAATGGTCTTTCTGCTTTTTCCATTACGGCGGTTGGCAGAAATTTCCTGTCCGAGATGGGACTCCAACTCTCCTTCAAGAGCAGCTTCCGCAAGATTTTTGATTAATGATGTAAGGACGCCGCCCTTACCTGTGAAGGGTTTACCTTCCTGAATACCTTTAAGAGCTTTTTGAAAATCAAATTCGGTGTTGTCTTCGGTCATGTCAGTTCTCCTTATTTAGCTGAGTATATCAGCTTTGATTCAACTGACACAGAATTTTGAACGCCCTCTAATGATATGGCTTCCCATTTACAGGAAATCTATGGACTTGAGATTTCAAATGCCACTCTGAGCACCATTACCGATAAAATCATCCATACCGTCAAAGAATGGCAGGCCAGGCCGTTGGAAAATGTGTACCCAATCGTATGGCTTGATGCCATACATTATAAAGTACGAGAAAACGGAAAGGTCGGCAGCAAGGCCGTTTACACAATTCTTGGGGTGAATATCGAGGGCCGCAAAGAGGTTCTTGGGCTGTACATATCCGAGAATGAGGGTGCGAACTTCTGGCTGCAGGTGTTAACAGACCTTTCAAACCGAGGGGTAAAAGATATCCTGATTGCCTGTGTTGATGGTCTAAAAGGTTTTCCCGAGGCCATTGAGACCATATTCCCGGACACAGAAGTTCAAGTCTGCGTAGTCCACCAGATCCGAAATTCATTGAAATACGTTGGTTCCAAAAATAAAAAGGAATTTATGGCAGATCTAAAACGTGTTTATAAAGCGGTCAATAAGGATCTGGCCGAAGAAGAACTGGATATCTTGGAAAATAAATGGAATGACAAATACCCGATTGTGATAAAATCCTGGCGGAACAACTGGGAACGCCTCAGTCATTTCTTTAAATATCCAGAAGAGATTCGACGGATAATATACACCACAAATACCATTGAGGCTGTGCATCGACAGTTTCGAAAACTGACCAAAACAAAGGGATCATTCCCGAACCAGGACAGCCTGTTAAAGCTGCTTTACATGGGGATCCAGAACGCCAGTAAAAAATGGACAATGCCGATTCAAAATTGGTCACTGACAATTTCCCAGTTGGCAATTTTCTTTGAAGGCCGGCTGGATAAAGAGCTGGGAATTTGATAGGGATTTATTTACAGATGGAAAAGATGGTTCCAGGAACTCCACTCCAGCAAAAATCAACTCCTCCGACGTGGCTGATTGAAGGCCCATTCTCGGACCTGACTTTTACTTCCGCTGGCGCTGAGGCAGATCCGGGAACCGAAACCGTGACACAGAATTCTGAACATTCCCTGAGCACATGGTACCCATGGCCGCATTCGCTCAGAACCAGGGTTTTTATCCCTAATTTTTCAGCCGGTTCCACCACCATCAAGGCCATGCGGCGGGCAATCTCATCATTGCCAGCAAAATATCCTCAATTGGTTACATCTGTGTGAAAACAGGACATGGTCCAGCTTTCTTTTGTGGCGTAGAACAATTTTGCCATGGCCGTCAAATGGAGCAAATTGATGCCAAGCTCCCTGGGATTGGGCAGGTAAAGAAAGGTGGCCCCTGCTTGATCATAGGGAATCTGGGCTTTTTCATCTTCCATTTCATCTGAAAATTCTTCAGAGACCCATTCAATCGTCTCTATGAATTCCTCCCGGGTCAGGCCGTTGACATCCCCCTTGTCCAGCCTGTTTTGAATGCCCTTTTGAATATCTTCAGGCATGATGCTTTGTGCTGCGGCAAGGCTTCTGGCCTTGCACACCACCACATCCATGTCAATGCCCATGGGGCAGGTTTCAGTGCAGCGGTTACAGACCAGGCAGTCCCAGAGCATCCCGGATTGAATCAATTGCCGGTCAAGGCCCAGACCCGCCATTCGGACCATCTGCCTGGGCATGGGGCCGCCAGGGCCGTCAAACCAGGTGCACCTTGAACTGCAGGCACCGCAGGTCAGGCATTCCGATATATTGCCCCCGATCCTTGGGGGTGAAAAGAGCTGTGCCAGTTCTGAGTTTGTATCGACCTTTAACCGGTTCATCATGGTCTCCTCATCCGTGGGTTTGATTTTTTTGAAAGAATCCGGGCAAAGGTTTGGGGCTCCGTGGCTGAGATGGGCTGCCAGGCCACCTTGTCCTTGGGTATGCCCGGCATGGACAACACAGATTCAACAATTTTGCGGGCAAGATCACTGCCCTGTCCGGACTGGCAGTTGCCCTTGTGGCACCCCATGACCATGACCTTGTCCGCCCCTTTGACCAGGGCTTTGAGAATTAAGTCCTGACTGATCCTGCAGGCACAGGGAATGGGCACAAGGGCGATGTTGCGGGGTAGGGGGCCTGCGGCCAGGACGGCTGAGCGCCTGCAGGCAAAAACAAGGGATTTTCCTTTTGGGGCCGGTGTTGTGAGATCTTCATTGGTCATGCCCGAAGCTGTGATGGCCTGGGCCGGACAATTGGACACGCAGGCCTGGCAGGCAAAACAGGCATGATCCGAGATTCGGGGGGGATGGTCCTGGTTTAGCGCCACAGCCCTGTGGGAGCAGACCCGATAGCAGGTCAGGCATCGGGCATAGGCGGTTTCATCGATAAAGACCCTGTCTTTTGAGGGCCCCAGCGGATTGACAGGGCTGGTTTCCAGGTCTGCCAGTATGGCTTGGATTTCAAAGGCCAGGTCTTCACGATCAATGTCGTCATGGCCGGTGCCTGATATTGGCCTCCTGGAGAAAATTTTCTTCATCCAGGACCAGTTTTAAAAGATCTGCCAGTTCAGGGAAGTCTTGAGAGGCGCAGCGGGTGTCGGGCACCACAAGGGTCTGGGCATAAAGTTCAATTTTAATTCCCGGCAGGGTGGATTCGTTGATAATAAATTTAACGCCCCGGCCCTTGGGCCGTATGTTCAGATCTGTCTGGCGCTTGTAACGGAAAAACCCGATCCCGGCTTTTTTGGCCTGGTCGTAAACCTGCTGGCCTGTGGGGCCGTGGACCCGGATATGGTTCATGAGAATATCCACCTGACAGCCTTGGCTTTGGGCGGTCAATGCCGCAGCAAGCGCCTGTCCTGCCTGGTCTTTTGATTCAGGTCCAAAGTAGTCCAGAAGAATGAGGATTTTGTCAGGGACAGGGAGGGAAGAAGACGGTTCCTTTTTGTTTATCATCCGGATAAAGGTGCCAAGGTCCATGGCCGAGGGAAAATGGGAGGTGTTTGATCTGCTTTCGGCCTGGGCCGCTGCAATGATGGCCCCGCAGGTCAGACGGTTTTTTTTACCCTTAAGATCATAGGAAATAAAAAAATGGCCCAGGCTGCCTTCAATGGAAAAAATCCTGGCCTGGCTCAGGTCCTTTACCCCGGGTGCAGGGCCGGGGCCGTCTGCGAAAAACAAAGCGGGATAGCCATTTTCTTCCAGGGTTTTGGCGATGAGAACTGCCTGGGCGCCCTTGCCCATGACGGCAATATCCATTTTGGGATTTTTTTTAAGGCCCAGGTCTTTGATGATCTTTGCCCCGGCAATTTTCCCCTCCTGAATGGCGGTTGTGATATTTTTGGAGCCCTTGGCACATCCGGCCACATAAATATCCGGGCCCATACCGGCCTGGGGGGTATTGAAAAATCCCCATTTGTTGGGGGTAAGGTCTAAAAGACCGGCAATGTCGGCGGTTTCAGGGGCCGGGATCATGCCCACGGACAAGATTACCATATCAAAACTTTGGGATTGGCATGACCCGGTCTCGGAATTTTCAACGATCATGGTCAGGCCTGAGTCCCTTTCTAAAATTTCACCCGGCACCCCCTGGATGAGGTGAACGTTGCCGGGCAGTCGGGCGGCATTTTTCCGGGCTTCTTTGCCCATGATCTGGAGGTCCATGTAAAACAGGCTGATATCTGCACCGGGAATCAGATGAGCCCAGTAGTGTCCGGTTAGGTTGTTGCATATAAAAAGCATCTAAAATCATTGAAAAAACAGTCTGTTTTGTGTTGACAAATGTGCGTAAAAATTTTTGTGTGCCTTGAAAATTTAACTCAAGGAGCTCAAATGACGCACATCTCAGTCCCTAAAAAACAACTACGGTCCCTGAACTTTGACAATTTCAGGTGCCCTCTGATAAAGTCACTTTCAAAAGCACCGGAATTACAATCTCGAGGAGACCGCCCTTTAAAAATGACATTCGAAGACCAGATAAATGCTTTGGTTTATTTCCATCTTCAGGAGCACAAGTCTGCCCGACATTTAATTCAGGATCTCAAGGAGAATGTTTTTGCTAAAGAAAATATTGCGCCAGACGGTGGTATCAGCCGTAGTAGTTTCTGTGAAGCCATCAATCACAGGGGACTCGAACAACTGCAATTTATCTTTGAGGATCTTTATAAACAGGCTCTTGAGTGTCATCCGGGTGAACACGCCGAGTTAGGAGAGTTGGTTTCCATTGACGGTAGTCTCATAAATGCAGTCCTTTCAATGCACTGGGCGAACTACAGAAAAGGAAGTAAAAAAGCCAAAGTACATTGCGGATTTGACATTAATCACGGAATCCCAAACAAAATCTTTTTGACTGAAGGCAACGGCGCTGAACGCACCTTTGTTCCCAAAATAGTTTCCAAGGGGCAAACAGGTGTTATGGATCGTGGATATCAATCCCATAAAGAATTTGACCTGCTTCAGGAGCAAGGCAAACATTTTGTCTGCCGTATAAAAACCAGGACAACAAGAACAATTATTGATAACCACGAGACCCCTTCCGACAGCTACATTTTTTATGATGCACTGGTTAAACTTGGTACTCCGAATCAAAACCAGACGAAAAGGCCTGTTCGGGTTGTTGGCTATAAAATTGCTGGCGTCAAATACTATGTGGCAACTGACAGGCATGATTTAACAGCGGAACAAATAGCAACAATTTATAAACTCCGGTGGACCATTGAGGATTTTTTCAAATGGTGGAAAGAACATCTGAAGGTATATCATCTCATTGCTCGCAGTGAATACGGCCTTATGGTTCAGATTCTTGGCGGCCTTATCACTTACCTGTTACTGGCAATCCATTGCCAAAAACAGTTTAATGAAAAGGTCACGATCAAAAGAGTTCGGCAGCTGCGAACCGCCATTCTAAATGACCTGTTTGGCTGCGAGGAGCAGGGCTCTCATAGTTCAAACAGGGACAATATTGTCAAAGATCAAAAAATTATTGAGCAAGCAAAAACCTAACCGGACATCACTGAGATGAGCCAGTTTATTTGCCTGGCGCATGGATATTTTGGGTTCATCAGAAAATCGCGTACCTGGACTGAGAAACATCACTGGGAAGGCAATAACACAGTAAGGATTTTTATGCTTGAAATGATGGTGTGAACATGATCATGTTCTAATTTTTTTGTGTTATTTGCACAAAATCGGAGAATGAATTAATGTCCACAAGCTTCATATACCATGCCTTTGGCCTTCGTGACTACTTTTATAAAACAACGCGTTTCATCGGTGGAATAATCACTTTTGAACTCATACCAAAACCGGAGGCGGTAAAATGCCCGGAATGTAATTCCAGGTCCGTCACCAGGAAAGGGATTGTGACAAGAGATCTCAGAACAATACCGGTAGGTTCAAAACCCGTGATTCTCAGGACGGCTATCCAGAGAATTTGGTGTTCGTTCTGTCAATTTGTCCGGCAAATCAAACTATCCTTTGCCCAGGAGGGGAAAAGCTATACCCGGGCTTTTGAACGGTATGTCTTGGAGTTGTCTCAGTTCATGACAATCAAAGATATTGCCATCCATTTAAGGATCAGCTGGGATACGATAAAGCAGATCCAGAAAGAAGACCTGCTGAGGCGTTATCGAAATATCCCCCTTGAGAAAGTCCGGCAGATTGCCATAGATGAAATTTCCATAGGGAAAGGGCATAAATACTTGACCATCGTGATGGATCTGGAATCCGGTAGAATTCTGCACGTGGGAGAAGGAAAAGGTGGTGAAGCTTTGAAATCTTTTTGGACAAAAGTGAAAATATCGAAAGCAAAAATCAAAGCCGTCAGCATCGATATGTCCCCGGCATACTTGAGTGCTGTTATTGAAAATCTTTCTGGTTCAGCAATTGTCTTTGACAGATTTCATGTTGTTAAATTGTTCAATGAGAAACTGTCGGATTTCAGGCGAAAGCTCTACAACCTTCTTGCCAATACCGGGCAACAAAAACTTCTGAAGGGAGTCCGGTGGCTTTTGTTAAAAAATCCCGAAAACCTCAGTGATGACAAGAAGGAGGCCCAACGGTTAGAAGAAGCATTGAAAATAAATCAGCCGCTATTGGTAGTCTACTATATGAAAGAGGAACTCAGGCAAATATGGAATTAAAAGAAAAAAGAAACAGCTGAAAAGATAGTCAGCAATTGGATCAATCTGGCCAATATTTCCAAAATTCCAATGTTGATGAAATTTGCCAAGACCTTGGCTGTGCAAAGGCAAAGAATCCTTTCATACTATGATTACAGGATATCTACAGGTCCTTTAGAAGGGACAAATAACAAGATAAAAACCATGAAACGGAAAGCTTATGGATACAGGGATTCGGAGTTTTTCAGGTTGAAACTTTTGGACCTTCACAATAAAAGGTACGCATTAATCGGATGAACCATATTTTGCAGCAGACCTGGGAGCAATAATCCCGGTTCTCTTGTTTATTTCTGGATCCTACGCATTGGAGAAAGGCAATTTTGGGCGATTTCCCTAGAAGGGTTGTTATTTTTTCTTCTCGAATCAGGGTGTTGAGGCGGGCTGTGGTGACCACATTTTTCTGGGTCTGGGTGTGAAAGGATGAAATACGATCCGGGTCAAAGGGGGAAAATCCTGTGGCGATAAGGGTTTTAACAGGGGTCAGGGTGGTGCCGTTAGAGAGCGTGGCTGTGGTTTTCCTCTTTTTTTGATTGACGGCAACAAGAGCGGTGTTGAGATGCAGGGTGATATTGGGGGTTGTTTTGATTTGGGCTGCCATTTCAGAGGCCAGGCAGGCCCCGCAGTTCTGGCAGGTCTGGGTGGCCAGACAGGCCCAGGAGGCGGCATGACCGCCCAGGTCTTTTTCCTTTTCAACCAGATGGATCCCAAGGTTTTGGTGCTTTAGGGCAAGGGCTGCGGACATGCCGGCAACACCGCCGCCGAGTATCAGAATGTCTGGACAGATCTCTTTCATAGATCTCCTCCATTTGCTGATCGTGGGTTATTGTCTGTTCAGGGCTGATAGGGAGTCGCGTACAAAATTTCTATCATAATATTTAAAGGACGAAAAGAGATTTATAAGGTATTGAAAATAAGGATTTTATCCAGATATAGACAAATTAATCTAAATCCCCTGGCAGACGGCCGCAAAAATAATGATGATTACCAGGGCCAGGCAGATTCTTTCAATCATGGGGCTGGACAGGATATTGAACAAGGGGAAAAACAAGAGGCCAATGACCGTGCCCGATACAAACCCGAAAAAATGGGCAGCCAGATCTGTATTTTCTCCCTGGCTGAACATGGCCATGAGTGTGGCGCCGGCAGCCAGGGGGAAGAGGCCTTTAACGCTTGGCCATTGCCTCTGAGATCTGTTTTTTTTGATGAGCTGCCGGGCGGTGAGCAGTCCTGCCGCTGCCATGACAATGGTGGAGGCCCCGATGGAAAGCCGGGCAGTATCCCCAAAGCCGGCTGAAATCAGGTTCCCGGTGGTGGCTGCCAAGAGAAGCACAAAGGGGCCGGACCCGTACCCGGTCAGCCTGATCAGGGGGCCTGCAAAGATCAAAAGCCCGGCCAGATTTCCCAGAAGGTGTTCAAGGTCGACATGGAGAAAAAGGGCGGTGATGGCCCTGAAGGTTTCTCCCTGACCCAGAAAATAAGAAGAGGCGCCGAATTTGAACACCATAAAATCGTGGATTCCTGCTCTTGTGGTGGCGATGTGGACAAGGGTGATACTTCCCATGATGAAAAAAAGGGTCCGGGAAAAAAAAGAAGGGCTGGGCGGGGGAGGCTCTTTTTTAAACTGGATGGCGTTTTCTCGTTCATACCGGGCCAGGTGGGCCATGGCCTTGGGGTATTGGGATGAGGGCACGTGGATCTGGTATGTTTTGTTTTTTTCAATCCGGGTTTCAATGGACTGGGATGCCAGGATCACCAGGATTAAATCGGCTGTTTTCGGGTCAGTCCCTTGAAAAACACGTTTCATTTTTATCGTTTTTGGTGCATAAATATTTAGGGTTCATCCGATTAATGCGTACCTTTTATTGTGAAGGTCCAAAAGTTTCAACCTGAAAAACTCCGAATCCCTGTATTCATAAGCTTTCCGTTTCATGGTTTTTATCTTGTTATTTGTCCCTTCTAAAGGACCTGTAGATATCCTGTAATCATAGTATGAAAGGATTCTTTGCCTGTGCACAGCCAAGGTCTTGGCAAATTTCATCAACATTGGAATTTTGGAAATATTGGCCAGATTGATCCAATTGCTGACTATCTTTTCAGCTGTTTCTTTTTTCTTTTGATTCCATATTTGCCTGAGTTCCTCTTTCATGTAGTAGACTGCCAATAGCGGCTGATTTATTTTCAATGCTTCTTCTAACCGTTGGGCCTCCTTCTTGTCATCACTGAGGTTTTCGGGATTTTTTAACAAAAGCCACCGGACTCCCTTCAGAAGTTTTTGTTGCCCGGTATTGGCAAGAAGGTTGTAGAGCTTTCGCCTGAAATCCGACAGTTTCTCATTGAACAATTTAACAACATGAAATCTGTCAAAGACAATTGCTGAACCAGAAAGATTTTCAATAACAGCACTCAAGTATGCCGGGGACATATCGATGCTGACGGCTTTGATTTTTGCTTTCGATATTTTCACTTTTGTCCAAAAAGATTTCAAAGCTTCACCACCTTTTCCTTCTCCCACGTGCAGAATTCTACCGGATTCCAGATCCATCACGATGGTCAAGTATTTATGCCCTTTCCCTATGGAAATTTCATCTATGGCAATCTGCCGGACTTTCTCAAGGGGGATATTTCGATAACGCCTCAGCAGGTCTTCTTTCTGGATCTGCTTTATCGTATCCCAGCTGATCCTTAAATGGATGGCAATATCTTTGATTGTCATGAACTGAGACAACTCCAAGACATACCGTTCAAAAGCCCGGGTATAGCTTTTCCCCTCCTGGGCAAAGGATAGTTTGATTTGCCGGACAAATTGACAGAACGGACACCAAATTCTCTGGATAGCCGTCCTGAGAATCACGGGTTTTGAACCTACCGGTATTGTTCTGAGATCTCTTGTCACAATCCCTTTCCTGGTGACGGACCTGGAATTACATTCCGGGCATTTTACCGCCTCCGGTTTTGGTATGAGTTCAAAAGTGATTATTCCACCGATGAAACGCGTTGTTTTATAAAAGTAGTCACGAAGGCCAAAGGCATGGTATATGAAGCTTGTGGACATTAATTCATTCTCCGATTTTGTGCGAATAACACAAAAAAATTAGAACATGATCATGTTCACACCATCATTTCAAGCATAAAAATCCTTACTGTGTTATTGCCTTCCCAGTGATGTTTCTCAGTCCAGGTACGCGATTTTCTGATGAACCATATTTAGAGACTATCCCAAGGATAATAAAAAATAAAGGATACATGATGAAGATTATTCGTTTTCTTGATCCGGATGACAACATTGTCTGGGGAACAGGGTGGGACGGAGAGTCGGCCTCTTTGCTGGAAGGGGATATGTTTCCACGTCCTGTTGACACAGGGGTAAAGTGCATCGTCAAGTAGGTGCTGCCCGTCATATGGCCCTCGGCGGTGATCTGCATCGGCTTGAATTACCGTGCCCATGCCCGGGAGACCGGGCTTGACCTGCCGTCCCATCCGGTGGTGTTCATGAAAAATCCCGGTGCCGTGACCGGACATAAATCACCCATTATCATACCCAAGTGCTGTACTGATCCTCCTGAAGTGGATTTTGAGGCGGAACTCGGGGTGATTATCAAGCACCCGGCCAAAAATGTGACCGCGGAAAAAGCCCTTGACCATGTCATGGGGTACACCTGCGCCAATGATGTCTCTGCCCGGCGATGGCAGAAAAATGCAGGTGCTGGACAATGGGTTAAGGCAAAGAGTTTTGACACTTTTTGTCCCTGCGGGCCTGTGATGGTCACCCCGGATGAGCTTAAAGATCCCCAGACCCTGGACATCCAATGCCGGGTGAATGGAAAGACCATGCAGCAGAGCAATACCAGCGACATGATCTTTTCCGTGGCCCAGATTATTTCCTATCTTTCCCAGTCCTGCACCCTGATGCCCGGCACTTTGATTTTGACGGGCACACCCGAAGGGGTGGGATTTATCCGCAACCCGCCGAGCTATTTAATGCCCAACGACCGGGTTGAAGTGGAGATTGAAGGGATTGGTATCCTGGAAAATAATCTTATTTTAGAAAATACTAGCGAATAGAGTCTTTTTTTAAAAAGGCCCAAGCACCCGGAATCTTTGTCCTGGGTGCTTGGGAAATATTTATTCATTGGGGGGAGTCACCCGGTTAGAATAAAACCTCCCATATCTCTTATATTTTTAATCATATTTTGGAAGATTTTAATTCGACCGTGGGCCTTACTCCTGGACAGGCTGGCCCTGGCCGTTCCCACAGGGCCGATGCCCCTGGCCGCCTTTGCCAAATCCACCCTTGCCGCCTCTGCCGCAGTTTCTAAAGGCGGAAAGATTCAGTTCCGGAGAAATCTTTTTGGCCTTGAGGACAAAGTCAATCTGTTTGTCAGCCAGGGCTTTTTTCATATCCATGATTTCGTCAGAAAGGGTGGTCAGTTTATTTTTGTCAGGGCTGGAGGTTTCCAGAAGCATCCTGACTTGCTGGTGTTTGGCCATCATGGCTGCCCTTGTTTCATAGGTGTCATCAATATACTGCTGGCGCAATTGTTTCAGCTCGGCCTGCTGATCCGCGGTCAGGTTGGATAACATGGCCCGGCCCTGGCCTTTTCCCCTGCACCCATTGTTAAATCCGTTTCCCTGTCCCCAGGCAAAGGCAGAGGCTGCCATAAATCCGACAATTAAAACGGCTGTGAGTGTAATCAATGTTTTTTTCATAATTTAGGTCTCCTTGGGTTTTGTTTGGATCAAAATCGATCTGCCCTGTGTAGAGCAAGGGGTGTGCCAAATTGTCGAAAAAATTATAAGTACTTGAAATTTCAACTTTAAATTTGAAATGTTAATAGGATCAGGATTTGGCTCATTGGGGATGGGTGTGTATTTTATACCCGGATATTTTCCCCATGTGTATACTTTTTACCCGGGTTGGGGTATACTTTTTGACGACAGACCGGGCGTCGTGTGGACCTAAAGGGGCGGTACTGAATTTGCAGAGCAAAAATGATTATGAAATTTTTAAATAAAAAAATATCCATTCCCATGTCTCCTTTGATGATGGCAGGGGTGCTTGGGGTCCTGCTGCCCCTGTTTGTCTTTATGACCCTGGACCGGATGGAAAAGCAGAATGAACATTTCAAGGAACGGTTTATGGTCAAGGGGATTTCCCTGATCCGCACCTTTGAGGCCGGGACAAGGACAGGAATGCTGACCATGGGATGGGGGCTGAAAAGGGTCCAGGCCATGCTGGTGGAAACCGCAAGCCAGCCGGAAATCGCTTATATCATGATCACGGATGCCCATGGCAAAGTTCTTGCCCACAGTGATCCTGAACAAATGGGAACGAGATATGAGACCCTGCCTGATATCCTTGCCCTGGAAAAGCACCAAGTCTTCAGCCGGACCTGCCAAATGGACGGGAAATCTGTTTTTGAAGTCTACAAGCGGTTTGTCCCCTTGAATTCCGGGCGAAGGAGCAAGCATGGACGGCATATGAAAACCAGGGAAATGCATGACATGCAAAGACGTATGGCCCCGGGTCTCGGCCATGATCCTTATTTTTTTGAAACAGGTGAATACTTTATATTTGCCGGCCTGTCCATGGCCAGGGTCGAAGCCCTTCAAAAAAAGATGACACGGTTGATTATCGGCCGGGGTTTCTTCTTTTTTATCCTTGGATGCGCCGGGATCATCGCCTTGTTTGCCTTTCAGGCCTATCAATCTGCCAAAGCCTCGTTAAACCGGGTCCAGGCCTTTTCAGACAATGTGGTCCAGAATATGCCTTCAGGACTGATTACCCTGAACCTGGAGTGTCAGGTCACCTCTGCCAACAGGGCGGCCAGGGATATGCTTGGACAGATCCCTGAGAAAGCCTATCCCCAGATGATTTACCTGGCCCTTGAAATGAACCGGTCCAAGGCTGCTGTCACAAGAGAGGTGGTCCTTGAACATGGATTGCCCGCAAAATTGCGCCTGGACATGACAGCCTCTCCCATTCTGGATCATGATGGACACATTCAAGCCTATATATTGTTGTTCAGGGACATCACCCAGGTTGAACAATTGAAAAAAGAGGTGGAGACCAACCGCCGTCTGGCTGCCATTGGCAAGCTGGCAGGAGGCGTGGCCCACGAGATCAGAAATCCCTTAAGTTCCATCAAGGGATTTGCCACCTATTTTGCCAACCGGTATGAAAATGAACCCGAGGACTTGGACACCGCAAGGATCATGGTTCAAGAGGTGGAACGGATCAACCGGTCCATTACCCAGCTTTTGGAATTTGCCAAACCCATGATCGTGGAGATCAAAGCGGTGGAGGTTGAGTCGTTGATCCGTCATTCGCTTAAACTGGTCTCCCATGATCTTGAGAAAAAAAATATTACCACAAACCTTGAGATTAAAACCTGCTGCAGGGTCATGAAAACCGATCCCGACAGAATAAACCAGGTGCTGCTCAACTTGTACATGAATTCCCTCAATGCCATGGCAGGGCCCGGTATTCTGACCGTGTCGGTGGTGGATGTGGAAAACGGGGTTCAGATCCGGGTGGCAGATACCGGCTGCGGCATTGATCCCAAGGATATGGAAGAGATTTTTGATCCCTATTTTACCACCCGTCCCCAGGGTACAGGGCTTGGACTCTCCATTGTTCACAGGATTGTTGAAAACCTTAAAGGTGAGGTCCGGGTTGAAAGCCAAAAGGGTAAAGGCAGCTGTTTTATCATTGATCTGCCTGTTCTGGATCCGGATTTTGGCGGTGCGCAAGATGATGAAGAAAGGACAAAAATATGAGGGGCAATTCAATTTTGGTTGTGGATGATGATGGGGCTCATGCCCGGATGCTTGCGACCCTGATCCAGGACTGGGGATACAAGATTCATCTGGCCAATGACGGTGATGTGGGCCTGGACATGGTTAAAAAACAATCCTTTCACCTGGTGCTCATGGATATGAAAATGGTGAATATGTCAGGCATGGAGGCCCTGGAGCAGATTCATGCCTTTAATCCTTCCTTGCCCGTGATCATCATGACCGCCTTTTCTTCCGTGGACACGGCTGTAAAGGCATTGAAAATCGGGGCCTATGATTATCTGACAAAACCTTTGGATTTTGACAAGCTCAAGCTGACCATTGAACGGGTGTTTGAACGCCAGGACCTGAAATCCGAAAACAAGGTGTTAAAAGACCGGCTGGAAAAAAAAGGGTTTCAACACAGAATCCTGGGAAAAAGCCCTGCCATGACGGCTCTTTTGGACACCATCCACATGGTGGCACCCACAGACGCCAATGTGCTTGTGACCGGGGCCTCCGGCACGGGAAAAGAGTTGGTTTCCTCGGCCATCCATTACAACAGTCCGCGGAAAAATGCTCCCTATATCCGGATCAATTGCGCAGCCATAACCCAGACTCTGCTCGAGTCTGAACTCTTCGGCCATGAGCGGGGGGCCTTTACAGGGGCGGACAAGAAACGTAAAGGCAAGTTTCTTCTGGCAGACAAGGGCAGCATCCTTTTGGACGAGATCGGGGAAATGAGCCTTGCCATGCAGGCCAAACTGCTCCGGGTGATCCAGGAAAAAGAGATCACCCCTGTGGGATCGGACAAGACCATTGGGGTGGATGTCCGGGTCATTGCCGCCACCAACCGGGATCTTAAGTCCATGGCCGCCAAAAAAGAGTTCAGGGAAGATCTTTACTATCGGTTGAATGTGGTCTGCATAGATATTGTGCCCCTTTGCCGCAGGCCGGAAGATATTCCTGAACTGGCCCTTCATTTTCTGGCGTTGTTCGCCCAAAAAAACAAGCGGGACATCAAAGGGTTTACCCCCAATGCCATGGATACCCTGATCCGGTATCACTGGCCGGGCAATGTCAGGGAATTGATGAATGCCGTGGAGCGGGGAGTGGTCATGGCCAGAACCGATTATTTGAGAAAAAACGATCTTTTTTTTATTTCAGAACAGGCAGTCCAGGATCCGGTACCGGATAGAGGCCTTGAGAATCTCAGCCTGTCAAAGGTCGAGGAAAAAGCGATTTTGTCCACCCTGGCGGCGGCAGAGGGAAATAAAAGTGAAACCGCAAGACGGTTGGGCATTACCCGGAAAACATTGCTCAATAAATTAAAACAATACCAAAAGGACGATCAATGAATCAAACTATTTCCCTGCACCCGGCACTGGTTGCTGCGGTTGTGAAAATTCAAGATTTTATTACCCATACCACGGGGTGCCCGCCCACGCCTGAGGAGTTGGCCCATGCCATGACAAAATATTTTGTGCTCAACGAAATCCTTGGATTTGTTGAAATGTCCAGGGATACTCCCCAATAAAATCCCGGGTTTACAATCTTACCAGGACCTTATCCGTCACGGATAATCCTTTTGGGTTCCGCCAATGATTGGCTGGGGGATTTAGGACTTGACAGCAGCTTGGATACTGTCCTAAACAACAGTGTTATGCCTTGGCAAACTCATGGTGTCGTTGAGGGTTTCCAAGGAAAAAATTTTTGCCCATATGTGGAGAGAATTTTAAACAGAGTATAATTTAAGGAGAACAATGATGTTGAAGAGGAAAATGATAAGTTTTTGCATGGCCTTTTTGCTGCTTGCCGCAGGAGCTGCCTTTGGGTCGACCTTGAGGATGTAAAGAAAAAAGAGTATGTGAATATCGGGGTTTCCGGTAAAGTTGTGGGCTTTTCAGCGCCCAGCGCCACAGGTGTCTGGACCGGTATTGATGTGGATTTCGGTCGCGCCGTGGCCAGCGCCATCTTCAATGATCCCAACAAGGCCAGATTTACCCCGGTGGCATTCAAGGAAGCCTTTACCGCGCTTCAGTCTGGAGAGATTGATATTCTGTCCAGAAACACCACCTGGACATTCCAGCGGGATACCAAGCTGGGTCTTGAGTTTGTGGGAACCATCTTTTACGACGGCCAGGGCTTTCTCGTACCCAAGAAACTGGGGGTGAAAAGTGCTAAAGAACTCGACGGGGCCAGTTTCTGCACCCAGGCCGGCACCACCACCGAGCTGAATTTGACCGATTATTTTGCCAGTCACAAGATGAGTTATAAACCCGTGGTATATGAGAGTGCGGACGAGGCCACCGTGATTTATGATACCGGACGCTGCGACGTATACACCACAGATACTTCAGGGCTTGCCGCCCGGAGAACCACCCTGACCAAACCCGATGATCATATGATCCTTCCTGAAGTCATTTCAAAAGAACCCCTGGGGCCTGCGGTCCGCCAGGGAGACCAGCAGTGGAGCGACATTGTCCGCTGGACCCTCTTTGCCCTGATCAATGCCGAGGAAATGGGCATTACCTCCAAAAATGTTGACCAGATGATGACATCCGATAATCCGGGGGTCCGCCGTTTTCTATGTGTGGATTCCGATTTTGGCCAGCATCTCGGCCTGACCCGGGACTGGGCCTACCGCATCGTCAAGCATGTGGGCAACTATGGTGAATTGTATGACCGGAATGTGGGACCTAAAACTGTTTTGGGCCTTGACCGCGGGGTAAATGCCCTCTGGTCCGACGGTGGTCTGATGTATGCTCCGCCCATCCGCTAAACCCACCCCTTGCATCAGGTGGGATTTTTCGCCTGGTGTAAAATATGCGTTATTGAGATATTCACAGGCCCTTGGTTAAAGGGCCTGTGAATATCTTTTCCAGTTGTTTTAACCAGGAAATAGACGACATGAGATCTTCCAAACCTTTGGCTCGATTGAAAATTCTTTTCAATGACCGACGCTTCCGCTCGTGGTGTATCCAGGCCTTTGTTCTGATCATCCTGGCATGCGGGATCGGATACGGCGTATACAATACCGCCTATAATCTCCAGCGGGCCGGGGTCACCACCGGATTTGAATTCTTAGGATCACGGTCCGGGTTTGACATCAGCCAGACCCTGGTTGAATATTCCGGGAACAGCATTTACAGCCGTGCCTTGCTGGTCGGTATCCTGAATACCCTTCTGGTTTCCGGCCTGGCCATTGTCAGCTCTACGATCCTGGGATTTTCCTTAGGGATTATCCGCCTGTCTCCCAACTGGCTGATGGCCAGGATGGCCGAAGGGTATACGGAGATGATCCGTAATATTCCTTTGCTTCTTCAGATTCTGTTCTGGTACTTGGCCGTGCTTTCTCCTCTGCCCGGTCCCCGCCAGGCCTATGAATGGGGAGATATGTTTTTTTTGTGCAACTGGGGGATGCAGATTCCAAAACTTGCCCAGGGCCAGAACCTGATGCCCTTGGGCATTGCCCTGATTGTTGCGGTCCTTTTTTCCTGGGTATTGATTGCCTGGAACCGGTATAGGCAACGCCAGACCGGGCAGCGGTTTCCTGCCGTGCTCATCAGTCTGGGCCTGATCATCCTGCTTCCCCTTGGGGTTCAAATGGCCACCGGCCGATCCATTCAGTTTGAAATGCCGGTGCTCAGGGGGTTTAACTTTGTGGGGGGCATTACGGTGCTTCCGGAACTCATTGCCCTGTGGCTGGCCCTGACCCTTTATTCGGCCACCTTTATCGGTGAATATGTCCGGTCCGGGATCATGGCGGTGGACTCGGGACAAAAAGAGGCGGCCCATGCCCTGGGCCACCGGGGGTGGACCACCTATTGGCTGATCATCATTCCCCAGGCCATGCGGGCCACAACCCCGCCGTTGATCAGCCAGTATCTGACCCTGGTCAAAAACTCCTCTCTGGCCGTGGTCATCGGGTACCCGGATCTGGTCCATGTCTTTGCCGGAACCGCCCTGAACCAGTCGGGCCAGGCCGTGGAAATCGTCTGCATTACCATGGCGGTCTACCTGATCATCAGCCTGGTGATTTCCCTTTTCATGAACTGGTACAATAAGAAATTTGCCCTCCGGGGTCTTTAGGAGTTCACCATGGGTTTAAATCCCCAAATGCAGAAAAAAACCCTGTTTACAAATATTTCAAAATGGATGCACCAGAATCTGTTTTCCTCGCCGGGCAACACCCTTTTAACCCTGGCGGGCCTATGCTTTTTTGTCTGGGCCATTCCCCCCATTTTTAACTGGGCCATTGTGGATGCAACCTGGCTGGGAGATTCAAGGACCGCCTGTGATGCCAATGCGCAAAGACTGGGTGCCTGCTGGGTATTTATCAAGGTGAGAATGAATCTTTTTATTTACGGATTCTATCCCCAAACCGAGCAATGGCGGATCAATCTGAGTTCTGTTCTCTTTGCCGCGGCTGTGCTGCCCCTGCTCATGCCGGCAACCTTTAAATCCCGGATCAGCCAGGTGATTTTGTTTCTGGCGGCCGGGGCCGGGGTTTTGGCCTGGTGGGGACCTGGTTTTGCCTTATTTGTCCTGGTGTTTTTGTTGGCGCCCCTGGTGTTAGAACGGTTTTCTTTAAGATTTTTGGTGTTCAGATCCGGGATCAAAGCACCTGTTTCCCGGGGGCTGGCCCTGGCCTGTGCAGGGTTATGGGGTGCGGGCGCCTATGGGATCATGATGATGATCAACGCGGGCCAGGCTGCCATGGCCGCAGCATGGGCCGCAGGGCTTGTGGCTTTGCCGATGCTGCTCTTTAAACCGCTTCCTGTCCGGACCTGGCAATATACGCTGATGCTTGTGGTCTATCCGGTCTTTGCCTTTTTCATGTTCACAGGAGAGGTGTTGGGCCTAGCCCACGTGGAAACCCATTTTTGGGGCGGTCTTTACCTCACCCTTGTCATTGCCGTGACAGGCCTTGTGGCCTGCCTGCCCATCGGTATTCTCCTGGCCTTAGGAAGGCAGTCCAAGATGCCGGCCATTAAATTTATCTGTGTGTTTTTCATCGAGATTGTCCGGGGAGTCCCCCTGGTCAGTGTGCTGTTCATGGCCTCGGTCATGTTTCCGCTTTTTCTGCCGCCGGGCGCTCATTTTGATAAGCTGCTCAGGGCTTTGATCGGGGTTTCGTTTTTCTATGCCGTTTATATTGCCGAGGTGATCCGCGGGGGGCTCCAGGCCATTCCCAAGGGGCAGTACGAGGCGGCCCAGGCCCTGGGGTGGGGATACTGGAAAATGATGAGCCTGATCATTATTCCCCAGACCCTGCGTTTGGTGATTCCGGGGCTGGCCAACAATATCCTTTCCCTGTTCAAGGATACCACCCTTGTGGCCGTGATCGGGCTGCTGGATCTTTTGGGGGTGGCCAAGGCTGCCATGGCCGATGCCCAGTGGCTGGGATTTACCAAAGAGGCCTACGTGTTTGCCGGACTGGTGTTCTGGATCCTGTGTTTTTCCATTTCCCGGTACAGCAACCATCTGGAAAAAAAATACCACAGCAGTTACCATTAGGGTGTTGGAAAACAGCCTGTAATCAGATATTCATTCATATATATTGGCGAGAAAAAATCCATGAAAGAAAAACTCATTATCAGTGTTTCCAACCTTAACAAATGGTTTGGGGACTTCGATGTTTTAAAAGATATCGACCTTGTGGTAAAAAAAGGGGAAAAGGTGGTCATCTGCGGGCCCTCCGGCTCAGGGAAAGCCACCTTTATCCGGTGCATCAACCGGCTGGAAGAACACCAGAAGGGACAGATCATCGTGGACGGCATCGAGCTGACCAATGATGTCAAGCACATTGACCAGGTGCGGCGGGAAGTCGGCATGCTCTTCCAGAATTTTAACCTTTTTCCCCATATGACCGTATTGGAAAACCTGACCCTCTCTCCTGTCTGGATACGGAAAATGCCTTTGAAAGAGGCCCGGGAGCTGGCCTTTAATTATCTTGAACGGGTGAAAATCCCTGAGCTGGCCCAAAAATATCCGAACCAGTGTTCCGGCGGTCAGCAGCAGCGGATTGCCATTGCAAGGTGCCTGTGCATGAATTCCAAGGTCATGCTCTTTGACGAGCCCACCTCTGCTTTGGATCCTGAAATGATCAAAGAGGTGCTTGATGTGATGATTGATCTGGCTGAATCCGGTATGACCATGCTCTGTGTAACCCATGAGATGGGGTTTGCCAGGACCGTTGCCAACACGGTTATTTTTATGGACGGGGGTGAAATTGTGGAAAAGGGGAACCCTGAAACCTTTTTCAACCATCTCAAATCCAAACGGACCATTAGTTTTTTAAGCCAGATTATCAGCCATGAGATCTAACCCTTCAGTGTTCGGACTTTCCAGGGATCTTGCCCGGTATGCGGTCTCATTTTCCCTTGACCAGACGCCCTGTGAGGTGATTGATTATGCCCAATACCTGATCCTGGACCTTTTAGGCGCAGCCCTGGCTGGGGTTGCCACTCCCGAGGCCAAAGCCGCTCAAAATGCCGTGCGCATGCTGGCTGGTCAAGGACCCTGCACCCTCTGGGGAACCCCCCACCATACCACAGCCGGGGGCGCTGCCCTGGCCAATGGAATTTGTGCCCATGCCAGGGAATTGGATGATTTCGGGGGGGTGGATCACACCGGCGCCGTGGTGATCCCGGCCCTTGGGGCCCTGGCCCAATTTTTGCTGGGCCTGACAGGCAAGGCGTTTCTTGAATCCATGATTATCGGGTATGAGGTGGGTCGCCGCGTTTTGGATGCCTGCGGGGGATATAGGCCCCACAACCATGAAGACGGGTTTCATTCCACAGGAACCATTGGCAGCTTTGCCGCTGCGGCTGCCGCGGCCCGGGCCATGAACCTGGATGAGGACCAGACGGTCTGGGCCATGGGCCTTGCCGGCAGTTTTACCGGCGGCACCTGGGCCTTTGCCCGGGACGGGGCCATGGGCAAACGCTTCCATGCGGGCTGGGCTGCAGAAACCGGGGTTACCGCAGCCGTTCTCGCCTCCCAGGGGTTTACCGGCCCGGAATTTATATTTGAAGCAGAATGGGGCGGTTTTTTCTCCACCTATGCCAGATCCGCTTCCTGTCCTGAAAAACTGGTTCAAGACCTGGGAACCACCTTTGCCATCATGAGAACTGGCATCAAACCCTATGCTGCCTGCCGGGATATTCATTCCAGCCTTGATGTGGTCCTCAGGGCCCGTGATAAACACAGACTTTTGCCGGAAGATATCCAGGAGATTCTGGTTCGAGCCACCCCTGAAACCTTTCAGATGGTGGGGCAGAACCCTTACCCTGAAACCCGGCCCCAGGCACAGCTGAGCCTTTCTTACAGCCTGGCTGCGGCCATGGTTACAGGCCGCGCCTTTGTTGAAGAATTTGAAGAGGCCATGATTGAAAATTTTGATGTGCAGGAGATGGCCAGGCGGGTGAGGGTGGTGGAAGATAAGGGCCTGCCCTTTGATTCAGAACCCCATATCCGTATCCTTACCCGGGCCGGCCACACCTTTGCCGGTCATGTGGCCCAGGCCTCGGGCAGCCACTTGAATCCTCTGGCCCCGGATAAAATTATTGAAAAATTTGACAGCCTGACCCACCCCCTTTTGCCCGGCCATGCGGGCCGGGCATTGAAGGCGGCTGTATTCTCCATTGACAAGTTGCCAGATGCCGGAAGGCTTTTCAGCCTTCTTGAAATTTAATCTGCCTCAAAAAGAATGGGATCAGGATAAAAATTTTTCCATAAACCGGTAATCTTCAGTGAATTCGCCTTTAAACAAAATCATGGCCCTTTTAAGCTCAGCCGGCAGATCCAGGCGGTTAAAATCCGTGGTATAATCTGCCCGGGCCAGGGCCGGTAAAAAGGGAAACAAGGCACGGGAGAATGTTTCTGAGGCTTCCTTGGGAAATTCACAGGGCAGATTGTCCACGGCCATAATCACGGGGCCAGGGCCCTGGACCCCGTCTGTGACCCTTCCGGTTTCAGGATCATACACATAGACCGGATTGTCCGGCGGTGTTGCCTTGGTGGTGCAGGCAATGGATCCTTCTATGTCACAGGTGATGTCCCCAATGACTTTGAGCCTGGGGGATTTGCCTTTTCCATAGGCCTGTTTAAGATACTGTTTTGTGACCAGTACAGGGTAGGGGGTATCCCAGTAAATGCAATTGACCAGAACGGTGAGGTGGGGCAAAAAGGTTTCAAAGCATCCCGTATACAATTCGGGCCGGGTAAAATAGGTGTTCAGGTCAAAAGACCGGGACGGGTCCAAAGGACAAAACATATCTTGTTCCCGGAAGACAACCTTGTACAATTTGCAAGGGTCAAAGGTCTTGGATGCCGTGAGCTGGGCAAGGTCCCCGGGCAAAACAGTTTCCACAGGAAAGTTGTATAAAATTTCCTGGGCCCCGGCAGAGACATTGCCGTATCCGGCGAACCCCACCACCAGCGGCCCTGTCATACCGGGTATGCCGTTTTGGACAATTTTTTCTCCGATTTGCTTTAAATGGGTTTTACAGGCCCCAAGGTCTTCATACTGGTAGGCAGCCTTGATTTCTCCCAAAGGGGTCTGGGGTATGCCTTCATGGATCATCCGCTGGCCTAAGGCTCTCAGGGTATCCACCATTCCGGCAAGCCCTGCATGGCGGCCGAAAAAAACCAGGCGCCGGCCCTGGTCATCTGCAATGCGCTCATAATCAATGAGCGAACATTTTTTATCCATCAACTGCCGGAGCATATCCATATTATAGGACTGGCCTTTGACGGTATGGGAAAAAAACATATAGGTTGTATTTTTTACCAGCAGGTCCTTGGGGATCTCTTTGACCGCCAGCACCACAGGTGTGGTTTCAAGTTCCCCGGATATTTCGGCCCCGGCCTGTTCAAAGCTCTGATCTGAAAAAATTCGGATGGGCGAGGACTGAACCTTAAATTTGAGGTTTTCTGATTGGGCCAGTTTTTCAAGGTCTGCGGGAACAACAGGCACACGCCGCTCCCATTTGTTTTTATCTTCTTTGCGTATGCCGATTGAATGTGTCATTTTGTACTCCTTGCCGTTGGCTTAAAAAAAATACTGCCTGATCAGGCGCCTTTGTTCTCTTTCATCCCAGGCCCTTTTCAGAAGGTTGAAATTGTCGTTTACACCCCTGCCTTTATTTTTTCAATATTTTTTTATATTATCCCCCAAGGTTGCAAAAAACCGAGCAATTGTGCAGGGGGGATACTGGGACCCGCCATATTAAATTGGCCGGATGATATGCACACCTTTGCCCGAGAGTATTCCCCTTTAATTCAAAATTAAACGTTTAATTTTTCTGGGATGCCCTGGCAAAGAATTTAAATTGATTGCCGCGGTACCGCCCTCAGTCTCAAATAGACCCAGCTTTTTTATACGCCCGGATAATGTTCAATGATTTTTTGGCTTCTTTTTTTTAGAAAGGAAATATAGCAGGCCAGTGATGTCCGGTTAGGTTTTTGCTTGCTCAATAATTTTTTGATCTTTGACAATATTGTCCCTGTTTGAACTATGAGAGCCCTGCTCCTCGCAGCCAAAAAGGTCATTTAGAATGGCGGTTCGCAGCTGCCGAACTCTTTTGATCGTGACCTTTTCATTAAACTGTTTTTGGCAATGGATTGCCAGTAACAGGTAAGTGATAAGGCCGCCAAGAATCTGAACCATAAGGCCGTATTCACTGCGGGCAATGAGATGATATACCTTCAGATGTTCTTTCCACCATTTGAAAAAATCCTCAATGGTCCACCGGAGTTTATAAATTGTTGCTATTTGTTCCGCTGTTAAATCATGCCTGTCAGTTGCCACATAGTATTTGACGCCAGCAATTTTATAGCCAACAACCCGAACAGGCCTTTTCGTCTGGTTTTGATTCGGAGTACCAAGTTTAACCAGTGCATCATAAAAAATGTAGCTGTCGGAAGGGGTCTCGTGGTTATCAATAATTGTTCTTGTTGTCCTGGTTTTTATACGGCAGACAAAATGTTTGCCTTGCTCCTGAAGCAGGTCAAATTCTTTATGGGATTGATATCCACGATCCATAACACCTGTTTGCCCCTTGGAAAGTATTTTGGGAACAAAAGTGCGTTCAGCGCCGTTGCCTTCAGTCAAAAAGATTTTGTTTGGGATTCCGTGATTAATGTCAAATCCGCAATGTACTTTGGCTTTTTTACTTCCTTTTCTGTAGTTCGCCCAGTGCATTGAAAGGACTGCATTTATGAGACTACCGTCAATGGAAACCAACTCTCCTAACTCGGCGTGTTCACCCGGATGACACTCAAGAGCCTGTTTATAAAGATCCTCAAAGATAAATTGCAGTTGTTCGAGTCCCCTGTGATTGATGGCTTCACAGAAACTACTACGGCTGATACCACCGTCTGGCGCAATATTTTCTTTAGCAAAAACATTCTCCTTGAGATCCTGAATTAAATGTCGGGCAGACTTGTGCTCCTGAAGATGGAAATAAACCAAAGCATTTATCTGGTCTTCGAATGTCATTTTTAAAGGGCGGTCTCCTCGAGATTGTAATTCCGGTGCTTTTGAAAGTGACTTTATCAGAGGGCACCTGAAATTGTCAAAGTTCAGGGACCGTAGTTGTTTTTTAGGGACTGAGATGTGCGTCATTTGAGCTCCTTGAGTTAAATTTTCAAGGCGCACAAAAATTTTTACGCACATTTGTCAACACAAAACAGACTGTTTTTTCAATGATTTTAGATGCTTTTTATATGCAACAACCTAACCGGACACTACTGATAGCAGGCATAAAATTGACTGTTGCAATTTTTGACAGAGAGTGCTTAATCTTCAATTGAATTTAAAGGAGTTACGCAAATCGGGATAACATTAAAATTGTCTTGTTATACAGATAGATAATCAATTTTGAATGATACCCAGATCTGCTGATCATCTTGTTAGCTTTCAAAGGAGTTAGTGTGCCGATATTGGGATCCTGTAAGCTATGTGATCAAACTAAAGACCTTCATGTATCCCATGCGGTAGGAGATTCCATATTTAAAAAACTTTTCCAAAAAAATTCTGGTCAAGCAATTGCTATCCCATCGGGGAAAGATCCAATAAAGTATACACAAGACAGCTGGGCCGAGTATCAACTTTGCACAGACTGCGAGCAACTTCTAAATGAAGAATATGAAAAATATTCTCTTGGTATTTTGAGGGGGAAGGGATGTACTGTGTCAACCAATCGTTCAGGAGTGACACTTTCAGGCATAAATCAACATAAATTGATGTTGTATTTTTTATCCATTTACTGGCGAGCTACTAATTCAAGTCATCCATCTTATGAGAAAGTTATAATTCATCAAAGCGACCAAATTTTTCTAAAAAAAGCCATATTAAATAATGAAAGTATTCCTCCATATAGGTTCACCGTGAGGATGCACCGCCTAACTGATCTAACACCTAAAGGAGGATTCTCATTATCCGGGAATGTTCAGAATTCTGTGTCACGGTTTCGGTTCCCGGATCTGCCTCAGCGCCAGCGGAAGTAAAAGTCAGGTCCGAGAATGGGCCTTCAATCAGCCACGTCGGAGGAGTTGACTTTTGCTGGAGTGGAGTTCCTGGAACCATCTTTTCCATCTGTAAATAAATCCCTATCAAATTCCCAGCTCTTTATCCAGCCGGCCTTCAAAGAAAATTGCCAACTGGGAAATTGTCAGTGACCAATTTTGAATCGGCATTGTCCATTTTTTACTGGCGTTCTGGATCCCCATGTAAAGCAGCTTTAACAGGCTGTCCTGGTTCGGGAATGATCCCTTTGTTTTGGTCAGTTTTCGAAACTGTCGATGCACAGCCTCAATGGTATTTGTGGTGTATATTATCCGTCGAATCTCTTCTGGATATTTAAAGAAATGACTGAGGCGTTCCCAGTTGTTCCGCCAGGATTTTATCACAATCGGGTATTTGTCATTCCATTTATTTTCCAAGATATCCAGTTCTTCTTCGGCCAGATCCTTATTGACCGCTTTATAAACACGTTTTAGATCTGCCATAAATTCCTTTTTATTTTTGGAACCAACGTATTTCAATGAATTTCGGATCTGGTGGACTACGCAGAGTTGAACTTCTGTGTCCGGGAATATGGTCTCAATGGCCTCGGGAAAACCTTTTAGACCATCAACACAGGCAATCAGGATATCTTTTACCCCTCGGTTTGAAAGGTCTGTTAACACCTGCAGCCAGAAGTTCGCACCCTCATTCTCGGATATGTACAGCCCAAGAACCTCTTTGCGGCCCTCGATATTCACCCCAAGAATTGTGTAAACGGCTTTGCTGCCGACCTTTCCGTTTTCTCGTACTTTATAATGTATGGCATCAAGCCATACGATTGGGTACACATTTTCCAACGGCCTGGCCTGCCATTCTTTGACGGTATGGATGATTTTATCGGTAATGGTGCTCAGAGTGGCATTTGAAATCTCAAGTCCATAGATTTCCTGTAAATGGGAAGCCATATCATTATAACTCATGCCCAGGCCGTAAAGGGCTATTATCTTTCTTTCAATTTCATCGCTGAGCGTTGTCTGATGTTTTTTGACGATCTGTGGAGAGAAGGTTCCGGCCCTGTCACGCGGGGTTTTTAGCTCAAATTTACCATCCAGGGATTTAATGGTCTTTTTGCTTTTTCCATTACGGCGGTTGGCAGAAACTTCCTGCCCGAGATGGGACTCCAACTCTCCTTCAAGAGCAGCTTCAGCAAGATTTTTGATTAATGATGTAAGGACGCCGCCCTTACCTGTGAAGGGTTTACCTTCCTGGATGCCTTTAAGGGCTTTTTGAAAATCAAATTCGGTGTTTTCTTCGGTCATGTCAGTTCTCCTTATTTAGCTGAGTATATCAGCTTTCATTCAACTGACACAGAATTTTGAACGCCCTCCATTTTCCCGGTTATACCGCTGGCACTGGATTGTGCATGTTTGCCATCTGCTTCAGGCAGTTCCAACGCCCTGCTTTATAAAATGATCGCAGCATAATCATTTTTTCTGCATTCTCCCGATACCAAAAGATGCATGGACCTTTAAGACGTAAATTCACGACTCTCCGAATAGAACTTTCAATAGCACCGCTGCCAATAGGTAAGTTCAACGCTTTTACAGTTGAGAAATTAAGCCTCAGTTCATTGCGCACAAAATAATCCCGTTCCGTCTTAATAGCCTTACTGTTTCTGCCTCTACAAAGTTTCTGGACGGCCTGTACCACCTCAATCGCCTTTCCCTTCAGCAGAAGACCTCGCTGCTTCGATACCCAGCGTTTGCGTTCCTTGGATGACCAGGTCTTCCTTAAGCCTACTACTGTACCCAGATGCTCAACTGCATGGTAGAAATCGAGAAGTTCATACACACGCTCAGGAGCCAAACCCAATGCTTTTAGCAGTCCGGGGATTCGATTCCAAATCCAATGTGCCCCATCTGCAACAAACAGTATTTTGTCTGAGTTCTGAATATGAAGGGAGTTCAAATAACCCTTTAACAAGTGGAATACACCATCCGGTCCATTGAAACAGCCATCAATAAATGGTGAAAAGCTTTTTTCTTGTTTTCCATGGGCGTCCACTACATAAATGATCAAAAGCTTGGGTTCTCGCCATGCCCCACGAAATCGGGTTCTATCCTTTTGGGTTTTTGGTCCCCTTTTCTTCTCTCTGAGCCGAGTGCGGCCACCATCAGTGCTGATAACGACTCGCCGCCCTTCAAGTAAATCTCCATCATTTAATGGGATTCGGCCCGCTTGTTGTTCGGCTCGAGCCCGCTCTGCGTACCGATAGGTCAGTTTACGGATGACCTTTATACCCAACGTCATCCCACGGTCACAAAGCACTTGACGGACTTCTTCAAAAGAACTTAATAAGGCTGACCAAGAACTCACCATAGAAGCCAAAGCAGGCGAGCAGCGATCATGGATTCCAAGAAGGATTAAACCAGCGTATGCACCTTTATATCTTTTTCCTTTTCGGCGGTCACAGGACCTTCGATAGTATCGAACATGAATATCAACCGAACTATCTGTACAAAGCTGAATCCAAACGGTCTCAAGCCCTTCGCTTTTCATCCGTCCCGGCCAATTGGACATCAATTCTTTTTCTTGGTCGACCTGTTCAGAGGAATCTACTGAGGCCTGGATCTTTTTTTTAAAAAAAAGGCGCTTATCCGATTTGTATACTCAAGGATTTCCTGCTCCATCTGTTCTAATTCGTTAGCGTTACGAACCAAGCGATTTGGATCTTCTTCCAGTTCTTTGAGGCATGCAAGGACTTCATCAACAGTATTACAATCTTCAGCTTTCTTCATTAGCACAATCCATTTATGTTCATTTCAGCGTAACAGAGGATATCATTCTTTTTGCTCTAAAAGACAGGCCTTTTTAAAACCGGGAAAATGGGAATGCGCCCGTTAAAAAAGCAAAAAAATACAAAAAGAAGCAGTTGACCTCAGTGATGTCCGGTTAGGTTTTAAGGGCGTTCAAAATTCTGTGTCAGTTGAATGAAAGCTGATATACTCAGCTAAATAAGGAGAACTGACATGACCGAAGAAAACACCGAATTTGATTTTCAAAAAGCCCTTAAAGGCATCCAGGAAGGTAAACCCTTCACAGGTAAGGGCGGCGTCCTTACATCATTAATCAAAAATCTTGCTGAAGCTGCTCTTGAAGGAGAGTTGGAGTCCCATCTCGGGCAGGAAGTTTCTGCCAACCGCCGTAATGGAAAAAGCAAAAAGACCATTAAATCCCTGGATGGTAAATTTGAGCTGGAAACCCCGCGTGACAGGGCCGGAACCTTCTCTCCACAGATCGTCAAAAAACATCAGACAACGCTCAGCGATGAAATTGAAAGAAAGATAATAGCCCTTTACGGCCTGGGCATGAGTTATAATGATATGGCTTCCCATTTACAGGAAATCTATGGACTTGAGATTTCAAATGCCACTCTGAGCACCATTACCGATAAAATCATCTATACCGTCAAAGAATGGCAGGCCAGGCCGTTGGAAAATGTGTACCCAATCATATGGCTTGATGCCATACATTATAAAGTACGAGAAAACGGAAAGGTCGCCAGCAAAGCCGTTTACACAATTCTTGGGGTGAATATCGAGGGCCGCAAAGAGGTTCTTGGGCTGTACATATCCGAGAATGAGGGTGCGAACTTCTGGCTGCAGGTGTTAACAGACCTTTCAAACCGAGGGGTAAAAGATATCCTGATTGCCTGTGTTGATGGTCTAAAAGGTTTTCCCGAGGCCATTGAGACCATATTCCCGGACACAGAAGTTCAACTCTGCGTAGTCCACCAGATCCGAAATTCATTGAAATACGTTGGTTCCAAAAATAAAAAGGAATTTATGGCAGATCTAAAACGTGTTTATAAAGCGGTCAATAAGGATCTGGCCGAAGAAGAACTGGATATCTTGGAAAATAAATGGAATGACAAATACCCGATTGTGATAAAATCCTGGCGGAACAACTGGGAACGCCTCAGTCATTTCTTTAAATATCCAGAAGAGATTCGACGGATAATATACACCACAAATACCATTGAGGCTGTGCATCGACAGTTTCGAAAACTGACCAAAACAAAGGGATCATTCCCGAACCAGGACAGCCTGTTAAAGCTGCTTTACATGGGGATCCAGAACGCCAGTAAAAAATGGACAATGCCGATTCAAAATTGGTCACTGACAATTTCCCAGTTGGCAATTTTTTTTGAAGGCCGGCTGGATAAAGAGCTGGGAATTTGATAGGGATTTATTTACAGATGGAAAAGATGGTTCCAGGAACTTCACTCCAGCAAAAGTCAACTCCTCCGACGTGGCTGATTGAAGGCCCATTCTCGGACCTGACTTTTACTTCCGCTGGCGCTGAGGCAGATCCGGGAACCGAAACCGTGACACAGAATTCTGAACATTCCCATGAATATATCTATAATTGCACGGGCCATGGCCTCATGATTCCCAATATTGTTGATGCACAAGGTGTTTATCAGGTTGATGAAAACGGAAAACAATACATGGATTTAGAATCAGGGGTCTGGTGCACATCCCTCGGGCACAATCATCCTTTGATCAACACGGCCATAAAAAATCAATTGGATGCCATAGTGCATGCCGGGTTTTGCTATTCCAGCAAAATTGTTCAGGAGGCCGCCGCCTTGATCTTATCAATCACAGGGTTTAAAAATGGAAAATCTGTATTCCTATGCTCCGGCAGCGAGGCCATTGAGCTAACAAGGCAGATCGCCAGGCACCTGACCGGGAAAAAAATATCCATGACACTCCATGACTCATATCTTGGGTCCTATAGTTCAGCCACCAACAGAGAACACGGATGGTTTATTTTTAACTGGGAAGACTGCAAATCCTGCCAAAGACAAAACGAGTGTGATACCTCCTGCGCCCTGTTACAGGCTATCCCCAAAGAGATTTCCGAATTTATTTTTGAACCTGGCAGTTCCTCGGGCTTTGTCAGGTTTCCGCCCAAAGCCCTGATACAAAATATTGTCAAAATCGTACAAAAAAATAAGGGCAAAATCATTGCCAATGAAGTCACCACGGGAATCGGACGGACAGGGGAATGGTTCGGGTATAATCATTACGCGATAGAGCCGGATATGGTTGCCATGGGCAAGGGGGTTGGGAATGGATATCCTGTCAGTGTGGCAGCCATGAATGAAAAAACAATAAACGAGCTGGAGAGCACCCCAGGGTCATCGCATGTAACTTTTATTAAGATTCGTCCTTACCCGGCTGGAATAGGTGAGGGGGATTCCGTTAAATCTTAAGCGGTCGTCCTGACCGCTTAAGAAGCGGAAATGATCGGACCTATGCCGTCCTGGCGGGCCGCTCATTTACGCCACTCCACCCCCTTCACCCTATCCCAGTCTGGCTCTCCTGGCTTGCTATAGTATATGAGCATCGAACAAAATTTTCCTAGACATCGCTGCACAGATACGATATATATGGCAATAAACACAAGGAGTTGCCAATGAACGAAAAAAAATCTCTTGAAACTTTTTTTGACAATATTCAGGACCCCAGACACCACAATAAGCTTCATAATTTAATTGATGTCGTCATCATCGCAATTTGTGCGGTAGTTGCTGGCGCAGACACTTATGAGCAAATTGAAAACTTTGGCAAAAAGAGAAAAAGGTGGTTGTCAAAATTTCTAAGCCTTCCCCATGGGATACCCTCCCATGACACCTTTGGCAGAATTTTTGAAAGGATGAACCCGAATGAATTTCAGAGCAGTTTTATGCACTGGGTTCAGTCGGTTGCAAAGATGACCAAAGGTCAAGTCATTGCAATCGACGGCAAAACTCTAAGGCGTTCACACGATACCTCCAATGATAAGAAAGCCATTCATATGATCAGTGCGTGGGCTTCGTCTAATAAAGTGGTTTTAGGGCAATTAAAAACCGAAGAAAAATCAAATGAAATTACGGCCATTCCAAATCTTTTAAAACTTTTAGATATCTCGGGCTGCATTATAACCATTGATGCCATGGGCACTCAAAAGAAAATCGCTGAAACCATAATAAACAAAGGGTGTGACTATGTCCTTGCCCTGAAAGAAAATCATAAAACCTTGCATGATGAAGCGGTACTTTTTTTCAATAAAATGGAAGAAATGAAAAATCAGGGGTACCAGTTTAATGAACAGACCAGTGTTGACGGAGGGCACGGTCGAGTCGAAACGCGCAGGGCTGTGATAACCTCTGATATTGATTGGTTTGAAGATAAAAAAAGTTGGAAAGGTTTGAAAAGTATTGGAATGATTGAATCCACCCGGGAAATGGACGGCCAGATCAGTCATGAAAAGCGATATTATATATCGAGCCTGGATAGCGACCCCAATATTTTTGGTAATGCTGTCAGGAGGCATTGGGGAATTGAAAATTCAGTGCATTGGGTATTGGATATTGCGTTCCGTGAAGACGAAAGCAGAGTCAGAAAGGGGAACTCTCCTGAGAATTTTGCAGCGATTCGGCACATTGCATTAAATTTATTACGGAACAATAAGACATTTAAAGGGAGTGTAAAAACCAAAAGGTTGAATGCTGCTATGGATATCAAATATCTGGAGGAAGTTATGTTTGGATGATACTTGAACCAATCAAAACTATAGGCACTTTACAATATTTACATGCGTGAGCCCTGCCCCCCATGGTGAAATACAAGACATTTGCTCATAAGTGTGGTATAAGCCCCTTGGTATTGATTCGGCAAATTAAGATAAAATTCAGGATATTAAATGTCATTTAATGAACTCGGCCTCAGGGCGGAACTGCTCAAAGCGGTTAAATCAAAGGGGTACAAGGCCCCAACCCCCATCCAGACCCGGGTGATTCCGGTGATATTAAACAACCGGGATGTCCTTGCCCGGGCCCAGACCGGCACCGGAAAAACAGATGCCTTTGCCCTTCCCCTGGTTGACCTGCTCAGCCGGGAACAGGTCAATAAACGGCATCCCAGGGTGCTGGTCCTGGCCCCGACCCGGGAACTGGCCCTGCAGGTGGGAGAGAGTTTTAAAGCCTATGGCAGGCGGGTCTCCATTCGATGCACAGTGGTCTACGGCGGGGTTAACATCGCTCCCCAGATTGACCGGCTCAAACGGGGAATTGATATTCTTGTGGCCACACCGGGACGGCTGCTGGATCTGGCAGAACACCGGTCTCTGGATCTGTCTCACATCGAATTTTTGGTCTTTGACGAGGCTGACAGGATGCTGGACCTAGGATTTAAGGATGAAATTTCCCAGGTACTCCAACAGGTGCCCCAAAAACGAAGAACCATGCTTTTTTCTGCCACCTATACCCAAGAGATCCGGGACCTGGCAAAGATCATGCTGGACAACCCTGAATTTATTGAGGTGGAGTTCAGTCAAAAAACCCCAAAGGCCATTGAGCAACAGGTTCACCTGGTGGAACAGACCAACAAACGGGCCCTGCTCATCCATCTGATTATCCAGGAGGGCTGGACCCAGGCCCTGGTCTTTGTCCGGACCAAACACGGGGCAAACAAGCTCACTGAGAAACTGGCCGCGAAAAAGATTTCAGCCGCAGCCCTCCACGGCAACAAAAGCCAGTCATTCAGGACCCGGACCCTGAAAGAGTTCAAATCCGGAAAAATCCGCATCCTTGTGGCCACGGATGTGGCGGCCAGGGGCCTTGATATCACCCAGCTGCCCCAGGTGGTCAATTATGACATGCCCGGAGCGGCTGAAGATTATATCCACCGCATCGGCCGTACCGGCAGGGCCGGCGTCAGGGGAATGGCCATCTCCCTTGTCAGTCTCAAGGAAAAACCCCAGCTAAAAGCCGTTGAAAAACTGCTGGGCTATAAAATTCCCAGAAAGGCGGTCAGCGGATTTACCCATGGAGAGGCCGTGCCCGATTTTGTTCTTTTGCGCCCCAACGATGAAACCAGCGAAAGAAAGGCGGACAAAAAAATCAAAGCCCTGGTTAAAGAGCGTAATGCCAAAAAAAAATCTCCCGGACCAAAATTGGAAAAGGGCAAGCCCGGAAAATCAAAAAAAATGGGGACGAAAAAACGCCAGACCCAATCCGGGCCCACGTCCACAAGCCCCAAAAAAAAGGATAAGGAATCCAGGTCCAGACGGCCCGCCAAAAAAGGCCGGACCAGAAACCGGCAAAGATAAAAACAGACCATGATTTCAAGGCTTAAAACAATTGAAGACCTTTTCCCTCTGTATTCGGACTATTTAAGGCAGATGAGCCAGTATTATCATATCCAAAATCTGGATAAATGGCTGGAAACCGCCTTGAAAAATTTAAAAAAAAATAAAGATTTGCGCCGCCACCCTGTTTTTATCATCCGAGGGTCCAACGAAGTTAAAGGGTTTGCCATGGTCACCACCCATCTGGGGTTCAATACCCAGGGCCGGGCCATTGCCGAATTTTATATCCCCGAAGCCCATGAAAAAAAAGGATGGGGCAGAGCCTTGGCAGAACATGCATTTGACGGGTTTAAAGGGCCGTGGGAAGTCGGCCTTAGTCTTAAAAACACCAGGGCCATGGGATTCTGGAAACAGGTGATCTTTTCGTATACCTCGGGTGAATTCACAGAGAAAACCCAACCTGACACTGACACCTATGGATTTTTGTTTAATACTAAAAACGGCCAAAATATAAACGGCCTTAAAAAGGATTGATATGACCGACAACGATATTTTACGGCGGATCCGCTACACCTTTGATCTTGGAGATTCTAAAATGATGGCAATTTTCGGCCTGGCAGGGCTTAAAGTCACCCGGGCCCAGGTCAGTGACTGGCTGAAAAAAGAGGATGATCCCGCCTATGTGGAATGCCCGGATAAAACACTGGCCATATTCCTCAACGGCCTGATCATTGACAAGCGGGGCAAAAAAGAGGGTCCCCAGCCTGAACCGGAAACCCGATTAAACAACAATATCATATTCAGGAAATTAAGAATCGCCCTGGATCTCCAGGCCGATGATATTATGGAAATCCTTGCCCGGGCAGGGACAGCGATCAGCAAGCATGAGTTGAGCGCTTTTTTTAGAAAACCGGGGAACCGGCATTTCAGAACCTGTAAAGACCAGGTGCTTCGTAAATTTTTAAAGGGTGTCCAGGATACCTTCCGTCCCAAGGTCTGGTCTGCCCCTGCCGAAGACCGGACAGATTCAAAAGGGTAATCCTTCATGCATCCAGACCAGAAACAAGAAATTCACCAGGCCATGGTTAAAAAGATCAAGGCCCTTAAAAAAAGCATTAAAACCTTTGGGCATTTGTCAAAGCCGGTATCACCGGACAATGCCATTGGCCGGCTGACCCGGATGGAGGCCATCAGCAGCAAAAATATCAATGCCGCCTCCCTTGCAAAATCAAAGCTCACCCTGAAAGCACTTGAAAAGGCCCTTGAATCCATTGAGGATCCTGATTTCGGCCTCTGCCTCAGTTGCCAGGAGCCCATTCCCCATAAACGGCTGATCATCATGCCAGAAACCTCTCTTTGCGTGGGGTGTGCAGAAAAACTCAATTCAGGACAAAAATAAGCCAGGCTGACCATAAATACAACCGGCTTATTGTTTTGTTCTCCTAACATTTACTTTCATTTATTCTGTATTATATTAAGCCTATGGAAAAACAAATCCGTTAGGGTGGCATTCAGCCATCGATCCGCTTTCACTGGCTTCGGCTGCCCCTGCACTGGTTTTTTAAAATATAAAAACAATCCTGTTAAGGAGATAAAAATATGAATTTAAATGCCAACCTGCCCGCCCTGGACCCGGAAGGATTTTTGGTGGATATGAACGAGTGGACCGAAGAGGTGGCCTGTGATTTGGCCGACCGGGAAGGAGTCTCCCACGAGTGCCCTTTGAACAGAGAACAAATGGACATTATACATTTTGTCAGAGATTATTATCAACGGTTTGAAGCCTTTCCCATTATCCGGGCCGTGTGCAAACATGTAGGGCAAGACAAGGCCTGCCAGTACGAACAATTTCCCGACCCCATTACGGCCTGGAAAATCGCAGGACTGCCCAGGCCCACCCCGGAAGTTTTGGCAAAGATAAAGCATTAATAAGGGCTGTTTTTTTGCCCGTGCCAGAAATCAAAAATTTATGTATAAGATGGGTTCGCCTGGTATCAATTTTATCCGGTATCACCCTTTCCCTGGTACACGGTTTAAAGAAGGTCTGTGCCCTAACCCGGCGGGGGCACGGGTGGGTACTTCACCTAAAGCATTCCCGGTCGTCCTGACCGGGAATGCAACGGACGCTCTGATGATTTGCGGTCCTGCAATCATTCAGAGCTCACGCCGGTTCAGCATCCCCCCCGCACCCCCGCCTGATTCCCCTGGTAAACTTTCACGGTTGTAAATTCTCCAAAAAAAATTTAGGACCTCAGACAAAACAAGGGGTTTTAAGAAATGGCCATCAGCAGATTTTAATAAACGGCGTTCGTAAACCGGGGTCTCCAGGCTGTGGCGGGGATGGCTTGCCAGCGGCGTGAGTACAGCCGGATGTCAGGATGACAAATCCGGTTGTACTCACGCTGTGTAGCGGATCAGGACGATCCGCGGAAGTTTAGCTGGAAGCCCTCTTCGTTACGGCCGGGTTCAGGCTAACTTTTACTTTTTTCCAGTGATGTCCGGTTAGGTTTTTGCTTGCTCAATAATTTTTTGATCTTTGACAATATTGTCCCTGTTTGAACTATGAGAGCCCTGCTCCTCGCAGCCAAACAGGTCATTTAGAATGGCGGTTCGCAGCTGCCGAACTCTTTTGATCGTGACCTTTTCATTAAACTGTTTTTGGCAATGGATTGCCAGTAACAGGTAAGTGATAAGGCCGCCAAGAATCTGAACCATAAGGCCGTATTCACTGCGGGCAATGAGATGATATACCTTCAGATGTTCTTTCCACCATTTGAAAAAATCCTCAATGGTCCACCGGAGTTTATAAATTGTTGCTATTTGTTCCGCTGTTAAATCATGCCTGTCAGTTGCCACATAGTATTTGACGCCAGCAATTTTATAGCCAACAACCCGAACAGGCCTTTTCGTCTGGTTTTGATTCGGAGTACCAAGTTTAACCAGTGCATCATAAAAAATGTAGCTGTCGGAAGGGGTCTCGTGGTTATCAATAATTGTTCTTGTTGTCCTGGTTTTTATACGGCAGACAAAATGTTTGCCTTGCTCCTGAAGCAGGTCAAATTCTTTATGGGATTGATATCCACGATCCATAACACCTGTTTGCCCCTTGGAAACTATTTTGGGAACAAAGGTGCGTTCAGCGCCGTTGCCTTCAGTCAAAAAGATTTTGTTTGGGATTCCGTGATTAATGTCAAATCCGCAATGTACTTTGGCTTTTTTACTTCCTTTTCTGTAGTTCGCCCAGTGCATTGAAAGGACTGCATTTATGAGACTACCGTCAATGGAAACCAACTCTCCTAACTCGGCGTGTTCACCCGGATGACACTCAAGAGCCTGTTTATAAAGATCCTCAAAGATAAATTGCAGTTGTTCGAGTCCCCTGTGATTGATGGCTTCACAGAAACTACTACGGCTGATACCACCGTCTGGCGCAATATTTTCTTTAGCAAAAACATTCTCCTTGAGATCCTGAATTAAATGTCGGGCAGACTTGTGCTCCTGAAGATGGAAATAAACCAAAGCATTTATCTGGTCTTCGAATGTCATTTTTAAAGGGCGGTCTCCTCGAGATTGTAATTCCGGTGCTTTTGAAAGTGACTTTATCAGAGGGCACCTGAAATTGTCAAAGTTCAGGGACCGTAGTTGTTTTTTAGGGACTGAGATGTGCGTCATTTGAGCTCCTTGAGTTAAATTTTCAAGGCGCACAAAAATTTTTACGCACATTTGTCAACACAAAACAGACTGTTTTTTCAATGATTTTAGATGCTTTTTATATGCAACAACCTAACCGGACACTACTGACTTTTTTCAAATCTTTTTTGAAAACACTGGCAGAAATCAGCTATTATTCTAAATTCTTTGTTTGCCCAAAATCAGCTTTCTCCGGTATATTCTTGATTTTTCCAGCTCCTCGGACAGGAACGAAAATAACCTTGCTCTTCTGCGGTCGGGTCTTTTTGCGACCCGTAGCAAGAGCATTGTTGGAAACCCATATTAATTCTTAGAATGCTGTTTAAAATTCGAAAATCAAAGTGTAAGCCGCATTCCAACACATTATTTTTGTTATTGGTCCGTATCCAGAAAGTCAAAGCGACCTATTCGTAACAGATTTTCTCTGGCACGTTCTGCATGTTCACGGACCTCGTCATCTATAGAATTAAGGCCTGCCATCAGAATGGGTTTGGCTCTTTCTGTAGATAAAAATATCCTTTTATCTTGATCCATAGAATCTGTGATTTTAACAAAGCATTCAATGACTAATGGTAAATGTTCCGGAAGAAATTTATTTAATGCTCTTAACTCTGAGTAAAGGTTTGAATCTTGTGGAACTCCTAAATCGAGAATTTTCTTAAAAGAGACTAAACGCCATTCAGAATCCAAACATTCGGCTTCCAGCCAAGAGCTGAGGAATGTTCAGAATTCTGTGTCACGGTTTCGGTTCCCGGATCTGCCTCAGCGCCAGCGGAAGTAAAAGTCAGGTCCGAGAATGGGCCTTCAATCAGCCACGTCGGAGGAGTTGACTTTTGCTGGAGTGGAGTTCCTGGAACCATCTTTTCCATCTGTAAATAAATCCCTATCAAATTCCCAGCTCTTTATCCAGCCGGCCTTCAAAGAAAATTGCCAACTGGGAAATTGTCAGTGACCAATTTTGAATCGGCATTGTCCATTTTTTACTGGCGTTCTGGATCCCCATGTAAAGCAGCTTTAACAGGCTGTCCTGGTTCGGGAATGATCCCTTTGTTTTGGTCAGTTTTCGAAACTGTCGATGCACAGCCTCAATGGTATTTGTGGTGTATATTATCCGTCGAATCTCTTCTGGATATTTAAAGAAATGACTGAGGCGTTCCCAGTTGTTCCGCCAGGATTTTATCACAATCGGGTATTTGTCATTCCATTTATTTTCCAAGATATCCAGTTCTTCTTCGGCCAGATCCTTATTGACCGCTTTATAAACACGTTTTAGATCTGCCATAAATTCTTTTTTATTTTTGGAACCAACGTATTTCAATGAATTTCGGATCTGGTGGACTACGCAGAGTTGAACTTCTGTGTCCGGGAATATGGTCTCAATGGCCTCGGGAAAACCTTTTAGACCATCAACACAGGCAATCAGGATATCTTTTACCCCTCGGTTTGAAAGGTCTGTTAACACCTGCAGCCAGAAGTTCGCACCCTCATTCTCGGATATGTACAGCCCAAGAACCTCTTTGCGGCCCTCGATATTCACCCCAAGAATTGTGTAAACGGCTTTGCTGCCGACCTTTCCGTTTTCTCGTACTTTATAATGTATGGCATCAAGCCATATGATTGGGTACACATTTTCCAACGGCCTGGCTTGCCATTCTTTGACGGTATGGATGATTTTATCGGTAATGGTGCTCAGAGTGGCATTTGAAATCTCAAGTCCATAGATTTCCTGTAAATGGGAAGCCATATCATTATAACTCATGCCCAGGCCGTAAAGGGCTATTATCTTTCTTTCAATTTCATCGCTGAGCGTTGTCTGATGTTTTTTGACGATCTGTGGAGAGAAGGTTCCGGCCCTGTCACGCGGGGTTTCCAGCTCAAATTTACCATCCAGGGATTTAATGGTCTTTTTGCTTTTTCCATTACGGCGGTTGGCAGAAACTTCCTGCCCGAGATGGGACTCCAACTCTCCTTCAAGAGCAGCTTCAGCAAGATTTTTGATTAATGATGTAAGGACGCCGCCCTTACCTGTGAAGGGTTTACCTTCCTGGATGCCTTTAAGGGCTTTTTGAAAATCAAATTCGGTGTTTTCTTCGGTCATGTCAGTTCTCCTTATTTAGCTGAGTATATCAGCTTTCATTCAACTGACACAGAATTTTGAACGCCCTCTGATTCATTGGGTTTCCTTTATTGTTTCATCGCGGTGCTGCCGCCGCAAACAGTTGAGTTAAAAACCGCCACTTCCAAAGATCAAATCACTACCACGATGGAAATGGACTGTAAACAATTTCCAAAACCTGATCAAAGGGTCTGTTCAATTGTTTTTCAGCCAAGGCGGATCGTTCGTTCTCGATCCCGGACCTAGGTGGATATAAAAATATTTCTTGTACTCAGAATCAAGGCTCAGAACGCCGGTTTCTTTGCATTTGTGGTGGGCCGGCCAACCTTAGGGCAGGCCTTTTTTTATGGTATTTAACCGTTTACACAGGCCTGGATTTAGGGTATCAACCCCAGAATAGATACGCTTGACGGTTAGCTGCAAACAACCCAAAAGGACAGAAAAAATGCTAAATTTCATGGAAGCCGTCCCCTTATCAGTCTTTCTTGTGTATATCAGATACATTGATGCCAGCATCCCTGGAAATTGGAAACTTCCCTTTATTGTCAGCGGAATTGCCGCCCTTGTTCTTATCTTTGTCTGGTTTTTAAAAAAAAGGGGGATGAATCCTCTTTTTTTGGGAATCAATCTTTACCTGCTCTCCGGGGCCATGGCATTTATCGGCCACCAATGGTGGCTTCCCCGGATATACAATGATCTGGAGGCCTCGGGGATGCTTTTGTGGATAATCGTTGTGGGGATTTTTACCACGCTCCTGAGCCCCGGAGGATTTGTGGGTACCCCCTGTTCTTGTAAAAACCGTATTCGAAAATATTCCGTTTACCTGTTGATGGCTGCCTGTGTCGGGTTTGGCCTTTCCTGGGGGTTTCAAGGAGATAAATTGCTCTCGGAGATCATTCCTTTTGCAGGGCTGTTTTTTATCCAAAACAGGTTAAAATATAGATTGAATACCCTTTGAAAAAAGTCCTTTAGCCCAGGGCTTTTTTCAGGGGGCAGTCTTTTGGGGTGTCCCGGCCCTGGCGGTAATCCTGGAGCAGGGCCAATGAGGCCTGGGCCAGTTTTCTTCGAACCTGACGCCGCTCTCCTTTTATCCGGGCAATGCGCATGGATTCATAGGCGGTGACCTTATGGCGCATCCAGGCAATCACGGCAGCCTGTGCCCTTTTTTCAATGGGGATGCGCTGGGTTCTGGCCACGGTGCCTGACCCCACCGGGGTGGCATGCAAGGTGATTTTTTCGCCCATATCCCGGGCCATGGCCTGGTATTTGGGGTGAAAATTTAAAAATTGGATCACCTGGAAATAAAATTCTTTAACATAGGCGTCGTGTTGCACCTGTTTGCGGGCCAGGGTTTTCTCACGCTGTTTTGCATATTCCGGGGTGGAGCGTTTTTCCAGGATCATGGCTTTGGATTCTTTTATATCCTGGGCACTGGCCCAGATTCCCTTGGATATTTTGCGTCTGCCATGGTTCACCTGAACCTTCCAGCTGGGTCCCCTGGTTTTGACCTGCCGGGTTACGGCGGCATCTCCGGCAGGCAGAAACGCCCAGTCCTTCGGGGGCCTCAGTTCTTCACCAGACTCAGACAAGAGGGTTTGGGGGCGTTTCCCCGGAAAAACAATGAGATGGGGATGGTTTGTTTTTAATGGTTTAGATGTCATGGAATCGTTGATCTATAATCGTTCAATGAGCTTGTCAATAATAAAGGTGCTTTCTCTCATGGCCTGCTCACTAAAGGGGCCGAACCATTGGGCCACCTGGCTGAACTGGCGGATGAATCCTTTTTTGTCGTTTTTGTCCAGCATCTCTATCTGGCGGCTGAAAGAGTCAATAAAATCCTTGAGCAGCTGGCGGCGTTCAGGCGTGGCAAAGATGATTTCAGCATAGAGGTTGGGGTCCTGGGCAAAGAGCCGGCCGACCATGCCCAGCTCCAGCCGGTAAATGGGGCTTGAAAATTCCAGGGTCCGCTCCAGCTGCACATGGCGGTGGTAGAGAAAATCCCCGAAACAAAAGGTGGCAAAGTGGCGGAGGGCCTGGACGATTTCCATGACCTGATCATGTTCCTGGGCCGTGGCCCGGACAATGACAGCGCCCCAGAGGGCCAGCTGTTCTGTGAGCCATTGGCAGGCAGGCTCATCTTTTCCCGGACAGGTCACCATGATCTGTTTGTCCAATGATTCCGACGTCGGGCCGAACAAAGGGTGAAGTCCCATGACAGGCCCCTTGTGGAAACGGCACATGGCATCCAGGGGGCCTTTTTTCACCGAGGTCAGGTCGGCAAGAATGGTGTGGGCGGAAAGGTAGGGGCAGACCGCTTCCACAATAGCGCAGGTGGTTTCAATGGGCACTGAGACCAACACCAGATCAACACCGCTACAAAGCTCTTTGGCTGAATCCCAGTCTTCTTTGTCCAGGGTGCGGACCTTATACCTTGACTGGGAAAAGAGTCTGGCAAAGAATCTGCCCATCTGGCCTTTGCCCCCGATCACCAATACGGATGCATCCGGCCGGATGCCCTTGCGTTCCATTTTCTGGGTCTGTTTGATCCTGGACTGACGGAGGATAATCCGGTACAGGTCTTCCATGAAGTCCGGATCCACACCGGCCCTGTCAGCCTGGGACCTGAGCCGGTAGATGAGATCCTCTTCCCTTGCCGGGTGGTATACGGGCATGTTGTGGTTCTTTTTCAGGGCCACCACCTGCTCAACCTGTTCCTGGCGTTTTTCAATCAAGGAAAGGATTTCAGAGTCAATGCGGTCAATCTCATCCCGCAGGGGCCTGATTTTTTCTAAAAAAATTGTATTGTCTTTTTCCATGGTATATGTTCTTTTTTGACCTTGGTCCTGCAAATGGGTTGCATACCATCAAAACCTATCAATTTCAAGAATGATTGACAATATAAATCATGGAAACCAAAGCAAGATGGGGGTATCTGGCCGTGTTCGGCTCTGCCTTCTTTTTTTACATGTCCACTGTGGTGATGAAATGGTCTGCCATGGCAGGACTTTCTATTGAGGCCTCCATGTTTACTTTGGCCCGGTTTTTGTTCGGGTTCATAACGGTTCTCATTGTCATGGCTGTCCAGCACCGGCCGGTTATCATCGTTAAAAAAAGATACCTTGTGGGCAGGGCCATGGGCAATGCCGCGGCTGTGTTCTGTTTTTTCAAGGCCGTGGAACTGACCTCCGTGGCCCAGGCCAATATATTGAACATGACCTATCCGCTGTTCATCGCCCTTTTTACATGGGTGGCATTCAAGTCCCAGCGGGATATGGCTGTTCTTTTGATCATGGGGGTGGCCTTTGCCGGGGTCTGGCTGATTCTCTCTCCTAAGGATATGGGCTTTAACACGGATTCTCTCTGGGGCCTGGCCTCGGGCATCAGTGCTGCATTTGCCATCATATATCTCAACATGTCACGGCAGGTCCATGACACCCATACCACCCTTTTTGCCATGTTCGGCCTGGGCGGAATTTTGGTGTTCTGCCTTTTTTTCAATCAGATGCGAATGCCATCCCTGGAGGAGCTGACCTACCTTTTTGCCTGTTCTGCCATTGCCATTGCAGGGCAATATTTGCTGACTATTGGGTTTAAATATGTCACCGCCATTGAAGGAAGCATTCTTTCTTCCACCCGGATTCTTTTGGCAGCCGTGCTGGGCCCTTTTATTGCCATGGATCCCTCCCTTCAATTTTCAGGATGGATCGGGGCCGGATTGATTTTTGCGGGCAACGTCTTTCTTGCCTTGAAAAAAGCCAGAGAATGACCTGTTTTTTTATTGGCTTTCTCCGGGGAATGGTGTAAACAAAATTTGTGTCGTGAATCCGGACTTTGTTTCGTGGCTATCTGATCTGAAATCATTGATTTGAACCGTAATCGTTTTTATTGCCGGCAGTTTGTAATTGAGTCAACCCTTAGGATGGTAAATGTCCATAACACCTCCCAGCAAATTATTGTGTGAAAATATCCAGGGTAAAGACGGCCTTGGCAGTCCTTTCTTTCAGATGATGATGGACAATGCACCGGATTTGATCTGGGCCAAGGATATGGATGACAATTATATTTTTGTGAACAAGGCCACCTGCCATATCCTGCTCAAATGCACCTCTGCTTCCAAGGCCCTGGGGCAAAACGATATTTATTTTGCCGCCAGGGAAAACAACCGGGGATATTTGCATACCTTCGGCGAAATCTGTGTGAATTCAGACCAGGTGGTGAAAAAGAGTGGCAAGCCCGGCAGGTTTATTGAAGAGGGCTTTGTACGCGGGGCTTACCTGATTTTGGATGTGAGCAAGGCCCCGTTTTACGATGACCAGGGGCAGATGATCGGAACCGTCGGATCTGCCAGGGATATCACCGCTGAAAGGGAAATTGAAACCAAGCTCAAGATCAGTGAAGAACGGTTCAGGCAGATGGCGGACTTTTTGCCCCTTCCCATTGCTGAATTTGACTTTGAGTTTCATCTTTTTTATGCCAACAGGGCAGGGCTCGACTATTTCGGGTATACCCGGGCGGATTATGAAAGATACCCCAGCATCAGCCATCTCGTTCCCCAGGACAAGCTGGACCTTCTCTCTTCATGGTTCGAAGATATCAAACAGGGCAATGAATGCTTTCCCTTTGAGATGGGGTTTATCAAAAAAGACGGCTCTGCTATTTATGGGGTGGTCAATGCCGCTCCCATCATGGAAGAAGGAAGAGCCATCGCTGTCAGGGTCTGTTTTACCGATCTTTCAGCCAGGCGGGATGCTGAAATCGCACTTCAGGAAAATGAGAACCGGTTTCGAACCCTGTTTAACGTGTTCAATGATCCGGTGTTTGTCCATCCGTTTGCCGAGGAAGGTTTTTTAAATTTTGTCGAGGTCAACGAGGTGGCCTGCCAATGGTATGGGTATACCAGAAAAGAGCTGCTCAATCTGAGTCCCCAGGATTTGATCCTTGATCCGGTTGGAAAGGGTATGGGCAGCGCTGAATCCAGAATAAATTTGATGAATGCAAAAAAAAGAACCATCCAGACCCTGAATAAAAAGAAAAACAATGAGATTTTCCCGGCTGAAATTTCTTCATCTGTTTTTGATTATAAGGGAGAAAAGATGATATTGTCCACGGTCCGGGATATCACGGACCGCCGCCAGAGCGAAAAAGAACGGGCAGATGCCTTAAAATTTGCAGCCGAACAGGAAAAATACGCCCTGGTCGGTCAGGTGGCAGGAAAAATGGCCCATGATTTCAACAATATCCTGGGCGGTATCATGGGAAATGCCGAACTCTCCCTCATGGACTGCAAAGATCCTGAAATAAAAAATACCCTTAGGCTCATCCTGGATCAGACCTTCAGGGGAAAAAATATGACCAAAAATCTGGTGGCCTTTGCCAGGGACCAGGAGCCCAAAGAGGCGTTCTTTAATCTGAACGAGAAATTGGACCTGGTCCTCAGCCTGATGAAAAAAGAGCTGAAACGGGTGAGGGTGGTCAGAAAATTTGCCGTGGACCTGCCCGATTTTTTGGCGGATCCGGGCATGATTGAGCATGCCCTGGTGAATTTGATTCAAAATGCTGTCCATGCCATGGGCAAAAATCCCAATCCCGAGCTGAAAATTTGTACGGCCCACCTGGCCGATTGCCTGGTCATTGAGATCCAGGACAATGGATGCGGCATTCCCGCCCAATACCATGACCAGATTTATGCCCCCTCTTTTACCCTCAAGGGAAGCAAGGATATTTTTGGGCAGTACAGCAAGGAGATCCGGGGCACCGGATACGGGATGTCCAACGTGAAAAAATATATCCAAAAACATCGGGGCAGCATCTGTTTTACCTCTGACCAGCAGACAGGTACCTGTTTTAAGATTGCTATTCCCTTGGTCAATAAGACGCTGACCCAGAAGGAAAAGATCCGCATGGCAAGAAAACAGGTGATTCAAAACAAAAAAATTCTCCTGGTGGAAGATGAGCCTGCCATCTCCGGGGTTCAGAAAAAAATCTTAAGTCAGACCCCCTTCCATCACAAGGTTACCCTTGCCTCCATGGGCCAGGATGCCATTGAAGCCTTTGACAAGGAAAACTTTGATCTTGTCAGCCTGGATTATCTTCTGCCCGGAAGGCTCAACGGCATGGATGTCTATTCCCATATCCGGCGCACCGATACAAAGGTGCCCGTTGTTTTTTTCTCTGGCAATATTGGTTTTTTAGAGTCCATGAAAGAGCTTGGGACAAAAGATCCCATGATGGATCATTTGTCCAAACCCTGTGAAAATATAGTGTTTGCAGACACGGTCAACGAGTGGCTGTTCAAAGCGGGCGCAGGCTTTTGATACCTTGAAATCTCATCTGTTACTCCCTGGCCCGTTTTATCAGCAGCCGGGTGCAGTTGAGGATGTTTTCTTCTGTGTACAGGGTGAATTCATCCTTGTAGGATTCTTCAAACAGGGCCTGTATCAGGTCCGGGTCTTTCATTTTTGTCTGGTTGATCCGTGAGATGGTGCTCAGGGTGAAGGCCCGGGCCTGGTCAATCCCTTTTGCGGCCTCATCGCCTAAAATGGGGCCCTGGTGGGCCGGGCAAAGAATTTTAGGGTTAAAACTGCGGATCAAATCAAGACTGTCTACATAGGCTTTGGCATTGGTAAAAAACAAGGGCCACAAGGCTCTGCCAGGATAGTGAAACCCTAAAGAATCTGAGCAGAACAGGGCCTGGTCACACCGGACCCGTCCCATAAGATTTGCCGGGGAATGGCCGTGTACCGGGATCAGTTCCAAATCAACGCCACCCCCAAGATCCAACAGGGTCGGAGCGGCTATTTCCTGGGCACGGCCCAGATCCGGGATGGATTCAAGGCTGCTGCGCCCGGGGGATATGCCCATTTTAACCAGGCCCTGGGACATGAATTTGTCCTCTTTGATCAGGGCCGGGCCTGCCTTGGGATGGGTGACAAAGGCGTTTGCCCCAATGCCCGCCACGACCCGGGCCTTGGGAAATCTTTTTACAAGGCCGGGCAGGCCGGTAATATGATCTGCATGGGGATGGCTGACGATCAGGTAGTCCGGGGCCACCCCGATGTTTTCCAATTGTCGGATCACGGCATCTGTCACCCCAGAAATTCCTGTTTCAAACAGGGCGGATTCTTGGGTGCCGGTGACCAGGATGAGGTTGAAAAAATAATTGCCCAGCACCCTGATTTTGGGGGTAAGGACAATGGGGAATTCAGCCTCCGGGATGTAATGGTCTTTCAAGTCTTATTCCTGAAGGGCTTGTTTGAATGGCTCCAGATCCACCCTTTCGATCATTTTTCCCAGGCGTTCACCTTTTTTGGCATTCTCTTTATAATAGGTGACGATTTGCTCACAGGCCCTGAGTGCGCTTTCATCGTCAAGGTCTGAAACAAGTTCTTTGGCAATTCTGGGCTGCATGCCCACATTTCCGCCGATGACCATGGTCCACCCTTGGGGGAATCCGATGAGCCCGATATCCCTGACCCAGGATTCAGAGCAGCTTAACTTGCACCCGGACACGGCCATCTTGAATTTGCCGGGCAGCTCATAGGCATGGTATTGTTCATCCAGTTTCATGCCTAGCCCCAAGGCATCCTGTTTGCCCAGTTTGCAGAATGTGGTGCCGGGGCAGGCTCTGATCGACCGGATGCACATGCCCACGGCCGCGCCTTTGTCAAGGCCGAGGTCCTCCCAGGCTGAGTCAATATCTTCTTCTTTTAAGCCCACAATGGCTATGCGGGTGGCACCGGTGAGTTTGATGGCTTTTGCATGGTAATTTTCTGCGACATCTGCAATCTTTCTGAGCAGTTCCGGGGTGATCACCCCGCAGGGTATATGGGGGGCAATGGCATAGGTTTCATTATCGTTCTGGGGGATGGCCCCCTTTTCTCCAAGTTTCAGCATAGAATCTCCGTCTTTGGTTGGTTTGGGTCAATATCCGAGCCTGAAATGGGTATACCAGATGATCAAGCCAAGGTCCAAACGTTTTGCTGCCAGGGCAGTTGAACGCCTGTGGCTTGGTCTGCCAGTCTTCTTAGTTTACGGTGTCCTTATAAACCGATAGGTAAAACAGGGTGGCAAAGGGCTGGAGAACGATAAATCCGATAAAGGAAGAACCGCCAACAGCGGTGAGTACCGTAAAGATGATAAATACGATCAAGTGATCGACCACATTGGTCCGGGTCATCATGGCAATGCTTTTCTTGATGGCGTCCACAATTCCTGATTTCTGGTCCACCATGATGGGGATCATGTAAAAGCAGGTGTACCCGATGGCAAGGGAGAAAATGATTCCCGGGACGATGAGCAGGGTAAACCCTATGAGGGTGATGATAAAGACCAGAAAGGTGAATAGCGCCAGGGGAAGAAAAAGCCGCATCTGTGACAGGACATCCTGGGCTCGAGGTTCCCGTCCGGTATTGAGCAGCTGATAAAGTGACCAGACATAGCCGGCAAAGGCCACGGGTGCCAATATTCCCAGGGTGACCACACTCAGGGCCATGGTCACAAGGGTTAAAATAATGAGCGGAACAATATTGGCAAGGCAAAGATTCCAGGCGACTTCAAAATGATGTTTGATATCCATGTTTTCCCCTTTTATTGAATTGTGAATAAATGATTTCGCATAATATCTGGAAAATATCAGGTTCGTCAATATTCCAAAGATAAATTATTCGGTTTTCAGGCGGGATGATCTTGGAAGATCTGCTTTTTTTTACCGGGTAAAGGTGAGCTGCTTTTTTTGTCGAATCACTCCTGGCAATTTGTTTTATTTTATGCGGATTCCCTCTTGTTTGTTCAGGGTAATGCTTCCTTGCTTGTAGAGGCTGCCCACGGCCCGTTTGAATTCTTTTTTGCTCATGGAAAATGCGGCCTGAATATCGTCGGGGCTGCTTTTGTCATGGCAGGGGCTGAATCCGTTGTTGGCCTCTAACACCGCAAGAATTTTCTGGGCCGAGGTTTTTACCGAGGCATATCCCGGCTGTTTTAAGGTCAGGTCCAGCTTGCGGTCTTGCCGGATCCTCAGGATATATCCCTGGCAACGATCCCCGATGGACAGGTCTTCAAAGGTTTGGTCCTTATAAAGCATGCCCTGGCAGGCCTGGTTGATAAGGGCGGTATACCCCATGGGGCTGATACTGTGGATGATCAGATCCACGGCCTCTCCCCCGGCAAATTCTGGGGGATCATTGGGGCACAGCTGGGTCATGAGGGTGGATCCGTAGACCCTGTGGGAGGATTTGTCCAGACAGATTTTGACCAAATGGGTTTCTCCAGGCTCCATCCGGTCCTGCTGCTGGTTCCGGGGAATCAACAGGTCCTTTTCCAGCCCCCAGTCCATAAAAATGCCGAATGCAGCCGTATCCTTTACTTTGAGGCCAACAATATCCCCGACGACCCCGGCAGGTTTCAGGGTGGTGGCCACGGGCCGGTCTTCTGAATCGGTGTGGACAAAGACATGGACTTTTTCACCCACACCAATGTTTTCAGGTACGTACTTGTTGGGCAAAAGCACCCGGTCCCGGCCAAAACTTAAATAGACCCCGTAATCGGAGAAATTTTCCACGGCAAGGTTGTGGAACTGACCGACCACAGCTTCGGGATCCTGGGCCAGAAAGGGATGGGACTGTCTGGATGAGGATCGTTGCTGATTTTTGTTCAGGTTTTTTTTTGCAAGTTTCCAAGGGCCTGTTATTTCTGACATGGGTTTTCCTTAAGGTTAGATGTACTTTTAGAGCATATCATATCATATCAGAGCCGAGACTGCCATATATCCTTGTTTTTTATACCCTGATGATGGGCCGTTTTTATATGGACAGCCTGTGGGATGGCCCCTTTTATTGTCCGGTATTTGCGATGCACAAAGGCAGGTACCCGCCTTGCCCGGAAACGAGTTGGTGTTTTCAGGTGAAATATATTGATTTTTTAATTTCACAGGCGCATAACGCTTGTGAAAAGGAGCGTAGATTTGATTATTATAAAAAATAAGGGTTTAAAATAAATATGCATACCCAAAAAGTGGATACCATCATCATTGGGGGCGGCCTCAGCGGGGTTTATGCGGCCTATCTGCTGGCGGCAAAGAAAAAATCTTTAACCCTGCTTGAAGCCCGGTCCCGTTTGGGGGGCAGAATTTTAAGCCCGGAGCACCAGGGTTTTTTTGCTGATCTTGGACCTTCCTGGTATTGGCCCGCGATCAACCCCAGGATAAATTCTTTGATAAAGACCCTGGGTCTGAAAGGGTATCCCCAGTTTGACATTGGCCAGGCCCGGTTTCAGACCAAGGACGGTTATGCCCAGACCGTTGACGGATATCCAATGGAGCCGCCCGGATGGCGGCTCAGCCAGGGGATGATTTCTCTTGTGAAAGGACTTTGTGCACAGATTCCAGAACAGGTGATTCAACTTAACCATCCGGTCTGCGAAATTCAACGCCTGGACAATGGGGTTGGCGTCATTGTGGGGCGTCATGACCAGGCGCCCAAGTGCAGGATAGACGCCTCTCAAATGATCCTGGCATTGCCGCCCAGGCTTGCGGCCTGTTCTATTTTGTTTACCCCTGATCTGTCCTACGATCTGACCCAGGCCATGTTAAAGGCCAGCACCTGGATGGCAGGCCATGCCAAATTTTTTGCCCTGTATGAAAAGGCCGATTGGCGGGAGGGCGTTCAAAATTCTGTGTCAGTTGAATGAAAGCTGATATACTCAGCTAAATAAGGAGAACTGACATGACCGAAGAAAACACCGAATTTGATTTTCAAAAAGCCCTTAAAGGCATCCAGGAAGGTAAACCCTTCACAGGTAAGGGCGGCGTCCTTACATCATTAATCAAAAATCTTGCTGAAGCTGCTCTTGAAGGAGAGTTGGAGTCCCATCTCGGGCAGGAAGTTTCTGCCAACCGCCGTAATGGAAAAAGCAAAAAGACCATTAAATCCCTGGATGGTAAATTTGAGCTGGAAACCCCGCGTGACAGGGCCGGAACCTTCTCTCCACAGATCGTCAAAAAACATCAGACAACGCTCAGCGATGAAATTGAAAGAAAGATAATAGCCCTTTACGGCCTGGGCATGAGTTATAATGATATGGCTTCCCATTTACAGGAAATCTATGGACTTGAGATTTCAAATGCCACTCTGAGCACCATTACCGATAAAATCATCTATACCGTCAAAGAATGGCAGGCCAGGCCGTTGGAAAATGTGTACCCAATCATATGGCTTGATGCCATACATTATAAAGTACGAGAAAACGGAAAGGTCGCCAGCAAAGCCGTTTACACAATTCTTGGGGTGAATATCGAGGGCCGCAAAGAGGTTCTTGGGCTGTACATATCCGAGAATGAGGGTGCGAACTTCTGGCTGCAGGTGTTAACAGACCTTTCAAACCGAGGGGTAAAAGATATCCTGATTGCCTGTGTTGATGGTCTAAAAGGTTTTCCCGAGGCCATTGAGACCATATTCCCGGACACAGAAGTTCAACTCTGCGTAGTCCACCAGATCCGAAATTCATTGAAATACGTTGGTTCCAAAAATAAAAAGGAATTTATGGCAGATCTAAAACGTGTTTATAAAGCGGTCAATAAGGATCTGGCCGAAGAAGAACTGGATATCTTGGAAAATAAATGGAATGACAAATACCCGATTGTGATAAAATCCTGGCGGAACAACTGGGAACGCCTCAGTCATTTCTTTAAATATCCAGAAGAGATTCGACGGATAATATACACCACAAATACCATTGAGGCTGTGCATCGACAGTTTCGAAAACTGACCAAAACAAAGGGATCATTCCCGAACCAGGACAGCCTGTTAAAGCTGCTTTACATGGGGATCCAGAACGCCAGTAAAAAATGGACAATGCCGATTCAAAATTGGTCACTGACAATTTCCCAGTTGGCAATTTTCTTTGAAGGCCGGCTGGATAAAGAGCTGGGAATTTGATAGGGATTTATTTACAGATGGAAAAGATGGTTCCAGGAACTCCACTCCAGCAAAAGTCAACTCCTCCGACGTGGCTGATTGAAGGCCCATTCTCGGACCTGACTTTTACTTCCGCTGGCGCTGAGGCAGATCCGGGAACCGAAACCGTGACACAGAATTCTGAACATTCCCTAATATTGGGCATATTGGTCTTTGTGACCATGTCATTCAGCAGGTTGATTGCCTTGACACCGGCCTTGCCATCAAAAGCAACCGTTTTCTCATCCTTTGTCAGCATTGTGCCACCGTTAGAAGAAACAAGGGCCTGCCACAACCAGTTTCCGGTGATGCTCCAATCAAAGTACATCCCGTAAACATTATCACCCAAGGCGTCAATTTTTCTGGCAAGTTTGATGACCCCGTCCCATGTCTTTGGCAAGTTGTCCGGATCGGCCCCGGCTTGTCTTACGAGATCTGCATTAGCGTACATGATAGGTGTCGATACGGCAAAGGCAAGACCATATTGTTTATCATTATGTCGTCCAAGAGAGAGGATACTCGGGCTGTACCCCTGGACTTCCTAATCCTTTTCACCTTGGATAAACCTGTCTAACGGTACCACTATATCACGGTCTACAAGGGTACGAATCGGTTGTGCCCCTGGTAAGACACATCTGGCATAGAATCCGTAATGGCTCCACGTAGAACAATTTGAACGCATTCCTCATAAGCTTTAGCCGGTGCCAGGAACTTAATTTCCACATCAGGATGTTTTTGCATGAATTCATTGGCAATTTGATCGTGAACATCCTTGAACACAAAGGCTTTTTCATGCAGAACAGAAAGAGTAACCTTTTTTGCTTCTGCCGTGCTTGTAAATAGAACAATAGCAACTCCAATCACTATAAGTAAATTTTTCATCTTTTTCCTTTTTTTTTAGTCAAAACCAGTAGTGTCCGGTTAGGTTGTTGCATATAAAAAGCATCTAAAATCATTGAAAAAACAGTCTGTTTTGTGTTGACAAATGTGCTAAAAATTTTTGTGCGCCTTGAAAATTTAACTCAAGGAGCTCAAATGACGCACATCTCAGTCCCTAAAAAACAACTACGGTCCCTGAACTTTGACAATTTCAGGTGCCCTCTGATAAAGTCACTTTCAAAAGCACCGGAATTACAATCTCGAGGAGACCGCCCTTTAAAAATGACATTCGAAGACCAGATAAATGCTTTGGTTTATTTCCATCTTCAGGAGCACAAGTCTGCCCGACATTTAATTCAGGATCTCAAGGAGAATGTTTTTGCTAAAGAAAATATTGCGCCAGACGGTGGTATCAGCCGTAGTAGTTTCTGTGAAGCCATCAATCACAGGGGACTCGAACAACTGCAATTTATCTTTGAGGATCTTTATAAACAGGCTCTTGAGTGTCATCCGGGTGAACACGCCGAGTTAGGAGAGTTGGTTTCCATTGACGGTAGTCTCATAAATGCAGTCCTTTCAATGCACTGGGCGAACTACAGAAAAGGAAGTAAAAAAGCCAAAGTACATTGCGGATTTGACATTAATCACGGAATCCCAAACAAAATCTTTTTGACTGAAGGCAACGGCGCTGAACGCACTTTTGTTCCCAAAATACTTTCCAAGGGGCAAACAGGTGTTATGGATCGTGGATATCAATCCCATAAAGAATTTGACCTGCTTCAGGAGCAAGGCAAACATTTTGTCTGCCGTATAAAAACCAGGACAACAAGAACAATTATTGATAACCACGAGACCCCTTCCGACAGCTACATTTTTTATGATGCACTGGTTAAACTTGGTACTCCGAATCAAAACCAGACGAAAAGGCCTGTTCGGGTTGTTGGCTATAAAATTGCTGGCGTCAAATACTATGTGGCAACTGACAGGCATGATTTAACAGCGGAACAAATAGCAACAATTTATAAACTCCGGTGGACCATTGAGGATTTTTTCAAATGGTGGAAAGAACATCTGAAGGTATATCATCTCATTGCCCGCAGTGAATACGGCCTTATGGTTCAGATTCTTGGCGGCCTTATCACTTACCTGTTACTGGCAATCCATTGCCAAAAACAGTTTAATGAAAAGGTCACGATCAAAAGAGTTCGGCAGCTGCGAACCGCCATTCTAAATGACCTGTTTGGCTGCGAGGAGCAGGGCTCTCATAGTTCAAACAGGGACAATATTGTCAAAGATCAAAAAATTATTGAGCAAGCAAAAACCTAACCGGACATCACTGAGTCAAAACAAAATTAATAGTCATATCGAAAAAATAATCGATTACTTGTAGTATCGGGGTCGATGAATGTAAAATTGATATACTTAATAAATTGCAAATAATATATTTGCCAAATCAATACTAAACGAGTTTTTTCGGCTGGAGTGACGCGCTTCAAATGTTGTAACAGTTTGGTGGTTTGATGCCTCTAATAAGCGCCTATGTTTTCTTATGCGATTTAAAATGTTGGTACCACTACTGACTGCTAACCAGCCCATTTCGGCCCCACGGCCAGTCTCCGCCAATCAACCGTCAGGAGGGCGTGACCGGAACATCGTCGTGGGGTTTCTTATCGCAGCCTGGTTGTATCAGGTAAGCTTTTTCCACACGCCGGACGATAGCTATGCGTCGCTTTTTTCAACATGGGCACAGATCTGGTCCCAGGCCTTTTTTTTGGGGGGGGGGGGCGGATCCAGGCCACCAAAACGTTGGCTCTATTGTAGAAACAGCTGCCTGGAGCAATCCGTTATCGAAACATGAGATTTGAAGAGATAATCAAAAAAAATATTCTGCATGCTATTTGCGTGCTGGGTGCTTTTAGAAAATAAAAAAGGCTTTCACCGAAATCGCTGAAAGCCTTGAATATTCTTGGTACCGGAGGCGAGACTTGAACTCGCAAGAGCATACACCCGGGGGATTTTGAATCCCCTGCGTCTACCAATTCCGCCACTCCGGCATGGGACATTCTTTTTAATGGAAAACACAGGGTTTGTCAATATAATTTCTGACCTGCAAAGGCATGGAATCATAAAATTTATTTTTAGGGGGGTTACGATCCTATGAGAGATCAACGGATTGGTATCAGCCAAGGCAGGCAAGGATCTGTCGGGCAGGGATACTCCCATGGCGGAGAATTTTAACCGGGCCGGCGCTGACATCGACAATGGTGGAGCCTGCACCGCCCTGAAGTCTTCCGGCATCCAGGATCAGGTCGGCGTTGGTTATAATGGAAGGGTCAAGGGCGCAGGTCTGGGTGCACCCAGGCTCTCCTGACAGGTTTGCACTGGTGCCGGTGACAGGAAAATCAACCGCTTCCACCAGGGCCCGGGCCACGGGATGGCCTGGCAGGCGGATGCCGATTTTCCCGGTCTGGGCGGTGAGAAGAGGGCAAATATGGTCTGCCGCCTCAAAAACAATGGTGAGCCTGCCCGGCCAGAAATTTTCCATGAGTCGTTTGGCCGGATCCGGGATGGATTTTACCATTGGGCTTATGCTGTCCAGGTCTTTGACCAATACCAGGAGGGGATTGTTCTTGGGACGCTGTTTGAGCAGGAAGACCCGTTCCACGGCCCTGGGATCCAGGGCATTGGCCGCCACCCCGTAAAGGCAATGGGCCGGAAAAATCACCACTCCGTGTTGAACAAGGCGGTTTTTGGCCTTTTGTATAACAGAATCCTCCGGGCAAAGGATGTTCACCCGGAGGATATTTAAGGGCTGGGGCTGTTCAGACATAAAGATCAGGCAAAGGACTGGGCCTTTTTAACCACTTTTGCGGCCATCTCTTTTTTAAAGGCATCAAGTTTTTCAGCGACCACAGGGTCTGATACCCCGATGATCTGGGCTGCGGTGATGCCTGCGTTATGGGCCCCGGATTTGCCTATGGCCATGGTGGACACTGGAATGCCCGGCGGCATTTGAACCGTTGCCAGCAGGGCATCCATTCCCTGGAGCGCCGAGGAGTCAATGGGCACCCCGAGCACGGGCAGGGTGGTGTGGGCGGCAATGACCCCGGCCAGATGGGCGGCATGTCCTGCCCCGCAGATGATGACTTTGATGCCTTTTTCACGGGCCTCAATGGCCAGTTGGGATGCCTGTTCCGGGGTCCTGTGGGCAGATGCCACGGTCACGTAATAGGGGATATCAAATCGTTTGAGCATGACCAAGGCCTTTTCCATGACAGGAAAGTCGGAATCCGATCCCATGATCACTCCGACCTGGGGGGGAATGGCCATGCGCTTCAGGGCTTTTGCACCGATATCTTTTCTCAGGAAATGATCTTTAAAGGCAATTTTCCCGCAGGCCTCATAGGCCGTGTTAATGGCCTCTTCAACCGTGGTGCCAAGGGAGGTGACACCTAAAACCCTGCCTCCGGCTGAAACCACTTGATCCTTGTCCATGGCGGTTCCGGCGTGGAAAACAACGGTATCTTTGACCTTGTTGGCCTCATCAAGCCCTGTGATTTCATGGCCAATGTCATAGTCTCCTGGGTAACCGCCCGAGGAAATGACCACGCACATGGCTGCCCTGGGATCGATCCGGGTTGTATGGTTGTGCAGGGTGCCGTTGCCGCAGGCTTCCATCAGGGGGACCAGATCGTTTTCAAGGCGCATGAGAATGGGCTGGGTTTCAGGATCTCCAAGGCGGGTGTTAAATTCCAATACCTTGATCTGGTCTTTTTCCACCATAAGGCCTGCATAGAGAACCCCGGTAAAGGGCGTCCCCTCTTTGGCCATGCCCTGAACCGCCGGGATCATGACCTCGTTCATGGCCTTGGTGCGAAGATAATGGTCCAGAACCGGGGCAGGGGAGTATGCGCCCATGCCGCCGGTGTTCGGGCCTTTGTCATTGTCGAAAATCCGTTTGTGATCCTGGGATTCCGGCAGGGGCAGCACGGTTTTTCCATCGGTCAGGCAGATAAAAGAGGCCTCTTCACCCCGAAGGCATTCTTCCACCACAACAATGGCGCCGGCATCTCCAAAGCTGTTTTCCTGGAGCATTCCGTCAATGGCCTCATGGGCCTGTTCAACAGAGGTGCAGACAATAACGCCCTTGCCTGCGGCAAGCCCGTCTGCCTTGACCACGCAGGGTGCTCCCAAGGCATTGGCATAGGTCTTGGCCTTGTCAGGGTCGGTAAAGGCCTTGCCCATGGCACAGGGAATACCGTATTTGAGCATATGGTTTTTGGAAAAGACCTTTGAGCCTTCAAGTTTTGCCCCGGCCTTGGACGGGCCGAAAACCCCCAGGCCCTTTTCTTTGAATACATCCACAATTCCTGCGACAAGAGGGCCTTCGGGCCCGACAACTGTGAGATCAATCTCATTGTCTTTGGCAAAGGCGGCAAGGCGCTCTATATCTTCGGCATTGATGTCCACATTTTCAGCCAGGGTCTGGGTGCCGGCATTGCCCGGGGCACAATAAATTTTGTCCACCATGGGACTTTGAGAAATTTTCCATACCAGGGTATGTTCCCGGCCGCCGCTGCCTACAACAAGGATCTTCATTTTGCTCTCCTTAGGTTAGTCCGTTTATTTTCTTCAATGGCCAGTTCGACAAGCCTGTCCAGCAGGGCTGAAAAACTGTATCCCCCCACATTGGCAGACTGGGGAAAGAGACTGGTGGCAGTCATGCCCGGAATGGTATTGGTTTCAAGGACAAAAAGTTCGCCTTGTCTCAACAGCATGTCCGTACGGGAATACCCCTTGAGAAATAAGGCCTTGTGCGCCTTAATGGCAAGGTCCTGAACCCTGCGGGTGGTCTCTTCATCTATTCGTGCCGGGCAGATTTCTTCGGTCTCCCCTGCCTCGTATTTGGCCTGGTAATCAAAAAAGTCATGGTTGTCCCCGGGAATGATTTCTATCACGGGCAGGGCCTCAAGGTCCTCATTGCCCAGAACCCCGCAGGTCAGTTCAACGCCCTGGATATAGCGTTCCAGAATCAGGGTGTCGTCATGGGTAAACCCTTTGGCTATGGCAGGACCCAACATGTCCGCCTCCCTGACAATGGTCATGCCCACGCTGGAACCGGCACAGGCCGGTTTGACCACGATGGGCAGCCCTAAACTGTCGATCACTTGAGGAATCGAGATTTTTTCATTGGCATTAAAGGCCAGGTATCCCGGGGTGGGGATTTTACACCCGTCATAGAGCTGCTTTGCCGTCAACTTGTTCATGGCCACAGCAGAGCCTAATACCCCTGCGCCCTGGTAGGGGATGTCTAAAAGATCCAGAAGCCCCTGGACCGTGCCGTCTTCCCCGAAAGGGCCGTGGAGGATGATCAGGGCCGCATCAATATCCGGAGCGTCCATGACCAGTTGTTGCAAATTAAGCTTTGGATCATATCGGAGAATCTCATACTTCTCCTTGTCCAAGGCCTCAAATACCTGGTCGCCGCTGTTCAGCGACACTTCCCGTTCCGTTGATACGCCTCCGGCCAACAGGGCCAGCTTGATTTTTTTCATTTGCCTCTCCTTTTGGCTTAAGCGGCCAGAATTTTATCCTTGAATAATATTCTGCCGCGCGGATTCAAACTCATCTTGGGAGATGAGGTTTTTTTCATAAAGGGTGTTAAGCTCGATCATTTTTTGTTCCGTCCGGGTCATAGTGCTTTCAATGAGGCGGACATTGGGCTCGCCCTGGGAATTGTCGGGTGCCATCATCAGGGCCGGGGTTTCCTTGGCCTTTATTTTAAAGGATGCAAGGCCGCCTAAAAGTCTGACCTCCAGGGCACGGTCCGCAAATTCAGGGGCCCCGAGAATTTCACTGAGACTGGACGAGGTTGCCCTCATCCTGCGGTAGATGAACCAGGCAATGGAGAGTACAAGGATGCCGATACCTGCCATGATCCAGGGCAGGTAGTGGTAGACCCCTTTGAACAGCACAACGGTGAGCCCCACCCCTGCCAGGAGAAATACGTGGAGCAGCAGGATAAAATAGGCGACAAATATATTTTTAAACAGTCCTTCTTTGTCTTTTTTTCGAATAGTCATGATATTTTTTTTGCTAGTTTATTTTGATATTGGTCTCTTGCCAGGAAAGCGGTATGGCCTGTGCTCCGGATACTGTCAAGCTTGGCCAGCATGAAGTTGAGCTTTTTGCCAAGTGCTGTCTTTTCTTCTGAATCATCACAGAGCGTACTTAAAAGGTCCCGGGTATGGGAAATTTTTTTTTTGAGTTCGATTTCCGGAGGTAGAAAACCTGAATTTTTCAGGATTTTATGGGCCATGCGCAGGTCCTTGGGCACATTGATATCATCAAATTCCAAGGGTTGTCCCCGGCCGGAAAGGCCCTCAAAGGCCCCTTCTTTTTCGGCTTTTTTTATTCTCTGTTCAACAATGGCTTCAAATCCCGGGATCATACTTGCTTTCCTGACTCCCGGCCCAATGGGCACGGGGTATAATAGCGGCATTTTTTCTTGAGTATGTTTTAGGGCCATATGCCTGGTTTAAGCAATGGATTCTATTAAACTCAGGTGGGTTTTGCAAGCTATTTTCTTGACAGCAAAAGTCCAATACTGTATCAAATAGCATTTTAAATTAAAGAATTAGGACCTTTGTCCCCATGAAAACAAAAGCCGCATTTAAAATTTCACTTGCCTTTTTTTTGGGGATGGCGGCCTGGATGTTCAGTTTAGAGGCTGGTTTGGGAATTGCCTTGGCAGACCCGGGTACTTTGGATTCAAAAAATCCGGCCTTGTTTGATGCCTTTCTTTATTTTGCCGATTCAGGCAGGACCCATTTAAAGGCTGTGCCCAAAACATTTCCGGCAGGACTTGATGATCACACCCTGGGCAAGGCCGTGCTCACCGCCCTGATGGCAGGGCCGCCTGATGGCATGGGCCGGGTTTTTCCGGACGCCACAAGGATCAATGCCCTGTTTATTAAGGATCGAAACGAGGCCTATGTGGACATCGGGATAGACCAGGGCCAGTTGCCTTCAAGTGATACCATAACCGAATATTTAGGCGTGTATTCACTGGTCAATACCCTGACCGTGAACATACCCCGGATCAAGCAGGTAAAAATACTGATAAACGGAACGGACAAGGGCAGCCTTGGCGGGCATCTGAGTCTGGACAATTTTTTTAAAACCAATATGTTGATCGTAAAATAAGTTGCAATGAAATGAGCAAACAAAAGAATATATCAAAGATTAGAAATATCGGTATCATGGCCCATATTGATGCGGGCAAGACAACCGTGACCGAGCGTATCCTCTACTATACGGGTAAATCCCATAAAATAGGAGAGGTCCATGACGGCGAAGCCACCATGGACTGGATGCAGGATGAGCAGGACCGGGGCATTACCATAACCTCGGCTGTGACCTCCTGCCAGTGGAAAGGGGCCATGATTCAGATCATTGATACCCCGGGCCATGTGGATTTTACCGTTGAGGTGGAACGGGCCCTTCGGGTGCTTGACGGCGCCATTGGTGTCTTCTGCGCCGTGGGCGGGGTGGAGCCCCAGTCCGAGACGGTCTGGCGCCAGGCCGACCGGTACGAGGTCCCCAGGATGGCCTTTATCAACAAGATGGACCGGACCGGGGCTGATTTTTTTCTTGCCTGTGATTCCATCAAAGAAAAACTTGGGGCCAATCCCGTGATGCTTCAGGTGCCCATCGGGGCGGAAGATCGGTTCAGAGGGGTAATTGATCTGATCAACATGCAGCAGATTGCCTGGGATGATGAGACCCTGGGAGCAGAATATGCCGCCGGGCCCATTGATGAAAATTATGAAGACCTTGCCCTGGAATACAGAGAAAAACTGCTTGAGGCCATTTCCGAAACCGATGACCAGATCATGGAAAAATACCTGGGTGAAGAAGATATCTTGGTTCCTGAACTAAAGGCTGCCATCCGGCGTGCCACCATTGAAAGGGCGATTGTGCCGGTGCTCTGCGGCTCTGCCCTTAAAAATAAAGGGGTTCAGCCCCTGCTGGATGCCATTGATTTTTATCTGCCAAGTCCCAAGGATATTCCGCCTGTAACAGGGATTCATCCCGAGTCTGAAGAGGTGATGCAGTTTTTGCCGGAAAAAAACGGGCCTTTGGCTGCCCTGATTTTCAAGGTGTCCATGATAGAGGGGCGCAAGCTTTCCTTTGCAAGAATTTATTCGGGCAGGATCGAGGCGGGCAAAGATGTCTACAACCCGGCCCTCAAGCGGAACGAAAAACTTTCCAGGATTCTTAAGATGCACGCCAACAAGCGTGAACGGCTCAACGAAGCCTCTGCCGGTGATATTATCGGGATTGTGGGGCTGAAAGATTCAGGCACCGGGGAAACCTTGTGTGACCGGGATCACCCTGTGTTTCTTGAAAAAATGGAATACGAGGATCCGGTCATCTCTATTGCCATAGAGCCTAAAACCCATGCAGACCAGGAAAAACTGGATACAGTTCTGGAAAAATTCATGATCGAGGATCCCACCCTCAGGGTGAGAAAGGATGAGGAAACCGGGCAGACCATTTTGTCCGGCATGGGCGAGCTTCATCTGGAAATTATCACTTCCAGGATGGTCAAGGAATTCAACACCAATGTAAATGTGGGCAAACCCCAGGTGGTCTACCGGGAGATTATCACGTCACCTGCCAGGGGCCAGGCTGTTTTTGAACGGGATATTCAGGGCAAATCCCATTACGCCAATCTTAGTGTTGAGCTCACCCCCCTGGCCCGGGGAGAAGGGGTGAGTTTTAAATCCCTTGTTACCGATGATCAGGTGCCGCCCCAGTATATTCAAGCCATTGAAAAAGGGTTTCGGGAAAGTCTTGAAGGCGGGTTCCTCAAAGGATATCCCCTGGTGGATGTGGGGATTGTTCTGGTTTCGGGCCGGTGTGAAGAGGGCAAAAGTTCCGAGCTGGGATTTTCCGTGTGCGGCGCCATGGCCTGCAAGGAAGCCTTGAAATCAGCAAATATAGGTCTTTTGGAACCCATTATGGATGTGGAAGTCTTTGTTCCGGATAATCATATGGGAGATGCCATTGCCGATTTAAATGCCAGGGGAGGAAAGGTGGAGTCCATCAATCCCAAGGCAAATATTCAGATTGTTAAGGCGGTGGTTCCTCTGGCCAGAATGTTCGGCTATTCCACAGCCCTCAGGTCTGCCACCCAGGGAAGAGGCACCTTTACCATGCAGTTTAAAAGTTTTGATAAGGTATAGCCGATTTTGCTTCATCTGCGGCGTTGCAGACCGTCCGCAGTAAAGTCACTACGGCTTCACGGCCTGACGGCTTCACGGCCTGACGCCTTGCGGCTATAGCGGTTCCCATAAATCTGTTCCGTTTGAATTATGCGAAAAAGTCAATTTTTATTGATTTTTTGAACCCAATCGGAAATTTAATTTGAGAATCGCTATAAAGCAAAATCGATTCGTGAAATATGCGGGTTAGACCGGCATAGATTGTGGCTTGGGAAAAAGGGCGACAAATTTTTTTATGATTTTTTAAAATTTGGGTCCAAAAAATTTAGGGTCCGGCAAAAGATAGGGCAACATGCCTATGATTTTTGCCGGGCCATTTTTTTTATTTTGCCCCTGACTTCTTGAAGGCGGGCTTGGGCCTCTTGTTTTACCTTTGGATCGTCTAAGGTCTCAATGGCACGAGTCAGGTGGCGGGTTGCATTTTTAAAGTCTTTTGTGGCGGTATAATAGAGCCCCAGGTAGTAGTGAGACATGGGGGAATGCTGCCTTTGGGACATGATATTGGCCATGTGAAAATTGGCCCGGGCAAATTCAGGTTGTTTCAGGTTCAGAATTTGGGTCAACCCTTTTTGGGCCGCATCCAACTGGCCTGTTTTAATCTGGGCCACAGATCGGTAATAAACAGCCAGATTCCCCATAATCTTGTCATGGGTCACCCCCTCTAAAATGGACAAGGCCTTTGAATAATGTTCCGCCCGGATATGGAGCCTTCCCAGTTCCAGAAGAATCATGGGATCAAAGATCTGGGTGGAAAGGGCCTTGTCCAGGTATTTAATGCCCAGGTCCAGTCGGTTGGTCCTGCCGTAGAGAAGGCCTAAGCCATAGTTGAGGGCCGGGCTGTCCGGATTTTTTTCAAGTTTGAGCCTGATTTTGTCAATATAGGCCTTGGGGTCGCTGTAAAGCCCGATAGTCCTGTATTTAACCATCTGGAAATCATAGTTGTCCGGCGGACTGGGTTTGTCTCCAGGCGGAACATAGTTTTCCAGAATACCGGCAAGATGGGCAATCCTTGAGCCTGTGCCCGGATGGGTTTTAAAATAGTCTGGAATTCCTTCAATCCCCTGGTAATCGGCTTCCCTTATTTTAATGAGGGCAGAGAGCAGGCCCTGGGGGGAATATCCTGTTTTTTCAAGGAAGAGAACGGCTTTCTGATCTGCCTCGGTCTCGTTGTCCCGGGTAAAGGAGAGCATGGAAGACTGTCCGGCGGCCATGGCCCCGATGGTCAGGGCCGAACCGGCATCTCCGCTGCTGGAGGAGCCGATGAGCACCCCGGCCAATATGCCTGCCAGGCTGCCGATGGTCACTATCTTGGACCGGTCAATGGACTGGGATACATGGCGGCTGGCAGCATGGGCCACCTCATGGGCCATGATGCCGGCAAGTTCGTCCATGGTATCCAGAGAATTGATCAGACCCCGGTGGATGAAAATATTGGCCGAAGGACCTGCAAAGGCATTAAAGGTATTGTCATTGATCATGTTAAAGTCAAAGTGAAAGGGCTGGGCAGGCAGGATATCAACAATGTGGCGGCCTACGGTGTTGATCATTTTAACCACCACAGGGTCATGAAGGATCAGGTCCTGTTCTTCGATCATTTCCATGAACTGGGTTCCCATTTTTTGTTCATCAGGTATGGAAATGGCAAAGGCCCTGGGGCTGAATATAAAGATCAGGGCCAGGCTTAGACAGGCCATGGGTTTAAGATGGATCATGGATATACCGGGTCAAACTTTCTTCCCCCAGGGGAAATTAAATATTTACAAATTCAGTATGCTCCATGGCAATTTCAATGCGGAAGCTGTAATTGCCGATTTTAAGCGAGAGTCTGCGGTTTTCAGCATAGGAGGCATCAATGACCAGGGTAATGGCCGAATTCAGGGTCAGGGCCTTGGGGTGCCCAATCACGGCATTGAGGTTAAATTGTTCTTCCACATCTTTGATCAGCTGACCTAACAGCTGGTTGGTGATCTCTCCTATGGTGTCTGCAACTTCTGGGTCTGCAATGGAGCTTGCCAGTTCATCTTCCGGCATGCCCATGGTGAGCATGTATTTTTTATAGAGTTCAAAGGCTGCTTCTGCTGTGAAATTTAAAATAACAAGGCCGATATAGTCCCCGTCAAATTGAACAAAACAGGTGAGATCCGGTTTCATGGAGACCTTGGGGATTTTCTGGATGGTTTTCGAATAGGTGATTGTCTGGCCCGTGCTCATCTCCAGGGTGTTTTGAGCCGTGGTCAGAAAAATTTTTGATATGGCATCAATGGATGGAATATTGGATTTGCCCATGTTTCTCCTTATAAATTACAGATGCATACATCCGTTGATTATCAATAATATCCCGCGAAATGTCAAATACTTATCCTTTTTTTATAGGGGGGGATCAGCTCTTGTCTGTTCACTGCGCCTTTGCCAGGAATTCGGGATAGAGAAAAGGCCTTTAATCCGAGTTTAAATGAGTTCATTGGATTTTGTGCATAATTTTTTGTACCCGGTTAGCGTTCTTCTCTGAAGTACGGGTTTCCAAGTTCCGCAGGAGGAGCGTTCTCCTTTGATTCTCTTATTGAGACCAGAATCAGAACCAGGGTGGTAAACACATAGGGAAGCATATCAATGATATATTGGGAAAAATGAATATCAAACTTTTGAAGCCTGAAACCAATGATATCAAGCCCCCCGAAAAGAAAGGCAGCATAAATGGCCCGATAGGGGCTCCATTTGGAAAAGATCACAAGGGCGACCGCGATCCAGCCCCTTCCTGCAGACACATTTTCCTGCCATGAAGGGATATAAACCAGTGAGAGATACGCCCCGCCCAGTCCGCAAAAGGCACCGCCTGCCAGGGTGTGGATGTACTGGTATAAGGAGACCCTGATGCCTGCGGCATCGGCCGCAGCGGTATTTTCCCCCACAGCCAAAAGGTTGAGCCCGGCCCTTGTTCTATACAGGTAGATCCCGGTCAGTATTGCCAGGACATATCCAATATAAACAAAGATTCCCTGCCTGAAAAAGATCTCTCCTATAAACGGGATCTGGCCCAGAATGGGCAGATGAATTTCAACAAAGAATTTTTTCATTGAATCTGAAATGACTTCGCCCATGAGGCCCTGACCCAGAAAGCTTGAAAAACCGGTTCCAAATATGGTCAGGGATAATCCGGCCACAACCTGGTTGGCCCTCAGGGTGATGGTCAGAAAGGCAAAGATTGAGGCCCCAAAGGCACCTGACACCATGGCGGCAATAATGGACAGATAGGGGTTGGCCGTTGCCAGTCCTACTTTAAAACCGATCACAGCACCCATGAGCATCATGCCTTCAACGCCCAGGTTCAGCTTACCTGATTTTTCCGTAATGATCTCTCCTAGGATGGCAAATAAAAGCGGAGTGCCTGCAACAACGGCTGCTGCTAAAAAAAGAGTTAACATAGGTCTTTTCCGTTTTGTCTGTCGGTATGAGTGTTTCTTTTTTTATTAACGATCAGCCGGTATCGGATAAAAAATTCGCTCCCAAGAACAAAGAAGAGTATCATTCCCTGGAGAATTTCCGCGGCGGAATTGGGGATCTGATAGGCCAGCTGAATAAAAGAGCCTCCCTGGACCATGGCGGCAAATAAAAAAGAGACGCCGATGATGATGGGCGCGGATAATCCGGCAAGCCAGGCCGTTATAATGGCCGTGTACCCTACCCCTCCTGAGATTTCAACGGAAAGGGTTCTGCTTACGGCAGAGGCTTCAATCATCCCGGCCATACCGCAGATGCCGCCGCTGATGATCATGGTGACCAAAATGATTTTGCCCACATTCATGCCGGCGTATCTTGCCGTATTTTCACTTTCGCCAATGACACTTATTTCATATCCTTGTTTGGTGTGGTTGATAAAGTACCAGACCAGTGCGGCCATGATCAGGGCAATGACCCAGCCTGTATGGACGCCCCAGAGTTTTGGAAGCACCGCAGCTTCGCTGAAATTGGCAATTTTGGGAAACCCCATGGCATTGGGGTCTTTCCAGGGCCCGTACTGAAGATAGGTAATCCATTTTAAGGCAATATAGTTCATCATCAGGGTAAATATGGTTTCGTTTGTATTAAATCTGGCCCTGAAAAAGGCCGGGATCAAGGCCCAGAATCCTCCGCCGATAAAGCCTGCAACAAACATCATGGGCAAGAGCAGCCCCCTGTTTAAGTTCGGAAAGGTTAAGGCTACCCAACTGGCCATAAAAGCGCCCATGATAATCTGGCCTTCGGCGCCGATATTCCAGAATTTCATTTTAAAGGCCACGGCAATCCCAAGGGAGGTAATGATCAAGGGAATTGATTTGGTGATGGTTTCAATCATTCTGTATTTTGTTCCAAAGGCCCCTTTGACAATGGAAATATAGACATCAATGGGGTTGTGCTCCATGAGCAGGATAAAGAGCGCGGATGTCAGCAAGGCCAGAATCACGGCAATGATTCGTATTGAGACCGCTTTTCTTTTGGAACAATGTCCCCTGTTAACCATTCTGATCATGGGCCGCCCCTTTAAATTCAATTGATTGATCGTAAGATTTGCCGGCCATCATGAGTCCGATCTCCTCTTTAGAGACGGTGTCTGCCTTAACCGTTCCCGTTATTTTTCCATGGCACAATACAATAATTCTGTCACATAACTCCATGAGCACATCCAAGTCTTCACCCACATATAAAATACCCACGCCCATCTGTTTTTGTTCGTTGATAAGATCATATATGAGATGGGAGGAGCCGATATCAAGGCCTCGGGTGGGGTAGGCAGTGATCAGAATGGTGGGGTTTGAATCAATCTCTCGTCCGAGGAGTACTTTCTGGATATTTCCACCGGAAAGAAGCTTGACTGGATGCTTGATGCCCGGTGTATAGATATTTAGCTTTTCAACAAGGCATTCGGCCTTTTGGGCGGCAGGTTTCCGGTTGAGAAAAAAACCGCTCTGCTTATAATAATCTCTTAAGATGGTATTGTTGATAATATCCATGGAAGAAACAAGACCCATGCCAAGGCGGTCTTCGGGGATAAAACTCATGCTGATCCCTTTTTTAAGGATCTGGCGGCAGGTTCTGCCAAGGATATTTTCATTTTTATAGATAATTTTTCCGGACACATCGTGCTCAAGCCCGACAATGGCCTCGCAGAGTTCCTTTTGCCCGCTGCCTGCAACACCGGCCACCCCAAGGATCTCTCCTGAGGCAAGGGTAAAGGAGATCTCTTTTAATTTTTGTACCCCTTCTTTATCAAGGACAGAGAGATTCTCAACTTCCATGAGGGTTTTGTTATCTCTTGTTGCCACCCGGTCGATGGACAGATTGACGGCTTTGCCCACCATTAAATCCGTGAGATGTTTGGGCGAGGTATCCCTGGTTCTTACCGAGCCGACACTCTTTCCCTTTCGCATGACAGAGACCCAGTCGCTTATGGACATGACCTCGTTGAGTTTATGGGTGATGATAATAATGGCGCAGTTTTCTTCTTTCATTTTTCGAAGAATATCAAAGAGCTTGTCAACCTCCTGGGGGGTGAGAACCGCCGTGGGTTCGTCCAGAATCAGGATATCCGCTCCCCTGAACAAAACCTTTAAAATCTCAACATTCTGTTTCTCTCCCACGGACATATTGTAGATCTTTTTGTTGGGATCGACATTCAATCCAAACCGGTCGCTGATCTGTTTTATTTTTTTTCCAAGCTTTTTACGATTTAGAAAAAATGGGACCTCCTGGCCCAGAATGATATTTTCAGCTGCGGTCATCACTTCAACCAGTTTGAAATGCTGATGAATCATCCCTATTTTAGCTTTTATGGCATCTTTGGGAGAATTGAAACCTACCTGTTTTCCCTTAACAAGAATCGAGCCTTTATCAGGCCTGTAAATCCCGGACAGCATATTCATCAGCGTTGATTTCCCGGCCCCGTTTTCACCTAAAAGCGCATAAATATCCCCCTTTTTAACTTCAAAGGAGACATCTTTATTGGCCACGACAGACCCAAAGGTCTTTGTAATGTCAATCATCTTAACGAAAATGTCAGAGTTCATTGAAAATTTCCGGTGTTATTTAATTCTGAATAAAAACTGACCCAGGGTGTATTCCATGGGTCAGTTCAGGGGAAATCAATTTATCGCTGCCGTTGGTCACCCGGGGATAAACCTTAGGTGACGTCCGGATAAAGTATACGGGTGAATCGGTCACCGCCAACAATCTAATGCGGTTGGAGGTGACCGATGGTTCAACTGTTTAGGTTTAAAAGATTATTCTGATTTGATTTTACCGACAACACCTTCAACAAACCAGTCCATTCCAAGCATATCCTTGTCAGACATGGTTGTATTTTCATCAACCTTTACCGTTCCGGCCTGGTTTTTGATCGGACCTGCGAAAACATGGAAGGAACCATCTTTGATTTTTGCAGTATAGGCGTCCACTTCCTTGGCTGCGCCCTCGGGAGCATTGGCTGTGAGATCGGCCAGTTTTACAATTTCATCTTTTAAACCGCCCCAGAAGCTGTGGGTTTTCCAGGTACCGTCCTGGACGGCTTTTACCTGGTCAATGTAATAGGGAGCCCAGTCCCATACCGGTGCTGTCATATAGGCTTTGGGTGCCATATCTTTCATGTCTGAATTATACCCGATTGAAAATACCCCCCGTTCTTCTGCTGCCTGCTGGGGACCTGCGGTATCCTGATGCTGGGCAATAATGTCGCAGCTTTCATCAAGAAGTGCCTTGGCCGCTTCTTTTTCCTTTGCAGGATCATACCAGGTATGGGTCCATCTGACATTGACACTGGCCTCGGGATTAACGGCTTTTACGCCCAGGGTAAAGGCATTGATGCCCCTGATCACTTCGGGGATTTCAAAGGCAGCCACATAGCCGATTTTATTTGTTTCTGTTTTAAGACCTGCCACCAGGCCGGAAAGGAATCTTGGCTCGTACATTCTTCCAAAGTGATTGGCCATGTTTTCCGTTTGTTTGTATCCTGAGCAATGGGAAAATTTGACCTGGGGAAATTCTTTGGAAATTTCTTCAACATAGTCCATGTAACCGAAACTTCCGGCAAAAATCAATTGGGCACCCTGGTCAACCATATTCCTGATGATCTCTTTTACTTCAGGACCTTCAGGGCAGGACTCTTTATAGATTGTTTTTACATTCATGGCCTTTTCAAGTTCAAGACGGCCCTGATCCTGGGCAAAGGTCCAGCCTCCGTCCCCAATGGGACCCACATAGATAAATCCAACGACCAAGGGGTCTTTAGCAGGTGCAACAGCCTCTTTTTGCACCTCTTCTTTTTTAACCTCTTTTTTTTCAGTATCCTCTTGTTGCCCGCATCCTGCAACCATTAAACATAAAATCGCCATAAATGCTAAAAAACTTCTGATTCCTTTTTTCAAAACCTGCCTCCTTTGAATTTATCCATACGCACTTTAACTTATTGGGCTCAAAAATCCCGGAGTAATATTCTATTTAAAATAATACGTTTACCCTGCAAAAATAAATTTAGCTTTAAATTGTATACCGGTCCGGTTAAATTTGCTTTAAATACCATACCCATACAATCAAAAACAGATTCACAATTTTAGGAGAAAAGATACCATTCTGGCATTTTTTTTCAAGCCTTTTTATCATGGCCTCGGCCTGAGATTCAATAAATTCATTCGGGGGAACACGGGGCAGGCAAAAACAGCATCCAAAGGGCAGAGCCTTTTGGATCGGATGGAAATAGGTGTTTGGTTAATAAATCTATGGAAAATTTTTAAGGCCTGACCCATGGCCTGCCGGGTTGGGACATGATTTTGGATGGGACGGGTCCGGGAGCCTTTTCAGGCGGTGGATTGGGGGGGAGGTTTTAAGACCGTAAAAAGGGGAAACCAGGGTATGGTTTTAAATGCGCCCCGGGCAACTGCGTTTTTTTATATCGACAGACATAATAAAATATGCTTGAATAATTTATTCTGGATAAGGGCTTAGTTCAAATCATCATGGAGATGAGAAGATTATGGATAGTCTTGAAGATGTTTTAAAACAGTCAATTGTTTTCAACTCGGTGGCAGATGGTGATCTTGACAGGATCATGCCTTTGTTTATCAAATGGGAGCTTCACACTGGCGATATCCTGGCCACAGCCAGGGACTCGGCCCAGTTCTTTTTTCTTTTGGCAGAGGGAACCTTGCTCATGGCCATGGATGAAGGCCGCGCCGTGGTTCTGGATATGCCGGGAGATTTCGGGGCAATGGAATTGCTTTCCCGTGACGGCATTTATACCACAACGGTCACTGCCCTGGAAAATGGTCTGGCCTGGGCCATCCCAAGGACCGATTTTCTCGGGTTTATTCAGGAAGATACCCCCGGGGCTGCCGGGGTGATGGCCGGGTGGCAGCAGTTTCTTGATACCCGTGCCATGTTTGCCAAGCAGATAACCAAGATTGATGTACCGGTGATGTCTTAAATAAGGAGGTGGACTTTGTACGGACTTGAAGCAATTAGTGCCAATAACGGGTGGGCAGTTTCCGTTGTGGGTATTTCCATCGTTTTTACCGGCCTTGTCATGCTTTCTTTGGTCATATCCCAACTTCACAAGGTGATTGACCTGATTGAAAATCCTGAGAAAATTAAAAAGGTGTTCGGGTCTAAAAAACAAGCGTCAAAGGACAAGGCACAGGCCTTGTCTATTATGGTGATTACAGAGGAGCAAAAAGAAATTGCCAAACAATTTGCCCTTTTGGTCAGAACCATGGAAGATCATTTTCCTTTACCCCGCCTTTTGCGGCTGGCGGTTATTTCCGGAATCAAGGATCCCCATGCCAATTTGAATATCCTGCTCAAAGCCTTTATCATCGTGGCCGATCAGGACGGGTATTTTTCCTGGGATGAGGAGCAGTTCTCCCAAACCATTTCATATTAAGCCGGTTATAACGTTATCAAAGGGAAATAGTTGAATGGATGCTTTATTCTTAGAATTTTTTCAGAACACCGGGTTTTTTCTATGCGATTACCGAAACATTATCATGATATTGATCGGCATGATCTTTATCTATCTTGGCATTGCCAAGGATTATGAGCCCCTGCTTCTAGTCCCCATAGGCTTTGGCATGCTCATGGGAAATATTCCCATTTTCAAGGGTCTGGGCCTTGGCATTTATGAGAGCAACTCGGTGCTCCACTATCTGTACTTTGGCGTGACCCAGGGAATTTATCCCCCCCTGGTATTTTTAGGGATCGGGGCCATGACGGACTTTTCAACCCTGCTGGCCCGCCCTGTGCTCATGCTGCTGGGTGCCGCTGCCCAGGCGGGTATTTTTATCACCTTTCTGGGTGCCCTCGCCCTTGGGTTTGCGCCCAACGAGGCTGCGTCCATCGGTATTATCGGCGGTGCTGACGGACCTACGGCCATATTTTTAACGGCAAAACTTGCCCCTGCCCTTATCGGCCCCATTGCCGTGGCTGCCTATTCCTATATGGCCTTGGTCCCGGTGATCCAGCCGCCCATTATGAAGCTTTTAACCTCGAGAAAAGAGCGGCTGATCCGGATGGAGGAACCCCGCCAGGTTTCCAAACGGGAAAAGATGATTTTCCCCATTGTGGCCTTTCTTCTCTGCTGCTTTATTGCTCCTGCGGCCCTGCCGCTTTTGGGCATGCTCTGCTTTGGAAACGTTCTCAAAGAGGCTGTGGTGACAGAGCGTTTGGCTGTAACCGCCCGTAACGCCATCATTGACACGGCCACCATCCTTTTAGGGGTGACTGTGGGGGCGTCCACCCAGGGGGATGTGTTCTTGACCAAAAGCTCCGTAGGCATTTTTATTCTGGGCGCGGTCTCATTCTGCATTGCCACGGCCTGCGGCCTGCTGTTTGCCAAATTCATGAACCTGTTTTTGAAAAAGAAGATCAATCCTTTGCTCGGGGCTGCCGGCGTCTCTGCCGTGCCTGATTCCGCCCGGGTGGTTCAGGTTGTGGGCCAGCGGGAAGATCCCACCAATTTTCTGCTCATGCATGCCATGGCCCCAAATGTATCCGGGGTGATCGGCTCTGCCATTGCCGCAGGCGTTCTTTGGAGTCTGATGGTTTAAAATAAAATTTTTAAGAAAAAAAGCCTGCATCCCTCTGGGGTGCAGGCTTTTTTTGTGAACCGCCCTCTAAAATGTATCGTTTAAGGATAGATCATACCTTGTTGACCTTGCCCGTATCCATATGGATGACAAGATTATTGTCCTGGGGGGGCAGATCAAACCACCATCCATGGATGAGATCCTTTTGCATCCAGGCAATGAATTTGAGCCAGAGGCCAAATTCCTCCGTGTCCAGGTAGGTTCCAGGCATGATTTCATCCCCTTTTAAATGGGCCATATACGCCTTGGCAATCTGGTGGTTGATCAGATCGCTCTGGTCTTGAGAAACTTTGTACTTTGCCAGGGCTTTATCGGCCAGTTTTTTTGTCCCCTCTGTGACATACTGGTCTGCATGGGCGGCAAACCCTTTGCCCATTGACGGAATGGCCCCGATGGATTGGCTTGTTATCTGAGCCCTGTAGCCCTGGGAAAGCTCAATTTTCCGGTAGGGGCAGGGGGCGGTGACCAAAGAGCCTGTTTCAATGTCAAAGATATACTGATCCTTGACCTGTTTGCGGGTAATATCCTGGGCATGGAAATGACCGGTAAAGACCATGGGAACATGGTAGGCGGCAAAAAGGGCTGCCACAGCCTCATCTTCGTCCACGATATATTCGCCATAAAATTTCTTGTTGGAGGGATAATGCGCCATGATCCCGTGGTGCTGGATAATGATAACGGCTTTGTTTTCTTGTTTGGCCTCAATGAGCTGGGCCTCTATCCAGGCCAGGGTCTGTTTTGAGAATGCCCCTCCTGTAATGGGATGGTGGTCTTTTTTGTTTTCTTTCCACCTGCAGGAATCTAAGGCCAAAAGCCTGAGCCCTTCCACGGGTTCTGCCACATAGCTCAAAGAGTCAGGATCCTCAACCAGGGCCTGACCATATCCGAAATCATGGTAAATCCGCCTGAAGTCTTCAGGGCCTGCGGCCTGGACCGGCTCTTTTTTATCTCCTGAAAATCGGACGGCATCAGCGTTGTTCACATCATGGTTGCCCGGAACCACAAATATTTTTTTTCCTGATTTTTTTAATACCTCTAAATGCTTTGCCATACCCTGGTGGCAGGTCATCTCTCCATCTTTGGTCAGGTCTCCGCAAACCAGAACAAAATCGGCCTGCTCCTTGGCGATCTCTCCCACTGCCGTTGAAATGATTTCATGGCTTAACACCAAAAGTTTTCTGTCATTGTCAAGATATGCCTGGAATGCGGGCCCGCTGGTTCCCAGAGCGGTATCGTAGAGATGGGTATCGGACAGGACAAAAAAACGGGTGTCAGGAAAGGGGATATTTTGTTCTGCCAAAGCCAGAGCATCGGGATCACTCTGGAATAAAAAATGTTGTTTTGCTGTGCAGCCAATGGAGAGAGGGATCATCTTTTTTCCTTATTGAATATGGAGACCATATTGATTAAATAAAAAATTGGATGAAAATCAGTGATTTTTAACAACCTTATCCTAATTTTATGGCCAGCGCAATTTTATCTTTTCCCCGGTTGAAAATCAGCGCCTGATCATAGGGGGTATCGTCTAAAACTTTAGGATTCTGGTTTTAGTTCAGGGCCCGGCAAAATTTTAATTGGAAGAATACTTGAGAGTTTTGAGGCTTAAAATTTTTCTGGAACGAAAAAATTACCCCCAAAGGCCATTGTTAGAGGTGGCCTGATTTACCCTTGAACAAAAGTGCCGCAGATAGAGTACGGGTCTTTGAATGGCAGAATGGGTCTGCCATTCAATAAATGGCTTGGAAGCATCCCCCCGCCTATGTATTCGGATTGGAAGATAAAATTGTTCTTCACAAGATCGGGGAGTATTATCTGAATAGGATTTCCCTCCCGGTATGACCCGGGAGGGAAAAAATAAGGCTATTTTTCCGGAATAAATTCAGGATCGGTCATTTCCAGGGCTGCATAGCCGCCCTGGATGTTTTTGATCCGGTCATATCCCTGGTGGTTGAGAAAGATCTGGGCTTCATAGGATCTGGCCCCTGTGCCGCAGAGCAGGTAAAGGTCTTCGTCCTTTGGCAGTTCTTCAAACCTTGTCCTTAAATCTGCCTGGGGAATACTGATCCAGTTCTGGCCGTATTTTTCAATAAAGGGTTCGGCCTCGGACAATTCCCGAAGATCAACCACCTTGATGGTTTCTCTGTGGAAAAGATCGATAAAGTCCATCAAGTCAATGGGGGTGTTCCGGCCTTCAAGGATATTGTCCAGAACATTACCGGCGTTGTTGATCACGTCCATGGCCGAGGCAAAGGGGGGGGCGTATCCTGTTTCAAGCACGCAGACATCATCCACGTCGATCCCTGTATGGAGCAGGGGGGCAATGGCATCCACCCGGGCCTTGACTGCGTCGGACTGCTCGCCAATGGCTTCCACCCCGAGAATCTTTCTTGTGGCCCGGTCGGCAATGAGCTGGATGAACATGAATTTTGAATCCGGATAAAAATGGGCCCGGTCAAACTGGGCCACCAGGGCATGGACCGGATCAAAGCCTGCCGCTCTTGCTTGGGCAACGGTAAGACCTGCTGTGGCTGCGCCCAGTTCAAAGACCTTGATGCAGAAGGTGCCCACAGTCCCCCTGAACTTGGAGGCCCTGCCGTGGATATTGTTGGCAATGATTCTGCCCTGGCGGTTGGCAAGAGATCCCAAGGGCATGGTGATGTTTTCCCCTGAAACCAGGTTGCGCATCTCAATGCAGTCGCCTCCGGCATAGATGTCCGGATCTGTGGTTCTCAGGTTCCGGTCCACGATGAGGGCGCCGGTCCTGCCCACGGCAAGTCCTGCATCCGAGGCAAATTTGGTGTTGGGGCGGACCCCGGCAGAGAGCACCACAAGTTCGCAGTCAATGATCTTGCCGTTGACTTCAACACCAGTGACCCCGGTATCATCATCCCCTGTGATCCTTGTGACCTGCTGGGACAAGATGACCTTGACCTCGCTTTTTTCAAGCTGGTTTTCCACCATTCTGGCAATATTCTGCCCAATGGCTGCAGGCAGCACCTGGTCTGCCATTTCCACCAATGTGGTTTCCACTCCCCAAAGGTCGGTCAGGGCTTCGGCCATTTCAATGCCAATGGCGCCGGCGCCGATGACCACGGCTTTTCCCACCCCGCCTTTGGCAATCATTTCTTTGATATCCCGGGCCGTATGAAGGTTGGAGACCGTATAGACCTCGGTCAGGTTTGCGCCTGGAATGGGGGGGCGTACCGGGGTAGCACCCGAGGCAATCACCAGTTTGTCGTAAGGCATGGCCGTTTGCGATCCATCGTCCAGGTGGTGGACCAGGATGCTTTTTTCAGACCGGTTAATGGACAATGCCTCTACCCTTGGCAGAATGCAGATGCCCTTACAGGTTTTAAAAAATTCAGGATCCCTGATGGCATGGGAGGTGGTGGAAAAAAGCTCTTCGATATCCGTGATATCCCCGCCGATATAATAGGGAATGCCGCAGCCGCCGTAGGAGATAAGGTTGTCTCTGTCAATGACGGTAATGTCTGCGTCCGGGTCCAGTCTTCTCAGCCGACAGGCCACTTTGGGGCCTAGGGCCACTGCGCCGATAATGATAATTTTTTTTGCCATGATATCCTCATTCTATATGTTTACGCAATTAAATATAAAAAGATTAATCCATACTTTTTGGAGCTTACAAGGGGATTGGGGTTTTCATTGGTTAGGGGCCAGAAAGTCCATTGCCTCATTTATCTGGGTAAAAATTTTATACTCAAAGGGAAGCAACTTGCTCAGGGAAACATATATTTTGGCCATGCCCATGCCCATCATATGCGGCACCAACAGGGCGGATTTGTTGGCAAATCCTTTTTCACGGGTGCTGAGCAATTTGAGCACTCCCACAATTTCCCTCAAGTCTCCCATGGACAATTTCATCTGGGTGCCCCGGGTAAAGTCCCAAAGGCTGTGCTTGTAAGGATACTCCGGGTGAAGGATCAGATCTGCCATGGTTCCTTGTTTTTCCAAAGGTCCGGTAATGACTATCTTAAGAACCCTGGGGTGAGTATTATCCAGTTGGTATTCCATCATCCTCTGTACTATAAATCTTGATTAAATTCCGGGTAAAATACGCCAATCTGGATAAATTCTCAAGGTTTTTTATCTTTAGTTTTCTGGTACTTGATAAAAAAGATCAGTCCAGAAAGGATCATGAGCAGACCGATTATGGCAGTCCTGTCCGGGGCCTGGGTGCCCAGGAAAACGAGCCCCCCTGCCAGGGCAAAGACCACCTCGCTGGACTGGGTGGCATCCACGGCAGCCAACTCATTGGCGTTTGATGCAAGGGTCCGGGCAAAAAGGAAGATACCTGTGGCAAAAATTCCTGAAAACAGGGCCACGGCTCCCGCATTCATCCATTGGGATATTGCCGGTGCCGGGGGGCTGACAACTATGACAAGGACTGCCCACAGGGGAAATGAGCCCAGGGTCATCAGCCATACCTTATTAAAGACATTGTTCAGAAGCCTGGATTTGATTTGGGGAACTTTTTTGTGACTGCCGTTGGCAGCCTCCCAGACCAGCTGGTTGCCGAATGGATAGCAAAAGGCCGCCAAAAGGACAGGCAGGCCGCCCTGGATCAGTCCTTTGAAATGTATGTCCTGGGTCTGGGACAGGTTCACCAGGACAACGTCTGAAAAAATGATCAGAGAAAAAAACCAGACCCGTTTGGGAAAAGAGTTGCCAAATCCCATAAAAACAAAGAGGCTGGCCACCACGGTAAACTGCCAAGTTGCCGCAATCACCCAGCCGGGGCAGCGGTCTGCACTAAAGCAGATCAGGGCGTAAAACCCTCCGAACCCAATGCCCCCGGCAATGATCCAGAAGCGCCAATGGGAAAAAAATAGGGCGATCACCCCTTTTAGCCGGGCTGTACCCCCTTGAAACAGAATAATCAGGGTCAGGAACAAGGACATGAAAAGATACCTTAACGAGGCGGACCAGACCCAATGCCCACCGTCCAGGCTCATTACTTCGTTGAGAATAAAGGTGGTACTGAAAAATGCGCCGGACAATATGCCTAAAAAGATAAGCTTGATCATTGGGTTTTCCTTGGAACCTCGGCTTTAGATTTTTTTGAGTAATGCCTGGTAGGCCTCATTGATTTTAATAAAGGTGTCATCGTCCCCGCCTTTGTCCGGATGATGCTTTCGGGCAAGTTGCCTGAATTTGCGGGTCAAGGTTTTTTTGTCCATGGATTTGAATTCTGTTTTGCCAAGGTTGAACATTTCTCTGGCCCGGGCAAAGGAAACAGACGGTTTGGGCCGGGGAGTAAAAAATCTGTGCCGGAATCTAAAATCCTTTTCCATGTCGTCCAGGAGAACAGTGTCTCCGTAACTATGGTCAAAAAACATGATGGCGTACCGGGCCAGATATTCATGCAAATGGGTGGTCAGGCTGAAAAATTCCTTGTTCAGCTGACAGAGTTCTTTGATAAAAAAGGTTTCAACCTTGTTCTGGTCCATGGCATGGGGCATCTGCTTGGCCAAAAATCCTTTGAAAAACCGCTGGAGATCAAAGATCGTATACACGTAGGATTTAAGATCTTTGGGTTTGATTGCCTTTTCCTGGGCCATGAAGTCTTGTTCAATCTCATCACGGGATTTGTTTTTGAGCCGTTTGAACAGCACCGGGGGCATATTGACCAAAGGCCCCTGGTCCATGTTCCCGAGCTTGAGAAAATGGGCCCGGCGTTTGTCAAAGCGATGGACGGCCCGTGCCAGATTTTCTTTTTCTTTTTTGTCCATGGGGTTGAATTTTGAACTTTCGGCCCGCTGCCTGAAAGCCCGGGTGGCCCTGCGGACTTCGGAACGGACAAAGGGCCAGAACAAATCTTCAATATGGTCGGGATCCGTGTTTGGGGAGATGTCTAAAATTTTTGATTCCAGGTCCGGGCTCAGGTACCAGGCATTTCTTCCCGGATAATCAATCCAGGCACCGGGTCTGGGGCCAAGGTCAACAATATCCCTGAACCCCATGCCTTGTTCCTCTTTTATGGATTCTCTCAGGATATAGGTGAACGTTTTTTCTTTTTTGACCCGGGCAAGATACATGGGTTCAGGAGTGGGGCCCGGGGTTTTTATAGGCCCGGGTCTCAAGTTTGACAAGCTGATAGTCCCGGGTGCCAATGCCGATATCCTGGGCATAGGCCAGCTGGTGTTCCCAGTCCACCCCGGGATACAGCCCTTTGAACTTGTCTTCACCCGGGGCCAGGTTGCAGGTTAAAACAGAGCCTTTCAGGGCCTGCTGCTGATTGACCAGATCTGCACTGGCCTGGTCAATGGCCACAGGGTCTGTGGAGGCCACCACCCCGATATCGCTGCAAATGGGAGATTCGCAATAGGGCAGGCAGTCGCATTTGGGAGAGATGTCTGTGATAAAATTGATGAACAATGATTTTTTTGCCTTGTTTTTTAAAACCCCGGCCGTGTATTCCATCATTTTTTCAAGGAAAATGGGCACATCCTGGTTCCAGTTGATATTGATGGACTGGGTGGGGCAGCGGACAATACATTCGGCACAGCCGATGCAGTCGTCTTTGTTGATATAGGCTCGTTTATCTTCAAGATAGATGGCCTCTCCCGGGCAGTGCGCTGCACACTCACCGCAGCCGATACAGGTTTTTCGTTTGATCTTGGGGCTGACATTGGAGTGCTGGTCAAGCTTGCCACGTCTTGAGGCGCATCCCATGCCCAGATTTTTCAAGGTGCCCCCGAATCCGGAAAGCTCGTGCCCTTTGAAATGGGCAACAGATACCAGGGCATTTGCATTGATAATTTCTGATCCTATATAGACTTGGGTGTTGTGTTTGAGATCTACTTGGACTTGGGTTTCGCTTTTGCCGAACAGGCCGTCTGCAATGATCAAAGGGGCCCCGTCCATGGAGGAATAGGAAAATCCGTTGTTAACGGCGGTTTTAATATGGGATACCGCATCGGATCTTGTCCCGATGTACAGGGTGTTGGCATCGGTGAGAAAGGGGGCAGCCGAGGCCTCTCTGATGGCCCGTATGATTTTGCGGATATAGACAGGGCGGATATAGGCGGTGTTGCCCTGTTCCCCAAAATGGATTTTTACGGCGGTGAGATCTTTGTCGTCAAGAATCTGGTTTATCCCGGCAGTCTTTACCAGCCGGGCAAGTTTTTGGGGCAGATTTTCCCTTGAGGTGGCGGTCATATCCATGAAAAAAACATCAGCACCCATGGTGGTCTCCTTATAATATGGTCTGTTTTTGTCAAAATACGGTATAATTATGGGAATTTCAATCCCTTGCTTTTTTAACGGGCTTTAAATATGGGCCTGGAGCAGACGAAAAAGGCTGCGCCGGGCAAGGATATCTCCTGAGATAACTCCGACCACCCGGTTGTCTTCCACAATGGGCATGGCTGAGATTTCATGGTTTTCAAGCATCCTGATACAATCAATGAGGGTGGCCCCGGGTGTTGTGTGGATGACGTCTGCGGTCATGATTTTGGTCAACGGCGCGTTTACAGGCAGTTTAAGGGCCATGGCCCGGGTAATGTCCCAATGGGTGACAATGCCGATGAGTTTGCCCTTTTGGGAGACCACCGTGACCATTGACCCCTGGGAGGCCAGCAAGAGGTTGGCTGCATCTGCAATGCTCTTGTCCAGGCTGATCCCCGGGACCCTTTCCATGACATCCCTGGCGGTTTTGGATTTTTCTTTTGCAGCGATCCTGTGGACGGAAATTTTTTCGGCAATTTCGCAGGGCAGGCTGTCGGCATCCCGGCAAAGCCCGTCCACCAGTTCTTTCATATTCCTGCGGATCACGGTCTCAAGTTTTTTAACAGCAGCCTTCTGCCGTTTTTCAGCCAGGGTTTTAAACTCATTCTGGTGTGTACTCAAAAAGGCATTAATTTTTTTGGGATCTCCGAGCAGGTCCCCGGGGATATATAAATGGGCCGGGGTGGGAATGATCCGTTCGTGGGCCGCATAGATCACTCCGCCTGAATTTACAAGATAATCCGTGGCAATGACCGTTCCTTTGTCCCTGAATACATGACGTTCCATCCGCCGTCTCTGGGCCTTGTGCAGGGGGGGGGGCGAATAAGTGTTGGCCCCTTCCACAATGATCTGCCAGGTGCCCATTCTGTCACAGGTCATGGCAGGAGCACTGGAGGAATTGATATCCAGGTAATTAAAGATTGGAGAGGCCGGGATCAGGCAGAAGGCAGATTCCGTGAGCAAATTGTCGGCACAATTGGAATAGATCATCTCAAAGGCCTGGGCTTGATTTTCATGAATCATCTGGTCATGGTAATAGGCCCGGGTCACGAGTCCTTTTTTCTGCCACAGCTTGAATAATTTTTGCCAGGGAAGGCCTTGGGACGTGAGCAGATAGCCCTGGGCATCGCTGATCCCCTTGATTCTGGGGCGATTTTCCATGGGGTACTCATTAAATATCCGTGCAACATTGGCCCCCACTGCCCCGAATCCCTGGATGAGCACATCCGGCTGTTTGGGGATCTCCATGTTTCTGAACTGGGGGAGTTCTTTGAGCCTGGGCAGGTTTTCCACAAGGGCTGCATAGGCCACCACCACCCCGGCGGCTGCCCCGCCAAGTTCGTCAATGCGGTTGCCTCCCATGTCCGCCGGTTTAGAGACCACATTGTTGAGCCCGTTTTCAATGGCAAAGGTTTTCATGTCCGCATCATTGGTGCCCACATCCGGGCCGGGGATATAAATGTTCTTGTACCGTCTGAGCAGTTGGCCAAATCCTCTGATCGTTTCGTGCCGGTCGTTTTCGTCCCAGGCACCAGGAGATACAATACCTGATTTGCCTCCCCCAAAGGGCAGATCTGCGGCTGCGTTTTTCAGGGTCATCCCCCGGGCAAGGTTATGGATGATGTCCGGGGTGATCTCCTGGGCCATCCGTGTGCCGCCCATGGAGGGCTGGCCCATGGCCAGGTTGTCCACCACCAGGTATCTTCCGATTTCAAGGGGGCTTTTGTTATGCCACATACAGGAGACCAGTCTCGGGCCCAGCCGGTCCACCCGGATGCCCAGCCGTTGGAGCCGGTCTATATCCTGGGGGCCGAATTCCAGAAAGCAAAAGTTTTTTTCCGTGATCAATCTGTTTTTCCAGACGCTTTTGGGCAGAACCTCTTCCAGGAAAGCCTTCATTTTTGCAGGGATCATGGCAGGACTCCTTGGTATTGCTTTTTTGGGCAAATGGATTTCATTTGTTGAGTCTTGTTCATTCTGCCGTTAATTTGTTTTTAAAATCAAGGGAAATTTATAAAATCAGGGGCAGGATATGGGAACGCATTTTAATCATGAAATATTGCCGGTGCCGGCCACTTTCCAATCTGTTTTTTTAAAAAGTTGGCATGGGATGATTTTCACTATAGCGGTTGCGTTCCCTGTGTCTCATGTCGGCCTTACCCGTTTTGGCAAACAGATCCTGGTGCAGATATTGGAAACGCAAACTTCTTTAATAAACAATGTTCAGTAGCGATTGCCAAAATGAATCAGAACTGGTAACTATTGGCTGTCAATGAAATGCTGAGATAGGAATACCGGTGTTTGAAGGCAGATATCATGAATGATCTCTGCCCGCTTGAGCTTGCCCGTGGTTGAAATAAACTATAGACATGAAATACGGGGCCGGTGCTAAATCACCGTGTGATAGTGCGCGAATCTGTTTCAGGTGTTGCGCATTAAGGCACATTGGTGGAAACGATACAAAAAAATAGAGGTGTTTATGCCGATTAGCGATATCTTGAATTTACCATGGAAGGATCAGTGGGCCTGTGAGAGTGAAGCGCTGAAAAATGTGACGGCACACTTTGTTGATACCACAAAAAATTTCGCCGATGAAGAGGGGCAGCTCTTTAATGAACACCTTTATAACGGGGATAGTCATGGCAGGCTTTTATGGGGCCAGGTCTATGAAAGGGTTGAAAATTACGCCTGCGGGTTGATGAGCATCGGTCTTGGCAAACAGGAAATGGTCGGCATTATGGCGGCCAGCAGTCCTTATTGGACCCATGTGGACATGGCTTTGGCCTGTGTGAATGCCGTGAGTGTCACGATTTATTCCACCCTTTCTTTAAAAGAGGCCTCCTATATTGTAAATGACTCGAAAAGCCGGTTTTTGTTTTTAAGGGGAGATGATGTTTTTGAACGGATTGCGGCCGGTTTTGATGGCATGCCGAAACTGGAAAAAATCATTGTCATGGACCGTGAATACACAAGCTCTGATGAGCGGGTCATGGGCTTAGGTGAATTGGAGGCAAAAGGCCGGGAGTGGAAAAACAAGAGTGAACATTATGCGGAGTATATTGCCAGAAGAGATGGGGTAACCCTTGATGACATCTACACCATACTTTATACATCCGGCACAACGGGGCAGGGAAAGGGCGTTATTCTCACCCACCATAATGCAGCCTCAAGGATGCACGGGGTAAACGAGTTTTTTGACTATTTTGGCATGGGTTTTAAGCAGGAATATACCACCCTGTGTTTTTTACCGCTTTCACACATATTTGACAGGGGTTCATGTCAGTTGGCTGCAATCATTTGCGGCGCAACCATTGCCTATGCAGACAGTCCCGGGACCCTTCTGGATGACTTGCAAAAATACAATCCCCACTGGATCAACTGTGTGCCGAGGCTGTATGAGAAAATTTATATAAAGCTTAACCAGTCAATGGGCGAAAGCGGCCTGAAACGAAAAATGTTTGACTGGGCCCTCAAGGTTGGGCAAGAGGTTTTTGAATATCGCAAAGATCCTGAAACCGGGGCATACAACATGGGACATGGGTTTGATATCATGGGTAAACTTCCCCTGGGACTGAAAATTAAATATACACTTGCAGATAAACTTTTTGCAAAGGTCAGGGCCTTGTTCGGGAAAAATTTTATGCATTCATTTTCCGCAAGTGCCTCAATATCACCGGATCTGCTCAAATTTTTCTATATCATCGGGATACGGGTAAGCGAGGGGTATGGATCCACCGAAAGTTTTAATGCCTGCGCCAATACGCCCTTAACTGCCTGTAAGCCGGGATGTGTGGGGATTGAGTCCAATGGCAGCCGGGTCAGAATGTCAGCCTTTGGTGAACTGGAGATCTCTGGCGCCGGTATTTTTAAGCGCTATCTGAATAAACCCGAAGAGACTGCCGACTCTTTTACCGAGGACGGCTGGTTTAAAACCGGGGATATGGTGGAGATAGATGAGTTTGGCTATATAAAAATTGTGGATCGCATTAAGTCCATTATTTGCCTTTCCAATGGTAAAAATATTGCCCCGGCCAAAATAGAGGCCCTTTTTGCAACCAGTGCCCATATTGAACAATTTTTCAATATTGGAAATGAACGCAGCGTCATATCCGCCCTGATTGTACCCAATTTTACCTACTTTAAAGAATTGTTTGATGCCCAGGGCATTGAGTATGATAAGAGCAAGGTGAAAATTGATGAATCTGCAGGCGCACCCATTGTTTATCAAGTCGGCGAAGACTTTCTTGAGAAGGGCAATTTAAAAGCCGTTATTGCCCAAGAAGTTGAAGAGGCCAACAAAGAGCTTGAACATTTTGAGCGGGTCAAACGGTATACGGTGCTGACTGAAAGATTTACCGAGCAGAATGGAATGTTGACACCGACTCAAAAAACCAAGCAAAAGAGTATTGTTGATGCATATTCCGATCAAATTGAAAAGATGTATGACCGCTAGCTTAAGTTGAAATTATTTTGACCACCTTTAGGTGGTTCACGCTTTTATGACCGCTTTGAGCGGTTCACAATACAAGCCTCCGGCTTTGCCGGAGGTATGTTGACTCTGCTAATGTGGTTACGGCTATGATCATGGATACCTCTGACAACCAGGCCAAGTGTGTTTTATTCCATCTGGTTTTTCCAGAATAAATTGTATTATTGCGAAGCAGGAAGGAATTTAACCGCTGCTTTGCTTTTTTTGCACAAATCCTGGCATCTTCTCTTGCCCTGGTCAAATCACGAATGGCTTCATCTTCTTCATTCGGAACATGTATCTGTGTCAAATCATCAGACCTATGCAGCCGGGCCAGATTCATTGCATCCCGCCGATCTGTTTTTACCCTGTCTCCACTCTTTTTTGGGATTAAAGACGGCGTTATCACAGCGCATTCAATATTTTGAGATTTCAGTTGGCGGTATATTCCATAACCTGTTGGGCCGGCTTCATAGACCACATTTAACTCATGCCCACTGGACTTGAGCTTCCGAATCAACTTATCGATGCTCAAAGGTGTGTTATGGATATTACCGTATGACATAGCCGGGCTTTTTTTTTCTTCCTCTGCTATTGCAGCATGGATCGTATCTTTGTGGACATCACGACCTGCCTCCTTGGGTGTTAAAAGTTCTTATTTGTCTAAAATTTTTATACTTTTTGCCCTCTGCCAGAGCTTTGTACCCAGCAAACGGGTATTTCTCATCCTGTTCAATATTTTTCTATTATTCTTCGGCGCCTAAAATCTGGTACCGCCTGGTGATCAGGAAAAGGGAAAAATTTATTTTAATTTTAAGAAATATAAAATCAGCTGGTGTATTTGGGCTTATCCTTCCCTTTGACAAGCACGGTTCCGGGGGATAAGATAAATAATTCGTTTACTTGAATTTTTCCCTGTTGGTATGGAGGTGTCCCATGTCCTTCCGATCTGCTGACAAGGCATTAATAGACCAGGTGCTCTCTCTGGAAAGAGAATTGAACCGCTATAGGGCTGTTTTTAACAATACCGGGGCCGGGATCATTATTTCCGAAGCTGACATGACCATTTCCCTGGCCAACGAGGAATTCGCCCGGATGAGCGGTTACCCGAGGCAGACGATTGAAGGGGAAATGAAATGGACCCGGGTGGTGGCCTTTCCCCGGGACCGGGATAAAATGGTCCGCTTCCACAAGGCCCGGCGGAAAAACCCGGGAGAGGCCCCCCGGAACTATGAATTCACCCTTATTCAAAAAAACGGGAGTCATAAACATATCCTTGCCCGGGTGGGCATGATTCCGGGAACGGATAAAAGTGTGGGCTCGTTTATCGATATCACCCCCATTGTCAGGGCCCGGGAGGAAATCCGGGAAAATGAATCCAGGCTGAGGGGTATTGTCGAGGCCTTTGAGGGCTTTATCTACATCTGCGGCCCGGACCTGCGGGTCTCCTATGTGAACAAGTCCCTGGCCGCTGCCATCGGTCGTCCGGAACTGGAATTTTCCTGCCATAAAAAATTATTCGACTCGGACGCTCCCTGTGCCTGGTGCTCACTGGACGCTGTTTTTGAGGGGAAAACCATTAAACAGGAAATCCAGTGCCCCAACACCTCCCGATGGTATTATGCGGTGAGCACCCCTATTTACGGGCCGGACCACCAGGTGGTCCAGCAGCAGACCATTCTCATGGATATCCATGAGCGGAAACAGGCTGAAATTCAGATCAAGGCCAGGGAAAATCTTCTTTACAAGGAAAATGAAAAACTGAGGGCCGCCCTTGGAAAAGGATCACAATTCTGCGGCATTGTCGGCCAGAGCCGGGCCATGCTTGAAGTGTACGACCTCATCCTCAGGGCGGCCGCCACCGATGTGAATGTCATTGTCTACGGGGAATCGGGAACGGGAAAAGAATTGGTGGCCCGGGCCGTCCACACCATGAGCGACCGTTGTTCCGGCCGTTTTGTTCCGGTCCATTGCGGGGCCATCCCCCTCAATCTCATGGAAAGCGAATTCTTCGGGGTGAAAAAAGGGGCCTTTACCGGAGCCCACCAGGACCGGTCCGGCCTTTTGGACCTGGCAGACAAGGGCACTTTGTTTATGGATGAGCTGGGCGAAATGGACTTGAGCTTTCAGGTCAAATTTCTCAGGGTGCTTGAAGGGGCCGGGTATATGCTCGTGGGGGGGCGGCAGGTCAGGGCACCGGATATTCGCATCGTGGCCGCCACCAACCAGGACCTGAACCGGCAGGTTAAAACCGGAAAAATGCGGGATGATTTTTTTTACAGGATCCATATCCTCCCCATTTACCTGCCCCCTTTGAGGGAGCGGAAAGAGGATATTCCCCTTCTCATCACCCATTTTTTGAAAAAACATCATGCCCAAAGCCAGGGACTTCCCGACCATCTCATGTCCGTCCTTCTTGCCCATGACTGGCCCGGAAATGTCCGGGAACTTGAAAACACCCTCCAGCGGTACCTCAACCTGGACAACCTGGAGCTGTTAAATACCGGAGCCGGACAACCTGTTCCATTGGCGTCTGCCCGGACCGGCCAGCACCTGAAGCCGGCATTGAACCGGTTTGAAAAAGCCCATATAAAAAATATCCTGGACCAATATCACTGGAACAGAAAGGCCACGGCCAAGGCATTGGGCATCGGCAGAAAGACCCTGTATTCAAAGATGAAATTGCTGGGCATCATCCGGATCGATATTGACCCGCCGGGTCATTTTACCCCCTGAGACGTAAAACCCATTCACAACAAGGCATTTATTCATCCTTTCTTTTCCGAAGGAAGGGAAATACCGCCAGAAGGGTCAAAACCGACCCGTTTTTTCCTCCCCATTCTTTTGGTTTCCTGCCTTTTGCTGCTGTAAAGCAGACCATTCAGGCCCTGGCACGCTTTGTGGATTATTATCGGGCATCTCTTAACCCCTATCCATTGAGGAGGAACCATGCCGGAAACATCGGCCGCCCTTTCATCAGAGGAAAAATCCCGTTTTTCAACCCTGAACCGGGAAAACCTTGATTTTCTTATGAACCGCTACAATAGGGTCAACCGCTGGGTCATCGGGGATATGATCCGGAGAAGCGCCTACCACCACCCCGATAAAATCGCCCTGGTATTCAAGGATAGATCCCTGACCTATGCCCAGCTGGAAAAGGAGAGCAACAGAGTGGCCAACGGCCTGGCCGATCTCGGGGTGAAAAAATACGACAGGGTGGCCATCCTGGCCCACAACACCATTGACCATGTCCTGACCTGGCTGGGCTGTTGTAAGATCGGGGCTGTATACCTTGCCATCAACTATCTGCTCAAGGGCAAAGATGTCTCCTATTGCATCGACCACTCCGAAAGCCGGGTATTTATTGTTGAAGATGCCCTGTACGAGCTGGTTGAAGATGTGGTGGAGGATATGGGCACGGTCCAGTCGTTTATCTGGTCCGACGACATGGGGGGGCAGGCACCGCCCACGGACCGGTTCATGGATTTTAAAACCTGGTACCGGGCCTATCCCGACACCGAGCCCGACACCATCCTCCGTATTGAGGACCCCTGCCAGATGACCTATACCAGCGGCACCGAGTCCCTTCCCAAGGGAGTGATCATCTCCAACCAGGCCCTCATGGCCCAATACATGGGTGCCATCGTGGACGGAAACTACGGGTCCGATGACATCAATGTCAATGCCCTGCCCATTTACCACTGCGCCCAGCGGGATGTGTTCATGAACCCCATGTTCTGGCTGGGGGGGACCAATATTCTGGTCACTCCGGAAATCGATACCATCCTTAAAACCATCGACAGCCAACGGGCCACCGTGTTTTTCACCCCGCCCACGGTATGGATCGGCCTCCTCCGCCACCCGGATTTTGATAAGTACGACCTTTCCTGCCTGAAAAAATGTTATTACGGGGCCTCCATTATGCCCGTGGAAGTACTCAAAGAAATCCTGGAGCGGCTGCCCGGGGCAGGGGTGTACAATTATTACGGACAGACGGAACTTGCTCCCTACCACACCATTCTCAAGGCAGAAGACGCTATGGACAAGATGGGCTCGGCCGGCATGGCCGGACTCAACATGGAAACCCGGCTGGAGGTTGAAACCGGCGTTCCCCTATCCACCCCCGGACAGCCCGGTGAAATATGCGGCAAAGGCCCCCATGCCATGATCATGTACTTTAAGGAGCCGGATAAGACGGAAGAGGCCATGGCAGGGGGATGGTTTCATTCCGGAGACATCGGTATTGAGGACGAAGACCGGTACATCTCGGTGGTGGACCGGAAAAAAGATATGATAAAGACCGGAGGGGAGAATGTCTCCACTCGGGAGGTGGAAGAGGCCATCTACCTGGACAAACGGGTGGAGGAGACCGCTGTCATCGGCCTTTCCCATGCAAAATGGGTGGAGGCAGTGGCTGCGGTTGTGGTTCCCAGGCAGGGAGAAAAAATCCTTGAGCAGGAAATCATCGACCTGTGCAGGGAACAGCTGGCTCTGTTCAAGGTCCCCAAAAAAGTGATCATTGCTGACGCCCTGCCCAAAACACCCACTGGCAAAATCCTGAAACGGAATATGAGGGAGGAATACAAACACCTGTTCTCGGAAACCTAGTGACAGGTCCTTAGCTGTTTAAGCCGTCGCCCCCGGGGCGGCGGCTGTGTAGCAGGGAGGAGCAAACGCAGGCAACAAAGAAGATGGTATTTTGATGATGGATTAGGGTTTCATCATGGCTTGAACCTTCCTGGATTCTGGTCTATGATAAAATATCTTAGGTTCATGAAAAAATAACCTCTAATGAATATGATACTCTTTGGAAAAACGATGGTCGCTAAAATTCTGACACTTATCTGCACGGTTATGATCATCCTTGTTTCTCCTGTACGTGCCGAGATGGTCATCACCTACCGGGCCCAGGAGAGTTCTACAGACAAACGGTATGACTATGATACGGCCCTGTTGGAACTGGCCATGGAAAAAACAAGGCCCACCCATGGTCCATACAGTCTAAGGCCCAGTCCGGAGATGAATTTTCCCAGGGCCAAATCCGTGATCAGGAACAATCATTACGGAAATTTTTTTGCAAAACTCAGTTATGAAGATAAGTACAAAGAAACCATGGATATGGATTTTGTAAAATTTCCGGTTGACCTGGGTATTGTCGGATATCGAATCTTTTTTGTCAGTGAACAGACCCGAAAAAAACTGTCCGCCGTGACCACCCTGGATATGCTCAAAACCTTTACCATGGGCCAGGGGGCCGGCTGGACAGATGTGGGAATTCTCAGGGCCGGGGGATTCAAGGTTGTAGCGGTTCCCACCTATGAAAGCCTTTTTAGAATGGTGGCCTGGAATCGGTTTGACCTGCTGCCCAGGGGGGCCAATGAAATCTTAGATGAATATGAATCCCATAAACAGATTAAAGATTTCACCTATGACACAAGTCTCTGCCTGGCCTATCCCCTCGGTTCTTTTATACCCACCCGTCCAACCAAAGGGCCATTGAGAGGGTGACCGCAGGATTAATGCGGGGATATGAAGATGGATCCGTACAAAAATTATGGCAGACCCATTATCAAAAGAGTATTGAGTTTGTGAAACTCCATAACCGGAAAATGATCAGGATTCCAAATCCTCGTATCAAAAATATTGGATTTGATTTTCAGCGGTTCTTTTTTACTCCGGATCATTAAAATCAGTTGAGAATTCTTAGGCTCCCGTTCAGAATACAACCTCCCAGATCTCTAATCTTTTGAATCATTTTCGTCGTTGGGTGGCTGGGCACATATGCTCCCCGCCACCCGACTTGAATACGATTAAAAATCCTAAGCCATATTTTGTAATATTTTAATTCAACCGTGACTTAATTTAAGGCCGGTTTTAAATGGTTTGCAATGCCCTTGTGTCTTTTTTTAGATCGATATTTTTGGCGGTTAGGCTTTTTTTTGTACCAGTGTGAATACGGTGATTTCAGAGGGCGCGCCAATCCTTAAAGGGGGGCCCCAATAACCGGTTCCCCGGCTGACATAAATCTGTGTATGGCCATGGGTGTGAAGGCCTTTGACATAGGGCTGATCCAGGGGGACCAGGTAGTTCCAGGGGATATACTGCCCGCCGTGGGTATGGCCGGTGATCAGCAGGTCCGCGCCTGCCGCCTCGGCCTGAAAAATGCTTTTGGGCTGGTGGGCCAGCATGATTTTGGTTAAATTTTCAGGTACGGAGGCCAGGGCGGCTTTGGGGCTGGAGGCGTGAAGGGGAACAATCTGCCCGGCCCTGTAATCGGTAACCCCGGACAGGGAAATTTGAGCCCCGTTACGGTGGATCATCCGGTTTTCGTTGAGCAATGACGTAAATCCCAAAGCGTTTATTTCTGCCAGCCAGGATTCAACCCCGGAATAGTACTCATGGTTGCCGGTAACAAAAAATTTGCCAAACCCTGCTTTAAGGGCGGCCAGGGGCGCTGTCTCAGAGCGTAAATCCTTTACATGTCCGTCTGCCAGATCGCCTGTCAATACGATCATGTCAGCGTTTTGATCGTTGGCTTTATCCACAACCGCTTTCACATAATCGCGCCTGATGGTCATGCTCACATGGATATCCGTGAGCTGAAGGATTTTAAACCCTTCAAATTCAGGGGGCAGACTGTCCAGAACAACTTGGATATCCACAACCCTGGGGATTTGTCTTGCATGGCCAACACCATAACCGGTTAGGGATCCTGTGGCCCCTAAGAGGGCAAGATTGGTGGTGTTGACCAGGAACAGGCGTTTGGATGAATCCTTTGGGGCAAGATTTTTTACACGGGTAAAAGAGGGGGGCAGGGCAGATGAAAACTTCAAGGCCGATAATTGTTTGATACTCGTTGTAATACTTTTGAAGATAAAAAACAGGCTGTCCCTCAACAGGATGGCCGCAAAGGTCAGGGTGAAAAATCCGAATGAGACATATGCGAACCAGGACAAGGGGATGGAGACAGGGCTGTCAGGGGTATTGAAACGGAAAAAGACGGCAATGGGAAGGGCCAGATAGCAAATGGATAGAAGAGCCCAGAGCAGGGCCTTCAGCCTGGGATTCACCCGGGCAGGCCTGATGACCCTTATCCCGAACAGCCCGTATATCAATGTTAATGCCAGGATGGCAGCTATAAAAAAATACATAATCATCTTATTGTTTAGTTGTTGTTTTTACTATTATAGAGGTTTAATGGTCTGTCTACAATACCCCGGAGTTATTCCAACGAACTGATCAAAACATTTAACAGGGTCCCGGGTGGTTGACTGGCCCTTGAAATTATAATAGATGAAAAGGGCAATAGGAGGATGAACACGAATGGATGCAAAAAATTTAATCAAGATTCTTGACCGGATGTACAAGATATTTGAACGGGCCATGGCGGGGTTTTCCCTGGACTGCCGAAAGGGATGTTCAGACTGCTGTACCTGTAACGTGACGGCCACCCGTCTGGAAACCGCATATTTTTTTTCCCGATTGACCCGGGATGAGGCTGAAACGGTAAGGGCCCGATTGGGAAAAGGGCTGCCGTCCAAAAGATATCGTCCCCGGCTGACAACCAACGGGTTTGCCTCAGCCTGTGTTCTTGGAAAAGAGGTTGAGAAGGAACAAAATGATCCAGACTGGGGAAGATGTCCCCTGATCGAAGACCGGCAGTGTACGGTATATGATGCAAGGCCCTTTGGCTGCCGGAGCATGGTCTCTGAAATTGCCTGCACAAAAAATGGATATGCCAGCATGCCGCCTTTGGCCCTGACCATCAGCAATATCTTTCTCCAGTATATTGAGCACCTGGATGCATCTTGGTTTTCAGGCAATTTCTTTGATATGCTCGAATTTTATCTGGATGGGGAAAACAAAGGGGCGGCAATGGATGATTTTTCCGGGTATTTGTCCCTTGAAAATATACAAGGGTATGATAATACAGGGGTATTCATCAAACATTGCAAAATTCCGGCTTTGATGATTCCCCCTGGGCACAGGAAAAAAATGGCTCCCATTCTTCAGGAGATCACAGCTCTGATGCCAGGGGAGGCCTTGACTTGAACCCCTTTGATAGTTTAAGTTTCAGCCCCATAAAAATTGACAACCCCCATTAATATAAGGATAGATCATGGGAAAGAATGTGGTAGATAAAATTGACAATAAGGTAAAAATAAACACCATGCTGGTGAGTGTCTCAGACAAAACCGGTCTTGAGACCTTTATTCCGGGGATGCTTGAAAAGAATCCCGATCTTCTGATCCTGTCCACCGGAGGCACCTATGCACGGCTAAAGGAGATCTTAACGGAAAAGGCTAAGACCTGTCTTAAACAGGTGTCCGAATATACAGGCCAGCCCGAAACCCAGGGGGGACTCGTGAAAACCCTTGATTTCAAAATTTACCTGGGCCTGCTCACCGAGACCTATAATCCGGCCCACCAGGATGATTTGAAGCGGACCCAGGCAAAAGCCATTGACATGGTGGTGGTGAATCTTTATCCCTTCAGCCAGACCATTGCCCAGGAGGGCGTGAGTGTTGAAAATGCCCGGGGCAATATTGATATTGGCGGACCCACCATGATCCGGGCCTCTGCCAAGAATTTCATCCGGGTGGCCTCGGTGGTGGATCCCTCTTCCTACCAGGGTATCCTGGACAAGGTCAGCGACCAGGACGGGGCGCTTACCCTTTCAGACCGGTATGAATTGTCCCAAAAAGCATTTGAGCATACTGCCCTTTACGACAGGACCATTGCCGACTACCTGGGCAGTCAGACCATGTCCCGGGTCCAATCATCTTATTCAACAGGAGAATAAACGATGTCCAAAGATTTAAAGCAGATGTATAAAACCATTATGGATGACCATTTTACCCCGGCAATGGAAATTTCCTTTGTGGACGGGGACAACCGCCAGACCTTGTTTTATGAAAAAGTCTCCTGGGTCATTGAAGGGGTTAAAAAGGGGTTGCGCTACGGAGAAAATCCGGGCCAGGAAGCAGCCCTTTACAGATTGGTCAACGGCAATCTGGCCCTGGGAGATGCAAAGACCATCACGCCGGGCAAATATCTGGTCTCAGACATTGAACTGCTTCAGTCAGGCAAGCATCCGGGCAAGACCAACCTTATGGATGCGGACAATTCCCTGAATATTCTCAGGTATTTTACCGACACCTCCTGCGCCGTGATCGTAAAACATAATAACCCCTGTGGTGCTGCCCGGGCAGATAGCCTGGAACAGGCCTATGCCAATGCATACATGGCAGACCGTGTGGCGGCCTTTGGGGGATGCATTGCCCTGAACAAGGCCGTGGACAAGGCCACCGCCGAAGCCATTGCCACCCAGTACGCAGAAGTTGTGGTGGCCCCGGAATTTGAAGACGGGGTGATCGATATCCTGGGGGCAAGGAAAAATTTAAGGGTGATCCGGATCAATGCCATGGACAAGCTTCAGTCCTTTATCGGAGACCGGGTGGTTGATTTTAAAAGCCTCATGGACGGCGGACTTGTGGCCCAATGGTCATTTGTTCCCTCAACCCTCAAAAAAGAGGATCTCGCCCTGGCCGCCACCGAGTACAAAGGGGAGCAGTTCAAGGTAAAACGCGCCCCCACCGCACAGGAGTATGAGGACATGCTCTTTGGCTGGCTGGTGGAATCAGGGATTACCTCCAATTCGGTGATCTATGTCAAAGACAATTGCACCGTGGGCATCGGCACAGGGGAGCAGGACCGGGTTGGCGTGGCGGAAATCGCCGTGGACAAGGCCTATAGAAAGTTGTGCGACCGGTATTGCTTTGAGCGCCACGGAATCGGCTTTGCCGAGATGACAGACCAGGACAAGCGGTCCGAGATCGAGGCGGATGTGGCCGAGGTCAAGGGCGGTCTGATCGGGTCCGCCATGGTCTCTGATGCCTTTTTCCCCTTTAGGGACGGCATTGATGTGGGATTGGAACAAGGCGTAAAGGCCGTGATTCAGCCGGGCGGCTCTTTGAACGACTATCAGTCCATTGAGGCCTGTAACCAAAATGATGCCACCATGGTGTATACGGGGCAGAGAAGCTTCAAACATTGATTGCCCGATGAATCATTGACGAAATGCCGGGGCCGGTTAACGGTTCCGGCATTTTTTGTTTTGACAAAAAAACTGATCGGCACAGGCCTTTTGTCAGGGATCAATCATTCGCCCGCATATTTTACGAAATGACTATCCAGCCTCCTCAAATCCGCAGCTTCTGACCTTCAGGTTATGAAATATTTTGCTTAGTGGTCAGCGTATCCAAAAGAGATGAGCCATGTCTTTGCATGGTCCAAAGAGTCAAAGATCCTGGCCTCATATGCACGGATGTCTTTAAATACTTTTTCAGCCTGCCATTTTTGAATCTCAGAGGCCCCGGTCACATAGGCATGGTGGGTCAGGTGGTTTTTCCTTGGGGTGTTGAGCAGTTTGCCGATCATTTTTTCGACTTCCGGGGTGCCCAGCTGCCAGGCCCGCGCGTCATGGAGAATTGCCCAGGGTTTATTTTGATAATGCTCTAAAATGATCTGTTTTGCGTCTGTTGCAAAATCAAGGGCCACCCGGCCATCCCAGGAAAGGAAGGATTCCACATATAAGAGGGTATCATAGGGGGTAAACGTATAAAAATTGGTTTTTATTTTCATACCCTTATTTTTACCATTGAATGCTGAGGGGTGCAACCTTGGGGTGAATATTGCCCGGGTGACCCTGTTTTTTTATGGGAGGTCTGGCAAATCCCTTGGGTTTTATGCTAACCTGTTTTTTCCCATAAAAAGGAGTGTTCAAGTAAAATTGGACCGACAGGATCGGCTGCTGGCCTGTTGATTTTATTAAAAGAAAAGGAATTATACATGTCAATACCTTCCATTGTTTACACCGTCACGGATGAAGCCCCGGCACTGGCCACCCGTTCTTTTCTGCCCATTGTAAAATCTTTTACCGCCCCAGCCGGTATTGTGGTGGAGACCCGGGATATTTCTCTTGCCAGCCGTATCCTGGCCAATTTTTCCCATTGCCTTGAACCCGACCGGAGAATGGAAGACCATCTGACATATCTTGGAGAACTGGCAGGACAGCCCCATGCCAATATCATCAAATTGCCCAATATTTCAGCCTCAGTTCCCCAGCTCAAAGCCGCCATTATCGAACTGAAATCCCAGGGGTATGATCTGCCTGATTATCCTGAAACGCCTGAAACAGACCAAGAAAAAAAAATCCAGGCCCAATATGGGAAGGTCCTTGGGTCTGCGGTCAATCCGGTACTCAGGGAGGGGAATTCAGACCGCCGGGTGGCAGCGGCGGTCAAGGCCTTTGCCAGAGAAAACCCCCATGCCATGGGGCCATGGTCAAAATCGTCTAAATCCCATGTGGCCCATATGGACGCAGGGGATTTTTACGGCTCGGAAAGTTCTGCTGTCATGGAAGAGGCCGGCCCGGTTAAGATCACCTTTGTGGATGATCAGAAAAATAAGACCCTGCTTCGGGACTCGCTTGACCTTGAAAAAGGCGAGGTTATTGACGGGGCGGTGATGAACCTCAGGGCATTGAAACAATTTTTTGAAACCCAGATTTCAGATGCCAAGGACCAGGATCTGCTTCTTTCGCTTCATTTGAAAGCCACCATGATGAAGGTCTCAGATCCCTATATATTCGGCCAGGCTGTTCAGGTGTATTACAAGGAGCTGTTTGAAAAGCATCAGGGGCTGTTTGAAAAAATCGGTGTGGACCCGGCCAACGGACTCGGGGACGTATATACAAAGATTCAAACCCTTGATTCTCAAACACGGCAGACCGTTGAAGATGATATCAAGGCTGTGTACAAGACTCGTCCGGCCCTGGCCATGGTGGATTCTGATAAGGGCATTACCAATCTCCATGTGCCAAGTGATGTGATCGTTGATGCGTCCATGCCGGCCTGCCTGAGATCTTCGGGCAGGATGTGGGGACCCAGAGGAGAACTTGAGGATACCAAGGCCATGATTCCAGACCGGTCCTATGCCGGTATTTATGACCAGGTGTTTGAGTCTTGCAGAACCCACGGCGCCTTTGATGTCACCACCATGGGCAATGTGGCAAATGTGGGGCTGATGGCCAAAAAAGCCGAAGAATACGGGTCCCATGATAAAACTTTTATCATGGACAAGGCCGGGGTTGTTCAGGTGACCAACAGCGCGGGAATGCTTGTGTTTGAGCATCCCGTGGAAAAAGGGGATATCTGGCGCATGTGCCAGACCCAGGATGTGGCCATCAGGGACTGGGTCAGATTGGGCGTGAGCCGGGTTCGGGCCACAGGATCTGCCGGGGTGTTCTGGCTGGACAAGAACAGGGCCCATGACCTGTGTCTCATTGAAAAGGTCAAAGCGTATCTCAAAGACCATGATACCCGGGATCTTGATATCCAGATCCTTTCACCCTCCAATGCCATGGCCTTTACCCTGGATCGGATCCGGGCGGGTCAGGATACCATATCCATCACCGGGAATGTGCTCAGGGATTATCTGACGGACCTTTTTCCCATTTTAGAGCTTGGCACCTCTGCCAAGATGCTATCCATTGTGCCCTTGCTTGCCGGTGGCGGTCTTTTTGAGACAGGTGCGGGCGGCTCCGCACCCAAGCATGTCCGGCAGTTCATCGATGAAAATCATCTGCGCTGGGATTCTCTGGGTGAGTTTTTGGCCCTGGCAGCCTCCCTTGAGGACCTGGGCAATAAAGAGGGGTGTTCCGGGGCCTTGGTATTGGCCAGAGCACTGGATCAGGCCAATACCCAATTTTTGATGAACAAACGCTCTCCGTCCAGAAAGGTGAACGAACTGGATAACCGGGGGGCGCATTTTTATCTGGCCCTTTACTGGGCACAGGCCTTGGCAGACCAGGAAAAAGACCGGAATCTTAAACAGATTTTTACGCCTGTGGCCCTGGCATTATCGGAAAATAAAGAAAAAATTCTCAAAGAGTTGTTGTCAGTTCAGGGAAAACCCGTGGATTTGGGCGGATATTATCACCCCGATGAAAAGATTTTGGACTCAGTGATGCGGCCGTCCAATACCCTGAATCGAATTGTGGATCAATTGACGGGCTGTTAATTTTGTTTTTGCAAATCCGAGGTCCGGCCCCATGGCCTGTAAAGGCGTTCATGATTTATCAATTGGTCATCCCATAAATTTTTTTGCGTTTACGGGTCCAAGGCGATCTTCACTGCCCGGATGGGGTAACACTTCTGGTTGCAAAAATTTAAACGGTGAACAGGGTGAGTTGATTGCGGCGGGCATCTGCATGCTGGATGGTGATCTGGATCAGATCTCCATGCTTGAGTTTAAATCCTGACGAGGGAAGTTTTGCTTCCAGCATGAATTCTTTGATCAGCACATTGTAGTGGTCCCTGTGGCAGTCAAGGACCAGTCCTTCAAAATTTTGCCCCTTCATTTTTTCCAGATACTTGATCAGCCAGTACCGTTTACGGGCCGCCTGGAGCCGGCCTGTATTGGCCATTGAGATGGAGATGGACTGGAGAATATCGTCAAGCTCCTGCGCAGAATATGGATTGCCAATCCTTAAGAGTGCTTTGATCTGACGTTGGGTCAGCAGATCATGGTATCTTCGGATCGGGGAGGTGGCCGTCACATAGGCCTTGACCCCCAGTCCTGCATGGGGGTCGGCATGGGTGTTGATCATGGCCCGGCTCAATTGTTTGCGCTGCATGAAATTGGGCATGAGTGCGGTTTCAATGCCTTTGAATATCCGTTGCTTGGGCTGGGCCTGGGACCTGAAAACCGCCGGCATTCCGTTGGTTGAGAGAAATTCGGCCATCAAGGAGTTGGCCAGGATCATCATTTCAGAGACCAGCATCCTCGAGGGATTTTCCCGGTCGACCTTGGCGTATCTGATCTCTTGATGATCTTCCAGCCAGACATTGACCTCGGGCAGGGTGATCTGGATGGCACCGGCTTTAAGCCGTTTTTCCCTTAACAGGGTGGCCATCTTGTAAAGACTGGTGATGGGGTCGTTTTTTCCGTTGAGCAGATTGGCTTCTGAATAGCTCATCTGCTGGTGGACCTTGATGATGCTGGGAACGATTTCATAGTCCAGAACCTTGAAAAAACGGTTCATATGAACAAGGGTGGAAATTCCCGGGCGGATCTGGCCTTCCTTGAGGCTGCACAGATCTTCGGACAAAGAAGAGGGAATCATGGGCAGCTTGTCATCGGGCATATAGATGGATGAGGCCCTGAACCGGGCCGCCATATCAATAAAATCCCCGTTTTTGATATAGGCGCCCACATCAATGATGTGAATTCCTAAGCGGTATCCGTTTTCCGTTGTCTCGAGGCTGATGGCATCGTCATAGTCCTGGGTGGACTGACCGTCAATGGTAATCAGAGGAACTTTGGTGAGATCTTTTCGTTTGGGATCATCAAACACCCTGGCCGCGGTCTTGGACAGTCGGGCTGCCGCATCCATCACCCTTGGAGAAAATGAAGTCGGAATCTGCATGGTCAGAAGATCAATGTTCTGGTCAACCTCCCAGAGTCCTGCCTTGACAAAAAGTTTGAATAGTTGATCCACCAGGGTTAATCCTGATTTTTTGATCATTTGTTTGGCTGTGGCGGCCATGTCTGCGTCATTGCCAAAAAGGTAGTAATTCTTTAGGATGTCAACGATTTTAGGATCAGGCTGGGATTCAGGCGGTTTGTCCTGTTTTTGAAGCTGGTTAAGCCATGAGGCGCCTTTGATGATCAGTTCTTCTCTCCGTTTGGCCTCTTTTACCTGCCGTTTCCTGGCATTAACCTGTTCCTCTGTATAGGGCAAAAAAATGGATTTGTTGAATTTAAAATAAAGGCGGTCATAGAAAAAGGCCCGGATAACCGCGGCTTCATGGTCCGGAGTCAAGGGCGGGTCAAAACAAAACAAGGTCATGGCGGAAATATCTATTTCCTCGGGGTCGTCATGGAGAATTTCCCACAGATCCCGTATATTGATAGACTCAGATAAACGTCTGCGGGTCTCTGTGGCCTGTTTCAGGTGACTGACCAGAGTACTTTTGGCCAGATCCGTATTCAGCCGGGCCTGGGAGATATGAGACAGCCGTTTTTCGGAAAAATTGACTTCTCGGCTGTTTTCATTGAGCAATCTGAGCTTGCCTTTTTTCTCACTTAGGATGATCGCAGATATTATTTTTTGCTGATCTATATATTCTACAATGCTGCCAATATTCATGAAATGGACAATAGCAGGAAGGATAGCCAAAGTCAAATACCCAGGCCGTTATCCTGCCTTGAAAATTGGCCCTGTATAAGATAGAATAGGGCTATGGGTAAACAAGAAAAATTAAAAAAAAACCAGAAAAAAACAAAGAAAAAAAACAACTTGCCTGTTCTGGAATCGGACCGGGATTTTTTGACTGCATTTTTGTGCGAAAATAAATCTCCAAAAACTAGAAATAAAGAAAAGAGGTCAGCGCCTGGATCCAGGGTGAACAAACACGGGCTTCCTTTTATCGAAAATTATGAGAGTCGCTTTTTACACGATCCGGAAAATGAGACCCCAGAAACCAGGGCAGAAGATCAAGAAACCCAAGAGACTTTAAAAGAAAACTTTGCCTTGCTTTTGGACGAGTCCTTGAAAAAAAAGAAAATTTCGGCCAGGCCGCCCAAGCCTGTTCCCCTGAAAAAAAGGCTCAAACGGTATCCCCCGCCTGAGATGGATCTGGATCTCCACGGATCTACGGCCTTGGGTGCTGAGATCAAGACCAAATCCTTTATCCACGGGGCCATGCACCAGGGTTTTTTTACCCTTCGCATCATTGTGGGCCGGGGCGTACATTCCCAGGAAGGCCCGGTGCTGCCCCAGGTGGTTGAAGATATTCTCAAGGCCATGAAAAAAGAGAAGCTGATCCTCTCCTATGCGTGGGAGCAGCGGAAAAAGAACAAAAGCGGGGCCTTGATTGTCTACCTCAATCAGTTTAACGATTAAGCTGGTATCGTTTCACTGCCCGGTTATGATCTTTCAGAGTTTTTGAAAATTGATGGGTGGTATCGTTTTTGGAAACAAAGAACAGATAATCACTCTTGGCGGGATACAAGGCTGCTTCAAGGGCCAGGGCACCGGGATTTGCAATGGGACCCAAAGGAAGGCCTTTGATCTGATAGGTATTGTAGGGGGTCACCCGCCGCAGGTGGCGGTATCGTATCCTGCCGTGATAATCGTCTACCCCGTAAATCACTGTGGGGTCACTTTCAAGACGCATTCTTTTTTTTAACCGGTTATGAAAGACCGACGCGATCAAAGGCCGTTCTGCAGCATTTCCTGTCTCCTTTTCAATGATCGAGGCCAGGGTCACGATTTCATGAACGGTGAATCCCGTCTGCCGGGCCCTTGTTTCCCATTGGGGGGTAAATACCCGGGTAAAGGTCTGGGTCATTTTTTTGATCACCTTTTGACAGGGGGTGTTTTTGGGAAAAAAATAGGTGTCCGGATAAAGATAGCCTTCAAGGGTATGGGCGGTCGGGCTCATTGCTTTGACAAGGTTTGGATTCCGGCACAAGGCTAAAAACCGTTGCTCTGAACATAGCCCTGCTTTTTGTGCAAGCCTTGCTGTCTCGTCCATGTTCAGACCTTCGGGCACGGTAAACCGATAGAGCCTGACCCGGCCGGAGGTCAGGGCTGCCATGATCTGATGGGGGGACATGGCAGACGAGAGCTGATATTCGCCTGCCTTGATCCGGGTGGCCGCCTTTTTATACCGGGCATAGAGTTTGAACTTCAGGGCATTGGTAATCACCTGGTCTTTTTCCAGGTTCCTGGCTATGGTGGCCAGGGTCTGGCCCTGGGGGATGGTGAATTCGATTGTTTGACCCTTGGGATTGGCCGGACGGTCCACAAAGGTTTTGATCTGGAAAAAAGCGGTAACCGCGGCAATTGCACAGACCACTGCCGTTCCAGCCAGAATGGCTGTAAAAATTTTTAGCCCTTTGGAAAGGGAGGGGTGTGAACTCAAAATGAATCGCCGTTTTTTTTATGGTGTAAACAATAAGGTCTGCACATTTTATGTGCAGACCTTATTGTTTATGCACTATATTAAATTATTTGGCAATGGGGAAATTGGGATCCGGGTCGTAGCATATCCTGCAACAGTTAAGACATCGTGCCGCTTCCCTTTGGGCCTCTTCTTCGGGCAGGACCAGGTCCACCTCAACAAAGGAATCCAATCGCTGGTCCATGGGGAGTTCCGGCATTTTGGCCCGTTTGATCCGGCCCACCCCGTCCACAGAACTGAAAATAGACTCGTGGATCCGTTTTTGCTGAAGAGAATCCACCGGGGGTTTAACAGGCTCTCCTTTGAGGAAAAGATCTATGGACCGGGCCGCCCGACGGCCGGAACCGATGGCGTCCACCACAAGCGCAGGTCCTGTGGCTGCATCCCCTGCCGTATAGATATAGGGAACCGAGGCCTGGAGAGTGGCAGGATCATTGTCCACGGTGTTCCACCTTGTCAGTTCCAGTTCGGTCATTCTCAGGTGGGGATCCTGCTCCTTGAAAGAGGTGTCAGGAGACTGGCCAATGGCTGAGATGACCATGTCCACATCCAAAAGGGTTTCAGAGCCTTCAATGGGTTCGGGCCTCCGCCGGCCTGAGGCATCAGGTTCTCCCAGCTGCATTTTCAGGTATTCAAGGGATGAACAGCGGCCCTCTTCATTGGCTTTGACCCGTGTGGGGGCAGCCAGAAAGACAAAGTGGATCCCCTCTTCTTCCGAGGCCACAATTTCCACTTCATTGGCCGGCATTTCTTTCCGGGTCCGTCGATAGACCATGTACACTTTGTCAAGGCCCAGCCTAAGCAAGGTCCTGGCACAGTCCACTGCAGTGTTTCCGCCGCCCACAATGGCAGCGGTTCTGCCCAGTTCAATCTTTTCTCCCGAGGAAATTCTCTGGAGAAAGTCAATGCCGGTAAAGCATCCGGGCAGATCCTCTCCTTCGATCCCCAGTTCATAATCTTTCCAGGCTCCGACACCCAGGCAGACCGCGTTGTATCCGGCGGCCATAAGAGACCCCAGACCGAAATCCACACCGAATTTCAAATGGCAGAATGAATTGATGCCCAGATCCAGAATACCCTGGATCTCCCAGTCCAATACTTTTTTGGGCAGCCGGTATTCAGGGATGCCGTATCTGAGCATGCCGCCCAGCTTGGGCATGGCCTCAAAAATATTGACCTGGTGTCCGATGCGCCGCAGAAAAAAGGCACAGGAAAGCCCTGCCGGCCCTCCGCCGATAACAGCAATTTTTTTGCCCGTGTCCGGGGCACAGGTAATGGGAATCCTGGAACCTGAATTCATCTCATAATCTGCAACAAAGCGTTTGAGCTGGTTGATCGAAACCGGTTCGTCCTTAACGCCCCTGCGGCATTCGTTTTCACAAGGATGGGGGCAGACTCGGCCGCAGGCAAGCGGCAGGGGATTGCGCATCCGGATGGTCTGAACCGCCTCTTTGTATTGACCGTTTTTCAGCTGGTTGATGTACCTGGGAATATTGATTTCAGCCGGACATGTCTGGGCGCAGGGGGCCAGAGGGTCATGTTTCTGGTTGAACTTCATGAGTTTTTCAGACAGGGTCTTGACCTCAATGATGTCCTTGGGACAGGCTTTCTGACAGGCCCCGCACCCCACGCATTTTTCTTCTCTGACCACAGGATGTCCGTCCGGCCCCATGTATACGGCGCCAAACTGGCAGGCCTTTACACAGTCGCCAAGGCCGATGCAGCCCACACCGCAGACCCGTTTGCCGCCGAAGATCA